>JAFQYO010000002.1 GCA_017406405.1 Candidatus Saccharimonadota bacterium
ACGGCGAAGATCAATTCGCCGTCTAGCGCGGCGCTAAGGATTCCGCTGACAGTTATTTCGCCATGTTTCTCAACATAGGCATTATAAGCTGCTCGTTTCATCAAAATCCCCGCAGTATTCCCGACCAACCGCTCGGTTAGAACGGTCGTCCGAAATCCTCGACTTTGGAGCATTTCGCCCCAAGCCCCGCAAGACGGGATAAAGGCATCCGGTCGATAATCCCCATCGACCATATACGTTACCGTTTCGCCGCTTGCGATTTTTCGAACACTAATCCCGACTGTTTTTCCGTTCGAGAGCGTAACTCTCTGACGGTTAAAACTTGTCGCGACTATGTTTAGCCAATCATCTGGCGCGTTCTCGTTCGAAAGTTCGGTCGCCGTCGCAATCTCGACGACAACATCGGCGTTCGCCCTTGTCGTCAGGGGAAAAGTCGAAATGTCTGCAAGCGCGGCGGTCGTCGTGAAATCGAGGTCGGTGTCGAGCTTCGGTTCCTTGTGGGTCGGCTTGATGTTGGCAAAATAAGCGGAGACTTCCTGCGCCGCGTCATCATAGCTGAGCTGTCCGCGACTGGCCGTCTCTTTCTCGTCATCCCCGCATCCCGCGAGCAACAGAGTGAGCGCCAGTGCCAAAATCGCTGCGATTATCTTCTTCATCGTCATCTTCGTTCTCCTCCTTCAAAAATGCCTGAATTGTTTGGCGATAATCCCTGATCTTCCGAGAGATATGTGTAATATCTCCCTCTCCGCTATTGATAAACTCCGCGATGTTGATTAAGACCCCCTCGGCCTCATCGAGAAGTTTTCTGTTGTCGTTCAGCGTCGTCTCAATTTTCCCCAAAAACGCTACCTCTCCTCCTGCAATCTGGAAATTGATTGCCTTCCTGACCCCGAGACAAATTGCGTTCTCGACGTCTTGGAGCAGGTCGCGCGTTTCGTTCAGTGAAGCGGTCGAGTTGTTGACTTCGAGTAGTTGTTCAAGTCGATCCTGAAGGCTATTCATCTCGTCGAGTTGCGCGAGGATTCTTTTGTAGGAAATCCTTAAAGAGTCAGAAATGTGGGACTCTGATCCCAATCGGCTCTTCAGGTACCCATAAATCTCCTCTGGTGTGTCGAGCTTCTCGATCAGTTTCCGGCTCTTAACTGCCTTGTGCTTCTTGCTGGCGGCTGTCTCCCCCCTCGCTTGTAATCGTGCCTTCCGGTACTTCAGGAAAATGTAAACCGTCGCCGCAATCATAATCAAAGTCCCGATTGTCATTGCAACAATTGCGCTCCTGTAACCGGAATAATGCCGTTGAATGATCATCCTCGTTTTATCAACGGTTACAATAGAGACAAGTCGAGCGACAAACGCGACTGTAATGATTGAGTCAGCAAGTCCAAGGATTAGGAATGTCCTCTCTTTGCCATTCATGATTCTCCCCCTTTCTCTATAAAATCAGTCTGTTAAAGTAATAAGAGGCCCTTCGCCTCTCTATTTCATATTATACTATCTCATAGGGGTAAAGTCAAATTAACTGCTAAACTAAACAACTTTTATTGACTTTTTATCAAAAGTATGCTATAATGAAAGCATAAACCTGTTTTTGCACCTTTAGAGAAAGGAGGAATGATGTATGTCCGATTATTCCTTTAACCCCTGTAAGCCCTGCTATGGCTGCCGAATCGACGATAAAACTGGTGACGTTTATGTTGACAACTATACTTTCGCTCGCGACTATGTCTGGTACGAATTGAACAAAGTTATCCAAAACGCCCAGAGAAACTACAAGCACGCTCATCCCAACGATTATCTCCAGCTCGGCAGACCTTTCGCCGTAGGGCTGGTTTCTAGCCTGAAACGCGAGGCGATTAAGTCTCCCGGAGATAGCCAGATGTATCGCGCTCTTCTGCTCGTTCTGACCAGAGGCTCGACCAGAGGTTATTATACCGGTCAGGTAGACCCGACCTATGACGTTAATAAGCGCCTTGCGATTCATTAAAAGGAGGAAGACTTATGGAATCCACTGCTATTCAGGAAATCCCCATGAAGACCAACGACATTCGCAACAAGGTCAATGCGACCGCCTCCGACGAGGCTTGGGGCGAAGTCAACGCAAGATTGGATGACCATTCCGCGACCTACGAATTTGTCGTGGAAGTTTGGCGCCGGAGGGCTACCTCTGATGCTGAAGTTATCATTCAAAACCGCTTGCAGGGCACGGACAACTCGACCTACTCCGAGGTCTACGGAATCGCTCTCCGCTCCCTTGAAGGGGCGAACGCCATCAAAGGCGGGCCTCTGGAGAATTGCGGCGAAACCGTTTTCTACGATGTCTATCTCGCGACCCTCGACTCGATTCTCGAGGAGAGAAATGTTCGTATTATCGCTCCCCGGAACCTGCGCTTCTTCGGCGAACCGGAAGAGCGGCCTCATAAGTTCTAGGTTTATCATTCCGATTCTCTCTCCGCTCCCCCGGAGCACGCCCCGCTTGAAAAAGCGGGGCTTTACTTTGTCTTTAAAATGGTATAAAATAATCTTGTAGAGTCTCCGGAGCTGGTTTTTATTAGTGCTCTTGAGAATTATAATAAAAAAGGAGAAAAGAAAGAATGGCTAATTTTGACCGTTCAAAGCCCCACATTAACGTCGGTACCATGGGTCACGTTGATCACGGTAAAACGACTTTAACTGCGGCTATTACTAGCGTCCTCGCGAAAAAACTTCCTTCCGAGGTTAATAAACCTGTCGCTTACGACCAAATCGACAACGCCCCTGAAGAAAAAGCCCGCGGTATTACTATCGCAACTTCCCATCAGGAATATGAATCCGAAAA
>JAFQYO010000005.1 GCA_017406405.1 Candidatus Saccharimonadota bacterium
CTCTCCGCCGCAAAATGAATCACGCCCGAAACCTCTTTCTCTCTAAAAATCTTCGACACCAATTCCCTGTCGCAAATATCTCCTCGGACAAATTCGACTCTCTCGTCCTTAGATTCTCCTTCCTCGTCGACAAGCGGCGCCAAGTTCAAAAGATTTCCGGCATAGGTCAATTTGTCTAGTACAATTATTTTATCCTCCGGATGTTTCTCGGTGTAATAATGCACGAAATTGCTTCCGATAAACCCCGCCGCCCCTGTTACTAAAATATTCATTATTCGCTCCTTTCTTAAATTAGCCCCTTAAATCTAAATACCTCGGAAAGCCCCGGGTGCTTCTGGTCTTTTTCTGATAAAATTATGTCCTCTTTTTTTAGCTTTTCAACTTGCGCCACCGAAGCATTTTCCGAGCCATCCGCCTCAAGAAAGCCTTCAATCGGCCATTCAATCCCGACCTCTGGGTCGTTCCAGATTAGCCCGCCTTCGTCTCCCGGCGCATAAAAATCGTCGCATTTATAAGTAAACTCCGCCTTTCCCGACAGCACTACAAAACCATGCGCAAATCCCTTCGGGATAAAGAATTGTTTTTTATTTTCGTCCGTAAGTAAAACTCCGTGCCATTTTCCAAATGTCGGCGAGCCCTCGCGGAGGTCCACCGCCACATCAAAGACTTGCCCAAAAGTCGCTCGGACTAATTTCGCCTGCGGATGCTCCTTCTGAAAATGAAGACCCCGAAGCACCCCAAAAGTCGAGCCCGATTGGTTATCTTGTACGAATTTACAGTCAATTCCCGCCTTCGCAAAATCTTTTTCTGAATAAGTCTCTAAGAAATACCCCCGCTCGTCTGGGAAAACCTTTGGCGTAATCACGACGAGCCCCGGTATCTCCAATTTCTCAAATCGAAAATTCCCCGCCTCAACTACTTCCCCGCCGTTTTTAGCTTCCCCCGCTCCAACTCCTAAATTCTCGTTCATTAAACTTCCCCCTCCGAAATCGCGAGCAGGCTCTTGCCATATTCGGTCTTTTTGAGTGGCAGAGCCAATTCTCTCAAGTCGCCCTTTCTAATCCAGCCGTTATCGTATGCAATTTCGTCCGGGCTGCAAATCAGCATCCCTTGCCGTTTTTCGATCGTCTGGACAAATTGCGCTGTTTCAATTAACGCATCGTGTGTTCCGGTATCGAACCACGCCATCCCCCGCCCGAGCTTCACGACTTTTAGCTGCTTCCGCTTCATATATTCCTCGTTCACCGAGGTAATCTCGAGCTCTCCTCTCTCACTCGGCTGGACATTTTTGGCAATTTCTATTACGTCGTTAGTGTAGAAATAGAGCCCCGGCACCGCGAGATTTGTCCGCGGATTTTCCGGCTTCTCGACAATCGAGATGGCGTTTCCTTCCGCGTCCATCTCTACGACTCCGTATCTCTCCGGATCTTTGACGGTATAGCCAAAAATCGTCGAATGGTCTTCATCAGAATTCGCTTTTGTCAAGATTCGTTGCAAATTCTCCCCGTAGAATAGGTTGTCACCGAGGATTAGCGCGACGTTGTCTTCCCCGATAAAGTCCTCGCCTAGGATAAACGCCTCGGCGAGACCATTCGGATTATCTTGGATCATGTATTCAAATCTCATTCCCCATTTCGAGCCGTCCCCGAGGAGCTCCCGAAAGCTCTGGTTGTCTCTCGGCGTCGTAATAATTAAAATCTCCCGAATCCC
>JAFQYO010000006.1 GCA_017406405.1 Candidatus Saccharimonadota bacterium
GACAATTCTTGAAGCGCGAGCAATGGGCTTGCCAACGCTAGTCTGTGACCCGGACTTATTGGAAGTGACCGGGGACAGCGGAATCTTAACGGCTGGACCGGAGCCGGAAAAGATAGCAGAGACTCTGGAGAATATTCAGCGGAGGCCAGAGACGATTGCTGAGAAAAGCAAAGAGTGCATAAAAGAGCGAGATGAAGTTTTGCAATCGGTACAGATAAAGAAATTAATCAAATTGTACAATGACCTTGCCAGTGAAATGTTGCCTAAGTAGAAAACCAAAATCCCGCTAGTGTTATTTCAACAACGCAAAATTCGTATAGTTTCTAGACTAGTCTTTTCTTCCCCTATCTGTTATAATAGAGAACATGGAAAAAGCAATTACTCGTTTTGCTCCTAGCCCGACGGGCTACATTCATCTTGGCAATGTTCGGAGCGCAATTTACCCCTATCTTCTCGCCAAACAGACCGGCGGCACCTTTATCCTCCGTATCGAAGACACTGATCAGGCCCGCTTCGTCGAAGGCGCTACCGACCTCATCAAAGAGACTTTACTCTGGCTTGGCCTCAATTGGGATGAAGGCCCCGACGTTGGTGGCCCGCACGCCCCATATTTTCAGACCGAAAGAAAAGAGCTCTATCTCTCTTGGGCCAAACGGCTCATCGCCGAAGGTCGCGCCTATGCCGATCCCACTCCCCCAGAGAAAATCGATGAATACCGAAAAGCAGACGAGGCCGAGAAGGTCCCTTATCTCTATCGCAATCATCGCCCGCTCGATACTCCCGAGTGGCAGGAGGGGATGCCGATTCGTTTCAAGACCATTCCTAAAAATTATGAATGGCATGACGAGGTCATGGGTGACTTAAAATCTAGCCCCGAAGTCCTCGATGATATTATCTTGATTAAAAAAGATGGCCTCCCGACTTATAATTTTGCTCATATCGTCGACGATGCCGAAATGGGCGTAACCCACGTCATCCGCGGCCAAGAATATCTCTCTAGCATGCCGAATTACCTTGCACTTTACGAGGCGCTAAATCTCCCCCGCCCGAAATTCGTCTCCCTTCCCCATATCCTCGCCCCACAGGGGAATAAAAAGCTCTCTAAAAGAGACGGTGCTAAATCTGTCACCGAATATCGCGATGACGGCATCCTCCCCGAGGCGATGCTAAACTATCTCGCCTGCCTCGGCTGGAACGACGGCAGTGAACAGGAAATCTATGACCTGAAAGAATTGCTTGAGAAGTTTTCTCTAGACCGCATCCAGAATTCCGGCGCCCGCTTTGACGAGACTAAGCTCCTCTGGATGAACGGCGTCTGGATTCGTAAGATTAAAGACGAAGAAGGAATTGATGTACTCTATGCTAAAATCAGCCCAGATTTTTGGCCAGATTCCGCAAAAAATTATCCAGAAGAATATCGTAAAAAGGTTCTTAACATCATTTACGACCGTCTAAAGCTCCTCTCTGAGCTTAAAACTTTCACCTCTTATTTCTTCGAGGAGCCTGAAATAGATAAGGAACTAATTTTGAAAAATAAAATGCTCAAAAAGCTTTCTGAAGACGATTTGCAAAAGCTCCTTTCCTTAACGTCTACGCGCCTCTCGAGCCTCGAAAATTGGACTGCCGAAAATATCCAAGCGGCGCTTAACGACCTTCTTGCCGAAACCAATAAAAAGCCTGGTGAACTCTTTAGTCTCATCCGCCTCGCCGTTTCCTTCGCACCTTTCTCGCCCAGCCTCGATTTAACTCTCGAAGTACTCGGTAAAGAGCGCACCCTCGCCCGCCTAAACCTTGCCGCCAGGAGTATCAATTAAAAACGGGCCCTAGGGGCCCGTTTTAAAGGGGAGATCA
>JAFQYO010000007.1 GCA_017406405.1 Candidatus Saccharimonadota bacterium
CAACGCAACTGACAGTATATGCCCGAAGGGCTGGCAACTACCTACTTATTCCGGAGATAAGTCCTTTAATAACTTATTTGTCAATGGAGACTTAAGCTACGGCATGAGTAACTCCGGCTCCACCCGCGACTACGGCCTTCTTAGCGCTCCATTATCGTATGTGAGGAGTGGCTACTACTACTGGAGCTCTACGGGGCTTAACAACAGAGGTTCGGTCGGCGACTATTGGTCGCTTCGTTCCAGCAATACCACGCTCTCCAGCAGCCTGAACTTCAGCTCATCGAGCTTAAACCCTCAGGACTACAGCCGTCGCGGCTACGGGTTTGCGGTGCGTTGCGTATCGCAGTAGAGAGATCCGGTTCCGAGTTCCCGCTTGTTCCCTCCTCCCCAGATTTTCTAGGAACAGGCTAGCGTAACTCATCGCTAGCCTGGAGGAGTAAAGAGGACGAAAACAAAAAGGTGAAAGTGCAATCCCCCGCAAAGGGGGATTTTGCAGTGAATGAGGTAGAAATAGTATAATAGAGATGTATCGGCATCTCGATTTGGAATATTGAAAATCCATTCCAAAATCGAGAAAAGGAAAATCAGAAGCACACTCTTTTGAGTTCTGTATTGAGCTTGTTCTATGGGACAGGTTCTAAGGAAGTTGCTTCTTTCGGCGCTTTTCGTGTCTCTTTGCGGTGCGTTGCGTATCGCAGTAGAGAGGTCCGGTTCCGAGTTCCCGCTTGTTCCCTCCTCCCCAGCGTTTCCTGCCGATACATTTTTGTATGGATTTGTTGTACAATGGTTATGTACTGGCATCCTTGGCAGGAACATTCCCAAATCATTCTTGCAACAAGGAAAAGAGAAAATCAGAAGCACACTCTTTTGAGTTCTATATTGAGCTTGTTTTACGAAACGGGCTTTTAACGAGATGCTTCTTCTGCTGATTTATTGTCTGTATTTTATGTGAGGAGTGGCAACTACAACTGGAACTCTACGGGGCTTAACAACAGAGGTTCGAACGGCAACTATTGGTCGCTTCGTTCCAACAATACCACGAACTCCAACAACCTGAACTTCAACTCATCGAACTTAAACCCTCAGAACAACAACAATCGCGGAAACGGGTTTGCGGTGCGTTGCGTATCGCAGTAGAGAGATCCGGTTCCGAGTTCCCGCTTGTTCCCTCCTCCCCAGCGTTTCTCGGCCAGTACAGCTAAATGGATTTATGACGACTTAAGATAACAAGGTTTTCTATATGAGGAGTTTTTGGGAAGAAATTGTAGGGCGAGATTTTTTCTATATCGTAGCTTTTTAGGAGGTGTTTTAGGTCGCGGGCTTGGGTCGAAGGATTGCAGGAGAGATAGATGATTTTTTCTGGAACTTCTTCGAGGAGTTTTTCTATAAGTTTTTTGTCGCAACCGGCTCGAGGAGGGTCGAGAATGACGGTTTCTTCGGGCGAGATAAAAGAGAGGGCTTCTTCGGATTTCGAGAGAACAGGGGTCGCGGTCTTTATTTTTGCGCAGTTTTTTTCTAGCTCGGAGAAGGCATCTTTGTTTGATTCGACGAGAGTGAGGGATTTGTCGGAGGCGACGGAAAGGCCGATTGAACCGACGCCAGAATAGAGGTCGAGGACTTTTTCGGTTTTTATATAGGATTTTATTTCTTTTAGGGCGAGTTCGTAAACGGGGAGGTTGATTTGGAAGAAGCCGTTTGGGGAATATGAGTAGGTTTTTCCGAGGAGGGAATCGGAGAGCGGAGAGAAGGAGGGATGAGGAGCGTGGTTTTTATAGAGGCCGCCAGAGACAGTTCCCTTTTGGTCACAACGGAGGAGAAGGGATTGGTAGTTTCTCGCGGGTTCGTGGGCGGAGTTTAGGGAGGAGATAATGGTTTTTGCGGTTTCGAAGAGTTCGGGACGCTCAATTGAAGATTTTGCGACTTTAAGTTTTTTGTGGGTTCCACGGACATGGAAGCCTGGAAAAATGCAATTTTTTTCGTTATCCCAAAAGAGAGAATACTCCATTTTGTTCCGATAATGCCACTCTTTTCCGTCGGTTTTTACGGGGGAGATTTCGAGATTTTCTAGCGGGATTTTTTCTTCGCGGAGGGATTCGAGGACGAGGAGGCGTTTTTCTGTGAGCTCGAAAGAATAGTCGAAAATTTGCCAAGGCGAAGTCGATAAATAACAGGGGTCTTTAGGGGTGACACGTGAGGGCGAAGGGTTTTCTATGTCCAGGGCGATTCCTTCGAGAAAAGAGGATTTTTCTTTTGTTAAGAGGAGGGTTTTTACGGTTTCTCCGGGAAGGGCGTTCCAGAGGAAAATCTTTTTTCCAGATATAGTTCCGAGGGCTTGGCCGCCGGGGACGATTTTTTCTACGAGGATTTCGGTCGCTTTTTCTAGAGGGAGTTTCATTTTTATTATTATAACATATCTTGAAAGAATTAGAAAACGGTGGTAGAATTAAGAGGATTGGACCGTCGCCAAGCGGTAAGGCACTGGGTTTTGGTCCCAGCATTCGCAGGTTCGAATCCTGCCGGTCCAGCCAAATCGTGTTGTAAGTAAAATTGCCAAAGGGCAATTTTTTGATGTTAATCGTCCTTTGCTGATTTTAGCTCTTCATAATTTCAAAATTATTTATACAGCCGTTCAAGAAATTTAGACAACGGGTTTTGCGGAAAGGTGAGCTTTTGGAATAATAAAAGTGTGGATTTTTAATAAAAAGACGAGATTTGTTATTTTATGACTTCCAGTTCGAGTTTCAGACGAGAAATCAGAGCTTCTTTTTCTTTGATTCCCTGGCGGGTTTCTTCAACGAGATGGGCGGGAGCCTTTTTGACGTAGTTCGGATTTGTCATTCGGGCGTTGAGGGCGTCTAGTTCCCTGCCGATCGAGAGGATGTGAGATTCGAGAGATTCGCGATGAGAGGCGACGGTTTTTTCGTCAACGTCGAGATAGACTTCGCGTCCTTCGAGCGCAAGACGAATTCCTCGAGGCGAACCGTCGGTCGGAGAGATTCCGGGGGCTTTCGAGAGTGCACAAATTAGATCGGCATTTTCGGAGACTAGACTGTCGTCACCAAAGAGAATCGGAGGGATTTTATAGTGAGGGTTTTGGGCCTTCAAAACGGTGTTTAGGCGACGGATTTCAGAGACGACGAGCTTTGTGCGTTCAAATTCTTCGGCGCTTATTGGGTCGAAATCGAGAGAGGAAGGCCAGCTTTCGGCGATTAAGAAGCCGTCAGTCCAAGAGAGGGCTTGCCAGATGGCCTCGGTCACGAAAGGCATAAAAGGGTGAGCGATGATTAAGATGTCTTCTAGAGTCGCTTTTAAGAGGGGGAGGTTTTTATAGAGTTTTTGGCTCTCGAGGAACCAGTCGGCGTATTTGTCCCAAATTGTCGAGTAGATTTCTTCGACGGCTTCGGAGAAGCGATAGGACTTCATGTTTTTTTCGACTGATTTTTTTAGAGAGTCGATTTCGCGACAAATCCAATCTTCACCGGGGTTAAAGGTTGTGTAGGCGGTTTTTGGACGAGGGATTGTTTCTTCGGCATCTGGGGTTTTAGCGTCTTCGACCCAAGAGTCGATAAGGCGAGAGATGTTCCAAAGCTTGTTACAGAGGTTTCGGCCGGAAAGGACGGATTGTTCAGAGAAAGCTTGGGACATGCCAGCGGAACGGCCACGGAGAATTCCGAGGCGGAAAGCGTCGGAGCCGTATTTTGCGACGAGGCTCATTGGGTTGATGACGTTCCCTTTTGACTTCGACATCTTTTTTCCGTGTTCGTCGAGAACGAGGCCGTGGAGATAAACGGACTTAAAGGGGACTTCGCCGGTTACGTAGAGACCCATCATAATCATTCGGGCGACCCAGGCAAAGAGAATGTCGGCGCCGGTTTCCATGACATTTAAGGGGTAGAACGGAGAGCCGTGAGCTTCGGTCCAGTCGGTGCAGACGATTGGCCAGTGAGATGAAGAGAACCAGGTGTCGAAGGTGTCTTCGTCGCGAATGTATTTAACGCCGGCGACCTCGATTTCTTTCAGCTCGACACGAGTGTCAAAAATCCAGTCAGGAGAGTCGTTTTTTACTTCTTCCCCAGTTCCGGAGGAGATTTCGGCAGATTTTTTAAACATTGGGATAGGAATTCCCCAGGGGATTTGGCGAGAGATATTCCAGTCTTTTAGGTTTTTTAGGTAGTTTATGAGGACTTTTTGTTTTGAGGCGGGGTGGAAGGAGATTTCGTTTTTCTCGAGGTGAGAAATCGCGAGACTGGCGAGTTTTTCCGTGTCGATGAACCACTGTTCTTTTAAGGTCGGTTCGATGACGGTTCCGCATTTATAGCAGTGAGCGACGGCGTGGGTGATTTTTTTCTTTCCGAGGAGGAGACCTTCGGATTTTAGGTCTTTTAGGACTTGTTTCCGACATTCTTCGGTCGTGAGGCCGGAGTATCGTTCCCCGCAAATAGGGAGCATGTGGCCGTTATCAGAGATGACTCGAAGTTTTTCTAGGCTGTGGCGTTCACCGACTTCGAAATCGTCGAAATCGTGGGCGGGAGTGATTTTTACGGCGCCGGAGCCATAGGTCGGATCAGCGTGTTCGTCGGGGATGATAGGTATTTCGCGGTCGGTCAGAGGGAGCTTGACTTTTTTCCCGATTATGTTTTTATAACGGGGGTCGTTAGGGTTTACGGCGACCGCTTCGTCGCCAAACAATGTTTCGGGGCGAGTCGTCGAAACGACGATAAAATCAGGGGTAGAGGAGTTTTTAGAATCGGTATTTTCGGGAGCGATTTCATATTTCAGGTCCCAGAGAAAACCCGGTTCGTCGATATGTTCGACTTCAATGTCGGCGAAGGCGGTTTCGTGTTTCGGGCAGTAATTGACGAGCTTTTCCCCTCTATAAATGAAGCCATCGTTCCACATTTTTTCAAAGGTTTTATAGACGCGGGAAACGACGTTCTCGTCTAAGGTGAAAGTTAAATCTTCCCAGGAACAGGAAGCGCCGAGGGCGCGAACTTGGAGCTCCATGTTCCCTCTTTGTTCTTCGACGAAATCCCAGACCTGAGAATATAATTCGTCACGGGAATATTCGAAGCGAGAATGACCGAGTTTCTCGAGGGCGCGTTCATAGACGACCCAGGTTTCGAAGCCGGCATGGTCAGCACCGGGAACATACCAGGTTTTGTCGCCTCGTAATCTGTGAAAGCGGATTAAAGAATCTTCAAGGGCGATAGTTAGGCCATGGCCGATATGGAGGTTTCCGTTTGCGTTCGGGGGAGGCATGACGATTGAATAGAATTTTTCCGAATCTTCGGCCTTAGGGCGGAAGAAACCGTTTTGTTCCCAGGCGTTATAGATGTCAGATTCGAATTTATCAGGTTCGTAAGAAGGAGTGAATTTCATAATAATATTATACCATACTTTTTCGTCATTTTTATCTCATCTCCCACTCATTTTTCACGTTAAACACCAAAATTTTTCCACCCGTTTAATCTGGTGCATGACAACAATCTTGTCATACATTATTCACGAGAAGTTTTTTGACATTTCCCTTTTCCCCTTGTATTTCTGCGACTACAAAGGTCTATAAAGTCGCTTCTATAAAAGGGGTTAGGGAAAATTCGAATTGTGGTTTGTTTTTATCCTACACTCGCCCAAAAGTTATCGAATATTTCATCGAACTTTCGGTTATTTTTATTGTATCGTAGACGGGTTGCTAAGTCAAGTGGTTGCTAAGGAACAGGAGTAGGATAGATGGGGAGATTTGAGGATTTTGTGGAAAAGCCGGGGAAGAGAAATGAGTCGGGGATTCAAAAGGGAAAATGAAGGGCAAAAAATGTGTATATACCCGGGGGCGCGCGCTGCGCGCGCGCCCCACGCAACGAAAAATTTTTCGGCTCCAGGGATACTTTATCTAACTGATAAAAATGATGATTTGTGATAGAATCTAAACATGGCCTTTATACGAAAATTTGAGACGAGCTCAGGGAAAACGGGGGTTCAGGTTTGTTATAAACGACAGGGAAAAGTTGTTAAGACTGTTCATGTTGGGAGCGCAGAAACAGAGAAGGGCCTTGAGAAGTTGGTAAAAGAGGCCCAGAGTATAATAGATAAAGATAAAAATCCGTTGTTTGATCTTCGGCAGTTTGACCGAAAATAAGACAGAGAAATACGGGATTTAGGAATATGATAAAAGTATTTATAGATGAGTCTGGGAATATGGGTACATCGGGGAAGTATTTTGTGCTTGCGGGGCTTGTTGTCAAAACGGAGAAAGATGAAGCGAGAATTAAGAGAATAATTAAGAAAGAACAGAAGTTGAGTGCAAAAGGGAATAAGCTCGAAACGAGGAAAGAGGAACTAAAGTTTTCTAGAATGAAGTTTGAACAGAGACAGAGGATTTTAAATAAGCTCGTCAAGGAGGAGGGGATTTCTTTATATTATTTTGTCGCCTATAAACCGATGGTGAAGCTCTTACAGGAAGGGAAGACTAAGAATTTGGTTTATAATTATTTTTCGAAGTTGTTGATGAGTAAGGTGTTTCGGAGATATAAGGATGACTTTGAGATTGTGTTTGATCAGAGGTCAACAGCGGTGAAGTCGATGAATTCTTTGACGGATTATATTGAAATTTCGGCGTATGCGGAGTTCCCAGAGCTGATTGGGAAGAAGATTTCGGTCGGGCAGGCGGATTCGAGGACTAATTTATCACTTCAGGCGGCGGATATTGTTGCGGGGGCGGGAGCGCAAGCTTATACGTTGAGGAATTTGCATTTTTTGGAGATTCTTGGGGGAAAGATTTTTGGGATTTTAGAATATCCGAGGAGAGGATTTAATGGGTCGCTCAAATTCGAAATAGGGAAGCGGAAGTTGATTGACAAACTTAAAGGGGAAAGCTAAAATTAAGGCAGCGTAAGCCTTGCGGTGAGCTTATTTGTTTGAAAATTAAGTTAGCGCCAAACGCCGACCTGCAAGCGGCTCAGAGGGTATTCTTCGGAATACCCATTTTTGGGCTTTGAAAAAAGTATTTCTTGAGGCGGTGGAAAATATGTTATTTCTTGAGGTGGCGGAGTTTGAGGTTTAGGGAGCGGAGGTGTTTGTAGAGGGAATATTTAGACTTGTTTAAGGGGAGGTCGTAGGTTCCGGAATAATCACGCGGGAAGCCACCGAAGGATTTTTTGAAGGCGGTGAAGCCGGCCCAGGGGTGGTTTTTCGGGGCGTCTTCGGGGGCGATTCCCCAGAAGTCGAAGTATTTTAGGCCTTTTTCTTTTGCGTCGAAAATAGAGGCGGTTAAGAGGCCGACGGTCGCGGGGAGTTTTTTATAATCGGAGTCGGTCGCGGATTGCATGTAATAACGAGTTTTGTTTTCGGGGTCGTCAAAGAACAGGGAAGCGGAGATGATTTTTTCGGAGTTTTCTTCGGGGGGAGTATAGTGTACGAGATAGAGGGAAGCAAACGGTTGAGCGAGCTCGTTTTTAAGATAAGAATCGGAGAAGGTGTTTATGCCTTTTTCGGAGGCGAGCTTGTGTTGGAGGCGGGTGAGCTCGGAGACGTCTTCGGGGGAGGTGGAAACAGAGACGGAGAGACCCTTTTTATTGAACTGGTTATGGCGAGTCCGGGTTCCTTGAGACATGTTGGTTAGGATTGTCTCTTTTTCGGGGGAGAGGTCGAGAAGCCAAGTTCGGGCAGGGTTTATGTCTTTTGACTTTTTTAGGCCGAGGGATTTAAGATAGGACTCTTCGAAAACGGTCGTGGGCTCAATGCGAATGAAAAAGCAATTATTAGCATAAGCGGCGGATTTTAAGGCCTCTATGGCGGATTTTAAGGCCGTTTTCGGCGATTTTTCGGCCAAAGACGGTCCGTAAGGCACAAAAAGATAATTTCCGATTTTAGTGGGCTCTACGACGGCCAGGAAAGAAAAGTCGGTTCCGGAGCCTTCGACGACGGTCTTGTTTTCGGTTTCTTGGAAGGTTTTCCAAGAGGGAGATTGGAGAAAGTGTTTGTACATAAAATTATTATAGCATGAATCGGGCGGAGAGGGATAAGGGCGGTTTAGGCTATCGAGGAACGGGGGAGGATTTCGACAGAACGGGGGTCGGCCGGCTTTATGCCGGAGGAGATTTCATGAGCGACGGAGATGGCGACCATGGCGGCATTGTCGCCAGAGAACTTTTTCGGAGGGAAGTAAACGTTGAGGTTTTTAAGGGTTTTTTCGGCGGTTTTTCGGAGGGTCTCGTTTGCGGAGACACCACCGGCAAAAACGACAGAGGTTGTGTCGGGATAAATTTTAAGGGCTTTTTTAAGCTTTTTTATGAGAATTTCAACGGCAGTTTTTTCGAAGGAGGCGGAGAAATCGGCAATTTGTTCGGGGGAGAGGAGATTTTTTAGCTTGTGAGAAGGATAGGAGATTGGGACGCCGACTTCTTTTTGGACGGCATGAAGGACGGCGGTTTTTAGTCCAGAAAAGGAGAAATCAAGGTCTTTTATGTTTGGGATAGGGAGGGGGTATTTTTCGGGGTTTCCGGAGAGAGCGGATTTCGAGATAGAGGGGCCGCCGGGGTAGGGTAATCCGAGGATTTTTGCGACTTTGTCGAAACATTCACCGACGGCGTCGTCTAGGGTAGTTCCGATTATTTCGAATTTATTGTCGGAAGGCATGCGGATGATTTGAGTGTGGCCACCAGAGACGACAAGAGAGAGAAGAGGGAAAGAAGGAGGATTTTCTCGTCCTTTATCGTTTTTGTCGAGCCAGGCGGAATAGATGTGGGACTTGAGGTGATGGACAGGGTAGAGAGGTTTATTGTGTAAGATTGAGAGGGTGCGGGCAGTTAGAGTGCCGATTAAAAGCGAACCGAGAAGGCCAGGAGTGTTTGTAACGGCTATTGCGTCGATTTTTTCCCAGTTGTTTTTTTCTTCGGGGGTTAAAAAACCAGCGTCGGAGAACGCTCGGTCGATAACAGGGAGAATTGCCTCGAGGTGAGAACGGGCGGCGACTTCGGGGATAACTCCGCCGTAGGCTTTAAAAATGTCGATTTGGGAAACGACGACGTTTGAAAGGAGTTTAATGGAGGTATTAGGGCTTTTAGGGTCGAAAGAGAGAATAGCGGAAGCGGTTTCGTCGCAGGAAGATTCTATGCTTAAAATGTTCATGATTAACCCCAGAATTTAAGGGAGGAGATTGGATTTTTCTTTGCGGCTTTGATGGCGGGATAGAGGCCGAAGATAAGTCCATCCGCGAAGGAGGTTAAGAAGGAGACAGCGAGAATTTCCCAGGAGATATAGGGAGCAAACGGGGTGACGAGGGAGATGAGGAAGGCGAGGACGTAAGCTAAAGCGAGACCAAAGAAGCCACCAGTGAGGGTCAAGATGAGGGCTTCAAAGAGGAATTGGAGGAAAATGTTGCTGAAGGAGGCGCCGACGGCTTTGCGGACGCCGATTTCGTGAGTGCGTTCGGACACAGAGACAAGCATGATGTTCATAACACCGATACCGCCAACGATAAGGGAGACGCCAGCGACGATGGCGAGGGTACCAGAGATAATAGAGAAGAGAGTTCCGGCAGGATGGGTGATTTCTTCGCCATAGAGAACTGAGAAATTTGTGTCGCCGGCTTTAGAGGCGATAAGGGTTTCGCGAATGAGGTTTACGGTGTCTTCGATTCCGTCGGTGTTGGTCGCGCGGACGTTGATTTGTTGGATTTGGAGAGAGTTGTCGATTTGGTTGAGGACTTTTGCGGAGACGAACAGGGAAGAGTCGAGATCGAGGTTGTTAAAGTTTATTGGGTCGTCGACTTTTGAGAGGACGCCGACGATGATGAAGCGACTTCCGAGGAGAGTGAGGGATTTTCCGATTGGTTCGTCGGTTCCGTAGAGGTCGTTAGCGAGGCCAGCGCCGATGACAGCGGTGTTGGTTTTTGCGTCTTCGCGAAGAAATGTGCCGGATTTAAGGGTTAAATTTTGGATTTTAAGGAAATTTGCGTTGGTTCCGACGATGGTGGCAGAGGGGACGAAATCGTCGCCTTGAAGGGAATTAACGGAGACGGCGAGAGGAGCGACAGAGGAAACGTTGTTTAGTTTTTCGATAAGGGAAACGTCTTTTAAGGTTAAATTTGATTTTAGGTATTGGGTCGAGGAAGTGAGTTCGTTGACGACAGAGTCAACAGTGCTGCGGGTCGAGGAGGGGCGGACGACGATAAGGTCGGAGCCCATTTGAGAGACCTGTGAGGAGATGAGGGAAGAAATACTACCCATGAGGGAAAGAATTAAAATGATAGAGGCAACACCAATGCCAATCCCGAGGCAGGTCAAAAAAGAGCGGGTGCGGTTTTGGCGGAGAGAGGACTTTGCGAGTTCGTAATGAGTTTTTAAGAGAAGCGACATTATTTTTTGCCTTTCTTTTTCTTATTCTTGCTCTTTTTTTGCTTTTTTAGGGATTTTTGAGGCTTTTTCTTTCGGGAGGCAACAGGGACGGGGAGATCAGAATCTTTTACGGTTTTTATGTCGGTGTCGATAGCGCCGTCGAGCATGTTAATAACACGGGTGGCGTATTTAGTGAGGGTCGGGTTGTGAGTAACCATGATGATAGTGTTGCCTTCGGAGTGGATACGCTTTAGTTCTTCCATGACGAGGCTAGAAGAGTGAGAGTCAAGGTTCCCGGTCGGTTCGTCGGCAAGAATAATCTCGGGGCCAGAGACGATGGCACGAGCGATTGCGGCGCGTTGCTGTTGGCCACCAGAGAGCTGGAAGGGCATATAGTATTCTTTTTCTTTCAAGTTAAAGCGGTCGAGGACTTCGGAGGCGCGAATGAGGCGGCGGGTTTTATGGTAGCCGGAGTAAACTAGAGGCAGAGCGACGTTTTCGATAATGGGAAGGTCAGGAATGAGGTTGAAGTTTTGGAAAATAAAGCCGATTTTTTTCGAGCGGAGACGAGCTTGGCGACGGGCGGAGATTCGGGAGGCGGGTTCGTTGTTTAAGAGATAGACGCCGGAGGTCGGGGCGTCGAGAAGACCGATGATGTTTAAGAGGGTGGTTTTTCCGCAACCAGAAGGGCCCATAATCATAATAAATTCACCGCGTTTTACGGTTAAATCAAAATCTTTGAGCGCGTAAGAGGCGGCGTCGCCATAACCATAACGCTTTGTGAGGCTTTCGAGTTTGATGATGATTTCGTTTTCTTCTGCCATTACTTTAATTATAGAACTTAAATATTATTTTTTTGAGTGATTTTTTATGGTTTTTTGTTTTAATTTTTAGGGGTGAAATTTATTTCGCTAGTCGGGATTTTGTTTTTTAGGGTTTTCGAATTCGCAATAAAAAAATGAGGCAGGCCTCCTAATTTATTTCGGGTTTTATTATACCATGGATTCTCTAGAATGAGAAGAGGTTTAGAGGAGTTTTTTAAGGGGAAGCGGTTTTGTGGACAGAAGGGGGTTTAAAGATTTTTGGGATTATGATATAATTTTTGAGACGGAAGAGTGTCCGAGTGGTTGAAGGAGCACGCTTGGAAAGCGTGTAGACTCGCAAAGGTCTCGCAGGTTCGAATCCTGTCTCTTCCGCCAGGAAGTATTTGGAAATATCCCGGAAGGGATATTTTTAAATACTTCTTGCTTGCAAGAAGTGAGGATTCGAGCCTAGGTTCGTTAATGCCCGGTTTTGCGAAGCAAAACGACGGCGCATTATTTATATCCTCTCGCTTCCCAAGGGGCGAACGCTTCCACCAATCCGAACGAATAGCCGAAATTTGGCTATTTTTTCTGTTCCGAGCATGTTCGAACCTCGTCAAATTGTTTTTCTAAGGTTTTTATGAAATTTCAGTCATTTTTCAGTCATTTTTCAGTCGTTTTTCATAGGAAATATTGTTTTTTTTCATATATTATGATATAGTGCCCTAAAAGGAGATTATTATGTCTGGAGAATTTATCAAATTAAAAAAACCCAATAATCTTTCAAAAATTGACACCACTAAGCTTTTCTCTGCTTATTTATCTGATCCGAAAAGTGCTTTTTCTTATTTCAGTAAAACTTCTAATGAAAAATATTTATATTGGGACAAAGCTCGCTTCGTTCGACCGCTTATTGGTGATTTTTCAGAAGCGGAATCTTGGGTTCTTTTACGCCAGATTCGAAGAATTACCTCTATCCCCATCAAGATTAAGGCAGAAAATGGACAATTTTTCTCTTGGCTTCGGCCGATTTATACAGATGAATTACTTAGAAAAATTGATATGCATGCTGGTGGGCTTTTTCTCACCGAAAAAGATGCTATTTCTCAGAGTGCAGAGCGTCAGAAATATCTTGCGCGAGGTATCGTAGAAGAATCTATTGCCTCTAGCCAGCTAGAGGGCGCAGACACCTCTAGCCGTTATGCAAAAAAAATGATTGCCGAGAATATTAAACCTCGCAATAAAAGTGAACAGATGATTCTTAATAATTATCGAGTGCTTCAGAAAATTGAGAATGAATATAAAGATCAGCCACTTACACTTGGTTTACTCCAGACGCTACAGATGGAATTAACTGAAAAAACCTTGTCTGAGAAATATATCCCAGGTAATTTTCGTCGTGACGAAGATGATATAGTGGTCTGGTATGACCAGAAAATTGCTCATGTTCCTCCGAAAGCGTCTTTTGTTCAGCGTGAACTCATTAGATTAATAGAATATGCCAATTCGGATCAACCATTTGTCCACCCTGTTATTAAAGCCATAGAATTACATTTTTGGTTAGGCTATCTTCACCCATTTCCAGATGGTAATGGTCGCCTCGCTCGTTCTATTTTCTATTGGTATCTTACGCGACATGGATATTGGGCATTTGCCTATTTACCTATTTCCTCTGTTATAAAAAGATCTCAACATGATTATGCTTATTCGTATATTTATTCAGAACAGGATGACTTGGATTTTACTTACTTTTTTGATTATAACATTCGACGCATAGTAAAATGTATCGATGAATTTCAAGCCTATATTGAAAGAAAAAGTGCCGAGAACAGCTCGCTTGTTGCTAATCTGCAAGATGTTGCTTCTGACTTAAATTCACGTCAGATTAATACATTAAGGTATCTCGTTAAGAATCATTCTTCTTATACTACCGCACAGGCGCACTCTATATTGAACGGCATTACTCTTCGCACCGCATACTCCGATCTGAAAGATCTTAAATTTCGCAATCTTGTCATTCCTAAAAAACAAGGTAAAACAATTCAGTATCATCTTTCTGCTTTCGTAATAAAGCACTTGGATTTAAAAAACGACTGAAATTTCAGTCGTTTTTCAGTCGTTTTTCAGTCGTTTTTTGCATGAAAGTTTATTTGAACTTTGTTTGAAAAGATCGGAGCATTTGTGTATTTAGGCTATGCTAGCAAGATATAGAGAGTTACGGGGATATTAAGTTTCGAACTTCATCCAGACACTTCCGCCAGAAGAGTAACACGAAAAAATCCCCAAAGGGGACTTTTTTGTGCAGACTCTAGCGAGTTCAGTTATGGTTGTGCTATAATAGAGAAAACTGGTGGGATAAGAAGGAGGTACCCACGATGAAAAATAAAAACTGTAAATATATTTTTGTAACAGGGGGGGTTCTTTCGGGGGTCGGAAAGGGGATAACGGCGGCGAGTATTGGGGCGATTTTGAAGGCGAAGGGGTTTCGGGTAACGATGCAGAAGTGCGACCCGTACCTTAATGTGGACGCAGGGCTCTTGAACCCGGTCGAACATGGGGAATGCTTTGTTACGGCGGACGGAGTCGAAACGGACCTCGATCTCGGGCATTATGAGAGATTTCTTGATTTTTCGACTTCGAAATATTCGATTACGCTTTCGGGGGCGATTTTTAAGGAGTTGATTGAAAAGGAGCGAAGCGGAGGGTTTAAGGGGAAGACAGTTCAGCTTGTGCCGCATTTTACGAACTTAGTGCAGGAGAAAATCGCTCGAGCGAGCGAAGATAGCGATATACATATTGTTGAGATTGGGGGGACGATTGGAGATTATGAGGGGTTGTCGTTTGTTGAGGCGATTCGGTTGTTTGCAAACAGAGTGGGAAGGGAGAATTGTCTCTATGTTTCGGTCGTTTATGTGCCTTGGATAAATACTTCGAAGGAATTTAAAACGAAGCCGGCGCAAAATGCGCTCAAGGACCTCAGGGGATTTGGGATTATTCCGGACGTAGTTTGTACGCGAACGGAGAGACCGGCACCAAAGGAGATTCAGGAGAAAATTGCGGCGTTTGCAGGAATAAACAGGGATGGGGTGGTGAATTTGCCGGATATTAAGTCGGTTTATGATGTGCCGTTTAATGTTTTGAAGTCGGGAGTTTTAACGATTTTGAACAAGTTTGTTGGGGATTCGAGCGAGCCGGATATGCGAAAATGGAAAGAGTTTTCACGGAGAAGGAATAAAGATTATAAAAAGACGGTTAAAGTTGGGTTGGTCGCGAAATATGTTGGGAACGAAGACACATATATCTGTGTTACGGAGGCGCTGAAAGCGGCGGCGGCTTGGGAGGGGGTGAACTTAGACCTTAGATGGGTAAACGCAGAGGAGCTTGAGAAGAGCAATAGCTCAAGAGGCGCCTTGCTTTCTTCTCTTGATGGGATTGTGGTTCCAGGGGGGTTTGGGGCGAGAGGGGTCGAAGGGAAGATTTTTGCGGCGGGATATGCGCTCGAGAATGATGTGCCGTATTTAGGGCTGTGTCTCGGACTCCAAACAGCTTGCATAGCGGCTTGCAGGCGTTCAGCTGAGCGGATTTCTGCGTCAGCAGATGCGTTGCTCAGTCGACGTATGTCAAATACGTCTTCTTCCGCTACTCCTGCTTCCTTGAACTCCATCTCAGCTAGAACGCCTGCACGGAAAAATCTTTCAGCTGAGGGGGTCTCTGCGTCAGCAGGAAGAAACAAACCGGTGAAACCGTATAATTCGGAGGAGTTTGGGGCGAGCGAGAAGGATAATAATAATGTGATTTATATTATGGAAGGACAGAAAGGAAAGGAATCGACAGGGGCGAGTATGAGGCTGGGGGATTATCCGGCGAAGCTTAAGAAGGGGTCGAAGGTGGCAAAGATTTATGGGAAAACAGATGTCGTTGAGAGGCATCGGCATAGGTATGAGGTCAATCAAAAATTTTTGCCCGAAATCAAGGCGGGGGGAATTGAGGTTTCTGGGACGAGTCCGGACGGAAGGTTGGTCGAGTTTGTTGAGGCGCCGGGATGTAAATATTTTGTTGCGACACAAGCGCATCCTGAGTTCAAGAGTAGGCCGCTCGAGGTTCACCCGTTGTTTAGGGAGTTTTTGAAGGCTTGTAAGAATAAGTAGAGGCCGAAAGTTAATTGAGGAGCTTCGGGGAGGAGGGAACAAGGGAAACCTGGGACCCGGACCTCTCTACTGCGATACGCAACGCACCGCAAACCCGTTTCCGCGACTGTAGCTGTAGTACCGAGGGCCCAAGTTTGATGAGCGGAAGTACAGGCTGTAGGAGGTCGTAGTATTGTTGGAACGAAGCCACCAATAGTTGCCGTCCGAACCCCTGTTGCTAAGCCCCGTAGAGCTCCAGTTATAGTTGCCACTCCTCACGTACGATAATGGGGCGCTAAGGAGGCCGAAGTCGCGGGCGGAGCCAGAGTTGGACATGCGAGGGGGAAGGAATGGCAGGGGAGAGAATAGTGATATATGATTTGTATTATGGTATAATATGCGTAATGGATACGATAGAGAAAATTCTTAAAGAGATATTAAGAGAAGAGTTTGGGGCGGATGTTCTTGAGGAAGGAGAGGTGGAGATTTCTGTTCCGCCGGAACTTTCGGGAGAGTTTAGGGCGGACTATGCGACGAATATTGCGATGAAGCTTTCGAAAAAGTTGAAGAGGAATCCTCGAGAAATAGCCGAGGTGATAAGGGAGAAATTTTTAGAGAAATCAAAAATCAAGGTCGAGGTCGCGGGGCCGGGATTTTTGAATTTTATGCTACCAGATGAATATTTTATTAAGAAAATTGAGGATTTTTCCAGAAATGAGGCTGATTTTCTTGAAAATATATCACAAGACGAATATAAGGATAAGGTGGTGGTAGTTGAGTTTTCTGACCCAAATCCGTTTAAAGTTCTTCATATCGGACATCTTTATACCTCCGTCATCGGAGATGCGATGTCGAGAATGGTCGAGTTTTCTGGAGGGAAGGTGCACAGAGTGAACTTTGGGGGGGACGTCGGGCTGCACGTCGCGAAAACACTGTATGCACTGATGAAAAATAAGGACTCTTTAGAGGAATTTAAGGGGTCCGAGGAAGCGGAAGTTATAGCGAATATACTCGCTCGAGCATATGTCGAGGGGACGAGAGCATATGAAGAGAGCGAGGAGGCGAAAGGTGAAATTGTTAAACTCAATAAGCAGATTTATGAAATCGCTGAGAAGAAGATACGCGAGGGGGAACTCGCGGAGGTGTATTTCCGAGGAAGGGAAGCGAGCTATCGGTATTTTGATGAGTTCTATGAGAAAATTGGGGTGAAGTTTGAGAAGTATTATCCGGAGTCGGAGGTGGCCGAGAGAGGGGTCGAGGAAGTCGAAAAACATACACCGGAGGTTTATCAGGAGAGCGAGGGGGCGATTGTGTTCAAGGGAGAGGAATTTGGGCTTCATACCAGAGTGTTTATGAATAAAGAAGGACTTCCGACATACGAAACGAAGGACGTCGGGCTTCTTTTTACGAAAAATGACGATTTTAAATTTGATGAGTCGGTCGTCATAACGGGGAATGATATTGTTGAGTATATGAAAGTTGTCTTGAAGAGCGTCGAGCAGTATGCGCCGGAGCTTGTCCGGAAAACTAAACACATCACACACGGGATGGTTAAACTTCCGGGGGCGGTGAAGATGGCGAGCCGAAAGGGGAACTTTGTCAAGGCGGTGGACGTTATCAGAAGTGTCGAGGAGAGGCTCGAGGATCTAGGGCTTGCACTCGGGGCTATCAAATATTCGTTTTTGAAATATCGAGTTGGGGGAGATATTGAGTTTGATATAGACGAGTCGGTTTCTCTCAACGGGAATAGCGGGCCATATCTTCTTTATTCGGCCGTGCGGGCGAAGAAAATTTTAGCTGCCGAGACGGATTCTTCGAAGGCTCAATCTGCGGAGCCTTGGGCGTTGTCGATGGCGGAGGTGAAGGTTTGTAAGAAAATTGTTGAGTATGGGGAGGTGCTTGGGGAGGCGACAAGAGAAATGGCGCCACATCTGCTTTGTTCGTATTTATTTGAGCTTGCGAAGGAATTCTCGAGATTTTATGAGAGTTGTCAGGTCAGGGGAAGCGAGAGAGAAAAGGAGAGATTGAAGATTGTGCTCGCGTTCCAGAGAGTGATGGAGCATGGGCTGGGGGTTTTAGGAATAAATGTACCGGAGGAAATGTAAAATGATGAAGCTGTTTTGGGTTGATTTAGAAATGACGGGGCTCGACCCGGAAAAAGACCGGATTTTAGAGGTCGCGGGGATTGCGACGGGGTGGGATTTAGAGCCGATGGCGAGTTATCAAGGGGTCGTGAAAGTTAGTGATGAAATTATTAAAGAGAGAATGGTCGGGGAATTTTGGGAGAAAAATAAGGCGTCGAGAGACGGGCTAATCGAACAGAATAAACAGGGAAAGCTGATTTCTGAAATCGAAGATGAGATTTTAACATTTCTTGATAAGAATTTTGGGGAGGAAATTATACTTGCGGGCAACTCGATTCATCAAGACCGGAAATTTATTGATAGAGAGATGCCGAGGGTGAGCCAGAGGCTTCATTATCGGATGCTCGACGTGAGCGCTTGGAAAGTTTATTTCGAGGGGGCGAGGAAAGAAAAATTTAAGAAACCTGAAGCGCATAGGGCGCTTTCGGACATTCAGGGGTCTATTGAGGAGCTTAAATGGTATTTGACATTTCTAAAGTAACGGGGATAGGAGAGTATGAGGTCGAGACTCGCAAAGAGGAATCTAAAGGGTCTTCGAGGTTTGATGTTTATAAAGTTAAAGGGCATGCGTTTTTAATCGTTAATTCGCACACAATCGAAGTTCGGACAGATGAGAAGCTAAAAAAACTGCTTGTTGAGAAATATGAAAGCGTGATGGAGAGTCGGTATTTTGGGCGAGGGGGAATCGAGATTGTTATGGAGGGGCAACAGCTTCGGGATGACGAGATTTGGGACCTGGTTCGGCTTTCGTATAATATGACAAAGGAATTTGAGTAAAAAATTGGCCGCGAGTGGCGGCCAATTTGGACTTTAGAGAAGTTAGGACTTTTTCGCGGGTTTTGAACCGGCTTTCAAGAGGTCGCGGATTTCTTTCAGGAGGACAGTCGTTTCTTCGGCGGATTCTTTTGCTTCTTTCGCGGCTTTTTCGGCCTTTTTGTCTTCGACAGGGGCCGGAGCGGCTTTCTCCTTTGCTTTGTTGATGAAGCGAACAAGGAGGAAGATAACGAAGGCGATAATGAGGAAGTTCACGAGAGCTTGGATGAAGTTCCCGTAGTTGATGGTCGCGGGTTCAATCCCTTCTATGTAAGCGGGGATAGTAACTTTTAATGAGGTAAAATCAAAGCCACCGATAATCATGGAGATGACGGGCATGACGACGTCGTTCACGAGGGAAGTGACAATCGAGGTGAAAGCGCCACCGATGATAATGCCGACAGCGAGGTCGATTACGGAGCCGCGGTTGATGAATTCTTTGAATTCTTTAATGACCTTCGGTTCTTTTTTCTTTATGGTTTCGAAGCCCTTTTGGACATCGATTTTAGGGAGTTTAGATTCTTTTGCCATGCGTATATTATATCACGAGAAAATGGGAAAGAAAAGGCTAATCGGACTCGGAGAAGGAGGAGAAGGTTTCTTCGAGCTGGGTCAAAGTTGCTCGCGAGGACTCGAGGTATTCGGTCACTTCGGGGTCGGGGGAGCGGCTGATGGTGGCGTCTTCGAGGATGAGAAGATGGGAGATTTGGTAAGCCATTTCTGAGGCGAAATAGCGGTCGAGGAGACCGTTCAGACGAGCATGTTCGAGGGCGAGGCTGGTATCCTCGAGGAGTTTTGAATCTTCAGGGGAGAGGTCGTTTTCGGTCGGGGAGAGACCATAAATTTCGGAGAGGGTTTTGGAGGTGTTTGTTTCGAGTTGGGTCAGAGCGGTCGAGAGAGTAGAACCGGCGGCGCGAAGGTTTGAGGACTTTACGCGGGGGGAGTAAGTGGAAATGTAATCTAGGAGATAAGTCGACCGGAGGTTTATTCGAGTGAGTTCGGACTCGATGGTGACTTCCTTCGGGGTGAGGGCGGTGATAAGAATAACGCCGATAACAGAGATGATAACGAAGGCGAGGATGCCAATGAGGATTTTAAAGAGAGGGCCGGAGGTGAGGGATTTTATGCCGGTCGGAGGGAGGTCAGAGGGAAGGGGAGAAGAGATTTGGTTAAGATAATCTAAATCGTTCATGGTTTTAGTATAACATAGATTTTGGGGATTTTTAAGAAGGTGATATACTAAAGGTGTATGCAAGATGCGAAGGAGGAGATAAAAGCGAGGTTGCCAATCGAGGATGTGATTTCTCAATATATTGAGCTTAAACGAGCGGGACGTACGCTTAAAGGGAGGTCGCCTTGGGGGGTTGATAAAACACCGAGTTTTATGGTTTCGCCGGAGAAGGGGATTTGGCATGATTTTTCGGCCAATAAGGGGGGAGACGTTTTTACGTTTGTGATGGAAGTTGAGGGGATTGGATTTCGGGAGGCGCTTGAAAAGCTGGCGGCGCAAGCGGGGGTGGATATTTCTAAATATTCGGGGGGAGATGCACAACTAACAAAAAAGAAGGCTAGGGCGCGGGAAGCGCTCGAGCTTACTACTAAATATTATCAGTTTTGTCTTTCGAAGTCAAAGCGAGTTTTGGATTATGTTTTTTATAAACGGAACATAAACCGAGCAACGGCGAAGGAGTTTCGGATCGGGTACTCGCCGAAAGACGGAAAAGCGCTGAAGACGTTTTTGGGGAGTCGAGGGTTTTCGGAGAAAGAGATGGAAGATGCGGGGCTGTTAAACCGGTTTAAGGGGGATATGTTTAGGGGGAGAATGATGGTGCCGTTTATCGATACAACGGGAACGGTGATTGGGTTTACGGCGAGAGTGTTAGATAAGTCGGAACCGAAATATCTCAATACGCAGGAGACGTTGTTGTTTAATAAAGGAAGGTTTATTTTTGGACTTCATCAGGCGAAGGAGGCGATTCGAACGAACGGGTTTGTGGTGATTGTGGAGGGGAATATGGATGTGATTTCTTCGCATCAAGCAGGAGTGAAAGAGGCGGTGGCGACGAGCGGGACAGCGATGACGGAAAATCACTTGAAGATTTTGTCGAGGCTGACGAATGATATTCGGCTTGCGTATGATGGAGATGACGCGGGGGTAAAGGCGGCAGAGCGGGCGATAATGATGGCGGGGGATTTAGGAATAAATTTGAAGGTGATTTCGGACTATCAGGGGGCGAAGGACCCGGATGAGTTGATTCAGAGGGGGTCGGAGCTTTGGCGGGAGGCGGTGAATAATTGTCGACCGGCGGTCGAATGGCTACTTGATAAATATGAAGAAAAGGTCGATATGGGGTCGGTATTTGGGAAGAAAGAGTATTCGGACATCGCGCTGAAGGTGATAAAATATGTGAACGATGACATTGAGCGGGCGCAATATGAAGAGATGGTCGCGAGGAGACTTGGGGTTACGAGGGAAGATTTGAAGAATAAAAGCAAGAACATTGAGGAAAAATTAGAAAAGAAGGCAAAGCGGAGGCTGAAGGAAGCAAAAACGAAAGTTATAGGGGATAGACTAGGGAAGCTTGAGAACAATTTGCTTGCTATCGCGGTTTATGGCGGGGTGGAAGTCCCAGCGGAGGTGGAAATTCCGACGGACGAGACGAGACTCGAAGAACTCGAGATGGTGTTTGATCATAATTATAAGGGTTTGGGGACGAGTGAACTTAAGGCAGAAGTCAAAGAGCTTTATCGGGGGTTGAAGATAGAGATGACGAAAGCGGAGATTGAGAAGCTGACAGAGAGACTCGAGGCGGAGGATTTGGATAAGGAAGAAGAAAAGGAGATTTTAAGGAAGATTACGGAGTTGCAGAGGGGCTAAAATGGATTAAAAGCTGAGATAGAAACGGGGGTAAGAAGCTAGGGGCGACGGAAAATCGGGGGTTGATTTTCGAGATTTTTGTGGTTATAATGAGGGGTAATGGATCAAGAAAAAGACGAGACGATTCTCGAGCCGTTAGAACCGAATGCTCTTGACCTAGCGGACGAGGAAGAACTTTCTGATGAAGACCTTGAGATAACGGTCGATAATGTTGATGCGTTTGCGGACGATTCGGTTCGGCTTTATCTTCGAGAAATTGGGAAGATTCCGCTGTTGACGCCTGATGAAGAACAAGAACTCGCGAAGAAGATTGTTGAAGGGGATAAGAAGGCTAAAGATAAGATGGTCGAGGCGAACATGAGGCTTGTTGTTTCGATTGCGAAGAGATATTCGGGAAGGGGGCTGGATTTTTTGGACTTAATTCAAGAGGGGAATACGGGGCTTCTTCGAGCGGTGGAAAAATTTGACCCGGAGAAGGGGTTTAAGTTTTCGACTTATGCGACGTGGTGGATTCGACAGGCGATAACGAGGGCGATTGCGGACCAGGCAAGGACGATTAGGATTCCTGTGCATATGGTCGAGACAATCAATAAGGTTTTAAGGACAACGAGAAAGTTGACAACTGAGCTTAATCACGAACCGACTACTGAGGAAATTGCGAAAGAACTCGACATGGATGTTGATAAAGTCGAGTATGTGATGAGGATTAAACAGGATATCGCTTCGCTTGATGCGAGCGTCGGTCGAGACGGAGACGACGAAGATTCGGTTCTCGGGGATTTTGTGGAGGATGAAGAGAGGATTTCTCCGGAAGATTCGGCGGCGACGCAGATTTTAAAAGAACAACTTGCTTCGATTATTTCTTCGCTTTCGGATAGGGAGCAGAAGATTATAAAAATGAGATTCGGAATCGGGGGAGAGAGACCGCATACGCTCGAGGAAGTCGGGTCGGAGTTTTCTGTCACGAGGGAGAGGATTCGCCAAATTGAAGCGAAGGCGCTTTCGAAGTTAAGAAAGCATAAAGACACGAAAAAACTGCACGAATACTTAAAATAAGGAGGTTTATGAAGCAGAGAAGGATTTTTAAGATGGCCGTGGCGATTTTTATCGGAACGGCATTGTGTTTTGGGGTTGTTCTTGGGGGAGAAATTTCGGTCGGGGGATTTAGAGTAGGAACAGAGGCGGTGTATGCGAGGACTGATTCGGGAGGCAATAATCCGACGCTCGATAACAGCGGTTCGTCGGGGACATCATGCGCAGGAGTGGATACGAATTTAATAAGTTGTGATGAGGATGATGGAAAGGGAAGTGGAATATTTCATATTCTGACGATTGTTTTGAATGTTTTGACGTTTGGAGTGGGTGCGGCTGGGGTGCTTGGGCTGGTGATTTCAGGGATTCAATATATGACTGCGGCGGGGAATCAGGCGCAAATGACAAAAGCAAAAAATCGAATTGTGCAGGTTGTGATTGGGTTGGTGTTTTATGGATTGTTTTGGGCGTTGCTAGAATGGCTGATTCCGGGCGGAATTTTGAATAGATAAAAAATGAAGAGATTAGTACTTGTTTATAATCCGAGGTCGGCGAGATTCCCGGAAGTCGAGAGAAAGGTGATTCAAAAATCGCGTGAGCTCAAGGGATGGATGGTTTGTAAATTTGAGGTTAGGAAAGCGAGTGTTGAGGAGAATGCGGAGGAGCTTGCAAAGATAATTAAGAAAGACGATTTGGTTGTTTCTGCGGGCGGAGACGGAACGGCGAGTATGGTGCTTAATGCGATTTTGAAATCAGAGAAGTTAGCGACGCTCGGAGTTTTAGGGCTTGGGAATTTTAATGATTATGCGTTGACGTTCGGAGAGATGAGTCTTCAACGGATTTGTAAGAAGTTTAGTGAGGGGAAATTTGAGGAGCTATATCCGCTCGAGGTGAAGGTGGACGGGCGGTTTTTTAGATATGTTGGAATGTATTTTACGGTTGGGATGTTTGCTGAGGCGGCTGGGGTGTTTGAGAAGCCAAAAGTGAGAAAGAGAATTGGGAAGGTGAAAAATAGGTTGGGGTATTCGATAAGAAAGTTGGCGGGATGGTATTTTTTCTGGAATAAGTGGAGAAAGGATTTTTTTCCGGAAGGACGGTTGTTAGAGGGGGGAGTGCAGAAGGGGTTTCAGTTTGAAAAAGGGACAACGGATTATGTGGCGCTGAACGGGAAGAGCGTTGCGGGGTTGGTTGAGGCGAAAGGGTGGACGCAAGAAAAGAAAGAGTTTTTAAGCGGGACGCTGAGAAATCGGAGTTTTTGGAGGATGTTGGTTGTTGGGGTGAGGACGCTTGAGGGCAAATTGCCAGGGGAGGTGACAGAGGGAGATGTGATTGAGTTTCTTGAACCAGGAGACGTGTACCTTCATGTCGAAGGGGAGCTTGAGAAGAAGGTGGGTGTGAAGAGAATTGAAGTGAAAAAGACAGGAGTGAAGCTTAGAGTGATACGAAAATGATGTATATTTAAGATATAATTTTTGTAAATAAGGAGGAAAGATGAGCGAAAAAAGAGATGTTAAGATTTTAGCGGTGGTAGGGATGAGTGGGAGCGGAAAATCGGTTGTGGTGGATTATTTGACGAAGAGGGGAATTCCGAAAGTATATTTCGGGGGGATGATTTATAAGGAGATGGAAAGACGAGGAATCGAGAGGACGCCGGACGGAGAGAGTGAGAAGAAATTTAGAGAGGAAATTCGAGAAAAGGAAGGGAAGGACTGGGTTGTAAAACAGGTGATTGAGGAAACAAAGAATTTAATCAAGGCGGGACAGAAGCGGATTGTGCTTGACGGAGTTTATTCTTGGACGGAATATAAGGCTTTGAAACAGGAGTTTCCGGGGGAGATGGTGTTTTTGGCTATTGTTGTGCCGAAGAAATTGAGATATAAGAGAGTAGGGGAGAGACCAGAGAGGCCGTTTAATCGAAATGAGATTATTGAGAGGGATAGGAGCGAGATTGAGAATCTTGAGAAAGGGGGGCCGATTGCGGCGAGTGATTTTTATATACTTAATGATGGCGAGGTTGCGAAGTTGTATAGTGATTTAGATGAGATTCTTCAGGAGATGGAGTTTTAAGATTTCTTCGCGGGGGCTATTTGAAAAGTGGGGCGGATACTTTATAATGAGGGTATGAAAAGATTAGTGGTGATTGACGGAAAGTCGGTCTTCTATCGGGGGTATTATGCGATGGGTGCGCTTTCGACTTCGAAAGGGGAGCCGACAGGGGGAGTTTATGGGTTTGCGGCGATTGCGATGGAGCTGGTCAAGAGGTTGGAGCCTGATAAAGTGGTGGTTGCTTGGGATAAGGCGGGGACATCTGTCGAGAAACGGACAGCGATTTTTAAAGATTATAAGGCCGGACGGAAAAAACCGCCGGAAGATTTTTTTGCGCAAATTCCGGCGCTTAGGGAGCTGATTCAGGCGCTCGGGTGGGGATTTCTTGAGGCGGACGGGTACGAAGCTGATGATATAATAGGGACGCTGGCGAGTCAGGTCGTACATTCCGACGCGGGGGAGTGGGAGATGTATATTATTTCTTCGGACCTTGATATGCTTCAGGTGGTGGATGAGCATGTAAAGATGTATCGACTCCTGAAAGGGTTTTCGGAGCTTGAGGAAATCGATATAAAGGCGATTGAGAAGAAATATGGGGTTTTAAAGGAGCAGTTCCTCGACCTCAAGGCATTAAAGGGGGATGCTTCGGATAATATTCCAGGAGTGCCTGGGATTGGAGAGAAGGGGGCGGTGAAGCTTCTTAATGAATTTGGGACGCTCGAGGGGATATACGAGAATTTAGATAAGATAACAGGGGCGACAAGAAAGAAGCTCGAAGCGGGGAGGGAGTCGGCATTCATGTCGAAGAAGTTGGCGAAGATTATGACAGATGCGCCGGTGAAGATAGAGGATATTCCGGAGCTTGAAGTGGATTTGCCAAGGATTTTAGAGGAATTTAAGAAGCTCGAGTTTAAGAGTTTAGAGAGAAAAATGATGAAATGGGCAAAAGAGGGGTTTGAGATAAAACAGAAAAATTCATTGAATGAAGGGGGTTTCAATGAAGATGAGGACGATGCAGGTATTTCAAGGGAAGATGAGGATTTCAATGAAAGGTTGCCAGAAGATGTGATTTTTTCGTTTGATGTGAAAAAGTTGATGCATGAAAACGAAGGAGTTGCGAGGAAGATTTTAAAGGGAGCGAAGTTTTATGACCTTGGGCAAGGGAGGTTCCTCTTGGATCCGCTTCAGAGGAAGACGGATGAAGAAGGGCTGTTTAGAGATGACGAAGAGGAGATGAGAAAAGAGTATTTTAGGCAACAGAGAGAATTTGAGAAATATCCGAAGTTAAAAAGAGTGCTTTATCAGTTAGATTTGCCGATGATTCCAGTCCTCTATAAGATAGAAAAGAGGGGAATGAAGCTTGATTTTCAATACTTTAAGAAGCTAGAGAAAGAATATGAAGAGTATGTCGGGAAACTTACGGCGGAGATTTATAAACTTGCGGGGACGGATTTTAATATAAATTCGACGATTCAGCTTTCGTATGTTTTGTTTCAGGCGTTGGAACTGCCGACAAAGGGGATAAAAAAGACACAGAGAGGATATTCGACAGGGGCGAAGGAGCTGGAGAAATTAAAGGATTTTCATCCGATTGTGCCAAAGCTGATTGAATATAGAGAAGCGGCGAAGCTTCTGAACACTTATATAGTACCTTTGCCGAATCTGGCGGATATTGAGGGGAGGGTGCACACGACGTTCACGCAAGATGTAACGGCGACGGGGAGGCTTTCGTCGGTGAATCCGAATTTACAGAATATTCCGACGCGAACAGAGGAGGGGAAGAAAATTCGAGAAGGATTTATCGCTGACCAGGGGAAAGTGTTGATTTCGGCGGATTATGCACAGTTTGAGCTTCGGCTCGCGGCGGCGCTAGCAGGGGATGAGGCGTTGATTGAGGATTTTAATTCGGGAGCGGATGTACATACAAAGACAGCGGCGGAGATTTATGGAATCCCCGAAACAAAGGTGACGAAAGATCAGAGGAGACTTGCGAAGGTCGTTAATTTTGGGATTATTTATGGGATGAGTGCGAAAGGGTTAGCGGATGCGACGGGAATGTCGATTGCGGACGCGAGGGAGTTTGAACGGAAGTATTTTGAGCTGAGGAAACCGATTCAAGATAAGTTGAATAGCTATCTTCAACAGGCGAAGAATCAGGGGTATGTCGAGACGTATTTTGGGCGGAGAAGACCGACGCCGGATGTGAAAAGTGCAAACTTTTTAGTGAGGATGGGAGCGGAACGAGCGGCGCAAAATATGCCAATTCAAGGAACTGAGGCGGATTTAGTGAAGTTGGCGATGATCAGGCTTGATAAAGAATTACCAGAGGGAGCGGAGATGGTGATGCAGGTACATGATTCGGTGATGGTCGAGGTGACGCCGGAAGTTATAGGGGAAGCAAAGAGGGTGTTAAAGGAAGTGATGGAGGGAGTGGCGCCAGAGTTTAAAGTGAAACTTGTGGTCGATGTTAAGGAAGGGAAAAATTGGGGGGAGATATAAGGGGAGGTGGGATGAAGAATGATTTGGTGATTTATGACGCGGAAGAGGGGGAGGTGGTGTTTGATTTTGATAGAGAGAAAGAGACGGTTTGGGCAGATGTGGAACAGATTGCGAGTTTATTTGGGGTGCAGAGACCGGCGATCGTGAAGCATTTGAAGAATATTTATGGTGATGGAGAATTAGAGGAGGAGAGGACATGTTCCAAAATGGAACATATGGTCAATGGGAGAGTTTATCAGAGAAAGCTTTATAATCTGGACGCGATTATTTCGGTCGGATATAGAGTGAATTCGAAGAAAGCGACGAAGTTTAGGGTTTGGGCAACAGGGGTGTTGAAGAAATATATAGTAAACGGAGCGGCAGTAAACGAGCGAAGGATAAAAGAGTTGCCAGAGAAGAAATTGGCGGAGCTTGAGGCGACGTTAGGGATGGTGAAGAGGTTAGTTGAGAAGACAGAGCTTGAAGAGGGGGAAGCAAAAGGAATTTTAGAGGTGATTTCGAGATATGGAATGGCGATTGAGACGATAAAAGAGTTCGATCAGGGGAGAATTCCGAGGTTTTTAAGCTCGACGCAGAGGATGAGAAGGAATTTGACGGTCGGAGATGTGAAAAATTTAGCGGAGAATTTAAGAGAGGAATTAGATGAAGGGAGAGAATTTGGGGAATTAAAAGACGAGGAGGATTTTCGAGGTTTTCTTGAGAAGATAGGGACAGATGAGGGAGGAAAAACTGTAGCTGAGAAGGCGGCAAGACTTTTGTATTTTACGGTAAATGAAGAACCGTTTTTACAGGGGAATAATCGAATCGGGGCGCTTCTTTTTATCTATTTTTTGACCATAAATGATTTTCATTTGTCAGAAAATGGAGAAACGAAGATTTCCGATAGAGCGTTGACGGCAATTGTGCTTTTGATGTCTGAGAGTAAGGCGGATGAGAAGGAGTTGATTGTTGGGGTTGTAAGAAAACTGTTGGAGGGATAAAAGAGGTTTGTCCGGCGCGGAAGGTGTGATATAATTTTTTTCATGAGTAGGAAGAAATTGGAAGGGGAGAAGACAAAGCCAAAAAAGAGGGGATGGAAAATATGTCTGGTTAGTTTTCTGGTTTTAGCAATTATAGGGGTGGGCGGATTGTTCTTGTATAAATTTATATCTCGGCCACAAGTTTCGACGGAGACGGTAAAAATTGAAAACGATTCGAGAGATTTTTCGGTTTATTTTAAAAATTATGTGAGCAATAGGTTAAGGTATAAATATTTGACGAGCGAAAAGTTTCGGGATTTGACGAGTGAAGAAATTTTGGAAGAGTTAGCGACGCTTAAAGAGGGATTTTCGAAGGTTTCTAAGGGAGTGGGAACGAGTTTTGAGGATTCGGAGTTCGAGGAGATGGCAGAGATTTTAGCGAACGATACGACGGTTTTTTTGAAGACAATTCGCGAGATGAGAGCGATAGAGGCAAAGAATTATGATAACGACGCGGATAAACAACTTGATTTTATGAAGGCAGTAGAGGGAGGCGAGGACCAGTTAAGAAGCGGGCTTTATCTTTCAAGGGGAGCGTTTGACGAAGAGAAGAGCGGTTTGTCGACGGAAGGGATTTTGATTTTTGAGGGGGATATAGTGACGGAAGTAGGGGGTGGAGTGATGAATATTTTGGTCGGAGATGTTGAACAGAATGTAACAGCGACGACGCTTTCGGATTTGAATGAGACGGTAAGAAAGATAAATGCGGAGAAAATGTTCGGGTTTAAGGACGGGAAGATGGTTTTAGTTGGCCAGGGATTAAGAGAGGCGATTGAGCTGAGCAAGTTAATTGAGATAAAGCTAGAGATGAAGCAAGGAGAGGCAGAAAAAACAATAACGAAGGTTTCTTTGGTCGGGAAGAGTACTTGGGGGCTGAAGTCCCGTTTGAACGAATATGGGATTCAGGGGCTTTTAGAACAGGGGAACGAAGGGACGACTGAGGTTTTGAGGGAAACAATACAGATTTTGAGCGGGGAAACGGCAGTGGAGAAATAAGATGCCAGAGCTGCCGGAAGTTGAGACTATTCGGAGGGGGCTTGAGGAGAAGATGCTGGGGCGAGTCGGAAAAGTTTTAGACGTGAAGGTTTATGAGCAAAAATCGTTAATTGGGGAACCAGAGATAATTTTAGGGGCGGAAATTGAGGGCTTTGATAGAAAGGGAAAGGCACTGATTGTTCATTTTTCGAATGGTTTTTCGGCGATAATTCATTTGAGGATGACTGGACAGTTGATTTGGCGAGAAAAATATTCATGTGGTGATATAAAATCAGAACAAGAGATAGTTGAAAAAACTTTCGCGGGAGGGCATCCGAGTGAGAATTTTGTCGCGAAGTTGCCGAATAAACAGACGCGAGTCGAAATTGTGTTCGAGAACGGGGTATTGTTTTTTAATGACCAGAGGAAATTTGGGTTTATTAAAATTTTAGAGAGAGACGAGGTTAAGAAAGATAAGTTTATCAAGAAATTGGCGAAAGAACCATGGGAGATGACGCCGGAAGAACTGTTTAGTAAGTTGCAGAAACATAAAGGGGCTCCGATAAAAACGGTAATCTTAGACCAAACGGTGATTGCGGGACTTGGGAATATCTATGCTGACGAGGCGTTGTATTTTTCGGGGATAAACCCGAAGCGGAAAGCGGGGGAGCTGACAGAAGAGGAGACAGGAATCTTGCTTCTAGGGGCGAGGAAAGTGATGGAAAAAAGTATCGAAGCGGGCGGTTCGACAATCAGGAATTATGTAAAAAGTGATGGGACGAGAGGAGATTATCTCGACTTGTTTGCGGAGGTTTATAATAGAGAAGGAAAGGAGTGCAGAAAATGCAAAACGAAAATCGTGAAGGAGAAACTCGGCGGAAGAGGGACGCATTATTGTCCGAAATGTCAGAAGGAGAATTAGAAATTTTAGAGAATGAGCGGAAAGAGAATTTAGGAGAGAGAGAAGAAAAGGGGGATTGTGGGGATTAGGATTTTTACGGGGGAGGATAGAGGAAAGATTTCCGAACAGATAAAGAAAGAGCTTGGGGAAGGATACGAGGTTTTTGAGGGGGAGAACTTGAGACTAGGCGATTTAGATGGGATTTTTTTAGGTGAGACGTTGTTTTCTGGAGCGGCGGGGCGAAAAGTTTTAATAAAGGATTTAGGAGAGAATAAAGCGGTTTTTGAGGAGTTTGGGGAAAGGATTCAAGAATTTTCGGGGACCGATGCGGAAGTGATTTTGTTTGAGACGAAAGTAGATAAGAGATTAGGGGCGACGAAGAAAATCACGGGGGCGGGGGTGCAGATTGTTGAGTTTAAACAGGTGTCGAAAGGAGATTTTCGCGCAGTATTTAATATATATGATTTAGCGCTCAGAGATGGAGCGAGAGCCGTGAAGGAGTTGGAAAAGATAGAGAAGGAACAGGATCCATATATGTTTTTTGGGCTGATGGTTTCGCAGGCGTTGAAGAAGTTGGAACGAAATCCAAAAGGGAAAAAAGAAAAGAGAGCTTTAGGGGAGCTCTCTAGACTTGATGTTTTAATGAAGACAACCGGGAATGAACCGTGGTTATTGATAAAGGGTTTTTTAATTCGGCTGCCGAGGATTTAGTTATTTCTCGAACTTTTCGGATTTTTTAGGTTTTTTAGAAGTTGTTTTTGAGGATTTTCGGGCTGGGGATTTTTTCGGGGTTTTGATGTTGTTGAGTTCTTTCGCAAGGCGAGCGACGCGGGATTTGCGGCGGGAAGCGGTGTTTTTCTTCATCAGGCCTTTTTTGACGGCTTTATCGTATTCGCTTTGGATTTTTTTCATGTTTTCGGCAGTAGGGGCAGCCTTGAAGGTTTTAAGGGCGAGTTTGATGTCGCGTTTGATGTCGCGATTTCTTGCGGTGCGTTTCGTTGCTTGACGAGCGGCCTTTTTGGCGGATTTAATAATCGGCATTAGAATTCCTGTTAGATTAAATTATATAATTTTTGTTATTATACCTCAAAAGTTTGGGAAAAGCAAGGTTTTAGGGGAGAAAACGGAAAATTGGATTGTATTTTAAAAATGGTTGTGTTAAACTTGAACTGAATAGCTATGGACAATCAGGAACAAAACTCACTAATTCCACCAAACCCTAATGCGAACCCAGACGGAGTTCAACCTCCAAATGTGCCTGGGAAGAGCGTTTCGAGCGCAGTGGTAACTCCGACTGCTCCAGATGTTCCGGCGGAAAGTACCGAGCCAGAGCCGAAAACGAGTGATACTGGTTCTGAGGGGGCGGGAGGTACTCTTGAGGACGTAATCAAAAAAATAAATGATTGTGAAAATGTTTTGGTAGCGTTGTCTGCGGACCCTTCGGTCGATGAGATGGCGGCAGCTTTAGGGCTGACGTTAGTTTTGAATGAAGATGGGAAACATGCGACGGCGATTTATTCGGGGAAGACTCCGAATGTAATTGAGTTTTTGAAGCCGGAAGAGACTTTCGAGGCTAATACGAACAGTTTACAGGATTTTATTATCGCTTTAAATAAGGATAAAGCGGATCATTTAAGATATAAAATAGATGGGGATTTTGTAAAGGTTTTTATTACGCCTTATAAAACGACACTTGATGAGAGCGACCTGGAGTTTTCTAGGGGTGATTTTAACGTTGATTTGGTGGTCGCGATTAATGTTCCGGCTGCGACGGACCTTGATGGTGCTTTGAGAGAATATGGGCGCATTATGCATGATGCGACTTCGATAAATATTACGAATGATCCTTCGGAGAAATTTGGTGATTTAAGATGGGTTGATGCTGAGGCTGGTTCGATTTCTGAGATGGTGACGAAACTGGGGCTTCAAATTAGCGAGGAAATAGGGCCAGATGTGGCGACGGCGTTTTTGACGGGATTAGTGGCGGCGACAGATAAATTCACAAATGAGTCAACGACGCCAGAAGTGATGAAGTTGGCTGGGAAGTTGATGGAGGCTGGGGCCGACCAACAAGATGTAATGAAGAATGTTTCTCAGGAATTGAAATTCTTAAACAGGAGTGATTCAGAAAAGGCTGAAGAGACTGGGGATAAGACGGAAATTTCTATTGACCATGATACCGTCGATAAGAGTTCGGAAAAACAAGAGAAAGAAGAGGCGGAGATTCCTGAGGCTGAGACCGAGAAAGTGTCTGCTCCGGCGGAGGGGACGGTTCCGGAGGAAGGGGCAGTCTCAGCCACTAACGAAGCGGCTCCTGGGGGAATGCCCGGGATGACTATAGCGGGAGTGCAGGTAACCCCGACGATTGAAGGATTCGGAAATGACGGGGCGGCAGTCACGGATCAGATTTTGAATACGTTACAACAAGGGGCGGGGGAGGCTGGAGCGGTCCAGCCTGAAGGAAATGTAGTTCAGGCGGATGCTTCTAATGGAATGAACATTCCAGGCGGGATGGATGGTTTGAATGGGGCGAGTGCTCCGACTGGTGTGGCGGATAATATGACGATTACTCCTAATTCGATATCTGCGGATTATGGGAAGATGATTGACGAAGCTCTTGCGGAGCCATTACCTGGGGAGACTGGGGTGGTTCAGCCAGGTTCGGAAATGAGTGCAGGAGGCGCTATAGGAGTTGAGGGGGTGCCTGCACCTCAAGGAACGCCAAATTTAACAACTGAAGATGGGCTGGCGGGACCGAAAGAGTTTCCGCCGATAATTCCGACTGGCGGGACGCTCGGGTACGAATCTCCGGCTGTGGCGTCAGCCACGACAGCACAAGGAATGACGGGGGTGCCAGAAATGAATCCAGCAGCGATGCAGGCGCCGGATGTCGCGGGAATTACTCCGAATGTGGCGGCTTCGCCTTCGGTTTTGCCGATGCCTGGTCAAGAAATCGCTCCACCGCCGATGGCACCGATGCCTGATTTTGCAACTTTGCCGCCGGTGCAGGGTGCGGCAGAAGTGAATCCGGTGGTTCCTTCTGGGCCGGTACAAACTCCAGAGCAGGTTGGAAATGTTCCTCAACCTCAAGCAAGTCCTGGGGCGTTCCAGATTCCAGGGATGTAGAAGAGGTTATTGGAAAAATGTAAACGCAAACCCGTTTCCGCGAGAGTTGCTGACCTGAGGGCCTAAAGTCGACGAGCTGAAGTACAGGTCGCTGGAGTTCGTAGTATTGTCGGAACGAAGCGACCAATAGTAGCCGACCGAACCTCTGTAGACAAGCCCCGTAGAGGTCAAGTTATAGTAGCCACTCCTCACATACGATAATGGGGCGCTGAGAAGGCCGTAGTCGCGGGTGGAGTGTGTACGGAGAGAAGGTAGAGGGTATGATATAATTTTTTCATGGATGAAGTGATTTTTGTTGATAAGCCGAAGGGAATGACGTCGTTTGGGGTGGTTTCGAGATTAAGGCGAATTCTAACTGAAAAGATGAGAGAAGAATATACGAAGCGGGGGGAGACGGCGCCAAAAAGGTTAAAAGTTGGACATACGGGGACTTTAGATCCGTTTGCGACGGGGTTGTTGATTGTTTTAGTCGGGAAGGCAACTAAAAAATGTGAACGTTATTTGAAAATGAACAAAGAATATATAGCGAAAATTAAGCTCGGAGAGACGTCGACAACAGGGGACCCAGAGGGTTTTGTGCAAAAAATTTATACTGGGAGGCCGATTTCTGGAGAGAAAATTAAAAATGTTGTGCAAAGTTTTCAAGGAAAAATTCAGCAAACTGTGCCGAGTTTTTCGGCAGTGAAGATAGACGGGGAAAGGGCGTATAAGCTGGCAAGGAGAGGTGAAAAAGTGGAGATGCCGACGAGGGAAGTTGAGGTTTTCCAGATTGAGATTTTAAAGTATGAGTGGCCGATTTTGGAGATTCGAGCGAAGGTTTCTTCGGGGACGTATATACGGACACTCGGAGAGGATATTGGGAAGAAGTTGGGGACGGGAGCGTATTTGACGGAGCTGAGACGGACGAAAATTGGGGAGTTTGATGTTAAGGACGCGAGAGAATTAAGCGAATTTGGGATTTTTAGTTAAACTCCTTTATTTTCTCTTAAAATTATGATATAATGGCGCGTATGATATCAAAAGATAAGAAGGCAGAGACAATCAAGAAGCTTGCTCGTTCTGAAAAGGACGTAGGTTCTCCTGAGGTGCAAGTTGCTATTTTGACCGAAAGAATCAAAGAGGTGACTGAGCATGTGAAGGCGAATAAGCATGATTATATGGCTCGAAGAGGTTTGATGCAGATGGTTGGGCGTCGTAAGAGACTCCTGAAATATCTTGAGAAAACTGATTTCGAAAAGTATAAAGCAACGGTTGCTGAACTCGGACTTAGGAAATAGTTTTTTAGAAAACTTTCTACTTGGTTCAGACGGAATGTCTTTGCTCGGTAAAAAGAAAATCCCCCTTTTCGGGGGATTTTTGTTATGAGTATTGAACGCGGAATCCGTGAGCGGGAATATAGCCGTTTTTAATCAGAGTGCTTTTTAAGACTTGATTGGCGTTCTCTATGGCTTCGGAACGAAGATCGGCGTTCGGAGCTGAGGCTGCGGTTGCGATGTATTGGCCGTAAAGGGCATAGCCGTTCGGGTCGTTTGTGAAATCTTCGATTATGCGAACAAATTCTTTTCTGATTTTTTCGGTGTTGTTTGTCATGATCGTTGAGATTTCTTTTGCCTGGTCTTGAGGGGACGAGGCGGTTTTTGGGATGTAAGTAACGTAGTTCGGGCGGAAAATGCAGGTCGTTTCGGAAGTTTCCGCGTTATACTTCGGAAACCCTACGACGTAATGCATCATGGGAGCATAACTCGGGTTGTGCTGGGCACGACGCATAAGACTGAGGTTTATGGCGCGGAAAAACTCGATAATCGGGTTGTCGGCGTTGTGGTAGTGGCTGTAGTCACCCGAGAGGGTGAGTTCTATAACCTGTTCTTTGTGGTTTACGACGAACTTTTTTACGATTTTGCTTGGCATAGTTAGCCTCCTTAATGTACGATAGTCAAAAGTGACGGATATTCTTCTATTATAGCACAAAGTGTAAATAAAGTCAAGCATTTTAGGGTGTGGCGGTAATAGTTTAGGAGGAAATTAGAAAATGTTTTTAGCGGGGTATTTGTGATATAATTGAGGAGATATATAAAAATGTAATTTGAGAAGACGGCAGAGATTTTTTAGGGGAAGAATCTCTGGAGTTTTCTCAAGAAAGGGATTCATAAGGAATTATGGATATTATCAATCCGAGCGGCAAAAAAACAGAGGTCGTGAAGACAAAATGGCTAGGGAGGGAATTGTCGCTCGAGGTGAACAGAGTCGGATTTAGGTCGACTTCGTCTGTGTTGGTGAGATATGGGGATACGGTTGTTTTAGGGTCGGTTGTTGTGGGGACGAAGCCAGTTGTACAGGATTTTTTCCCGCTTTCTATTGAATATGAAGAGAAATTTTATGCGGCGGGGAAGATATCTGGTTCGAAATTTATCAAGAGGGAAGGTAAACCGGCTGATGAGGCGGTTTTGGTCGGAAGGTTGATTGATCGGCCGATTCGACCTCTGTTCCCTAAGGGATATCGTCAGGAAATTCAAGTTGTGACGACGGTTTTGTCGATGGACCCGGAGTTTAGGCCAGATGTAGTGGCGATGGTGGCGGCGTCGAGCGCTTTGATGAACGCGGGCGTGCCGTTTGATGGACCGATTGCGGGACTGAGGATTGGGAGGATAAACGGAGAGTTTAAAGCATTTTTGAGTCCGGAAGAGAGAGAAAAATCTGCGCTTGATTTAGTGGTTGCTTGTAAAGACGGAAAGGTCGTGATGGTTGAGGCGGGCGCGAAAGAAGTTCCTGAGGACATGATTATTGAGGCGATGCATTGGGCAGTGGAAAATGTCCAGCCGGTGCTTGATTTACAGAGGAAGTTAAGAGAGATTGTGAAGCCAGCCGAACAAGAATATGAGCTTGTCTTGCCTGATTCTGAGATTCAAGAGAAAGTTAATAAGTGGACAGAAGGGAAGTTTGGCGAGAAAGTGCGTGGAAATGTGCTTGAGAGAGCGAGAGTCTTAGACGAGATGAAGTATGAGATGCATGATGAATTTGCGATTGAGCTCGGAGAGGGCGAGACGGACAACGAAAAAGTTGAATGGTATGATGAGAATTTAAGAGATAAGTATAATCAGGCGTTTGAGTTGGCGGTTTATAAAGAGGTACGACGTTCAATTGTTGAGGAGGGAATAAGGCCAGATGGTCGTAAAACAACAGAGGTGAGGCCATTGTCGAGTCAGGTGGGAATTTTGCCGAGAACGCACGGTTCGTCGCTGTTTACAAGAGGAGTAACACAGGCGATGAATATTGTTACGCTTGCGCCTTTGTCGTTTGCACAGGTGGTTGATACGATGGAGGTAACAGATGGAAAGCGTCGTTATATGCATCATTATAACGCGCCGAGTTATACAGTCGGAGAAATCGGAAGGATTGGGAGCCCAGGACGTAGGGAAATTGGACATGGATACCTTGCGGAGAGAGCTTTGACTCCTGTTCTGCCGGATGAGGAGGAATTTCCGTACGCGATTCGTTCGGTGACGGAAATCATGTCTCAGAATGGTTCAACTTCGATGGCGGCGACTTGCTCGAGTTGCTTGGCGTTAATGGATGCGGGGGTGCCTTTGAAGCGGCCTGTATCGGGGGTGGCGATGGGGTTGATGGTGGACGTGCCGAAGGGGACGGAAATTACAGAGAAGGACATTGATAAGGCGTATGTTTTGACGGATTTGATGGATGCAGAGGATTTTGCTGGTGATATGGACTTTAAGGTAACGGGGACGACAGAAGGTGTGACGGCGCTACAAATGGATATGAAGGTACATGGACTTCCTGTTGAGATTTTAGAGAAGGCAATCAAACAAAGTCACGAAGGGAGAATGTTTATTCTCAAACATATGCTTTCGGTGCTTGATAAGCCGAGAAAAGAACTTTCGAAATTCGCGCCGAGAATTGAGAAGTTGATGGTAAGCCCGGATAAAATTGGGGCGATTATTGGAAAAGGTGGGGAAATGATAAACAAAATCACGACCGAAACAGGGGCGATGGTGGATATTTCTGATGATGGTTTAGTGACGATAGCAGGGAACGAGAACGGGGCGATCGAGAAGGCGCTCGAATGGATAAAATCGTTAGTCGAAGAACCAGAGGTTGGGAAGATTTATGAGGGGGTTGTAGCGACGATTAAGGATTTTGGGGCGTTTGTGACAATTTTGCCTGGGGTTGATGGAATGTTACATGTTTCTCAAATTGCTGATAAGAGAGTTGAAAAGGTTTCGGATGTGCTAAAGGTCGGGCAGAAGGTGAGAGTGAAGCTGGTGGCGATAGATGACAAGGGGAGGTTGTCTTTGACTATGCGAAATATAGAGAAGGCTTAGGATTCTAGGGAAGCGAATAGATTAAGCTTTACAATTTTAGGAAAGTGTGCTATAATGAAAAGATAGCACACTTTGTGCTTGTTTCTTTTCAGCGAACGGGAGTTAAAGAATAATGGTTAAAGGAGGGTAAATTGAGATGGGATTTTTGTTTTTTGTGGCTTTGCTGGTAGTAGATGGGCTTTTGGAGAGTTTTTTGAATCCTAATCAGGATGAATATGTTCGCTTTTTGAGGGCTGAACATGTACCTGTTGATGTGAAACAGAAATCGCCCTTTGAACTGATGCCGTTTCGCGCATATTGAGTAAAGGCTGCCGAAAGGCGGCCTGTTTTATTTGAGGGGGCTTGCGAAAAATTAGCATTATGGTTATAATAAAAACATATGGCTACGAAGAAGAAAACAAGTACAAGAGGTGGAAGGAGCTCAACGGGGAGGGGAAAGAGTTCGAGTCGGGGGAGAAGTTCGACGAGACGGGGGAGTTCGCGAGAAGTAAGGAAGAGGCAAGAGTTGCCGGGAGGCTGGGGGCAACAAGTTTTTGCGTTGTTTTTGATTGCGATTTCGGTCGTGTTAGTTGCGACGTGGTTTTCTGGTGAGAAAAATGAGGTTTATAGGATTGTTTTTTCGATAATAGGGAACGCAATGTACGTGATTCCTTTTTTGTTTGCTTATCTTGCGGTGAAAGTTTTTAGGAGCGATGATAATAGAGTTCCGGTGATTGTTTGGGTTGTGTCGGTGATGATGATTGTGTTTGCGGCGGGGGCGAGCGGAGTGTCGACTTATGGCCAGAAGGGGGCACACGGAGGGGCGATTGGGGAATGGGTAAATGAGATGTTTTTGCCGATGTTTGGGGCGGGGGCAGCGATATTTGTGTATGGTGTTTTGATTTTGGTTTGTATTCTATTCATTTTGCAGAAGACTCCGAGCGCAGTGGTGCATGGGTTGAAACGTTCGCTCAAGGGAGAGAAGAAGGTTGCGGAGAAGACAGATGATGAGAAAGATGCGGAAGAGACAGAGAAGACCGGAGGAAAAATAAAGTTTAAGGTCAACAAGGGGGTGGCAATTGAAGAAAAGGCAATGGAAGAGACGGGGAAGAGACGGGGATTGTTTGGGAAAGGTGTTGTTAGGGGTGGGAAGATTGAGGAGGTGTCACCTGCAAAAGTTGAGGCGAAACCGGAGAATAAGGGTGCTTTGGTTAGTGTGCAGGATAAGGATTGGAAGATGCCGAATGTTGACTTGCTCGAGAAGAAACAGAGTCCGGCGGACGCAGGAAATATTCAGCAAAATGCCATGGTGATTAAAAACACGCTGAGTGAATTTGGGATTGATGTTGAGATGGAGGGGGCGAATATTGGGCCGAGAGTAACACAGTATACTATGCGGCCGCCAGCGGGGGTGAATTTGTCGAAGATTTTAGCGAGAGACAAGGAACTTGCGTTGAATTTGGCGGTTGATAAGATTAGGATTGAGGCGCCAATTCCGGGAACAAGGAGTGTTGGAGTTGAAATTCCGAATGTGAAGTCAGCGAGCGTGATGTTTAGAGGGGTAATCGAGAGTCAAGAGTGGAAGAAGGCGAAGGATCCGTTGACATTTGCGGTTGGGAAGGATATTTCTGGGAAGGCAGTGGTTGCAAACTTGGCAAAGATGCCACACCTTTTGATTGCGGGGACGACTGGTTCAGGTAAGTCGGTAATGACGAATACGTTGATTTCTTCGCTTTTGTATCGAAATACACCGAGTGATTTAAAACTGATTATTATTGACCCGAAGCAGGTGGAGATGGCGCTTTATAATGATATTCCGCATCTTTTAACGCCGATTATTTCTTCGACGGAAAAAGCACTTTCGGCAATGAAGTGGGCGGTGAACGAGATGGAAAAAAGATATACCTTAATGGCGGAGAAACGAGTAAAGAGTATTATTGATTATAATGAGAAGGTTTTAGGAGAGGCAGAAGAGAAAAAAGATGAGGCTGAGACAGCGGAAAAAATGCCGTATATTGTTGTGGTGATTGACGAGATGGCGGATTTGATGATGACGGCCGGGAAAGACCTAGAAATGTTAATTGTGAGGATTGCTCAGAAAGGGCGCGCGGCGGGGATTCACCTTGTTTTGGCGACTCAGAGGCCGGAGGTGAAAGTTATCACAGGTTTGATAAAAGCGAACGTGCCAGGGAGGATTGCGTTTGCGGTCGGAAGCCAAATTGATTCGAGAATCATGCTTGATCAAGGAGGGGCGGAAAAGTTGCTTGGGAAGGGTGATATGCTGATGTTGACGACTGAGATGATGGGGAAGCCGAGAAGAATTCAGGGGGCGTGGGCCTATGAAGATAAGAAGGGGAATGGTGACGTGAAGAATTTGACGAATTTTTTGAGAGAACAACGTGCGCCAGAGTATAATCCGGAGGTGGTAGCGCAACCAGTCCAAATAAAGGGAATGGGGCCGAGCGACGGAGGAGCAATCGGTGATTTAGGGAGGAAATACGATCCGAACGACCCGATTGTGAGAAAAGCGGTTGAGATTTCTATAAGTAAGGGGAAGTTTTCTACAGCGATGCTTCAGACGTATTTAGGGAAGGGGCATGGATTTGTGAGCGGACTTGCGATTTGGTTTGAGGAAATTGGGGTGATTGGGCCACAGAATGGAAATAAACCGAGAGATATGCTTATCAAGTCGTTAGACGAGTTCGATCAGTTAGTTAATACCTAGTCGGCGAATTTCTGCGTTAGCGGATGTTTAAATTGCGACCATTATTTATGTAGCTAGACATGGGGGACAATTCGTGATATAATCTGGATGATATTAACTCAGCTAGTAGCCTAGCGTACTAGCGTTAACCAAAGGAGCCTATGAAGCAATACGAATTGACGTTTCTGATTCATCCGGATTTAGAGATGAATACGGAGACGGTCGTCAGCAAAGTTAAAGAGCTGATTGACGCCAATGGTGGCAAGGTTACAAAAGAGACCAACGAGGGAAAGAAGAAACTCGCTTATGCTATCAAGGGACAAGAATATGCGGTTTATTATTATCTAGAACTTGAGCTCCCGGCGGAAGCCCCGGCGAAAATTTCTAGTGTAATGAACATCACTGATGAGGTTCTTCGTTATCTTTTGGTTGCTGTGGATGAGCGCAAACTCAAATTTGAGGCAAAAAAGCGCGAAAACAAGGCAAGCAAACCGACGACGGAAGCTAAATCAGAAACAACAGAGGAGGAATAATATATGCGTGGCTTTAGTAAAGCTATTATCACAGGAAATTTAACGAGAGACCCTGAACTTAGGACTACTCCGAACGGGGCGAGCGTTTGTTCGTTTTCCGTGGCAGTGAACAGAGTGTTTAGAGATTCGAGCGGAACTCAGCAAGAACAAGTTTCGTTTATTGACTGTTCGGCTTGGGGAAAGCTCGGAGAAATGATTGGACAGTATGCAAAAAAAGGAGCGGGCGTGCTCGTTTCTGGAAGACTTGACCAAAGGACTTGGGAAGATAAAAATACTGGACAAAAGAGATCTCGTGTTGAAATTGTGGTGGAAGATTTTAACTTTACGACAGCCGCGAGTGATAGAAACGGTGGGGGGAATCGTGGGGGATATGATGGGGGGAGCTTTGGTGGAAATGCTGAGGTCGAAGAAAAGAGTGAGGCAGGTTCGTCGATTCCTGATGAGGAAGAAGAACAGCCGATTGACCTTTCTGAGATTCCATTCTAGTCTTTCTTTCCAGGCGAAAAATATTTAAAGTTTAAGGAGAAAATATGAGAAGGATGAAAGTTGATGCCAACTTGTATTTTGACTATAAGGACGTAAAGACTTTGCAGAAGTTTCTTGACCCTTATGGAAGAATTGAAGCAAGTTCTAGGACTGGTCTTTCCGCAAAACAACAGAGACAACTTGCGGTGGCTGTTAAACGCGCCAGACATTTAGCGTTGTTGCCTTTTGTTACTATGAACTAAATTTTAAAATGGCGAGCTTCGGCGTTGGGAGCCTGCGACCGTACGTTTAGCGTGTTTTAAATACGTCTCAGTTCGTTGTTCGACTCTGCCTTGAATCTCATCCATTTTGTAAATTTGTTAAATATATAAGGAGTGGAATTATCATGTATGGACCAACAGATTTGAAGAAAAATGTCCTGATTACACTTGATGGGCAACCATATAAGGTCGTTGAGTATTCCCAAAAAGTGATGGGGCGCGGGGGGTCGATTGTGAACGTGAAGGTGAAGAATTTAATCACGGGAGCGTTACTTCCAAAGACGTTTAAAGGTCAAGAGAAGATTGAGCCGGCAGAGGTTACAACTCGTAAGGTGCAGTATCTCTATAAGGATGATGAAAAGTTTTATTTCATGGACCCGGAGACGTTTGAACAATATGAGTTGCTCGGCGAGATGGTGGGGGATTCGGCAGATTTTATGAAGGATGGGGACGAGATGGAGATTCAGTTCTATAACGGGACTCCGATAAATTTGACTCTCCCGAAGAACCTTTGGTTGAAGGTTACTTATACTGAAACTGCGGTCAAAGGGGATACGTCGACTTCAGTGATGAAGGACGCGACTTTAGAAACTGGGGTCGTGATTAAGGTTCCGGCATTTATTAAGGTCGGCGATATTGTAAGCGTTGATACGGAAACTTATGCGTATCGAGAAAGAAAAAAATAGGGTTTCAAGGGCAGAGGATAAACTCGCAGGATTTTGCGAGTTTATTTCTTATGATTTTCGAGGAAAAACGGTGCTGGATATCGGTTCGAGTACGGGAGGGTTTACGGAATATGCGCTAAACCGAGGCGCGAAGAAAGTGATTGCGGTTGAAAAGGGAACTAGGCAGATGAAGGCACCGTTGAGATTCCGAGAAGAAGTTGAATTACACGAAAAGACAGATATTTTTAAGTTTAGAACAGACGAGAGAATTGAGACGATTTTGGCGGACGTCTCGTTTGTCAGCTTGACAAAAGTTCTCGCTTATGCTAAACTTGAGCTAGCACGTAGTGATACGGACTTTCTTGTTATGCTCAAACCGCAGTTCGAAGCGGAGGAATGGGAGTTAAATAAAGGGGTGGTGAAGAATGAAAAAATTAGACGAGAGATTTTAAGAAAATTTGAGAACTGGCTTTTTAAGAATGGGTTTTTGGTTTTGAAGAAAAGAGATAATACTCTGAGGGGGAAGAATGGTAACTTGGAGCGATTCTATTATTTGAGGCTTGCAAAATAAAAAGCTTGTGGTTATAATGGGGATATGAATTTGTTAAAAGGAGTGGGTGATTTCTTTGCGTTGGATATCGGCACGACGTCGGTCAGGATTGTTCAGCTTTCTGGTGATGCGACAAGAGGGTGGACTTTGCAGAAGTATGCATATGTTCCGGTTGATGAAAAAGTTATTCAAGATTCTTCTGAGTTGGGGCGGAAAAAATTTCAGGATATTGTTAAAACGGCTGTAGTTAATGCGGGGATTAGAACGAAAAATATTGCGGTAGGGCTTCCGGCACGGAATACATTTACTGCAATTGTTGAGACTAATACGCAAGATCCAAAGGATTTAGCGAAGACGATAAAATATTCGCTTGACCAGTATATTCCGATGGCGATTGAGGAGGCGAAAGCTGATTTTAAGATTTTGGGGCCGAGCCCAAATGATCCGGCGAAAACGGAGGTTTTGGTTTCTTCGACATCGAATGATTATGCTGAGCGGACTTTGGCGATGATTGAGGGGATGGGGTTTAATGTGGTGGCCATGGAACCAGAGCCGTTAGCAATGACGAGAGCTTTGATGCCGGTTGGGGCGGTTGATGCGAGAATGATTGTTGATCTTGGCGAGAGATCGACAGACTTAGTAGTAGTTTTTCAGGGAGCGCCGAGATTAGTGCGGTCGATACCCGGTGGGTTTGATGCTTTAATTAAAGCTGTGGCGACTTCGCTATCAGTAAAGCCTGATCAAGCGAGACAGTTTATTTTGAAATTTGGGTTGGCACAGGATAAAATTGAAGGTCAGGTGTTTAAGGCGCTGGATTCGACGCTGGAATCTTTTGCGGCTGAGTTGATGAAATCGGTGCTATTTTTCCAGGGAAAATATCTGAATGTTAAGGTTGGCGGGATTGTTTTGTCGGGTTTTGCGGAGATTATTCCGTTTATTGCAGAGTATATCGAAGCAAAGACAGATGTGCCGACGATGCAGGGAAATCCGTGGCAAATGGTGAGAGTTTCTTCAGAGCAACAAGCAAAGTTGGCGAATGTGGCGAGCGAATTTGCGGTTGCGATTGGATTAGCAGAGAGGAGTAATGACTAATGTACGAGATTAACCTTGTTCCGGATATAAAGGCGGCGGCGATTAAAGCGCAGAAAATGCGTAATCTAGTCTTCTTCTTGTCGGGAGCTGTAGCTGCAATTTCTGTGGCAATTGTGGTTGTGCTCGGAGCGGTGAGAGCAGGACAGGAATTAAGGATAAATGCGCAAGATACGACTTTAAAGTTGATGTCGGATAAGTTAGGAGAATATAGTGGGCTTGATGAGCTTTTGACGATAAAGAAACAGTTAAGTGATTTGAGAATCATCGAAAACAATAAGACAGTGTTTTCGCGTGTTTTTCCGATTTTGGCGACGATGTTGCCGAGCGGGGCGGATAGTGTGACGATTTCTTCGATGTCGGTAAACATGGAAGATTCGACTATATCGATTGAAGGGCAGGCGAATGCGGGAGCGGGGACGGACGGGATTGATTATCGGGTACTTGAGTCATTTACGAAGCAGGTTGGTTTGATGAAGTATGATTATGGACGATATGTCACGGCAGGTGGGCTCGAAATTCCGACGATGTGCATTAGTGAAGCAGATGATACTGGGATGCCGTATGTAGATGAAGATGGGAATTTGTATGCGATGTGGTCGAAAGGATTGAAGGGATGTGATCCTGATAAGGGCGATGAAGAGGTGGTCGAGAGCGAGACTGTTTCTGAGTCGGAGGAGAGTGGAGAAGATGAGGAGAACACAGAGACTGAACAGTCTGAAAACGCTGAGGAGAAAAAGGTTGAAACAGTAAAAATATATAGAACTCCGAAATTTAATGAGTGGGCTGGTAATTCATCGAAGGGAACACCTCAGTATATGAGCATTGATGGAACGATTGAAGGAGTTCCGCATTTCGAGAGCCAGTGTATTGTTTATACTGGTATAGATAATGGGGGGAAAATCGAATGGGTGAGCGAGAATAGTTGTAATTTAGCGCCGGAAGGAATGACTGTGGTTGAGTCGAGAAATGGACGTCAGAGTACGGGGGAATTAGTGTTGACGTTCTCGGGAACGATGACGCTAGAGCCGGAGGTATTTGATTATAATAACAAGCATTTAATTGCGATTGCTCCGACAGGAAGGGTGAATGTGACGGATTCGTTGTTACAGGTCGAGACTATGTTTAGCGAGAAAGCAATAGTTTGCACGGAGGGAGATGCTGCTTGTGAGGGGAAAAATTAGGAGATAAAAATGGCAGATAAGAAAAAACTAACAGACAAATTAAAGATAAGTAAGGCTCAGAAATATATGCTAGGGGCGGTAGCTGGGGCGTCGCTCGTGTTGGGCGTTTGCTTGGTTTTGTCGGTTTATTTTCTGAAGTTGATTAAGTTTGATGGGAAGGTGATTGGTGCAAAGGATGACGCTATTAAAGGATATAGCGATACTATTAAGGATATTGGGGTTTGTAGAAGGCCGAGGAAGAAATTGTATTCGGATGAAGAAATTAAGAATTGTGTGCCGGACAGTTTAAATGTGGATGATGTCCCTAACACGCTAAGAGCAAATGTGCTTTCTAATATGGCTTCGAATGAGAATTTGGAGACAGTGGGACGGAGCGGAATTGGAGTCTGCGTTGATTCCGTAACTGGGGAAGCTTTGAGCTATGAAGCTTTGTTGAAACGATATGAGAATTCGACATCCAGTAACCAAGAGCGAAATTTTCAGATTTTTACGATGTGCTCAGCGTTAAGGACGATTCCTGACGCTTTGCCGGCGGCGAAAAATGAGTTAGCATTGATGGCGAGCGTTGATAAGATTTTTAAGATTTCTGGATGGGAACCTGATTCGATTATGCCGGGCGGTGATGCGGAAAGCTTGTTACCGGGTCTGGGAGCGATTGGTTTGAATTTGACCCTTGAAACGAATTTACAAACCACGATGAGAGTTTTGCAGAATATTGAAAGGAGTATTAGAGAAATTAATATCGAGCGGGCGACGGTTGAGTGGTCTGGTGGGGAATTGGATGTACATGCTTCAGCGACGGCTTATTATACTGATATTGCGGGATTAGAGGAAGGATTAGTGACAGTTCGTGGTAATGGAAACGTACGTAAGAGTGCGGGAGAGGGTTCAACAGAATGAAATTATCTGATTATATAACCGTTTTTATGATTGCGATAGCCGGGACTATTCTAGCGTATTTCTTAACTAATTCGTTGTTGGGAGACCCGAAGGAAAAAACGGTAAGTTTTGAATATGTTGAGCCGATAACGGCGGATTTGGAACAACCAGATAGTGAGTTGTTTAATGCGGGAGCAATAAATCCGACGGTGGAGATTTATGTTGGTAGCTGTAAGGATTTGGACCAAGATGGATCGATCGATGAAGGGGAGCTTGTGGAATGTGGACAGGCAAACCCAGTTACGACGGTTAATAATGAGGAAGAAGAAGAGGTTGACGAAGAAAATGAGGCGATGAACCGAGCAGAAGGGTACGCGAGCGGAACAACGGCGGAACAACGTCAGGACGTTCAGAACCAAATTGACGAATACCAGCAACAACAGGAACAAAATAATATGGTTGTTCCGGTGCCGGAGAGATAATATGGCGCTTTTGACGCGAGAGATGCAGGAAAGGGTGGTGACGGTCCTGATAGATGAGGGATTGGTTGATGCGGATGCGGTTACGAAAGTAAGAACTATGGCGACTATGTCGAAACAACCGATTTTGGCGGCGTTGGTTTCGAATAAGCTGACTTCGGACGAAACGATTAGTCATGCGACGGCGACGGTGATGAAAGTGCCGTATGTCAATTTGAAGAATGTGAGAATGGAACAAGAGACGCTTTTGAATATTCCGCAGGATGTGGCGGAGCGGAGCATGGCGGTTCCGCTTTGCGTAGGACAGGACGGTCGTTTGGCGGTTGCTATGCTTGATGTAACAAATGTTCAGGCAACGGATTATCTCGCGACGCTTGTTAAAAAGCCGATTCGAACCGTGATGGCGAGCGAGGAGGGGATTCGGGCAGTTTTAATACAATATCGTAACGATTTTTCTAGCGTAACAAAGGCGGCGAAAACTTCGGAACAAGAGCAGGCGCAAAAATTAGAAAAGACTCAAAGTGCGAATGTAAAAACAATTACACAAGATTCGCCGATTTCTAAAGCGTTGACGACGATTTTGGATTTTGCGGCAAAGTCGAAGGCTTCTGATATCCATATCGAGCCATTAGAGAATTCTTTAGTGATTAGATGCAGGATTGATGGCGTGTTAAGGCAAGTAATGGAGCTCCCGAAAGCGATTGAACCGGCGCTTGTGTCGAGGATTAAAATTTTGTCGAATTTGAAAATTGACGAACATAGGATTCCGCAAGACGGTCAATTTACGGTTATGGTTGATGATAAGGAAATTGATTTGCGTATCGCTATTTCTCCGGTCGTTTGGGGAGAACAGGTCGTGATTCGTTTGCTTGATAAAAGTGGTACGACGATGGAAGTCGAGAAGATGGGGATGACGGGTCGAGCTTTGAGAACGGTAATGAAAGGAGTTTCTGAACCGAATGGAATGATTTTAACTTCTGGTCCGACTGGCTCTGGTAAATCGACTACATTATATGCTCTAGTGAAAAAGATAAAATCTGAAGCGATTAACATTGTGACGCTTGAGGACCCGGTTGAGTATAAAATGGATGGCGTGAACCAGATTCAGGTGAATGTTGACGCCGGATTGACGTTTGCTTCGGGATTGCGTTCGATTTTGCGTCAGGACCCAGACGTAGTAATGGTTGGGGAGATTCGTGACTCGGAGACAGCGAACTTAGCAGTCCAGGCGGCGCTGACGGGACACTTAGTGTTTTCTACACTCCATACAAATTCAGCAGCAGGTATTATGCCAAGGCTTCTGGACATGGGAATTGAGCCGTTTTTGATTGCATCGACGTTAAATACAGTGATTGGACAGAGATTAGTAAGGAGAATTGCAGAGAAGAGGGAAGTATATAAATCTTCAGAAATGGAAACGAGGGAAATAAATGAGGTGCTTGGGGACGTGTTGCCGAAGAATCAAGCGGAAGTTGCAAGCTTGTCTGAGGATTTAGGGTATCCGGGTTTGCCGGTTTTGAATTCGAGCGGATATTCGCTTGCGAAGGGAATTGAATCAAAGGATACGCCTGGCGGATTTTCCGGACGGGCGGGTCTTTATGAAACAATCGATGTTGATGAAGATATTCAAAAGTTGATTGTGGCAAGGGCGACAGCAGGGGATATTATGAAAGTCGCTAGAGCTAAAGGGGCGATTACTATGCGACAAGATGGAATACTCAAGGCTCTGTCTGGGATTACGACGATTAAAGAAGTAAATAGGGTGGCTTCAGATTTGGCATAAAATGTATAAAAAATTTAATGGTTATGGTAAAATAAAATTATGCAAAATAGTGGGCTAAGGATAGAAAGTTTACTTGAAGAGTGTATTCAGAAGAATGCTTCGGATTTGCATATACAAGTAGGTTTGCCGCCGGTTTTGAGGATTGATGGGGAATTAGTTAAGATTGCTGGTTTGGCGCCTTTAAACCCACAGATGGTAGAGACGATGATTTTCTCTACGCTTGACGAGTCGCAGCAAAAGATTTTGCTGAGAGATAAGGAATTTGATTATTCGTTTGCGTTTGGGGAGCTGGGGAGGTTTAGGGCGAACGCGTTTCACGAAAGAGGAAATTTAGCTTGTGCTTTTAGGCTGATTCCAAATAAAATAAGGACAGTTGAGGAATTAGGTTTGCCTGCGGTTGTGGAGTCGTTTGCGGATTATCCTAGAGGGTTAGTTTTAGTGACAGGTCCGACTGGTTCTGGTAAATCAACTACCTTAGCAGCGTTGGTTGATAAGATAAATCGAGAGAAGGCAGTACATATTTTAACAATTGAGGATCCGATTGAGTTTACGCATAAGTCACAAAAGGCGGTGGTGGTTCAGCGAGAAGTGCATTATGATACGTTTTCTTTTTCGGCGGCGCTTAGATCGGCGTTGCGTGAGGACCCGGATGTAGTGCTTTTAGGGGAGATGAGAGATTTAGAAACAATTTCTTCGGCAATTACGATTGCGGAGACGGGGCATTTGGTTTTGGCGACCTTGCATACGAATTCGGCAGCACAATCGGTGGACAGAATGATTGATGTGTTTCCTTCGCACCAGCAGCCGCAAGTCCGTTCTCAGCTTTCGAATATTTTGATGGCGATTTGTGCGCAGAGGTTAGTACCAGCGATTGGTGGTGGCAGGATTGCGGCGGCAGAAATTATGGTCGCTAATTCGGCAATTCGCTCATTAGTCCGGGATGGAAAAACACATCAAATTGATTCGATGATTCAGACTGGCGCTAGCGCGGGCATGCAAACGATGGATGCGACGTTAGCGAAACTCGTGAAGACCGGAACCGTGACTTATGAAGATGCACGGGATTATGCTGTAAGTATTGAGGATTTTGATAGATTGGCGAGGGGTTAAGAATGAAACGGTTTAATTATAAGGCAGTTGAAAAGGGAACAAAGAAACAGATTTCCGGAACGATTCAGGCGGAGAATGAGCGAGCGGCTGGGAAGCTTTTAGTTGAACAGGGATATGTCCCAGATAAGATTGAGGAAATCGACGAAGAAGGAATACTAGCGAAGCTTGCGAATAAAGTTTCTACAAAGGATAGAATCATTTTTACGCGTCAGTTTGCAACGTTGATTGGGGCGGGGCTGCCAATGTCGAGATCGTTAAGAACGGCTGCAGAGCAGTCGACTTCGAAGCCGATGAAGGCCGTGATCGAGGATGTGACTGCAAGCGTTGAGGCAGGAAAATCATTGTCTGACTCTTTAGCGCAACATTCTGATGTGTTTGGAGATGTTTATCTTGCTCTAGTGGCGGCTGGTGAGGTTTCTGGTACATTAGACGTGGCTTTAGCGAGGTTGGCGGCACAAGACGAAAAAGATGCGTCGATGATTTCTGAAATTCGTGGAGCGATGGTTTATCCTGGGATTATTTTCGTGGTAATTATTGTGGTTTTGGCATTCATGATGGTTGAGGTTGTTCCAGAAGTAAGGACTCTATATGAGGATATGGGGAAAACTTTGCCGGGGATTACGCAGTTCTTGGTGAACGTGTCGGATTTTTTCACAAATCAGTGGTGGGTTGTTCTGTTGGTGATTGCCGCGATTGCCTATTCGATAAATGTTTATAGGAAGACTAGCTCGGGGAAAAGATTATTTGCTTTGTTTAAGCTAAATATTCCGCTTTTTAATACATTGTTCCAAAGGCTTTATATGACACGGTTTGCGAGAACAATGGAAATGTTGCTCGGGACGGGTGTTTCCATGCTTGATGCGATGAAGATCTCTGCGAGAGCAACGAATAATTATTATATGGAGGAGCAATTCCTTGAGGCGGCAGAGAAAGTAAAAGCAGGACGGCCGCTTTCGGAGAGTATTGCTGATTTAGATTATGTTTTGCCATTAGTTCCACAGATGATAAATATCGGTGAGCAGTCTGGTAAAATAGATGAGATGCTTGGAAAGGCGGCGGAAGTGTATGAAAATGAGCTTGATGAGAAGATTGCGAATATTTCTACAATGATTGAGCCTGTTTTGATGGTAGTGATGGCTGGGTTGATTGGGATTGTGATTGCGGGTACGCTGTTGCCGATTTATTCGTTAGTTAGTTCGATTGGGTAGTGTGATATAATTGTTGTATGGTTGGAGGTTTGAGTTTGTTGGATTTGAGGAGTGGTTCTTGGGAAGGGATTGTTGCGGTGATTGTTTTTATGATATTAGGAGCGGTTATGGGGAGTTTTTGTTGTTGCCAAGCGTGGAGGATTAGATATAAGGAAGAGGGAAAGAAGGATTTAGGGAAGCGGAGTGTTTGTTTGAAGTGTGGGAGACAATTAAAGTGGTATGAGAATGTGCCAGTGGTTTCTTGGTTAGTTCAGAGAGGAAAATGTCGAGGGTGTGGAAAAGAGATTGGGGCAGCGGAAATTCTTAGTGAGTTGGCGGGAATAGCAATATTTGGAATTCTGGGGGCGGTGAGTGTCTCGGGGTTAGGGTTTTGTATTGTTGGGAATTGTGCTTATTCGAATCGGAATTTTTTGGCGATAGGAGTTTTGGCGGTATTGTTGGTTGCGTTGCTTATTTTGGCGATTTATGACGCGAAATGGGGCGAGCTTCCGACAAGGCTTTTGGTGGTTGGAATTGTTTTAGGGATTGGAATTTGGGCGATTTCTTTTTCGACGACGTGGGGTTGGGGAGAGGGGATGAGAGAGCTGGTTCTTGAAACATTAGGGGCAGTGGGGATTTTAGGAGGGATTTATTATCTTTTATATTTTTTTTCAAAGGAGAACCTGGTTGGAGGGGGGGATTGGATGTTGGGAGTGGCGATTGGATTAGTTTTACAGGATTGGTGGTTAGCGATTTGGGTGTTGTTTTTGAGTAATTTGGTTGGAGCTATTGTGATGTTGCCTCAGAGGAAGAAAAAGATTGCGTTCGGGCCGTTTTTGGCGGGAGCTTTTGTGGTAGTGTTGGCGCTAAAATGGGTAATTTTGGGATTTAAACCCTAGGTTGTTTCTGAGTGAAATTTTTCATGAACTTCGCGGAGGTGAGGGTCGGTGATGTGGGTGTAAATCTGGGTTGTGGAGATGTTAGCGTGGCCGAGCATGGCTTGGACGCTACGTAAATCGGCGCCGTTCATGAGGAGATCGGTTGCAAAAGAATGACGGAGAGTGTGGGGGGTAACATGTTTGGTGATGCCGGCGGCGCGAGCGTATTTTTCGATAATGCGCTGGACGGAGCGAGGAGTGAGACGACGATAGTTTCCGGAGGTGTCGGCAGAATTTAAGTTTCGAGAGTTGTTGAGAAAAAGAGCAGGGAGAGAATCTTTTCTGACCGCGAGATAATTTCGGACGTGGTCGGCGGCGGATTCAGAGACGAAAATTGGGCGGTCTTTTTGACCCTTACCGCGAACAAGAAATTCGCGACGGTCGAGATTGATTGAATCGCGGTTTAGATTTATAAGTTCAGAAACACGAAGACCACCAGAAAAGAGAAGTTCGACAATTGCTCGGTCGCGGAGACCGGATTCTGTGTCGTCTGGGATTGCGTTTAGAAGTTCTTCTATTTCGTCGAAATGAAGGAAGGTTACCTGTTTTTTTGCGGCGCGAGGAAGATCGACGAGGGAAGGGTCAAGAGATTTTATTTTGCGGCGAGCGAGGTATTTTAAAAAACCTCGAAGAGCAATAAGATGGTAGGCTTGAGTGATGGTTTTTAGGCCTTCGTTGCGGACGTTGTTCATGTAACGATTAAGTGAAAGGCGATATTTTCTAAGGAGTTCAGTGTCGATTTCTTCGGGTTTTATTGAATCTTTGCCGGTGATTTCTGAACAAATTTCATAAAAACGATAGAGATAAAGACGGTAGTTTTCGATTGTGCGTTTCGAACGGCCACGTTCGACTTCGAGATGCTCAAGAAAATCTTCAATAAGTTCGTTTATATCCATAACCAGATTATAGCACATTGACAGATATGTTATAATAATATAAAAGGAGAAAAAATGGGAAAAGAAAAAGACCTTATCCAGAGAAGTTTAGTAGTTTGTAAGCCGGATGCTGTACAACGAGGAATTGTTGGGGAGATTTTGCAAAGATTTGAGAGAGTTGGCTTGAAGATTGTGGGGATGAAAATGGTAATGCCGGATGAAGACCATTATCGCGCGCATTATGAAGAGATTGGAAAAATGATTACAAGAAGAGGCGAACAAGCGTTTCGCTATAACTTGTCGTATATGACAACAGGGCCGGTTATTGCGATGGTTCTTGAAGGTGTTGAGGCAGTTCCGTTAGTTCGAAAAATTGTTGGGCCGACCGAACCAAAGTCAGCAGAGATGGGAACGATTCGAGGTGATTTTTCTCATATGAGCTTTGGTTATTCGGACGCAAAAGGGATTGGAGTGCCAAATCTTGTTCATGCTTCGGGAAATGTTGAGGAAGCTAAGAAGGAAATTAAACTCTGGTTTAATGATGATGAATTGTACGATTATTCAGATTTAAACGAGAAATATACAAGATAATTGTGGTAGCCTGGGCGGGAGTCGAACCCACAACCTTCTCCTTAGGACGGAGCTGCTCTATCCAATTGAGCTACCAAGCCATTAGATTATAATAAAACAGCTCGAGTTCGATAAAAATCTACTTCCGCTTTGCTTTAAAATCGAAAAGACAAAAACGGTGGTCGAGCTGTAGCTACATTATAACATATGTTTGTGGTATAATTTGAATATGAGTTCAAAGCTTTCGCGAAAGAAAAATGACAATAAATTTAAAACTCGTGTGACCGAAAAGGAAAGAGTTGAGGCGAGACGAGAAGAAGTTTTAGCGAGAGGCAGAAAGTTTAAATATCCTCTTCAATATGCAAAACATAGATTAGTAGTCAATACAGTTATAATTGGGGTGGTGGCGCTTGTTGTTTTGGTTGTTTCTGGGTGGGCGGCGTTATATAAGTTCCAGGATATGGGGGATATTATGTACCGGATTTCTATGGTGGTTCCGGTTCCTGTGGCGAAGATAGATGGAAAAAAAGTAAAGTTTTCTGATTATCTTTTGTTTGCGAGAAGTAGCTTGACGCCGTTAGAAAAATCTTCAGGGATTGAAGATAGTGCTGAAGATGAGGCGGCTATGAGAAATGATTATAAACGAATGGCGTTGACGCAAGCGGAAGATTTGACTTTTGCTTTGAAGCTTGGGGAGGAAAATGGTATTGAAGTGTCAAATGAGGAGGTGAAGGCGGTTTTTGACGAACATAGAAAGGTTGGAGGGACGGAAAGAAGCGAAGAGAGTTTTTTGAAGGTTCTAAATACGAATCTTGGTGTATCGAAAAGAGAATATGAACGAATGCTTTATTTGACGCTGATGAAATCAAAGGTGGTACAGGAGATTGATATGAACGCGAATAAGGTCGTAGCGGAGGTTGAAAAAACATTAAAAGAGAACGGTGGGGATTTCCAGGCTACAGCAGAGAAAATGGGGGATAAAGTTCGATATGAAGATACGGGTGGGTTAGTGGATAGTAAGAATGTTGACGGAGGGCGTGCGGCTAAGGCGGATTCAATGAATGTCGGAGAGGTTAGCGGAAAGTTTTTGTCGGGGAACGGAGATGGATATTATTTTGTAAAAACGACAAAAAAGGAAGATGGGAAAGTCGCCTACGCCTCGCTTTATGTGAAGTTTACGGAATTTGATAAGAGGTTAGCACAAGTTAGAGAAGAGGGGAAGGTCAAAGAATATATTGATTTGCCTGAGCACAATGAGCAGTAAGAAAGTTTGGTAATAAAAAATGGAGCCGATGGCAGGGATCGAACCTGTGACCTGCTCGTTACGAATGAGCTGCTCTGCCAGCTGAGCTACATCGGCAATATGGTGCGGGTACAGGGAGTCGGACCCTGATCTCATCCTTGGGAAGGATACATAATAGCCGCTATACGATACCCGCGATGGTTTTATTATAACAAAAAATCTTTCTTTTTGAAGGGGGATTTTCGAGAGGAAAATAAGACTTGAAGAGAAGGCTGATTTGGGGTATAATGTGAGTAAATGGATTCGTAGCTCAGTTGGTTAGAGCGCTGCCCTGTCACGGCAGAGGTCGCGAGTTCGAGTCTCGTCGGATCCGCCATTTGTTTTAGGCCTGAGTGGTCTTTATTTTTTGTTTATGGTATAATGGAGATACTATGAGAGAAATCGGCAACGGTTTTAGGAAGATTTTTAGAAAAGATAAGAAAATACTGATTTTAATGTTTGTGTTGTTTATAGCAAGCGGAGTGTTGGCCCTGCACGCATTATTCCATTTCAAGGTGGGGGGGACAACTATGTACATCGGTTATTCGGATATTGGGGAATTTTCTGGCGGAGAGTTCTCTTCGCTTTGGAATTCTGGTGGATATCGGACGGGGGGTTGGATGGATGTGGCGATTTTCCCGATTTTAGCGCTTATACTGGGAGTCTTCCATAATTTGTTAGCGGTTCAAATTTATAACAGACGTGGAAAGGGGTATGCAGAGGCGTTTTTGATTCTGTCTTTAATAGTGGTAGTTGGGGCGTTTTTGTTCTTGTTGAGGTTGCTAGGAGAAATCTAAATGAGAAGGCCGAGTCTTGATATTCCGCAAGGGAAAAGGACGTTAAAATATAGGTTTCTTGAGATTCTGCCAGGAGCTGTTTCTTATGGTGGAGTGATACTGTTGTTTATCTTGTCGTTTTTTAGTCCTTTCGCGGGGGCTATTTATTTATTGTTAATAATATCAATAACGTTAGTGAAGGCCGTCGCGGTTGCGTATCGGACTTATGGGGGGTATAAGGCAGTTGATATGGCGGAAAGAGTAGATTGGGTGAAACGATGCGAAGATTTAGAGAATCCTCATGAAGCTTATGAGCGATTAAGAAATACTCATAGGGAGAGTTATAATTTTTCTGAGCATGTAAGAAATCTGAAAGCGATTAGTTCAGATCCTGACGCGAACAAGAACTATATTAGGCCGAGTGATATTTATCACGCAGTGATTATGGTCGCTTATAATGAAGGAATCGAAACGATGCAACCGAGTATTGAGGCGGTTCGAGATACAGATTTTCCGAATGACAGAATAATTTTTGTACTTGGATACGAGGAGAGAGGGGGCGAGCAAATAGAGAAGAATGCGAAATATCTAAAAAATTTGTTCAAGGATACGTTTAAGGATTTTATTATTGTTAAACATCCTGACGGGATTAAAGGTGAGATAACTGGGAAGGGGCCGAATCTTTGTTGCGCTGCGAGAGAATTGAGTAAATATATTGTACGGAAACGAATTGACAGGGAAAAGGTAATGATAACTAGCATAGATAGTGACAATCAGATGCACAAGAAGTATCTTGATTCGGTTGCTTATGAGTTTTGTGCAAGAAATCAAAAGACGAGACAAAGAAGGAGCTATCAGCCAGTCTGTTTGTTTATGAATAATATTTGGGATGCAGCGGCGCCTATGAGGGTAATTGCGATGAGTAATTCTTTTTTTAATATTATTCAGACGATGCGACCACATATGCTATGGAATTTTGCGAGCCATTCACAGCCGTTAGCGGCACTTGAGGATATGAATTATTGGAGCAAAAGGACAATTGTGGAAGATGGGCATCAGTATTGGAGAAGTTATTTCTATTTTAAGGGGGATTATGACACTGTGCCGATTCGGGTGCCGATTTATCAAGATGCAGTGATAGATGAGACGGTACCGGCGACTTTGAAGGCACAGTTTGTACAGTTAAGAAGATGGGCTTATGGGGCGAGTGATGTAGCGTACGTTGGGAATATGTTGTTTAGGAAAAATAGGGAAGTGCCGTTTTGGAAGACGTTCGTGAAGTTTATGAAACTCTTTTATAGCCATATTACGAGATCGATGATTGCGCCAATTGTGGCGGTGGGGGGTTGGGTGCCAATGCTTATGAATATGTCGACGAGAAAAATGGTGGCATTTAATTTGCCGATGGTAGTAAGCGTAGTGCAGACGATTGCGGTAGTAGGGGCGTTAATGACGGTGGTTGTAAGCTTGAAGATTTTGCCGAAGAGGCCGGCGAAATATGGGAAGAGTAAGAGCTTGGCGATGGTTGCACAATGGGTTTTTTCGCCGATTGTAGCAATTTGTTATTCAAGCGCGTCGGCGTATGTTGCACAAACGAAGTTGATGTTGGGGCATTATATGGAAAAATTTGATGTTACGAATAAGGTCGTTAAGAAGTAAAATGTGTTATAATTTTTTGTATGAGATTATCTAAGACTTTCGTAAAGACATTGCGCGAAGCGCCGAAAGACGAAACGGCGAAAAATGCGCAACTTTTGATTCGGGCGGGATACATACATAAGGAGATGGCGGGGGTTTATTCGTATTTGCCACTTGGGTTGAGGACGATTGAAAATATTAAGAAGATAATTAGGGAAGAGCTGAACGGGATTGGAGCCGAGGAAATTCAGATGACTGTGCTTCAAAATCCGAAACCATGGGAGTTGACAGATAGATGGGATATTAAGAAGATGGACGTTTGGTTTAAAACGGAGTTGTCGAGCGGAGGGGAACTTGGATTAGGGCCAACTCACGAAGAGCCAACAACGAGTATGCTGAAGGAATATATTAAAAGTTATCGAGATTTGCCGGTTTTAGTGTATCAAATTCAGACAAAGTTTAGGAATGAGTTGAGAGCGAAGTCAGGGATTTTAAGAACGCGAGAGTTTTTGATGAAAGATTTATATTCTTTTTCGGCGACAGAAGAGGAACATAAAAAGATTTATGCTGAGGTCGAGAAGGCTTATGAGAGGATTTACGATAGATTAGGGATTGGTAAGGATACATTTGAAACTTTCGCGAGCGGAGGTGTTTTTTCGAAATATTCGCATGAATACCAAACGATTTTGCCAGCGGGGGAAGATACTATTTATCATAATAAGGACATGTCGGTTGTTTTGAATAAGGAAGTTTTAGAACCAGAAGTTTTAGAGGATTTAGGGGTTTCTAAAGAAGAGTTAACGGAAACGACGGCTTCGGAGGTCGGGAATATATTTACTTTGAAATATAAATATAGTGAGCCGTTAGGGTTGAAATATCAGGATAAAGATGGAGAACAGAGAACGGTGTTTATGGGATGTTATGGAATTGGCGTCTCGAGAGTTTTAGGGGTGATTGTAGAGAAATTTGCGGATGAGAAGGGATTAGTTTTTCCCGAGACGGTTGCACCGTATAAATATCATTTTGTGGCGATTGGGGAAAAGGGGATGGAGAAGGCGAATGAAATTTATGAAAAGTTTAAGATGAAAGATGAAATTTTGTTCGATGATAGAGATGTGAGATTTGGGGAGAAAATGAAGGATGCGGAGTTGATGGGGATTCCGACGAGAGTGTTAATTTCTGATCGAACGCTTGAGAGTGACGAAGTAGAGATTTGCGACAGGATGACTGGAAATATAAAGAGAATTTCTATTGACAAATTAATAGCTTCTTTGTAAGATTTTTAGGAAAAGTTACAACAAAATGATTATGTTTATTTTAAGGAGGTTTTTGAGTCATGAAGAAGAGTATTGATTTGACTAAGGAAGGTAGGGCTGAATTAGAAAAGGAGCTGAAGGAAAGGATTGCCGAAAGGGAAGTAATAAAAGAGAAAATTGCGACAGCTAGGGCCTTTGGGGATTTGTCGGAGAATGAAGATTATTCAGCTGCGCGAAGTGAACAAAAGTTGAACGAGAGCAGGATTTCTGAAATTGAGGAAATTTTGAAAAGTGCAAAAATTATTGCGAACCGAGGTCATGATAAGGTTGTGATGGGGGCGAAGGTGACGGTTAAAGTAGGAGGGAAAGAGTATACTTATTCTATTGTTGGGCCAGTTGAAGCGAACCCGCTTGAGGGGAAGATTTCTAATGAAAGCCCAATTGGGAAGGCGATGTTCGGAAAGAAAGCTGGAGAGGAATATACTTTGCCGAATGGAAATACGGGAAAGATTCTAAAGGTTGAATAAGAAGACGCCCTCAAGTGGGCGTTTTTTGATTCTAGGTTTAGACTATGATATCATAAACATAAGTTAAAATGGAGGAGTTTTTATGTGTACAGGAGTTCGTTTTACAGATGATAAAGGAAGCATGTTTTTCGGACGAAATTTGGATTGGTCGGTCGGGTATGGAGAAAGAATTGTCGTGACGCCAAGGAATTATGATTATAATTCGGCGTTTTTAGGGAAGATTAAACCGAAATATGCGCTTATTGGAATGGGGATTGTTGAAGAGAACGTACCTCTTTATTTTGATTGCGGCAATGAGGCAGGACTTGCGATTGCGGGGTTGAATTTTCCGGGATATGCGCAATATGAGCCAGCTGCGGTTGAGGGAAAGACGAACGTGGCAGCTTATGAGTTCCCGCTTTGGGTGGCGATGAATTTTGCGACTGTGGATGAAGTTGAGGATGCTTTGAAAAATGTGGCGATTGTAGCGAAACCGGTGAGCGACAAATTCCCGGTTTCGATGTTGCACTGGATTATCGGAGATGCAAAAAGAAGTATTGTTGTCGAATATACAAAAGATGGTTTGGAAATCTTCCATAATGAGGTAGATGTTTTGACGAATCAACCTGGATATGGATGGCACAAAGAGAACTTGAGGAACTATATGAATTTGACTAGTCTGCAGCCGAAAAAAGTGATGTGGGGGAAGCAGGAGCTTGATGCGTTTGGGTCGGGTTCGTTGATGCGAGGGATGCCAGGCGATTATTATTCTCCTTCGAGATTTGTTAGAGTTGCATACCTGAATACGCATTATCCGACAAAGACGACTGAGGAGGAGAACGTTTCTCGTTTGTTCCATACTTTAGCTGGGGTTGCGATGATTGACGGCGCGGCGGCTATGGCGGATGGTGATTTTGAAAAAACGGTTTATACGGGCGGATTTTCGGCGGCAACAGGAACGTATTATTGGAATACTTATGAAAATCCAGCGATTCAGAAAGCGGCTTTGAAGGATTTCGATATAAACGGCACAGAGTTGACCCAAGGCCAGTAGAGGAGGCTAGATGGAAGTTCACATATTTGGGATTACGTTTGATTTACTAAAAATTATAAATCCAGCGTTTTATATTTTCTTTATTCTTTGTTTGAATCTGTTAGTGAGAAGGATTCTAAACGGGGTGTTTGTGCGCGCGATTCGGGGGAAGAAAGTGAGCGAGCATCAAAAACAGAGGGTACAGACGATTCACGAAATGTTAAAAAGTATTCTCAGATATGTGACTTTGATTCTGATTTTCTTGGTGGTTTTGGCGAGTTGTGGAGTTAATGTGACGTCTTTGCTCGCGGGTTTGGGGGTTCTGACGGCGATTTTGGGGCTTGCGTTCCAGGATATGATAAAAGATATGATTGCGGGAGTAGCAATCATTACGGAGGGGCAGTTTAGTGTAGGAGACACTATTGAGGTGAATGGGTTTCAGGGGCAAGTGCTGAGCGTTGGGCTGAAAACGACTCAACTAAAGAATTATCGTGGAGAAGTAAAAATTATTTCCAATAGAAATATTGATAATTTGACGAATTATAGTAAATTTGACGTCTTAGCAGAGGTAACGGTTGAAACCGGATTTGAGGTGCCGGAGGAAAAAGTGGTGGAGGCACTTGAGAATGTAAAGAGTCGGCTCGATGGCAAGGTGAGCGAAATGACAGGAGAGATTTCTATTTCGCCAATTTCAAATATGGACGAGTCGGGCGTGTCGTATACTTTGGCATGTACGAGTGCGCCTGAAGATGCTTCGACAGTCCAGACGGCGCTGAGGGAAGTGATTTTAGAGGAATTTGCGAAAGCAAAAATTAAACCGGCTTATCGGAAGATTATTGTGGAAGGCAGATAAAGCTTTATAAATATTTTATGTTTTAGAAAAAGTGACGACTGTCGGGACTTTGGATAGGCTCTGATAAAATAATTTACACACCCGAAATCGGCCTTCTCTACAGAGAAAAAACATTAAAAAAGGGCGTTGATTCGCCCGAAAAGTCGTTCATGGTGGATCGCGAGGGGCTCGAACCCCCGACCTTCTCGGTGTAAACGAGACGCTCTAGCCAACTGAGCTAGCGATCCAACGGAGTTATTATATCACAAAAGAGAGGGAATGTGGTAAAATGGGGAGGTAAAGAAAGGATAAAGCTATGGACAAAACAGAAAACTTAGAAAAAATGCGACATACGCTCAGTCATGTTCTTGCTGCGGCGGTTCAGGAGCTTTATCCGACAGCTACATTTGGGGTTGGGCCTGCTATTGAAGATGGGTTTTATTATGATATTGATTTTGGCGATGTGAAGATTACAGAGAAGGATTTAGGAAGAATAGAAAAGAAGATGAGGGGAATAATTAAGCGTAATTTGAAGATGGAGCGAGAAGTTAAATCTCGTGAACAGGCGTTTGAGTGGGCCTCTGAAAATGAACAAAAGTATAAGACAGAGCTTATAAAAGATTTACCCGAAGGGGAAGAAATTTCTTTTTATCGGCTTGGGAATTTGTTCACTGACCTTTGTAAAGGACCTCATGTGAAGTCGACTTCGGAAATCGGTGCGTTTAAGTTGACGAAAGTTGCGGGAGCATATTGGAGGGGAGACGAGAAGCGAGAGATGCTCACGAGAGTTTATGGTGTGGCGTTTGAAACTCAGAAAGAGTTAGAGGCATATTTGAAGCAACAAGAGGAGGCGAGAGCTAGAGACCATAGGAAGCTTGGGAAGGAGTTAGATTTGTTCTGCAACTCGCCACTTGTGGGCTCAGGGTTGCCCCTTTTTACTCCCAGAGGGACAATTTTAAGAGATAAGTTGAATGAATTTACGCAAGGGTATCGTTTAAGGTGTGGATATAAGAAAGTTTGTATTCCGCATATTGCGAATATTGATCTTTATAAAACATCTGGTCATTATGAAAAGTTTCCGGAAATGTTACAATTTACATCTCAGGAGAGCGGAGACCACCTTGCGTTAAAACCGGTAAGCTGTCCACATCATTCACAGATTTTTGCGAGCGTGCCGAGAAGCTATAAAGAGTTGCCGGTTAAATATCTTGAGACGACGATGGTTTATCGCGACGAAAGGAAAGGGGAATTGGGCGGGCTTTCGAGGGTGAGAGCTATTACGCAAGACGATTCGCATGTTTTTTGTACAGAGGAACAGATTGGAGATATATTCGGGGAACTGATTGAAGCCGCAAAGGATTTGTATAAAAAAGTCGACATGAAACTTCGTCTTCGACTTTCCTTTAGAGATGATGGAGATGGGTATATCGGAACGCCGGAGATGTGGAAGAAAGCCGAGAAGGCTATCCAAAAGATGGCTGAGAAGTTTAAGATGGATTATTTTGTTGGGAAGGGCGAAGCGGCTATGTATGGTCCGAAGATGGATTTCATGGCGGTCGATGCGTTGGGGAGAGAGTGGCAGTTGGCAACGGTTCAGCTTGACTATGCTATGCCGGCGAGATTTGGACTTGAATATGTCGCAGAAGATGGAACGAAGAAGACTCCGATTATGATTCATTGTGCCTTGATTGGTTCAATCGAAAGATTTATGTCGGTATTTATCGAGCATACTGCGGGGTGGTTTCCGCTTTGGTGCGCGCCGGAGCAAGTTAGGATTTTGACAGTGAACAATAAGGTTGAGAAATATGTTCAAGAAATAAAAGAATTACTCAGTGGGATTGTTTTAAGTGAACCAATTCCACATAATGAATTGAGGTTTGAAATTGATGATTCTGATGAATCGCTAGGGAAGAAGATTAAAAAAGCTACGGCCATGAAAATTCCGTTGATTTTGGTTGTTGGTGAGAAGGATATGAAGAACAGAGAAGTTTCTGTTAGATTGAGAGATAAAGAGGAAATAGTTAAACTAGATAAACTTGAGGACTATATTAAGGGAATTCAGTAATGCGGATAATTCCGGTTATTGTCGGACCGACTGGGTCTGGAAAAACTGGGGTAGGGATAGAAGTTGCAAAAGCAATTGAACAGAAGTTCGGTAAGAGAGCCGAGATTATTTCTGCTGATTCGAGAACTATTTATAGGGGGTTTGATGTTGGGACAGCGAAGCCAACGATAGCCGAAAGAGAGGGAGTAACTCATTTTGGGTTTGATTTGGTGGAAGCTGATGAAAGGTTTACGGTTTCTGATTGGAAGAAATATGCGGAGGAAAAGATTTTAGAGATAGAAGAACGAGGAAATATTCCTATTGTTGTGGGCGGGACGGGGCTATATGTTGATGCGCTTATTTTTGACTATAAATTTAATAGTAGTACAAATAAATTGAACAAAGAAGGAAATAAAATTGTTCATGGTGATTCCACTGAGTATCCTGATCGTGAAAAAATGTGTTCAAAATATAAGGTTTTTGGTATTTTTTGGGAGAGAGATGAACTCAGAGAAAGATTAAGAAAACGAGCGGATAAAATGTTTAATCAGGAACTATATGATGAGACGGAGAGGCTTGTTCGGAAATATGGATGGGAAAATCAGGCGATGAAAAGCGATGTCTATCAGTTTGCTTGGGAATATATGCAAGGCAGAAAGAGTCGTGAAGAATCGGTCGAACTAGCTGCAATCGACGATTGGCATTTAGCAAGAAGACAACTAACATGGTTTAAAAGAAATGAAAAAATTTTATGGCTTCCGCTTGAAAAAATTAAACCGGCTGTGATAAAATGTATTCAGGATGAGCAAGGAAAATAGTACACCAATAGAAAAATTGTTCGGTTCGAAGACCCGGGCGAAGCTATTGAATCTTTTTTTCGAAAGTTCTGATAAATCTTTTTATGTGCGTGAGATTACAAGGGTAATAGAAGAGCAGATTAACTCTGTAAGACGAGAATTATTGAATCTCGAGAGTATTGGGGTTATAAAGAATGAAACTTATGACAATAAGGTGTATTATTCGGCGAATATGAAGCATCCTTATGCTCATGCGCTAGTTGAGATTTTTTCTAAGAAGGTTGATTTAAGTAAAGACAAAGACGTGAAGGAAAGTGGTTGGGAAGAGTATGTTAGACCGGTCAAGAAATATCTTTCTGCAATGGCTCTAACGAATCGTTTGCCGGGGCAGGAGGGAATTGATCTTTTGATCGTGGGCGATGACAAGACTAAGAAGTTAACGCATTGGGCGGAAATGATTGAGAAGAAGGTCGGAAAACCACTTAACTATGTCATTTTTTCGGTAGAAGATTTTTTGTATCGTAAGAGCGTGCGCGATAGGTTTGTGCTAGAGATTTTAGATATGAATATAAGTGAATTGTTCGATCCTGATAAAATAATTAAGGAGTAGTTAAAATAAATGTTCGATATTGAAAGCAGAAGCTCTGAGCTGATTACGATAAATACGAAGAAGACTTCGGTGACGTTTAATATGAGTGATTATTCTATTTCTGGAAAAATTTCTGTTGGGTCGATTTCTGGCCCGGGAGAGTTCGAAATTGGGGATGTAACGATTAGGGGGATTGCTGTTTCTGGAAATAGGACAATTTATGATGCGGAAGTCGGTGGAGTGCACGTAGGGGTTATTGGAGAAATTGAAGAAGGTTTAGATGATTTGGGGGTTTCTGATATACTTTGCACATCTTCTGTGAGAGCAATCAGGGAAATTGACCCGAAGGTGATTATTCCGATGGGAAATGTCGATGCTATGATAACGGAGTTGAAGCTTTCTGCGAAGACAGAATCTAAATATAAGGTTAAGAGCCTCGATTCTTTGCCAGTTGCAAAAGAAATTGTGATGTTGAAATAATTTGATTAGAGAGGAGAGGGAATGACAAATTTTTTGGGTGGACTGATCGTGATTTTAATCATTCTTTTTTCGATGGTTTTGCATGAGCTTGCGCACGGTTGGGTTGCATACTTATTAGGCGATACAACCGCAAAGGAGGATGGACGGTTGACCTTGAATCCTATAAAACACCTTGACCCGTTTTTGTCGTTTTTGTTGCCTTTGGCGTTGTTTTTTATGGGAGGGGTAGTGTTTGGTGGAGCGAAACCTGTGCCAGTTAATTCTTCGAGGCTGAAGGGAAAAGAGTGGGGAATGGCGCTCGTGGCTTTAGCGGGGCCGATGACTAATCTTTTGATTGCGTTTTTATCGTTTTTAGTAGGATATTATACTGGGTATATATATGATGAGGGGGTGATTGGATTTGTTTTTGTTGAGCTTGTTATGGTTAATCTTGGCTTTATGATTTTCAACTTGATTCCGATACCGCCTCTGGACGGATCGAGGGTTCTTTATGTGTTGATGCCTGATGGAGTAAGAAGTTTTATGAGCGAGATGGAAAGATTTGGAATTTTGATTGTGTATGTGTTGATACTTTTAGGAGGAAGTTTCTTTTCTATTGGGATGACGAATGCTGTTTCTGGGATTTTGAGAGGATTTTACTGGATTGTTGGAGCGTAAGTTGATATAATGAGAGTGTACCCTTAGTGGTAGCATGATTTTTCCTGTATATTCATGTTCTAGGGATTTCGTGGCAGATTTCCGTGGAAATCGCGCATAAGATTTTACCCACCTTGCAAGTAAGCAGGGAAAAACAGGGCCGCTGAGGGTATACTTGATATAACAGAAAAAATGGTGGGCATGAAACAGAGAATACGCGTTGCTGGAATAATACGAAAGGGCGAAGATGTCCTTTTGTTGAAGAAAAAAACTAGACGAGAAGTTGGTCTAGTTTTTTGGGAGTTGCCGATTGGGAAAATAAAATTTGGGGAGCAGCCCGAGGAGGCAATGGCGAGGGCGGTTTTTGAGAGTTTAGGGTTGCAGGTGACAGAGGTTGTTTTGAAAGACGCGGTGACGTTTCTAGCGTTTTTGAATTCGAGCCAGATGGCGAATCTGTGTATTGTTTATGAGGTTAAAGTAAATAGCGAAGCGAAAATACATCTTGGGGAGGGATTTTCGGCGTATAAATGGGTAAAAAAGGAAGAGTTTGGGAAGATTTCGCTTGACGATGCTTCGAGGACGGTACTTGGGATGGAGGTATCGCTACAAGGGAACAATCTTGAGCTTGAGAATGCAAATTATAGAGAAACAGTGAATGGTGCCACGATATATGTAGATGGGAGTAGTAGAGGAAATCCTGGGCCGGCAGGGATTGGATATTATATTGTTGATGAGGAGGGAAGAACTATTGAGCGAGGGGGAGAGTTTGTTGGGTTTGCGACGAGTCGATTGGCGGAGTATTATGCATTGAAGAAGGGAGTCGAGAAGGCTATTGAGCTAAAATTGAAATCCGTGAAGTTTGTAGGGGATAATTTAATGATGATAAATCAGATGAACGGGATTTATAAGATTAAAAATAATGATTTGGTGCCGGTTTATAAAGAAATTAGAAAGCTGGTTTCCAGGAATTTTGAAGCAGTTTCGTTTACGCATGTGAAGAGAGAGCAGAATGTGGAGGCTGATAGAGAAGCTAATCTAGCAATTGATAGACATTTTGATAAGGATATGATAAAATAAGCTAGAGCTTGAAAGACAATCGCTCGATTTTCGAGAGGAAAGTCCGGACAGCGTAGGACAGAGTAGTCGTTAACAACGACCGCCCGTAAGGGTAGGGAAAGTACCACAGAAACAAAACTACCATTTTTTGGGTTTTCCTCCGGAGAATGGCAAAGGTGAAAAGAGTGAGGTAAGAGCTCACAGCGTTTAGTGGTGACACTAGGCGGAGGCAAACCCTACTCGCTGCAAGGAGTACTACAAAACTTTGGTCCGAAGATGTACGTTTACCGCGTGAACATTAAAGTAATTTAATGTCTAGATAGATGATTGTCGATACTCTATAAGGGTATTACAGAATCCGGCTTAATGATGGCTCAAAAAAAGAATCTCCTTTCAGAGATTCTTTTTAGTTTCTGTTATTTGATGAGACCTTTTTTCTTTAAAGTCCTCAACGCGGAAGTAGAAACGTTGCAACGGATTTTTTGACCGTTGATAATGAGCGTCTTTTTATGGACGTTTGGTTTGAAAACTTTACGAGTTTTTCTTTGGGAAAAGGAAACATTGTGGCCGTACATTTTACCTTTTCCGGTAATTTCGCAAATTGCCATATTATTTCTCCTTTTTGACGGTATTAACGATAGCTTCGAAGGCTTTTGGGTTATTGACGGCTAAATCAGCAAGAACTTTACGATCTAGTTCGATGCCTTTGTTCTTCATGCCGTTAATAAGTTGAGAATAGGAAATTCCAAGCTCGCGAGAAGCGTTGTTGATGCGAGTAATCCATAGGGAACGGAAATCGCGTTTTTTGTTGCGACGATCGCGATAAGCATAACGGAGGGATTTGATGACCCCTTGTTTAGCTAAGCGGTAGCTACGAGTGCGATAATGCTGCATCCCCTTTGCAGAATTGAGGATTTTCTTGTGTTTGGTATGGGCAGTAACGCCACGTTTGACTCTCATATACTAAACTCCTAAAGCGGTCTTTACATTTTTCTTAATCTTACCGTCGATAGAAGCGGCAGTTTTTATGTTGCGTTTGCGAGATTTGGATTTTTTCGCAAGAATGTGGTTTCCGAAGGCGCGTTCGCGTATGATTTTTCCGGAACCACTAATTTTGATACGTTTTACGGTACCTTTATGCGTTTTTAGTTTTGGCATAATTTTCCTTTAGGTTAAGTTATTATTTAAAGAACGAACAGGGAACCGTGAAAGTAGGAAATTACTTTTTCCGAATTCCAACTGATAGATTGCGTCCGTTAAACTGAGGCTTTCCTTCTACTATGACCCCTTCACCGAGGAGTTCGATGACTTTGTTCAAGAGATTTTGACCGATTTCTTTATGCGCCATTTCGCGGCCACGAAAGACAATCATAACTTTCACGCGGTCGCCATCTTCGAGAAAACCTTTGATTTTTCGGACTTTGATGTTAAGGTCATTGTCGCTAATTTTGAGGCCAATCTTCATTTGTTTAAGCTCGGATTGTTTTTCGCGAGCTTTTTTGCGATTTTTGGCTTCTTCTTTCATCTTTTGGTATTGGTATTTTCCCCAATCGATGATTTTTACGACCGGAGGATTTGCGCTCGCGGCAATTTCTACGAGGTCTACTCCTTGGTCTTTAGCGAGGTTAAAGGCTTCTTTGCTCGACATAATGCCGAGTTGTTCTCCGTTAGCTCCGATTACGCGAACTTCTGGATAACGGATTTCTCCGTTTAATTTGGTGCGTGAATTTTTACTAATGTGAGTAGCCCTTTCTTTTAGTTAACCTTGTGGGTAATTATATCAAATAGTTCTCTATAAATCAAGAGAGGAAGAAGCTATTGTCTTTTGCGGTAGCTGAGGGCTTCGGATAGTTGTGGGATATCGACTGAATCATAGCCATCAAGGTCGGCGATGGTTTGAGCAACTTTGAGGATTTTAAAATGAGAGCGAGCGGAAAGATTAAGTTTTTCAGTAGCGTTAAGGAAGAAATCTTTTGCGGTTTTTGAAAGTTTTATTTTTGTAGTGACTTGGTGAGAAGAAAGGGAAGAGTTATAGAAGTCGTTTCTTTTATAGCGTTGATGCTGACGAGCGATGGCCTCTGTTATTTTATTTTTTACAACACTGTGTTCGGTAGGCTTTTCTGGGCTGACAGTGGAGTCGGAAAAGAGATCGGCGTTCTCGACTCGAGAGACGTCGATAAACATGTCGATACGGTCGAGGAGAGGCCCAGAAATCTTTTTTGAGTAGGCTTGGATTTGGTTCGTGGTACAGGTGCATTCGTGGGTCGGATCGCCAAGATAACCGCACGGGCAAGGGTTCATGGTCGCAATCATCATGAAATCGGCAGGAAAACGGGTTTTTGTATTTGCACGGGAGATGGAGATGACTTTGTCTTCAAGAGGTTGGCGAAGGCTCTCGAGGACGGAACGGGGAAACTCAGGGAGTTCATCGAGAAAGAGGACTCCTAGATGAGCTAAAGAGATTTCTCCGGGTTGAGCTTTGGCTCCTCCGCCGATAACGGAAATGGCCGAGGCTGTATGATGAGGGGAACGAAAAGGACGTTCGGAAACGATATCATCAGTAATCTGAGCGATTGAATATATTTTTGAGATGCTAATTTTTTCTTCTTCTGATAGAGGAGGAAGGAGATTTGCGGCGGCTTTCGCGAGGAGGGTTTTACCAGCTCCGGGAGGGCCCGAGATGAGGATATTATGGTGACCGGCGATGGCGATTGAAAGAGCTCGCTTTGCGGTTGATTGGCCATGGATATAATCTAAAATAAGTTTATTATCATCTGTTTTTTTATTTTTTACAACATCTTCCGGAACAGGGGAAGGAGTTTTTTCTCCTTTTAGAATAAGAAAAAGTTCTTGAAGAGTTTTGACGCCGATAAGTTTTATTCCAGAGAGAAGAGAGGCTTGAGGAAGATTCTTGTAGGGGATAAATACTTCTTTGACTCCGATTGATCTGGCTGCTTCGACGATGTTGATAATACCGTGAACGGGCTTTATCTCTCCAGTAAGAGATAGTTCGCCGACGAAGAGGCGATTTTGTAAATCTTGATTTAAGAGCTGATGAGAGATGGAGAGAACAGTTAAAGCGATAGGGAGATCAAGATAGGAACCATCTTTAGCAAGGTCAGCGGGAGCGAGATTGATTGTAACTTTTTTATCAGGGAAGGAGAAGTCGGAATTAACTATTGCACTTTTGACTCGTTCACGGGCTTCAGAGATGGTTTTATTGGCCATTCCGACGATATTGAAGGCTGGAAGACCTTTGTTCATATCTCCTTCGACTTCGACGATGTTGCCTTCATAACCGATAGGAATAGCGGAGAGGGTTTTTGCAATCATATTTTAAGCATAGACTAAACTTTCAGAAAACACAAGATTGTTAAAAGTGTGGACTAGAGAAGACGGATATGGTATAATGGGGTTAGTTGGGGCTGACAAAGCTTAGACGGATTATTAACAGATATCAGGCGTAACGAATGAACACCGTAAGTGTTAAATAAGTGCTGAAAACACTACCGCAAGGCGTGTTGCTTACATGCCTGCTTATGCCTAGTTATTAGATTTTTAGGCTGGTTTATTCTTGAGGCTTCGTAGGGAATAGATTATTATACAACGAGGATAAGATTGCTTTCGTGACGAGAGGCAATACGAAAAGAAGTCATGGCGGTTAGAAGTTTCGTTTCTTGCAGCTTCTAGCGGATGCCGAGATAAAACAGGGAACTATTTACGTAGAATGATATCCAAGTGGTAGTTCGGACCCGGAGGCAGTATCCGGCAGCTCCACCAAGAGATTGAGTAAAAAAATTGAACACTTCTAGAAGGAAGTGTTTTTATAGGCTTTTGTCTTTTTTATAGAGGTGATAAACAAAGTAAAAGACCGGTAACTGCGAGGAAAACCGGTCTTTTGTGTAGAGTGTGGAGTTATTTTTGGCTAAAATGTTTGTTTTTGGCTTTGAATAATTTATTTATTCAAAAGCTAATATAATAATATCGCACCAAAACGCTCATGTCAACACTTTTTTGCATAAATTTTTTACATTTTTTGTGGAGTTTTCCACAACAAAATAACAGGGAGGGAGTAAATAGGGTGTAAAAAATACAACATGCTTTTTGGACAGAATAACAGAGATGGATATGGCTATTGTTGTAAAAAATATATTAAAAAAATTGAACAAAACTATTGTATTGAAAATGGTTTTATGCTATGATGAGAATGTCGAAAGACAAAATAAAAACTAAAAATAAAGCGGACATTAAAAATGAAAGACAAATAAATTTGAAACTGACGGCGCGAAAAGGTAATTTCTAGCCATAAGTTACAAATAGGAATTACCTAGAGCTTCGTCAGTAAGAATGAAGCGCGTTTGAACTTTTTCGTTAGCACCTTAAGAAAAAATAGAACGAAAAAGGGAAGACAGGGACATGCTTCACATTTCGTGAAGCGGTCAATGGCGAAAAGCGGAATAGGATTGCGGCCTAAAGTAATGTTATAATTGCCGGATAATCCATCCGCTTTCGTCCTATATGAAACTCTTGTGGGGAATTAAACAATATTATAGCTGTTATTATGTGATATAATAAACGTATGCGTAATAAGATTTTACCGATTCTGAGCCTTGGGTCGGTTTTTGGGATTCTTTTTATGGTGAACTATACGACTCCTCCGAAAGTGGGCGTTTTAGGTGTTTTAGTATTTTTTACAATGATTTTTATTATCTTATTTAGTCTAATGGTTTTAGTAATAAAAATTTTTCAGAAAATACTAAGCGAAAAGAACGGGAAAATCAATAAATCGTCGGAAAATAAGACGTATATGTATGCTACGGTGGCTGCGTTTGGACCAATTATGTTACTCGTAGCACGTCCTTCGCTTGAGGTGAATTTTTTGACAGTTGGGCTTGTTGGAATTTTTGTATTTTTAGGTTGTTTTTTAGTGCACAAACGCGCGTGAATATGGTAGAATATGCTTATGGATAATCAGGCTTCTATAACTGAGTTGGAAGAAAGAGAATTGAGAAATTCGTTCGAAGATGCTTTGGGCAGAGATAAGACTTCTCTGAAGAAAGAAATGGGAGAAGAAGGTTTGAAGGAGGTATTGAAGGCTGAGAAAAAGTACGAAGATGACCCCTATATGTTGAATGTAAAAATACAGGATATGAGCGATACTCTTATCTTGACAGCTTTTGGAAGAACGAGAGATGGATTAGAGAGAGGTGAAGATGAATAATATGTATCTTTATATTGGGATTGGGGTTGTAGCGCTATTAGTTTTAATCATTTTTTTGAGAGCTGCAAAAATTAAAAAGCTTAGGAAGATAAAAGATGCAGAACGGGGGTTAAAAATGATAGCAATGGCGATTCATTTGCCGCCGAGTACTGATGATATTCAGAAGGGGGGGAGAGATGAGAGAGACGTTGCAAACGAAGCTATTTCTCAAGCACAGATTATGTATTCGATTATTGCTTCGACATTGACTAAGGGTAGAAATGCAAAGATTTATGGACAAAAGCATATATCGTTTGAGATAGTGGCGAAAGATGGATTAGTCAAATATTTTGCGGTTGTGCCGGCGGTTCTGACGGAAACTGTAAAACAGGCGATTATCTCTTCTTATCCGACGGCGCGAATTGAAGAAACAGAGAGGGAAAATATTTTTTCTAAAACAGCGAAGATTTTTGGGGTGGCTGGGGGCGAGTTAAGATTAAAGAAAGAATATGTCTACCCGATTGCGACGTATGAAGAGATAAAGAGAGATGCAAGTTTAGCAATTTTGAATGCATTATCAACGACGAAAGAAGGTGAGGGCATCGGAGTGCAGATAATGCTTAGACCGAAAGGCCCAGAGTGGACAAAAAAGTCGGAAGAGTGGGTAAAAAATATAAAAGAAGGGAACACTAAAAGTATATCGTCTGGGTTTTCGAATAATTTTTTTGTCGGCGCTGAACAATTTTTTGCTTTGTTGTGGAAGCCGCTAAGTGCGAAGGAAGATACGAAACATGAAGAAGTAAAGGTGGTGACGAATGTACAACAAGATGAGATGCAAGCTGTAGAAGACAAAACAAAATATGCTGCTTTTGAAACATTGGTAAGAATTGTTGGGAGCAGTGAGGCGGGGGGTGCAAGAGCTGAGGCAATGGTTGGGGGTGTGGTAACGGCGTTTTCGCAGTTTGATTCGCCTTTATATAATGGGTTTATGTATGAGAGGGCAAAGGATAATAAGAAGCTTGCTCGAGATTATATTTTAAGGATTTTTCCCTTAAGCGATTGTACAAATATTTTGAACACTGTTGAGCTGGCGACGATATTTCATCTGCCAGAACAAGGAGCGATTCCGACGAGCCAAGTGATGAGGCAATTAACTAAACAAGTAGATGGGCCGGCTAGATTAGTCGAAAATGGGGTTTTGATAGGGATAAACGAATTTAGGGGGGAGAAGAAGGAAATTAGACTATCAGTTGAGGATAGAAGAAGGCATACCTATGTAATTGGTTCGACTGGTATGGGTAAATCGGTTTTTATGAGAAATATAGCCTATCAAGATATGCTTGAGGGAAGGGGGTTTGCGTTTATAGATCCTCATGGTGACGTCGTTGAGGAATTGTTGTCGATGGTGCCGAAGGAGAGGATTGACGATGTAATTTATTTCGACCCTGGAGATATGGAGAATCCAATCGGAATGAATATGTTTGAATTCCAAACTGAAGACCAGAAAGATTTTATTGTTCAAGAGGGGGTTAATATGTTGCAATCGTTGTATGACCCGACGAATCAGGGATTTTTCGGGCCAAGAGGGCAACATATGTTTAGAAATGCGGCGCTACTTTTAATGAGTGATCCGGAAGGGGCGACATTTATTGACATCCCGAGGTGTTTTATTGATCCGGAGTTTGTGAAGCATAAATTGCAATTTGTGACAGATAAGAGCGTATATGACTATTGGACGAAGGAGTTTCCAGCTAGCCAAAAGAGTAGCGACGCTGGGGAGGTAATAACTTGGTTTGCGTCGAAATGGGGACCGTTTTTGTCGAATACTATGATGAAAAATATTTTGGGACAGACGAAAAGCGGGTTTAATATCCGAGAGATAATGGACCAAAAGAAGATTCTGTTAGTGAATCTAAGTAAGGGAAAGATGGGAGAGGTGAACTCTAAGCTTTTGGGGATGATATTTGTGATGAAGTTCCAGGCGGCGGCGATGAGCAGAGTAGACACGCCTGAGGAGCAGCGAGAAGATTTTTGTCTCTTTGTGGATGAGTTTCAGAATTTTTCGACAGAGAGTTTTGAGAGTATTTTGTCGGAGGCGAGGAAATTTAGACTTAATCTTGTGGTCGCGAACCAGTTTATGACGCAGTTAACGGATAAGATTCGAGAAGGGGTGCTTGGGAATGTTGGGACGATTGTTGCAGGGCGACTTGGGATAACAGATGCGGAACTGATTGAAAAGGTGTTTACGCCGACGTTTACGGCGGAAGATTTGCATAAGACACCTAATCATAACGCGATTGCGACGGTAATGATGTTCGGAATGCCGAGCACACCGTTTACGATGACCTGGCCGAAACTCGGGAAAGAGAATCCAGAGATTTTGCAGAGCTTAAAGATGTATTCGGCGGCGAAATATGGGCGACCGAGAGCGGAAGTTGATAGGGAAATAAGTATTAGATTGGCGGCGAATAATCCGACAGGAGCGGCAAAAGCGACAGTAGTAGAGGAGGAATTAGCGGTAGTTCCAGAGGCGGAAGTAAAAATGGAAACACAGAGCAATCTGTCGGCGGGGGCAGGAGTGTATCGAGCACATTCGAAAGAAGAAAGAGAGGAAAATTTCCTTGAAGCTTGGATGAGAAAACGCGAAGAGATAGCAAAAAGAAGAAGCATTTAGACTTGAAAAAATAGGGGGTAACAGGTATAATAGGGGAAGCACTAATAAGATTGAGGTAAATTTTCTATGCCAGCAGATAAAAATGGGACGGAACAGTATGATTCGTCGGAAATTCGGGTTCTTGAGGGGCTCGAGCCAGTCAGAATTAGACCGGGGATGTACATTGGTTCGACAGGGTATGATGGGCTTCATCATTTGATTAAGGAAATTGCGGATAACTCGATAGATGAGGCGATTGCTGGCTTTGCAAACCGAATTACGATTACGATTTTAAATGACGGCGGTGTGAAAGTCGAAGATAACGGACGCGGTATTCCTGTTGATATACATCCAAAAACTGGGAAATCGACGCTCGAGACGGTACTTACAGTTTTGCACGCAGGCGGAAAATTTGGTGATGGGGGTTATAAAGTTTCTTCAGGGTTGCATGGTGTAGGTTCTTCGGTTGTGAACGCGCTTTCGACAAAAATGATTGCGGAAGTATATAGAGATGGAAAGACGCATCATGTTGAGTTTGAGCTTGGGAAGACTTCGAAGCCGTTTGAGGTAACGGCAGGTAGTCCGAGAGAGAGTGGAACTTCGATTACGTTTTATCCCGATCCAACGATTTTTAAGGAAACGACGACGTTTGATTATGATTGGGTTTCTAATTATGCAAGACATCAGGCATATCTGACGAAGGGTATTTTAATTGAGGTGCGCGACGAGAGGACTGGGGCGAAAGATTCGTTTTATTTTGAAGGGGGGATTAAGAGCTACGTAAAAAGACTCAACAATGGTAAGGAAGTGCTTTTGGACGATATTTTTTACGTCGAAAAGAAGGTTGCGGATTCTGAGGTGGAGATTGCGGTTCAGTACAATGATACCTTTTCGGAAATAATGAAGCCTTTTGCGAATAATGTTTTGACTCCTGATGGCGGAATGCACGTAGTTGGATTTAGGACAGGGTTAAATAGAACAATAAATGATTACGCAAGAAAAAATGGGCTTTTGAAAGAGAAAGAAGATAATTTAACTGGGGATGATATAAAAGAAGGCTTGACCGCTGTGATTTTAGTTAAGCTTCCGGACCCGCAATTCGAGGGGCAGACGAAGAATAAGCTTGGAAATCCTGAGGTTCGTGGTTATGTTGATAGAGTGATGACGGAGTACTTTGGGTACTATCTTGAGGAAAATCCGTCAATTGCGAAGAAAATTGTTAATAAGGCGACTTTGGCCGCGAGGGCAAGGAAAGCAGCAAGAGCGGCGAGAGATAACGTCATTCGAAAGGGGGCGTTTGATGGGCTAAATTTGCCTTCGAAATTAGCAGATTGTTCGTCTAGGGATAGGAATGAATGTGAATTGTTTATTGTCGAGGGTAATTCAGCGGCTGGTTCAGCAAAAGAGGGAAGAAATCCAAAAATTCAGGCGATTTTGCCACTTAGGGGGAAGGTTTTGAATACGGAGAGGGCTAGGCTTGATAAGATGCTTGCGAACCAAGAACTAGTATCTTTAATAAAAGGGTTGGGCGTTGGAATCGGAGAGCAGTTTGATTTGAAGGGGCTTAGGTATGACAAAATTGTATTTATGACAGATGCGGATGTGGATGGGTTGCATATTGCGACGCTTTTGATGACTTTCTTTTTCAGGTATATGCCTGAGGTAATCGAGACGGGGCATGTTTATTTAGCAAAACCGCCTTTGTTTGGGCTAATAAAAGGGACTGGAAATACAAGGAAGATTGATTATCTCTATGATGAAAAAGCGCTTGAGGAGAAATTGCTTGAGAAGATTGAGGAAAGACGTAAAAATGGGACGAAAATCGACGAGAATCAAGAGAGATTCAAGCAAGCTGGTTATACCGCGCAGCAACGATTTAAGGGGTTGGGTGAGATGGACGCAAAACAACTTTGGGAGACGACAATGGACCCCGAGAGAAGGGTTTTAGTTCAGGTTAATATCGAAGATGCCGAGAAAGCCGATGCAGTGTTTGCGAAGTTGATGGGAGACCAGGTTGACCTCCGGAAGAACTTTATCCAAGCTGGGGCGAGTAAAGTAAATCTTGATGATTTGGATTTCTAAGGAAGGGAGACAAAAAATATGCCAGAAAACGCAAAAAACAGCGATTTAAGCAAAAAAAATCCGAAAGAGCCTATCAGTCAAGGTTCTGAGCAAGAATTGCCTGGAGAGGCTCTTAGAGGGGTTACAGAAGAAATTGTTGATGGAATCGAGAACAGGAACGTCGAATCGACGATGGAAGAGTATTTCTTGAAATATTCTATGTCTGTGATTGTAGATAGGGCGCTCCCGGATGTTAGGGATGGTTTGAAACCGGTGAATAGGCGTATTTTATATGCGATGAATAAAAATGGGTGGAAAGCTCCTCATGCAACGGTGAAGTCGGCGAGGATTGTCGGCGAGGTTATGGGTAAATACCACCCGCATGGTGACTCGTCGATTTATATGGCAATGGTTAATCTCGCGCAACCATGGAAAATGCGTTATACGCTTATTGAAGGTCAGGGTAACTTCGGCTCGATGGACGGAGACGAGGCGGCGGCTTCTAGGTATACAGAGGCTAGAATGGATAAGGTCGGAGCAGAGCTACTGACAGATATTGAGAAAGAGACAGTCGATTTTAGGGACAATTTTGATGGAACAGAGCAGGAGCCTGTAGTTTTGCCGGCAGCTTTGCCGAACATTCTCTTGAACGGACAGATGGGGATTGCGGTTGGGATGGCGACGAATATTCCTCCGCATAATCTTGGAGAACTTGTCGATGCGACGGTTGCACAGATAGACAATCCGGAGATAACGCTTGAAGAGCTAATGGAGTATGTCAAAGGGCCAGATTTCCCGACTGGGGCGGAAGTGTACGGCGGGGCGGCAATGCGTCAGGCGTATGCGACAGGAAAGGGCTCAGTAACGATTAGAGCAGTGACGAATATTGAGGAGAGAAAGGGCGGGCGATATAACATAGTAATTACGGAAGTTCCGTATGGGATGAGTAAGGAAGGGTTTATCGAGAAGGTTCGTGAGTTGGTTCTGAGTAAAAAACTTGATCATATTTCTGATGCTAGAGATGAATCGGCAAGAGGGAAAGTTCGGGTTGTAGTTGAATTGAAAAAAGATGCGTTCCCGAAGAAGATTTTGAACCAATTATTTAAGCTTACTCCTTTACAGACGACTTTTCATTATAATATGTTGGCTCTCGTGGACGGGATTCAACCGAGGATTTTAGGGCTTAAGGAGATTTTAGGGGAATTTATAAAACATAGACAGGTTGTGGTCCGAAGACGGAGTGAGTATGAACTTAGAAAAGCAAAGGAACGTGCACATATTCTCGAAGGGTTGAAAATTGCACTCGATAATATCGACGAAGTAATTAAGGTTATTCGCTCGAGTTATGATGATGCGGATAAACAACTTATGGAGAGGTTTGGGCTTTCTGAAGTACAGGCTAATGCAATTTTGCAAATGCAACTGAGGAGGCTCCAGGGACTCGAAAGAGATAAGATTGAGGAAGAGTTAAAGGAGTTGCATGCGCTGATTCGGAGACTTGAGGAGATTTTGGCAGACGAGAAGAAGATCTTAGCGTTGATAAAGGAAGAACTTTTAGCGCTGAAGGCGAAATATGGAGACGAAAGAAAGAGTAAAATTATAAATCATGAGGTTGGGAAGTTCGCCGAGGAAGAGTTAATTCCGGATGAAGAGAGTGTAATACTTTTGACTGCGGAAAATTATATGAAACGGGTGTCTCAGAACGATTTTCATAAACAGAATAGAGGCGGGAAAGGTAAGAGAGGAATGACGACGAAGGAAGAAGATGTGATTTCTCAAATTGTGACGGCGAACTCGCACGATAATTTGTTGTTCTTTACAAGCCAGGGAAGAATTTTTAGATTGAAGGCGTATGAGGTTCCGCAAGCATCTCTGTCAGCGAAGGGGACGGCGGCCGTGAATTTGTTGTCGATGCATCCAGAAGAGAAGATTACGGCGATTATTAAACAGGGAACTGGACTCGAGGAAGGTTATCTGTTTATGGCGACGAAGAAAGGGACGATTAAGAAGACTGCGATTAAAGACTTTTTGAATATTCGTTCGAGTGGACTGATTGCGATTAAACTTGATGATGGAGATGAGTTGAAGTGGGTTCAAGGCACAACAGGGAGTAATGATGTAGTGGTTTCTACTTCAGCTGGGCAAGCGATTCGGTTTAACGAGAAAGATGTACGAGCGATGGGGAGAGCCGCAAGAGGTGTTAGAGGGGCGAGATTGAGGCCGAAAGATGAAATTGTTGGAATGGATATTATTACGGACCCTGGACAGAAGATTTTAGTGATTTCTGCGAATGGGTATGGTAAGGCAACTTTAGCTTCGAATTTTCCGGCACATAAGAGGGGAGGCGTTGGGATTAGAGTGGCGGCAGTAACTGCTAAAACTGGCGCGATTGTGGCTGTCCATACATTAGACCCAGAAGCTAAAGAGGTGATTATGATGTCGAGTAAGGGACAGGCGATTCGTGTTTCTGTAAAAGATATTCCTACGCTTGGAAGAGCAACGCAAGGTGTGAGGATTATGAAGATGAGCGAAGGTGATACGGTCGCGTCGATTGGGATTGTGCTTCCAGAGGAAAAAGAGGACGACTCTAAATAAAAATATTTCGAAAAACTTCGAAAAAACTCTTGACACAATTTAGGGTTTGATATAAGATTAAGGAAGTCTAAGGGAACGAAAGGTATTCTTTGTGAGTCCTTGGAGTTAGTTAACAATTTAGTTGTGCAATTAATCATCGTCAGTTTTTTTATATTGAGTTTTTAAGTATTCTTTTGGGTACTTAAACTTTCAAACATTTCTTTAATGGAGAGTTTGATC
>JAFQYO010000008.1 GCA_017406405.1 Candidatus Saccharimonadota bacterium
CCATAAAAGATCCTTTGTTTACTTACTATAATTATACCATTGACATTGCATTTCTTTTATTTTCTTCATTGTCATTGTTTTAGACCTCTACAGCTCCAGTTAAACCATATATTCTTAAAAGTTCGAATCTCTTTGCCTGCAAAAGTATACCTCAGAACTCGCACGGCATCAGAATAGGGTAGTCTTCTCGCCTCTCACCAAATGAAAAACTTAACCTGCTGTAAGGCGTGGTTTTTGTAATGTGTTTTATTAGTTAGTCGTATGATGCGGATAAAACATAAGTGTTTTGTGCTATAATTGGAATAACGAAGGATAAATAATATTTAAGGAGTTCTATGAGCCAAGTCAAGCAAAAGGATAAATTTTTAAGAATGATAATGTGTTTTGTGGTGGCAGTTTTAGCATTATCAAATGTTTATATTCCTAAGGCATCTGCCACCGAAAGCTATTTCATCGCAGAAGGCGGCACACTCAATCTTGACGAAATCGACCCAACCGAACCAGATCAACGCTTAGTCGGAGTAACAATAAAAGCAGCACGCGAAATGACCATCCATTCCATGCACGGATACTTCACGCCCATTAGTGACGAAGATGAAGAATTGGATCACTATATGAGCTGGATGGACTATTCATCCGGCATCAGCCACCTCTGCTATTCCATGTCAACCGGTGAATTTGATTGGAACATCCCAGGCTGCATCGATGATGCCGTCGGCGACGAAGGCATCCATGTTCAAACCGGCGACCCCCTCATCTATGTTACCTTCGAAGTGAAAGACGGTATCAACGTATTGAAACGACACATGCCAGTCACCCTCGACCTCGCCGTTATCGATGACGGCACCGAAACTGGCAAACAAATCCGAGATATCACCATGGACGCCTACGTGAGAGCCGGCCACAACCTTTCCGTTTATAAATACATCACAGGCAACGGAAAACTCGATGTGCCAAACATTGTGGTCGGCGGTACTGATGTAGAAGTAGGAATCGTACCAGACCCTGGCAATGAGCTGGTATATTTAGAGTTAAATGATCAAGAAGTTACTGATCAGATACAAGACAATGTTTTCAGAGTAACACCCGGTACAGAGTCTTTAACCTTTTACGCAACCTTCCTCCGAGTTTATCCAGTACTAGAAGGTGACGGTGGCGAGCATATCATCGGTAGTGAAGAACCATTAGTCTTCAAAATCGATAACGATGTAACAGAATTCTGTGGTACAGGCGTTCTCATGATTGATGGTGAGTATCAAGATATGCGTACAGATTGCGAAGTAGATCCAGACAACCAGACTATTATTCTTCCAGCTAATATCTTGAACGCACTTGTCTTAGGCGAGCACTCTTTTGAGGCATGGTTTTCGGAACCAGAATCGGGAACTGCTAGGGCGAGCTTCAAAATAGTAGAGCCAAAAACCGATGACGACGAAAATATCGTAGTCCCCAACACCGGTGCATTTACCAGCGAAGGTAGCAGTGCAGAAATAACAAACGATTTCCTGGTTATTACTGTGATTGTTGGAGTCGTTGTAGCGACAGGTGTTTTGATGAAGAAAGAAAAACGAAAATAATCGTAGTAGATATAATTGCTATAGAGAATGGATAGGCTTGATGAATATATTTATACTGACCATCTTTCAGACTATAAAATTTGGTTTAGGATTAAGTTCGAATCTCTTTGCCTGTATATCTCAGGACTCGCAGGACATCAGTACCGGGTAGTCTTTCTTAGGTATAACCTTGTTTTTTAGTGGTTAATTCCCTAGCGTCTTTATTTTATTAAACCGCACTTTTTCCGCCGCTTCGCGTAAAGCCTTTTCTGACCCATAATACGTTCTCTGTCCCGGCGCATCCGACAACATATGTTGCGCATACGAAAAACTCACTGCCCGCTCCAACACTCCGCCGAGCTTTCCTGTCCCACACAAGACTTCTGCCTTTCGCACTTTTGCTACTAGCACTTCTAACGCTTGTTTCATCTCCTCTGGAAAAAACGTCAGAGAAAACAAGTCTCCGTCCGCTTCTCCTGCTAGTCGCCCATATGCGATCGATGTGTTTCCCTCAATCCACAGCCTCTGATCTAGCGCCCGCATTTTCGCACCCGTAAGGTTCATTTCGCACCGCACATATTTTTTTCTATCGTCATTTTGCATGTCACATACAAAATCTCCCTCGCACGTCGTCGTCATCACTGCCCTCGACGCGTCCGGTGATTTTAGACCGTGTTTCTCATCATACGAAATCGTGTCGCTAATATAATCACAAATAATCCAGGAAAGTAGCCCCGTCTCCGCGTTCTCCGCAATCAAATAAAACTCCGTCCTCGCACCCCAAAACACGCTTGAGTGTACCCGAAACATCGTTACGATACCATAATACTTCGGCGTATCGCCCTCAAATATCGACGCCTTCGCTGGCCGAAATCCCTCCGGCAAAAACTGCTGCATCTTCTCCGGCTCAATAATTTCATAAAACATAAACGAACAATAAGGCTCCACTACAAACGGCATCTTTGCCGCCTTTTTCGTGGCACTCGTCACGATTTTCCGCTGTAGCCACACCGGCAATCGCCGTAGTTTCGTCTGTAAGTACGACACCTTTCCGACTTCCATCGGATTCACTAATTTTTCCACCCCCTTTGCATATTCCAAAATATTCATAACCATATTATACCACTGTTTTTTAGATTTTAAAAACGGGCACCCTCGCAGTTTTATAGGTGCCCGTTTCGTTATGACAAAAGATATTTTCTAGTGGCGTTTTCGATAGTTTTTGCGATAATCCTTTTTCTTTCGGCTGAGAAGAGTAAACGCGACCAACACAACGCTTGCGAAAACGATTACTCCGGTGATGATATAGTCAGACTTGGCGATATTAAGGTTGCTTAAAAAGCGACCGGTGTCAGGAACCGCAGGAGAGGCAGGCTTTGTATAACTAATCGGGAAAAGTCTATCAGGAGCAGCGATTTTTTCGAGCACCAAACCACCCTCGCCGTCGTCTACGTAGGCATAAGAAGTGATTCGAGCGTAGTATTTCCCGGATTCAAGACCATAACTGCCGAAAGGCAACTCGAGTTCGACTTCGCCAGCTTCATAAGGCTCGTCAACTTCGATTATAATAGGTTCATCAAAAACCGGATTCCCGTTTTCGTCGAGGATTTCGATTTCGAGTTTTGCGACGCCTTCGCCGTATTCGACGACCGTGTCCGGATCGTTGTTCGTTAAGTTGTTTCCGATTTGAGTTAGCTTTGCGGGGAGATAGCTGAATTCAACACTATCCTCAGCATATCCGACCGCGCTACTGGCTTTTGCGGTAAGGATATAATCTTCGTATCCGAGGGTATAACCCGTTAAATCTATTGTTACTGAGTCAGAGCCAGAAGCATAATGGAAAGATGGGTCTAGGTCGGACGGGTTGAATCTTGGCAATGAGACGACTTGAGTGTTTCCGTCTTCGTCGACATAAGAAAGCTCAAAATCTATGTATTCGGTGTTTTCGTAATCAAATTTAACTTCGACGGTCGGAGCAACGGTTGTCGAATCGTTTTCGGGGTTTGTTATTTTTACGGCTGGATATTGGTCGTAAACCGTAACTCGTATGATTTGGTTGTAGGTATCTGTGCTTCCGTCGTCAGCATGCGCTTCTCCTGGCAGGAAGAATGCGAATACTGTCATCAAAACGACGACTACTAAACATAGAATACCGACAAAATTTTTTCTTTGTTTTGTCATAACTCTGCACTCGCTTTTGTTTTTAGTTTTTATTTGGACTCGTAGAAACGTCTCCGAAGCCCTCTACACAACGAGCCTCGAGGAGCGTTCTTTACGCTTCCTTAGGAGCATTATAGACCAAACGATTATGCTTGTCAATAGCAAAAGCAGAATAATTATCATGAATGCTGGCATTATTAAAATAACTCGGCTTTTTGTTTCGCTTGCATCCATGGCCTTTACGGAAAATTTTACTTTAAAAATGCCAAAAAGTGGCGTTTCACTCCAACCAACTTTGTATTTTCTCTCGGTTTCTGGAAGGACGATAAAGTTGTCGCTATCTTCGTATAAATTTGAGCCGAAAATCGAATCGACCGAGAAGGAGTAAACTGCCGCGAAATCCGTGTTCCCGCTATTCTTTACTTTCGCGACACCTTCAATGTCGCTCGTAGAGAAGAAACCAGTCAGCGAAAAATCGGTTATTTCTGCGGCGTTGTTCGTGTTTCCGTCGCCATGGCCGAGAATAATCAAACTTACCCTTGATTGGGAGCCGATACCGACGCTGGTGTTTGTTCCCTTTTCTTTATCGGAGCCAACACTTTCTGCGTAGATAACACAATACTGGCCTCCCTCGGGGATATCATCAGGAACTGAGACGCGATAAACGATAGTGCGTTTTTCTCCGGCGGCAAGTTTGAATTTTGGCTCTTTGACGAATGAACCAGAGTCGTCTTGGAATGTAATCCAACGAGTGATTTGGTTATATGAGGTTTCTGAAGAAATATCTGCATCATAGTCTTCATTTGTGACGCTGTATGGGCCGGTATAGAGCTTAAATTCAAATTCTTCTTCGCCGAGGTTTTCGATAGTGAATTGGTAGTTTTGAGTTTTTCCGGCGTCGATATAGACGCTAGTCGCAACTGGAGTGATTTTCATAACGGCATCGACAGCAAAGGTCGCTTTCGCGATAAAAAGATTCGCGAAAAGAGCCGAGACAATAACGAATAGTTTTATAATGGTTTTGTTTTTCATGGCCGCTCCTTATAAGTTGAATTTTCCTGAACTATGTATATCGTTTTCGCGAGAATTTGCACGGGTTCGCCTGTTTTCGCGTCGACCTGCCGTAGCACGAATAATGATTACAATAATAAATAAGACGATGAGCGCAATAAACCAAATCGGGCAGATGAAGACGGTTCTTGTTTTAACGGCCGCATCTCCAGGATATTCGGCAGATAAAGTAACTTTAAGAATTCCTAACCTCGGGACGTTTGACCAAGAAATACTTAAGTCCCTGGTCGTGCCCGGGAAGAGAGTCTTTTCTAAAGGTTCTTTCGTCCCATCATAAATCACTTCGCCGGAAAAATAGTTTTCGATTTTTAAAGTCATCTTCGCCTCGACATCGACGTTACCGTCGTTGACGAATGTCGCGCTCGCGCTGACCGGTGGGTTAAGAAGAAAAGTCGGAATGTTTAGGTCTTTTATTTCGCCGGTTTCGCGAGTGTCTCCGTTCACCCTAGCGACGAGGACGAGCCCGGGGCTGGCGATTGTTTGGATGGACTCTCCAGTTTCGCTGGCTTCTTTGCTTTGGACGAAAATAACGGCGTATTGGCCTCCGCTCGGGACGTCATCGGGGACAGTGACGGTGTAGTTGATGACTTTAGAAATGGCCGGTTCGACAACGCCCTCAAATTCTTTATCGTCGAACGATATCCAATTTGTGATTTGGGTATAGGCATTCTCTACGCTATAAATCGGAGCATAAGTAGTATCCTCGACGGAATATGGAGAAACAACTAATTTATAGGAAAAGGGGGTGGAGCCGTTGTTTGTGATGGTGAAGTTGTTTTTATAAACGGCACCCGGATCGAGTTCCATTTTTTGAATGTTCGGGGAGATTTGGACTTTAACCCCGCCCGTATTAACTTCTTCAGCAAAGGCATTGGCTCCAAAAAATATATTAAAAGAGAAAAAACAAAATATAAATGAGAGCAACTTTAGCTTTTTTAATTGTTTCAAAACATACCTCCTAAACTTTCTTCTCATATATTATATATGAGCGGAGAATAAAAAACAACCGCGTTTTTGCGGTTGTTTTTTCTAGATTTAGGACAGATTAGAAGGTCGCGGTAGCGGTGTAGATGACTTCACCTTCATAAACACCTGCAGCTTGATCTTCGCTGGTAGCGACACCGAAGTTGACATAAACCGTATCATCAAATGCAGTGTGAGAAGTGTTCGTGTTGGCTTTGAGCGTATCAGCAGTAGCAGTGTTGGCTTTAACTTTTGTCCAAGTAGCGCTGCTGTAATCACCCTGGATACCATCCGCAGCTTGAGAAAGTGCGTCTTCACTCATACGATAAGCCCAGGAAGAAGTGCCGGCTGCAACAGAAGTTCCCGCAGGAATGTTGATGTTAGCATCATAGCGGTCCGCATCGCCAAAGGTTTTGGTTTCGTCAACTACGTGACGAAGAGAATCGTAAGCATTGTTAGAGCCCATCGTGAGAGTGTAGCCACTATACGCGTTACCGCTTACGTTGATGACATGCTCGAGAGAAGTATTTGCGGAGTCTTTATCGACGGCGAGAGTTTGAGATATATCAGTCTTGCTAATCGTGATATTTGGAGTAACGGTGAGTTCGAAAACTTGTGCGACCGTCGCACGAACAACCTGAGAGCTCGTCTGCGGATTCTCTGGGTCCGCAGCATAAGATGATAAAGGCAATGCGGCGACGCCAAATCCCGCGACGACACCAAGAGCAGCAATAATGTTTTTTGTTTTAACCATTTTTATTTTCCTTTTCTGGAATTTTATTTTTATATTTATATGACCTTTTTGTATTTTTTATTATACGCTTATGGTTTTAAAAGTCAAGGGTTTTTAAGCACATTTTTATATATTTTTCTTCGCCTGCGACTCTCTAAAAGAAATACAACACATGACGCGATAAAAAGTGCGACAAGAACTAAAAACCAGGTCGGGCAGACAAGCGCATAACGTGTTTTATAAGCTGTCTGATCGGCGAAGTCGATTTCTTGAACGATTTTATAGATACCGAGTTTCGGGGTTTCGCTCCAGGTATGCTCAGCATAATGAGTCGTTCCCGGGATAATAATGCTTGTCTCGGGAGTTTCTTCGTTTGTATAAACCGGTTCATCAGAAAACGGGGTATAGACCGAAAGAGTAAAAGTCGCTGGGGAGTGGATATTCCCGAGGTTTTCGAGGAACGAGGTGGTTTTTATTGGGGAGTTTAGATAGATTAAACTAATTCCGTTTTCGATAATCTTTCCTTCTTCCCTCGTCTCTCCTTCAACGGTCGAATATAAAAGCATTGCGATTTGGCTATCGTTTATGACTGAGACGCCCATAGGTTTTTCTTCGCTATTTGCTTTGAGTTTAACAAGGAAAGCCGCGTATTGGCTCCCGTCAGGTGCGTCTTCGGGGACGTTGATTTTGTATTTTATGGGCCGTTTTTCTCCGAGCGCAATCTTTAGTTCTGATTCTTCGATTTCAATCCAATTAACTATTTGATTATAGTCCATGGGATAATCAAAATATAAATCATATGTGTCGTTTTCGAAACTCATCGGCGAAACTGCTATTGTTACGTTTATTTCTCCTTTGTTTTCTGGGGGGTTTATAACAAAAAATTCGCCCTCGTAGGACTGCCCTTTTGATAAACTGACATCTTGCATGCCAGGAGAAATGGCAATCGTGGAAGGACCAGGCATAACTAGCTCGCGTTTAAGTGGAGGGTGTAAGTTACGGTCCCGGTATAGGTGCCGGCGACGGCGTCCATTCCGGCGGTGAAACCGTATTGGACTCTAAAGCTTTCTGAACCGATATAGGTGGTCGAGGAGTTAATAGTCCTAAACGTGTTTCCCGTCACGACCGTGGCGGAGTTGTTCTTTGCGGGAATGATGTTGAAGTCGTCGTAACCATAGCTCGTGGAGCTCGGGGTAAAGGTCGAAGTATCGACGGTTTTCGAGACGCCGATAACTTTCATAAGCCAGTTTGCTTTTGTCCCGTTAAGAGGATTTGTCGAAGGGCTGGTTGATTTAATTCTGTATGTGATGCTTTGGTCGCTCGGAACCATAGTGGCGGCGTTATCTGTCGCCGTGGAAGATTCAGCAGAGACGGTCCAGCCATTCGAACAGTTCCCAGAAAGACGTTCGTTCGGGTCTGAGTTCGGGTCGGAAAGATAATTGCAGATGACTTCATAAGTCGTAGTGCCGAAATTTGTGGTCGAATCCATGAGGGAGAAAGTCCCGCTGTAGGTGTTTGTTTGTTCGTCATAAACCGTAACGCCGGTGTTTTCTTCGTGGTCGGTCGCAGAGAAGGCGATGTATCCATTAATGGTGGCAGTGACGTTTTCCGTCGAACTCGTAATTCGGGTTGCAGCAAAAGAGCAGTGCGGAAGGATAGCCGCAGAAAGCCCGAGCAGTATTCCGAAACCGAGAACAAGTCTGGAAGACTTTACCATTTATACACCTCTTTTTATTTTCTACTTCTTATTTTACATGGTCAATTCTCTTATGTCAATACGCTTTCGCTAAGATTTTAGAAATTCTACAATTTTTTGAAATGTTTTCCACTTGCAAAATACAAAAACATGTTCTATTTAGAAATAGTTCTTTGTTTTGTCAAGTTTATTCTGTTCGCAGGGCTTCAACGGGATCTTTCTTGGAAGCGGCGCGGGCCGGAATTAAGCCTCCAATGAGCGTCAGGACAATGCTAAGAACAATAAGGATGATTGCGGACTTTATCGCGAGGGTAGCAGAAAGCGGAATATTTCCCGTAAAATGATGAATAACGCTGTTTATGACTGGGATTATTAGATAAGATATCCCTATCCCGAATACCCCAGAAAGAAAACCAATAATAAACGTTTCCGCATTAAAGATACTTGAGATGTTGTGTTTTGAGGCGCCCATTGCGCGAAGAATACCAATTTCTTTCGTCCTTTCATAAACTGATATATATGTTATAACGCCAATCATAATACTTGAGACGACCAGAGAAATCGAGACAAAAGCGATAAGAACATAAGAAACCGCGTCAACAATGGTTTTTACGCTGCTCATGAGAATCCCTGTTGCATCGGTATAGTTTATTTGTTTTTCTTCGCCGACTTGTTTGTTATAGGCGTCAATGAACTTTATAAAGTTCTCTTTTCCCTCGAAGCTCTCGAAATAGAATGAAATATAAGTCGGAGAATCTTTGTCTTGATATCCTAGCAAAATGAGGTTTGATTTTTGGGTTTTTTGAGTATTGTTCATCATCGCTGAAACGATGCGCATAAGCTCGTCTTCGGAAAAATTCAGCGTAAATGCAGAGGTAATTGCGCTAGGGTCGATATTGATGCTCTTCGCAAAAGCGGAAGTTATGTCGGCGACGAGACCAGTTACTTCTGTCATGACTTCGGTTTTTACTTTTGCCTCAGTCATGATTTTTGAGAACTCAGAAATCATGGTTTTTATTTCTGCGCTATCTAAGATTCCCTGTTTTATCATGTTAAACATTGGGTCGTTTTTCTTCGCGACGGGGTCGGAGGGATCTTCGGTCAGGCTCGGGTCAATCATATAGTATGCTGTGGAATATGCTTCGAGCGCGGACGATAAAACTCCAGAAAAAATGGATTTTAGGTTTTCTTTCGGAATCTTATAGGTAGCTTCGAGAGAAGAAAGTCGCTCGCCTGGGTCGTATGAATTTAGGTAGGTCTCGACTAAGTTTGGTATTTCTGATTTTTTATACGTTTCTCCGAGAGAATCATAAACTCCCGACAGGAAAGAATCGAGGGCTGAAGAAAGAGCTTCCTCGGCGGGCGAAGTATCGACAGAAATAGAATTTGCGATTTCGGTCATTTTCTCGGAAATGGTGTTGCTCAGAGCAGTTTCATCAACCCCGACGTTGAAAGCTTGAGAAAGCTTTGTCTCATCAACGGAAACGAGATCAGAAAATTCATAGTTAAATTTGTCTTCTTCTTGATCGAATCTTGCGTTCGAAAAGACATCTATATCTGGTTCGGCAAGTTGTTTTTTGACAATCTCGGTTTTTGAGGATTCGCTGATGATATAATCAATCAATTTCGGGGTGTAGTTCACACCTTGGTTGAGCGCCCCAGCGGTTACGCCGTCTTTTAGTGTTACGATGCCGACGATTTTAAGTTTTTTCGACTTCGTTTCATAAACATTTTTCAAGAATTCTTTGTCAGCGGACATGTTTTCATAAACGTTGTATTTTTCGTTGTATTTATAGAGGTCGGACGGAAGAATAAGGCGCAAATCGAGCGACAATAAATCTTCATAGGAGAGCTCAAGGGGAGTTGAATCGATTTTTACGGATTCTCCGGACATAAGTTTCGTGACAAGTTCGGTGAGCTCGGCGGTGTTTTTTAGTCCAAGTTCATAGGCAAGTAAGTCACTAATATAGCCTTCTTCGCTTAGGTTAATAACGAGTTCGTCATAGCTATCCGGCCAACGTCCGGCGAGGATTTTATATTGAGCGTCAAGCGTTTCTTGGTCGTCGACTAATTGGGCGTATATCGAGGAAGTAGAAGAAAAAGAACTCATTGGAGAGTTGTCGCTAAACATGGTGGTAAAAAGGTCACTAGGGTTCAGCTTCGCTATGGTGTTTGTCTTGTCTATCGTATAGATATTTGGGTCGACCGAATAACCATAGCTAACGGTCGAAACATCGTTTTTAAGAGAGTTTGAGTGAGCTTTATAGTAGCCATTGAAACTTTTTAGGTCGTTCGTAGCAACGGATTTTAAAGTGTTGGCGAGAATCGGATACTCCGTAATATCGGCTGTTGTTGGGGAGTTAGAAGATTCGGCTTCGCTCATGGGCATGAGAAGGCTGGTGAGCGAAAAAGATTCTTCGGTTATTGCAAGCGGGTAAGCCGAGAGAGTTTCTTCCTGAATTGAATCGACGTAGTTTTGGAATCCTGTCGAGACAGCAAGAATTAAGGCAATTCCGATAATGCCGATTGAGCCAGCAAATGCGACGAGGACAGTTCTTCCCTTTTTTGTTAGAAGATTATTGAGCGAAAGGGCGAGCGCCGTAAAGAAAGACATTTTGGTTTTTCGGGATTTATTATGGTTCTTATTAACAGGAAAAAGAGTTTTTTCGGCTGCGAGACGCCTAAGGAGTTTTTTCTGAGGCTTGGCTTCTGAATGGGAGTTTTTCTTATCAGAGGTAATTTTTCCGTCTTTAAGTTCGATTATCCGAGTTGAGTATTCTTTTGCAAGCTCGGGGTTGTGCGTAACCATGATAATCAGTTTTTCTTTTGAGATTTCTTTGAGGAGCTCCATGATTTGGACGGAGGTTTCAGAATCGAGGGCGCCAGTCGGTTCGTCGGCGAGGATAATATCCGGGTCGTTGACAAGAGCGCGAGCGATCGCGACACGTTGCATTTGACCGCCGGAAAGTTGGGCGGGGCGCTTATAGAGATGTTTTTCAAGTCCAACTCTCTCGAGAGCCCGTTTTGCACGGCGAGTTCCTTCGCTCTTAGAAGCGCCAGATAGAGTAAGAGCAAGTCGGACGTTCGAAAGGATGGTTTGATGAGAGATAAGATTATAGCTTTGGAAAACAAAACCGATTCTATGGTTTCGATAAGAGTCCCAATCTCGGTCGTGGAACTTTTTTGTCGAAACGCCGTCGATTATTAAATCGCCAGAAGTATAATGGTCGAGACCACCGATAATATTCAAGAGAGTAGTTTTTCCGGAGCCAGACGGACCGAGGATAGAAATAAAACCAGCGTTAGGAAATGAAAGAGAGACGGAATTAAGCGCCTTCTGTTTGAAGTCGCCGACAGAATAAATCCGCGTAATGGTTTTTAACTCTAACACACTCTCTCCTATACATATATATTATATATGCCAACTTTTAATAAGTCTAGAAGGATTTTCTTCTTGATAGAACCCGAGAATATGTGGTATAATATGTAGGTACATTTATAATTTGCGCCTGTGGTGGAATTGGTAGACACGCTACCTTGAGGTGGTAGTGGCGATTTTTAAGCTGTGCTAGTTCGAGTCTAGTCAGGCGCACCATTTAATAGATTTATAGTATGCTCTAAAACTTATTTAGAGCATATTTTGTTTTAGGGGGTGCGGTTTTTTCTGGCCTTTTCGGCGCTCCAGTATTTTACGTCCACAAATCTATCGAAAGGCGTAACGAGAGAGACGTCTTCAGAGAAGGTTTTGACGTCGCGATCGAAATAATAACTCATGTTTACTTGATATAGACCTATGGCGGGGGCGTCCTCGACCCAGCGCTTTAAGAAAGCTTCGTATTTTGAGGTTTTTATTTCTTCGCTTGAGCTTTCGCGCGCGGAGAGAATCAAGTCGTCTGCGACGGAACTATTGTAGTTTGAGAGGTTTAGACCGGACTGGGAAGCTTGAGAGGAGTGATAATAGACGAGCAAGTCTGGGTTCGCTCCGAGATCGACTTCATATATCAGGACGTCATAAGCGCGGTTTGCGATGACGTTGACAACGAAATCTTGGCCTGGGTCATAATAGGTTTTGCTGACAGAAAAACCGAGGTTTTCTAGCTGGCCGGCGATGTCCTCGGCGAGACTCGGGAAATAGCCGGTGTTGATTGTGACGAGGTTGATGTTTTTATTTTCTAACCCTGAGACGACGGACTTCGCGGCTTCGACATTGAGCGCGGGAAGCTCGGGCCAACTCGGAAGCTCAAGTTGGGACTTTAGAATAGGATAATCTAGAGCAAGTTCATCGCCAACAAGTGTGCGGACTTCGCCGACGTCGATTCCCTGTTGGACTGCTTTTCTAACGTCGCGATTTTTGAGCACGCCAGAGCGGGTGTTCATAAACATAAACACGCCGGAGTTGATTGCGGTTTGTTTTTCGTAGATGGTTTTGTCGGTGATGTCGGCGGCGTCGGTCGGCAAAAGTTCGGCCGTCGCAGAAACTACGTCAGAGTTCAGAGCGGTTTTTATGTCGTCGGTCGAAGTGTAGGCATGAACGACAAAACTGTCGATTTTTGAACGACCTCGATAATAGTTTTCGTTTGAGACGAGATAAACAACAGATTCGCCGGTTGTCCCGACGGCTTGAGAGGCGTTAAAGGCAAACGGGCCAGAAGAGACGGGGTTTGTCGAAAAAGACGAGTCGAGCAGATTTGCCGGGTCAATTCCCTCGAGAATGTGCTTTGGAAGAATCGGAAAATCGAGAGCCGAGTCGAACTCGATATAGACCGCAGGGAGCTCAAAAATCAAGTTTCCAGAGTCGTCGGTTCGGATTTCTACACGGTTTAGATTCGAATAGTAGTTCGAAGAGACGTTCACGTTTTTTATTAGGTTTGCAGTGAAAATTACGTCGTCGTTCGTAAGAGGTTCGCCGTCAGACCATTTTAAGTTTTCTCGAAGTTTTACGGTCCAGACCTTCCCGCTTCCGTCGGAAGAAACCGACTCAGCGAGGACGTTTCCGATATGACCCGAGGAATCAGAAGCCGTAAGCCCGAGAAAGAGAAGTTTTGCGAGGGCTTTTTCGCTGTTTGTCGAGGCGAAAAGAGGGTTAAGTGAGTTTACTTTCCCAAGAGTCGCTTCGGTGTATGTTCCGCCGGTCGTAAAGGCGGACACAGAATAAGAATCCGAGAACCAGAGGCTTTGAGTGATGGCAAGCATAAAGAGGGCGAGGATTATCAAAGCCCACTCGAGAACAAAAAGCCTGACATCGCCGACGTGAGAAAGACGGCGGAGGAAGTTTTCTTTAATGTGTTCCTCGCTAGAAAAAGCTGCCTCTTCGGAGAGGTTTGAGAGTTGTTTCAGAACTTTTTGCCCACGTTTTTTTGAAAATTTTTTCATATTATGAAGGTATTAAAAGCAATCCTAAAATAGATAAAACGAAGATGACGACAAAGACAATCGTGGTGTTAAAGAGGGATTTGTCGAGGCCGCGACGAGTCGTGAAAAGCTCGCCCGAACCGCCGAGGCCGGCACCAAGAGAAGCGCCGCGTTGTTGCAACAAAATCAGGAGGACAACCAGAACGGCAGAGATGAGAATTGAGGTTTGAAAAACAGGAACTAAATTCATAATACTTCTATTATAGAAAATTTTTGGGTTTTAGACAAGGTTTTTATTTGAGGAGGCGTTTTCGTTTGAGGAGGGTGTGGTAGGTGATTGCAAAACGGTGAGCCTCTTCGTCAATCCGAGCAATAAGGCGAGCGATATGAGAATCTGGGGCGAGTTCGACGGTCTTGAACTTTGGAGGGTTTTCGCTGGATTTTTCGGAGATTTCGTCCGCGCTCGAAATTTTTGGATTTTTCATAGGAATAACGATTTTAACAGGGGCGGATTTGGAATGGTCGCCGGATTTGTCGCGCCCGATAACTGGGATATTCTGTTCTTCTAAAAGAGGGAGAAGCGCGGAGACTTGGGGTGTTCCGCCATCAAGAATAACTAAATTCGGGAGTTCCCATTCTTGATGCTTTAAACGACGAGTTAAAACTTCCTTGAGCGAGCCGGTGTCGTCGTTTTTTTGAGCGCGGAGCTTAAATTTTCGGTATTCAGAACGGTCGGCGGCGCCGTTTGAAAAAACCACCATAGAGGCGACGACGTCTTGACCGGATTGGTGAGAAATGTCATAACCTTCGATTCGGCGAGGAGGCTCGGGGAGGTCGAGAAGTTTTTTAAGTTGAAGGAGGGCTTGGTCGGAAGAAATGTCGAGAAATTCTTTGTCAGAGAAGACGATTTTCTTTTTCAAACCTTTTAGCCCGAAGAATTCGTTTCGGAGTTCGGCAGCGCGCTCAAAATTCCCGGCGGCGGCTTCCTTTTTCATCTCGGACTCGAGGTCTTTAAGAAGTTCCTCGCGGTCGCCTTCGAGATAGCGAATTAGGTTTTTGAGGATTTTATGATACTCTTTAGGGGTCATTTTTCCGACTTCGATTCCTGGCGTAAGGCCGAGGTCGGTTTCGAGGGTTTTCTTTCCGGTGTAAGGCTTATTATAATATGGGAAAATTTTTCTTAAAATCCTAAGGGCGGTCGCGATAGTGTTCTTTGCATAAAACGGACCGATGTAACGAGCGTCGTCGCCAAGAGGCTGGCGCGTCATCGAGACATAGGGGATTTCCGAGTTCATGTCGATTCTGACGTAAGAAACCGTTTTGTCGTCGCGAAGTAAGATATTCCATTTTGGCATATAGCGTTTTATCATTTCGCTCTCAAGAAATAGCGCATCCATTTCCGTATCGACAACAATCCAATCTGTCGTGAAGATTTCTTCGATAAGAGCGGCGGTTTTTGGGTCACGGTTTTTGGGGTGCTGATAATATTGGCGGACACGGTTTTTAAGGACGGCGGCCTTCCCGACGTAGATAATCTCTCCGGCTTTGTTTTTATGAAAATAAACTCCAGGAGCGGAGGGGAGGGTTTTTAGTTTTTTTTCTTGGATTTCGTTCATTGGATTAAGTGTTTTCTATTATATCATAATCTTCTGTATTTGTCAAAGTTGAACGGTAGTTTTCTATGAGGTCGGCGAGGTTTTTATATTCGGAGGGGGTGGAGTCTTCTGCGAGTTCGGAAAAGGTATAGCTTTCTTCGAGCCCGAAGATGTTACGGAGCGAAACAAGGTCTTCAGAGGTCGCGCGAGCCCAAACCTCTTCGAGTTCGGCGGCGAGAGTCGCCTTTGTTTCGATTTCGAAAATTTCGTCTTTCGATAGATAATCGCCGATATTTTCGTATTCTTCTTCAGGGACGCCGAGGTCAGAGAGGCGTTTTTCGAGAGAGTCTTCAAGAAGCTCGAGCAGCCCGGAGAAATAATAAAAACCTTCTTCGGAGCCAGAGGTCTCGACGGTCTTGAGGGTTTCGGCCGGAGAGGTCTTTTCGGTCGAGGAATAAGTTCGATGAATCGGGACACGGTCAAGAATAAGAACTACGACAATAACAGCTAAAACGGCGAGCGCGACTCGGAGCGGACGGAGGGACTTTGATTTCTCTTTCATGTCTAAAATTATACTACATTTTCTCTCGTTTTTCTGATATAATAAAGCTTATGGATAATTTTGTAATCTCTAATATAAAAGCGAGGCAGATTCTCGATTCGCGAGGAAATCCGACTGTGGAGGCGGATGTGTTTCTTGAATCTGGACAGGCTGGTCGAGCGGCGGTCCCGTCGGGCGCATCGACTGGTTCGGGGGAGGCTCTTGAACTTCGTGACGGGGACAAGAGTTTTTATGGCGGGAAAAGCGTTTTGAAGGCTGTTTGGAACGTAAACTCGAAAATAAAAGATGTTTTAGTCGGAAATACGGCCGAACAAGCGATAGTCGATAAAATGTTGCTCGACCTTGATGGGACCGAGAATAAATCTCGCCTCGGAGCGAACGCAATTCTTGCGGTTTCACTTGCTGTGGCGAAGGCAGTGGCGCGTGCGAAGCGCCTTCCGTTTTATGCTTATGTGGCGGAACTTGCCGGGACGACCGGAGAAATGTCGCTACCGATGCCGATGATGAATGTGATGAACGGGGGCGAACATGCGGATTGGGCGACCGATTTCCAGGAATACATGATTATCCCGCGCGGAGCGGAAAATATCGCTGATGCAGTGAGGATGGGGGCGGATGTTTTTCATGCTCTTAAAGACGTTTTGAAGGAACGAGGATATCCGGTCACCGTCGGTGACGAAGGCGGTTATGCCCCGAAAGTTCGCGATGGGAACAACGAGCCGCTTGAGTGTATCCGCCTGGCGATTGAAAAAGCCGGTTATAAACCCGGTGAAGATATCGCGATGGCGATGGATATTGCGAGCTCGGAGTTTTTCGACAAAGACCACTACGTCCTAAAAACGAACGGGGATTGGAAGAGCGCAGACGACCTGACGAACTGGTACACATGGATTATAGATAATTATCCTGTGGTCTCCATTGAGGACGGTCTCGCGGAGAATGACTGGGAAGGTTGGAAAATGATGACGGAGCGACTCGGGAAACGTGTCCAGCTCGTCGGAGATGATTTGTTTGTGACAAACACGAAGCTTTTGAAGCACGGGATTTCCGAGAAAGCCGGAAATGCAATTTTGATAAAGCCGAACCAGATCGGGACTTTGTCGGAAACTATAGACGCAGTAATGACGGCAAAAAAGGCAGGATATAAAACAATCATTTCTCATCGCTCTGGGGAGACTGAGGATGTTTCGATTTCCCATATCGCTGTCGGACTCGGCGCGGGACAAATAAAAACTGGTTCCCTGTCGAGGTCGGAGAGACTCGCAAAATATAACGAACTGATTCGAATCGCTGAGGGGAATTCAAGATTAGGGCTGGCGAAGCCGTTCTA
>JAFQYO010000009.1 GCA_017406405.1 Candidatus Saccharimonadota bacterium
CACATCCGGCTTCAACCCGCCCGAAACCGCTTGGTCGCCTGTATATTTATTTATCTCATCTAGAGCCTCATTCTTCTTTGGCTCTTCCTTCATAATTTCCTCGAGCTCTGCCTTCACATCCTCACTCGGCTGTAAAGTCACAGTCTTTCTCCTTGTGTCTTCCACTGTTTCCCCAGACGGCCCCTTTAGCTCAACTTTCGGGGCTTCCTCTGGCTTTGGAGCTTCCTCCGGTTCCTCTGGCTTTGATTCTTCCTCTAGTTCTTCGACTTTCGGCGCCTCCTCCGTCAAATCGGCTGGCGTTTCCAACATCGGCTTCTCCGCCTCCGGCTCTTCCTTTGTCATTTCTGCCGCTTTCTGCAAATCCACTTCCGGCTCCTCAGCCGGAGTTTCTTCCACTTTTGGCTCCTCAGTCTTCATTTCTTCCGCTGTTTCCTCTATGTTTTTCTCGAAGTCATTTTCAGAAGAAGAAGTCTCTTCTGCAAATGCTTCCGCCTCTGAAAATGGCTCCTGCTCCTGTCCATTTTCTGCTCTCTTTATATTTTCGGCAATCAATCTTTGATCCGCCCCCGCCCCCATCAACTTCGCCGCCACTCCCATCGTCTCCGGCGTAGTCTTCTCATTCGCAAACCGCTCGGTCGAGGCCACAATCCCAGTGAGAAGCGCCGTTGCACTATTTTTCTCGAACGCCTCTGGCGAAATCTCCGCCCCGAGCTCAGCTACCATTTCCGACACCGAGGACGCCGCCGGATTGCTCCACTCCATATCCGAGAACTTCCCACCCTCGGAAATTGTGATATTTACAGCACCAGCATCATGCATAATTCGCCCATACTCAATCAGGGCTGCATCTAAATCTTTCTCGTCCGCCACATCTAGCGCAATAATCAAATCTACATTAAACTCCCCATAAGAATACTCTAGGTCACTTTCCGAAATCGCTTCATGGTACGGTGTGATAAAGACTTTCACAAAATCCCCATCTACCTTATATCGCAAATGATCGGCCTTTTCTTTATCAAGCGAAATAATAAAATCTTGCAATGCATTCGTATCGGTCGAAAATGTCTTCTCTGGATTCAAAAATCGCAGCATCACCGGAGTCTCTCCCGAATAAATCGCCGTCGCTTTCTTTCCTAGTTTATCAAGCATCAACGTCAGCCCCAGCGCCGCCGAGACCTCATCAACGTTTGGATTTTGCGACAATGCCACCAGTATATTTTTTGCCCCCTGTATTTTCTCTGCAATTTGTTTTATATCCGCCATTTTGTGACCTTTATTAAAATATGACCTAATATTACTATTATAATACCACATTCCGCTCCTGCTTTCAATAAAAAACTCTAAAAATCGTCTCCTCCCTTTACATTTTTAAGAAAGTGGTATATAATAATCCGAAATAATATAAGTTAATTAGGAATTAAAATGCCGATTATCAAATCTGCCAAAAAGGCTGCGCGCCAAACCACTAAGCGTACCGCGCATAATCAACAAATTAAAAAAGACATCAAAGCCGCTCTCAAGGCGTTCAAAAAGAACCCTACTGCGGAAAATATGAAGAAAATTCAATCTGAATATGACAAGGCCGCTAAAAAGGGTCTAATGAAGAAAAACACCGTCTCTCGCCGCAAAGCCGCTCTGGCTAAAATTGCTAAAGCTGCCGGCGTAAAGCCGTCCGCCTCCGCCAAAAAACCAGCCGCAAAAACCGCGACTAAAAAAGCTGAAACCAAAAAAGCCCCAGCCAAAAAGGCTGAAACCAAAGCTACGGCGAAGAAACCTGCAGCAAAAAAGACTCCAGAAAAGTCCACGGCGAAAGCGAAGTAGTTTTCATCAGCATATCAATTTCAGAGAGTGCCTCAAGCGCTCTCTTTTCTCTTTCCCCTCGCCTATAATTGTATTTTTCACAAAGGTTAAACGCAAACACCCCCACCAGACTATATGGGTCCGTCTGGTCTTCTAGCTTCCTTAGTTCTAAAACCGCCTGCTTTCCATCCCTAAACGCCAAGTCCAAAATCCCCGATAGCTGCTTAAAATCTTCCTTATAAATCTTAAACTCCAAAAACTTCACGCCGCGCGCCTTCCTAAACTCGGCAAAACTCTTCTTCCGCGATTTATTCGTCTCCCAAATCACTATCTCGTGCGGCGTGTTCACATATTTAATCAACTCCGCATAAAAATCTATGCCCGGAGTCCCCGCTTCCCCCTCGTCTTTCCTCGCCGGTGTCAAATCCCGAATCAAAATCTTCCGCCTCTCAACGAACAAGTTCGTCCCTAGACAAATGTTCACTAAATCCTGTATGCCCAAATTCTCCCCCTCAAAAACCTCATATTCCTCCCCGAGAATTTTCTTTATCTCTTTTAAAATCCTTTCCCTGTCATCACCGGCAAACACATATATCATTTTTGGCATCTCCTACAAATATGCGTCCCCCTCCCCGCAACTCTAATTTTAACAATCTCCGCCCCGCATCTCCGACATTCTTGCCCCTCTCGCCCAAACACCTCCGCAAACAAATCCAGATAATTCCCTCTTGTCCCGTCCGCCTTTACATACGTCGCCATCGTCGAACCTCCCGCCTCAATCGACCGCTCCATCACCGTTCTCGCCCCACGAAGCAACTGCTCCGCCTCGAGAAGCGAAATCGTCCCCGCCCTCCTCTCCGGATGAATTTTTGCAAAAAAGAGCGCCTCGTCCGCATAGATATTTCCAAGTCCCGCAATCACTTTCTGATCTAAAATCACCGCCTTTATTGGTGCCACTTTGTGCCGTTGTAATCTCGACCACAGCTCTTCCGCCGTCATCTCCCATGGCTCCGGCGCCAAACTTGCAATAAACTTGTCTTTTATTACCTCCTCCGTCGGCACCGGCTTACAAAACCCAAATTTCCTCTGATCATTAAAAAACAATTTCTCCCCTGTTTCAAAATCAAATTCCACCCTCGTCTGTTTATTTGGTAATTCCGCCACAAAATTATCACTCGGATGCCCCCCAGCAAACTCTTGTGCTCCCCGATATATCATCTGTCCGGTCATTCTGAGATGACAAATGATTGAAACCTCATTATTAAGGTCGATAACTAGCGCCTTCCCAAACCTCCGAATATCTAAAATCTTCGCCCCAACAATC
>JAFQYO010000010.1 GCA_017406405.1 Candidatus Saccharimonadota bacterium
GTCAAACGGTTTTTCCACAAATTTGCCTCCGAACAGCCTGACCTGTTCGTTTGGCTTTTCGGCATTCGGCCCGGTAATCGGAGGCGTGTCGAGCTTTCATCCGGGCGGGGCGAACACCGCCATGATGGACGGTTCGGTCCGGTTTATTCGCGATACGATCGATACCGGCGACGCGATCCCCCCCAAGGCGAGACTTCTGCTGACCAACCAAGCGGTTGAGGGAAAAAGCACCTACGGGGTTTGGGGCGCGCTCGGTTCGATTAACGGCGGGGAGAGTAATGCACTGTAATTTATGAGTCATTCACCGCTTCACCCGAAGGCGAAATGACGGGAAACAAAAAGCCGCCGATTGAAGGGGGATAAAACATGTATAACGGTGTAGCCATTGACCGTAAACGTTAAATAACCGAGAAATTCGGTTTAGCATAGATGATTCCGGCATAAGAAAATATTTTTAAGGTTTATTTAAAATGGCCACAATTTCAAACAGTAACGTATTTTGCCGCCCAAGAGCGAATTCCCGCTGGGATGTTGTTCGTCTGTTTATTGTGTTTATCCTTGTGCTCAGCTCTGTCGCCAAAGCTTGGGAGCTTGTTACCGTCTCAAATTTGGGTCGCGGCTTGCTGAATGATCGAAACTTTATACTCCTCGTAGTAATCTTTCAGTTGACATTTAGTTGTTGGTTGCTTTGTAATTTTCAACCACGCATAGAATGGCTTTCTTCTCTGGCGTTATTTTTATTCTTTCTTGGGGTGGTTTGTTTTAAAATCATAACTCATGAGAAGGACTGTCAGTGCTTTGGTGCCATCCAGGTACATCCTTGGGTGACATTTTGCTTAGATGTTACAATTGTTCTGGCGCTTTGTTTCAGTAAGCCAACTCATCGGACGGGTAAGCGGGTTAAATTCAAACGATATGCTTATGTATTTTTAGTATGGCTTTTAGCTCTTGTGATTATTATAAGCGGTTTTTTCTCCGTAAACAGGACGTTTTCGTCTGTTGGAGATCTATATACCGGTATTGATGGTGAACAGTCAATTCTCATTAAACCCGAGAATTGGGACAGAGACGATTTGCCGATTGTTCCTTTTTTGGAAACCCCTGAAGTCTGGAACAGGCTTGAACCTGGAAAATGGGTCTTTTTTTTCTTTCGAAATGATTGCACAAAGTGTAAAAATAAGTTTGCCGAGTTGGAATCAAGTAATGAAAAACGTGTTTTCTGTATTGAAGTGCCACCATCGGCAGGCAGAATTAAGGTTCCTGAAGGTTTTGTTTATGCACGGTTGTCACCCAAATGGAAATGGTCGGTGGAGACTCCGACGGTTCTTGAGTATGAAAAGACGGAACCATAGGCCGTAAAGATTTCCTTTGTTTTGGCAGTTGCAAATCCTTTGAACGATATAACAAATATTGACATTCGGGTCTTTATTACATTGAAATTGAGAGGTGTATCAATGAAGATTAAATCAAATGATGTTTTTAATTTTTTGTTGGCGTTTACCTTCTCTTTTTACCTGTCCGGGGTTATCGCCGAAGAGAAGGAGGATAAGTTTGCCGAGATCATCAGTCACGGGGTTTCGCAGGCCAAACTGCTTCGTTCCATTCAGTTCGAATTTTCAACAGAATACTCCCACATAGGATCTGATTATGGATTTTGCTCGATTTCGGGAAGTAAGTTCCACTCCCGACTGGATCCGGTACGACTGGATGATCTGCTGCTACCGAGTGAAAACGCCTATAACGGAGACAAGTATCAGCTTCTCGACCGAATCGAAGACGGACTTGGGGATTATCTCAGTCTCTCGTCATCGCAAATTTACGCGACGCCCTCCGGAACACTTGATCCGCTCTCTTTACCTTATATCTGGTTATTTACTTCCGGACAGATCGAATGGTCCGCAGTAAAAGATAACGCAACGTGGGAGAACGCATTTTCGAAAGCCGAATATTTGGGAACTGAAACCGTTGAGAACCACCCCTGTGAAGTGGTTCGGCTCCCGAGCGTTGATCCGAATATGGTCAACACCGTTTATTTTGCCACGGATCTCAATTATTTTCCGGTTAAATTGGTTGCATCGAACTCTGACGGTTCGACAGATGACGGGTCCCCCGGCATTTTGCAAGTCGTGGAATATGAACAGATCGATGTTGACGGAGAGAAGCTGACGATTCCGACAAAGCTGAATTTCACAAATTCTCGAAAAGATAGTGAGTTTTACGCCGTTTCAAGCGTGAATCTTGACTCCCTTAAGGTGAACCAGCCGATTGATGACGATGAGTTTACCATTTCTCCGACCAGAGCAAGGCGTGTAATTGATTTGGATGAACAGAGAGCCGTGGAAGAAAGATTAATGGCCGGCGAGTCCAATCCCGCGGAGTTCCGGTATATTTTCATTCTTCGTGTTGTTTTAATTTGTACCGGCCTTTTTATCATTGGTCTGGGGTTATATATGTATATCAAAAAGAGAAATCAGTCTGAAAATACAGGTTCACAAAATATCGGAGAGTGACAATGAGAGTTCCCTGCATCTTTGCGACTTTGTTATTGGGGGTGGTTATCCTGGCGTGTGCATTTTTCGTCATAAAGCCTGCCACGACGCATGTCTTTGTTAGCAGAAATGTTGTTGATTTCGGGAAGCTCCCTCAGAATTCGATCATTTCCCAAGAAATTCAGATACGAAATGAGGCGGATCATGAAGTGAACATCTCCGCCAGAAAGACCGGTTGTAACTGTGTTGTTTTGGAGTTAGATAAGTCTAATCTGAAGGCAAACGATTCTGCGGCATTGAAGATTACCATTAACACGTCAGTTCTGAGCAGGACAGAGAAGGCAGGTAATATTGAACTCTTGATAGAAACCGACGACCCGGGAGCCCGTGTCATTCCGATCCTTGTTAAATATGAGCCTGCCGGCGAAGCGTGGATTAGCCCGAGCGTGCTGGACTTCGGCAGTGTGCAAAGTGAGAATTTACCGGTTCGAATAAATTTCGAGATAGTTCTTAATTCCCTCCTTGCAACGCCGGTTGCGGAGCAACTGACAGTCTTTGCCGAAGATCCTTATATGAAAGTTATTTCTCTTCAGCATGATCCAGAGAAAAAGATTTTAAAATATTCAATTGAAATTCCGGAGGGCGCTCCGTCCGGTGAACTCTTTTCACACATAGGGGCGGTCGAAACAAACTCCTCGCCCGACAGTCAGGACCGCAACATCTCTTATAGGGCAAATGTCATCGGCAATATTATAGGTTCCTATTATTCTATTCCGAAAAGCGCATTTTTTACAAGTAAAAACGATGTCGAGCAGTCTTTATCGATATCATCGCGTGATAAAAGGGAGTTTAAAATAAGCGGATATTCACTTTCGGAAGGTCTTTCCCAAAGGGTTGAAGTTGATTTGCAAGGGGCAGATGCTTTCAACCGCGACATTTCAATAAATCTTAAAAAAATAAAAGATGGTGTATCTGACGTCGATGGATATCTAACAATTAAATGTGAAAGTGAATCGGGAAAGAGCGAAAACCTCCGTGTCCCGATTTTTATAAAAAGGTAAAAAATAGCTGAAATACAGATGCTGACGTATGGTTCAAAACGTGAGTCTTTGAGGGAGGAGGTTGTCTTAAAAGAACGAATTGTTCTGAGTAAACTCACGAAAACGGTGTTGAAGGTCTGAATTGTTTAAACATTACAAGGGGAGACAGGGAAAGGAGGATATTAGACGCACGGTATTAATTCCCCTGTATCGAAAAATATATTGTTATTTTGTAGTAATGAGAAAGATAGGAAGGTAAAAGCAATGAAACGATCATTTGTTGTTTTCACGTTATTGGTTGGTCTTTGTCTGACTTACGTGGTCCATCGTGTTGTCGCAGAAGAATGCACTCATGTCCCTTGGCCATGTGATGTCAGTATGGCGTTGAATCCTGATAAATATTGTTGTCTCAGCGTCAACACTAATGGTTGCCGACGTGCCGAAGGTACTGAAATTCCTGATATGATACCGATCTTGGGGGTTTCTTGCGGAGCTCGTTTCGAAAAGATACTTGGGGTGTGTATTTGCCCTCGTGGTTATTGTGGCGGTCCTCAGTGTGATACTAACTGTGAGAGTAGATAAATTAAACTTTTAGAGTTTTGTAGAAATAGATGGTGTTAGTTTCTGACACGCATCTATCCAAAACATTTGTGAGGCTAGTATCTTTCACAAATATGTTATGATGTTCAGTCGACCGTTGCTAGCCGACGGTCGATTTGTTTCCATTTTTGTGAAGAACTCTGTATGGCAACTGACAGTTCTCGAAACGATGTTTCCGTTCCGTTTCACTTACACAAGGAGACATTTAGTATGATAAAAAAGAAGAAACCTATTGTAATAAGTGTTATGGCTTGTTTGGTGATTCTTTGCGCTGCGGTGCTTTGGCCGGTCAAAACGAAAAACGATTCGTCCGGTTACAAAGAATACGAAACTCTGGTCAACATGTCTCGGACTCTCAACGATTCCGATGAAGCAAGTGAATTTGTTTTTGCCAAAAAGAACGAGTTAGTTGATATGTTTGGGGGTCTGCTCGAAACAATTGAGTCGGAATTTGGCGGTCCCGTGCCTTCTGACTGTCCTGATTGCGGCGAACTGTGCCCAGAGATACCCATGAACTTTTTTGCGAGATTTTTTCGACTTGTCCTAATGAAAGCCGAAACTCTTGAAGAAAATAAGATGTTCGGAAATTCATGCAAATGGAACGAGCTGCTGATGCATGTCGGCATTATCGCGAACAATGGCGGCAATGTTATGAGTTCGCTTGCCATGACAGCTTGTTTTCAGCGTTCATCTGCACGCATCTTCAGACAAATAGAGTATCTCAGTCGAGAAGAAAAAAAAGAACTGTTTGAAGAACTGAAATCGCTGGATGCAAGCCTGGTCGCGGAAAAATCTACGGAATTGATTCAGGAGAACATCAAAAAGGAAAAGTATTATTTAAAAGTTTATTTGAAGCGTCCCGCCCTCGATCGGGAATATTGCCGAACGGTGGTGGCCTTTTGTATGATCAGACTTCTACTTGAAGACTATCGTTCCGCGAACGGAACCTATCCCGACCGTCTTGAAGAGTGTATGAGGGAAGACGGCGAGGGTGATTTTATCAACAGGATTCCGTGGAAAATGGTCTATCGCAAAGAGGGGGATTCCTTTGTTCTCTACTCCTGCGGACCCGACGGAGTTGACGATCAAGGCCAGTTTAAATATTTCACTGTGCTGGCAATGGGGGAGAAGGGAGATTTAGATATTCCGAAATATTGATTTGATCGAATGATGTCGGTTCTGTTTGATAGTATTAAAACGAGTCGGCAGGGCATACAACAAAAAAGAGAGCGTTGCGGCAGAACGAGTCGTTTCGTCCTTTTGGCGGAGGAGAAGCTGGTATGGTTCATGATCCGGTTCACGAGGGTCAAACACCGAAAAAAACGAAACTGGTTCTGACGTTTCTTGTTACTTACACGGTGCTTCTTCCCCTTGTCGGCAGATTGATTGTAACGAAATCACCGACGTTTAACGAACCGGAATTTCTGGCGTCCGGCGTTTATCTGTGTAAAACAGGCAACACGTCGCTTTTTAAAGTGAATCCGCCCCTGTTAAAGATTGTTTCCACTCTGCTGCCCGCCTTGGCGGGCGCGCAGGTAAACGGAAAATTTGTTTCTGCGAATCCGCTCGAAAGGCACGATTCCGAGTTGGGCTACGAGTTTTTTCTAGCGAATAACAAACATCCGTTCCTTTATTTTGTGATTGCACGTTTCATTGCCTTCCATTTTCTCATCGGAATAATTTTTCTGCTGATTCTTCATTTGGCGGAAAGCCGTTCGTTATCCTGTCTGCTGTTGTTTTTGCCTCTTTTTTTTCTGTCTCCTTTTTTCCTGGGTTTTGCGTATATCCTGAGTCAGGATCTTTACGCGGCGGTTCTTGCCCTTCTGTCGGTCTGCTTATTGCACAGAGTCATAAAGAAAAGAAGTTGGGACAACGCGCTCCTGGCGGGTTTCTTTTTAGGTATTGCACTATTGACGAAATTTACACTGGTTATCTTCTTTCCGCTTTTTTTCTTTTTGATGCTGTTTTCGATGGTAACCGTTAGAAAGAAATGCTCTTTAACCGTAAAAATCAAAGCCGCGGGGCGAGATTTTTTACAGGTTTTGCGGTTGTATTTGATTATTGCCGTTGCCGGTATTGTCGTTATTAATTTCGGGTACATGTTCAAAGGGAGCGGAAAACTTTTAAGATCTTATTCGTTTAAAACGTGTTTGTTTAGAGGCTGCAGCGGTCTTGACGGAATCTCTCCACAAGGAGCGAATCGGTTTAACGGCTCCGGAAACAAATTTGAAACGGTATTGGGGTATATGCCGGTTCTTCTGCCGGCCGACTATCTTCAGGGAATCGACTTGCAGAGATATGACTTCGAACGCGGTATGCCTTCCTATCTGCGGGGAACGTGGTCGAATCACGGCTGGTGGTATTATTATCTTTACGCACTTTTGGTAAAAACTCCGCCCGGAACTATGGCTTTTTTTCTCCTGGCGATTTTCTGTTCCCTTTTCTTAAAAGGTTATAATGACTCCTGGCGGGATGAGATGGTTTTTCTTGTTCCCGGAATTGTTCTGTTTATCTTCGTCAGTTCGCAAACCGGTTTTTCTGTTCATTCCCGTTACATCATGCCCTCTCTGATTTTTTTCTATGCCTGGGCGTGCAAATTGGGAAAGGCGTTTTCGCCGAATAAAACCGCCGATTCGCCGAAGTTAACCCGTGCGGTTCGTTTCTTAACCATCATATTTTTGATCTGGAGCGTCGCGAGCAGCCTCCTGGTTTATCCGAATTCAACAGCATATTTTAACGAATTGTCCGCGTTGATTCGGACATCGGAAGACTGCCGCTATCCTAAACCGATTCCGACAACAAAAACTTTGAGTCGGCGGGTACGTTCTGTCCTTGATGCCGGGCCGCTCAACGGTCCGAGACATCTGCTCGACTCCAATATCGATTGGGGGCAGGACATTTTTCTGCTTGAAAGCTGGTACCGCGAACATCCGGAAGTTACCGATTTCAAAACATTGATCTGGGGCAAATATCCTGTGGAATTGACATCTATACCCAATAACGCAGGCCCGACAGAAACCCCAAAGGCGGGATGGTTTGCCATTAGTGTTAATTATCTCTATAACGAAGAAAAGAATTTCCGATACTGAGGTGTACCCGTTTTAGTGGACTCCTTCCCCCAGTATAATTAACCTACTGAGAGGAGATCGCTATGACAGAAATCAACCCCGAACGACAGAATGGAAAGAAGCAACGCATCCGATATTCCGGGGAATATCGGATGA
>JAFQYO010000011.1 GCA_017406405.1 Candidatus Saccharimonadota bacterium
ATTTGTCAATGGAGACTTAAGCTACGGCATGAGTAACTCCGGCTCCACCCGCGACTACGGCCTTCTCAGCGCTCCATTATCGTATGTGAGGAGTGGCGTCTACTACTGGTACTCTACGGGGCTTAGCAACAGAGGTTCGAACGGCTACTATTGGTCGCTTCGTTCCTACAATACCACGAGCTCCAACAACCTGCTCTTCTACTCATCGAACTTAAGCCCTCAGTACTACGGCAGTCGCGGCTACGGGTTTGCGGTGCGTTGCGTATCGCAGTAGAGAGATCCGGTTCCGAGTTCCCGCTTGTTCCCTCCTCCCCAGATTTTCTAGGAACAGGCTAGCATTCCTCCTATGCTTGACAAGAATAAAATAAATGAGTACCTTTAATTCCGGGGGTTGCCGACAATTATTCAACCCCCGGAATTAAATAGGAAAACTATGTTTTATAATATGTTTTATAGATACTATAAAACATCGAGATAAGCATAAGCGGAATCCGCCCCACCACAAGAGTAATATGCTATAATCTGAAATATGAATAACCAAGCTTTTATCGACGGACAAAATCTAAAAGTTAGCACCATGAACGCGAAACCGTCGTGGACGGTTGATCTGAAACGATTCAGGGTGTTTTTATCAGAAAAATATAAAGTTAATGAAGCATACTACTTCATCGGAGCATACGATCCTAAAAACCAAGATTTGTATGATGCGCTTCAAAAATATGGCTACATCGTAGTATTCCGCGAACACGCAGAAAGTTCCCTCAGCCATAAGAAAGGCAATGTAGATACCGATATTGTCTTTGCGGTTATGAAAAAATTGGTTGAGCGTGAGAAATTCGACAAGGTCATATTAGTTTCCGGCGACGGCGACTATTGGCGAATGGTAGATTATCTCATCAAGAAAGAAAAGTTTGAGAAGCTACTAGTTCCGAATAAGTACACCCTATCTTCACTTTACCGCTTGAGAACGCCAGACACTTATCGTTCGTACCTCGATGACCCCGCGATGAAGAAGAAGCTTGCTTTAAAGGAACAGAAGAAAAAATAAAAAAAGCAGGTTCGCCTTAGGTATCTCTCCGTTCGGTACATCCCTGCGTCGGAATATGCTTACATTATAGCACGAAATTATATAAAATGTCAATAGCTTTTTATGTTATAATATACAGATGAACATCTGGTCAGAACTAAAAACCCCAATCATCGCTCTCGCGCCTATGGAAGGCGTAACAGACATTGTTTTTCGCGCCGTCGTCGCGAAAGCTTCTCGTCCTGACCTGTTTTTTACAGAGTTTACAAACGTTTCTTCCTTCGCCTCGGAGAAAGGTCGTCACGACGCGCTGAGTCGCCTAGAAATTTCCGCGTCCGATTCTCCGATTATCGCCCAGATTTGGGGGAAAAATCCCGACCATTTTTCGGAGATTTGCTCCGCGCTTAAAATTTCCGGCTTTTCCGGAATTGACCTAAATTTCGGCTGCCCCGACCGCCATGTAAACAAAGCCGGCGGTGGCGCCGCCATGATTCGGACGCCCGACCTCGCCGTCGAATGTTTCCGCCGCGCAAAAGAAGCCGCCGACGGCCTCCCCGTCTCGATAAAAACCCGTCTCGGCTTTACCTATCCCGACGAATACAAAACCTGGCTCCCGACGCTTTTAAACGAGCATCCCGCCGCCCTGACCGTCCACCTCAGAACGAGAAAAGAAATGTCAAAAGTCCCGGCTCATTTCGAGCTTATTCCCGAGCTTCTAAGACTTCGCGCCGAGCTTTCCCCCGAAACAAAGCTCCTGATAAACGGCGACATAAAATCCCGCTCCTCCGCTCTCGAACTCTCCGAGAAATATCCCGACCTCGACGGCTTTATGATTGGTCGCGGCGTTTTCGAAAATCCGTTCTGTTTCAAGAAAACTCCCGACGGCTCCCCTTATGAACCCTCCCGAGAAGAACTTTTTGAACTTTTCCGCTACCACCTAGACGTCTTTGACAAATATCATAATAACCCCGACGGAACTTCCGTCTCTCCGAAACACTTCGAGCCCCTAAAACGCTTTTTCAAGATTTATGTAAAAGACTTTGAAGGAAGCAAAGACCTCCGCGGAAAGCTCATGCTCTCAAAAACCACCTCCGAAGTCCGCAAAATCCTTGACGATTATTCGTGATGATATCCTCCGCCTCGCGAAATTTCCTGCGCCCGATAAATCTGCTCCGCAACAATCAATCTCGAGAGCATATGCGGAAAAACTAACCTAGAAAAGCTCCATACAAAATCCGCCCTCTCCCGGATTTCCTCAGAAACCCCAAATGCCGCCCCAATAATAATCACGACTTCCTTACTCGAGTTAAACTGTTTTTCAAACAAATCTTTCACCTCCGGCGACGACAAATTTTCTCCCCTCTCGTCGCAAAGAATCACGAACTCGTTCCCCGTAAACGGCCATTCCGAAAGAAATTTATCGAGTTTCTCCCCTTCAAAAAACTTAAACTCAAAGTCAAAAGGCGCTCGCGTTCGTTTTTGATAATCATGAATCAGCCACCCGTATTCTCCCCCGTGTTTCTTTCCCCCAGCGATAATCTTTATCATCTTTACAAATTTCCTTTCGTTTGTTATAATTATACCAGTTACCAAAGACAGCGACGGGATTTTCTTAAACATTTTGTCCTTAATTGCTAAAACGCGCGTCGCCGAGGAAATATCTCTTTTTCTAGGGTTGGTAACGAAATTTAACAGTTTGCGAGTCTATTAAAAGGAAACTAAATGGCTATCTCAAAAGATAAAAAAACCACTTTAGTTGCTGATTTAACTGAACTCTTAAACGATGCAAAGTCAACAGTTTTTGCTCGTTACCAAGGTTTGACCGTTGCCGAGCTCCAAGAGCTCCGCAAAGCCGCTCGCGAAGCTGGCGTAAAAATCAAAGTCGTTAAAAACCGCCTTGTCCGGGTCGCGATGAACGAAATCGCCGTCTATAAAGACACCGACACGACCGGTTTGACTGGCCAACTTCTTTACGCTATCTCGAGCGAAGACGAAATTATGCCCGCGAAAGTTCTCGCTAACTTCGCTAAAACCCACGAAGCTCTCGAGCTTGCCGGCGGGTTCAGCGACCTCGGCGCGACTCTTTCCGAAGACGAAGTGAAAGCCCTCGCCGCTATGCCGTCGAAGAACGAAATGATTGCTCAGGTCGTCTCGACCTTGCTCTCGCCGATCAACGACGTCGTTTCCGCGACCTCCGGCTCTCTTTCCGGTATTATTTCCGGCTTGGAAAACCACGCAAAATAAATTAGCAACATTTTCTATCAAATTTTAAGATATAAAAGGAAAAATCCATGGCTGATATTAAAAAATTGGCTGAAGAACTTGTCAAATTGACCGTTCTCGAAGTCAACGAACTCAAAAACACCCTTAAAGATGAATACGGCATCGAACCAGCCGCTGCTGTCGCTGCCGTTGCCGCTGCCCCTGCTGAAGGTGGCGCCGCTGCCGACGAAGGCAAAACCGAATTTGACGTTGTTTTGAAAGAAGCTGGCGCTCAAAAAATCGCCGTCATCAAAGCCGTCAAAGAAGCTACTGGACTTGGTCTTGGCGAAGCTAAAGCCATCGTTGATGGTGCTCCTGCTACCGTCAAAGAAAAAGTCAAAAAAGACGAAGCCGAAGCTCTCAAAAAATCTCTCGAAGAAGCTGGCGCAACCGTCGAACTCGCCTAAGTTCAGAAAAAACTTTAAATATAAAATCTCGCAAACCGTTCAAAATCGCCCTCGAAAGAGGGCCTTTTTGTTTTTGTCATTTTTACAACAATTTTGCATCATAATCTGTTATTTTGGTGGAAAACTTTCTCATAAATCTGAAGGAAAAATTCTTGACTTTAACCAGCGTGAAGTGTAATATAATATTAGTACTATACAAAAATAGACAGGATGCGAGGTGATGTCTGAACTACCGGAAAAACAAATAAAACGACTGCGCAGTCTGCTTCAAGAAGCAGAAACAAATCTATCCGCCGCTAAAGAACTCTTGAACTCTGTTCTTGGTGATGGAGATGTGATTTCCGCGCCTCGCGACACCGTTGTCTCCGACCCTGACGGAAAAATCATCGAAGGCGTCTTCGACGGCCAGATTATGATTGGCCCCGACGGAAAGAACTACCCCGTTCCCGCGAACTACGCCTCGAAGTCGAAACTCGTCGAAGGCGATTTGATGAAACTCACGATTACCCCCGAAGGGAAATTCCTCTACAAACAAATCGGCCCCGTCGAAAGAAAGACCGTGATTGGGACTTTGACTCACCACGACGACAAATATTTCGTCGAAGTCGCCGGCCGAGAATACGAAATCCTCTATGCTTCCGTCACATATTTCCACCTAAAAGAAGGTTCTCAAGTTTCGATTATTGTCCCCGCGAACAACGACCAAGCCACTTGGGCCGCCGTCGAAGCCGCGCTATAGTCCATGAAAGCTCTCTATCGAAAATACCGTCCGCTCAAATTAGGAGACGTCGTCGGCCAAGACCAAATCACCCTCGCCCTCGAAAACTCCCTAAAATCCGGAAAAATTTCTCATTCATATATTTTCACCGGTCCGCGCGGAACCGGAAAAACCTCTATTGCCCGAATTTTTGCCCACGAAATAAATAATTTCCCCTATACGCTCGAAGATTCTTATCTCGACATCATCGAAATCGACGCCGCCTCGAATACGGGCGTCGATAACATTCGCGACCTCCGCGAAAAAGCCCTCATCGCGCCGACAAAGGGAAAGTATAAAGTCTATATCATCGACGAAGTCCACATGCTCTCAAAGTCTGCGTTTAACGCCCTCCTAAAAACTCTTGAAGAGCCTCCCGAACACGTCGTTTTTATCCTCGCAACGACCGATTTAGAAAAAGTCCCCGTGACAATTACTTCCCGCTCCCAGGTTCATCTTTTCCGCCTTGCCGACCCAGCTCTCATGTTCTCTCATCTGAAAAATATCTGCGACCAAGAAAAAATCAACATCTCCGATCCCGCCTTAAAAGTCATCGTTCGTCGTGGTGGCGGCTCGTTCCGCGACTCGCTCTCTCTCCTCGACCAAATCTCCTCCCTCGCCGAACAGGGAAGCGAAATCTCCGAAAAGCTCGTTTCCGACTGTCTCGGCCTCCCGCTCGACGGAACAATCGAAGAAATTTTAAGCGCGTATAAAAACTCCGATACTTCGACTGTTTCTTCTCTGTTAAAAGACCTTTTTTCTCAAGGCTTAAAACCCGAACTTATCGCCGAGTCGATTCTCGAAAAACTCGTCTCCTTTTCTAACCCCGCCGACCTGATTATTTTCTCACCTCTGCTCGAAAAACTCCCGTCCGTCTCCGCCCCCTTCCCCGACGCAAAACTCCTCCTCGCCCTCGTCGCAACCACCCCTCTATCATCAACTCCGCGGATTTCTGGAGGAGACCACGAAGGAGCTATGAAAGAAGCGATAGTAGGACGAGAAGCTTTCTCTTCGGAACTTGTTACAAACCACGATAATTTTGACAACATTTCTCCGTCGAGTTCGAGTAGCCGTAGACCGGAGGTCTTAGGTGATCGAGAACGAGACAGGGTGAAAAGTTGTGAAAATTATAGTGCGTGCAGGAACTGTTCCGAAGAGAAAGCTAATCGTCCTGGCATATCAACCATTTCTCCCGCAATAAAAAACCAGCTCTCTTCCTGCAAAATCATCGAAAAAAACGGCTTGATTCATGTCTATCCAATGAGAAAAATAACAAAAACAATTTTAGAAAAGCCCCTAAACCACGAAATCCTAAAAGGCTATTTCGAAAAAGAGTTTATCATCCACAGCCCCGACGAGCTAGAAAAAGACCCAAAACTATCAAAAATTTCTGATATAATGGGAAACATACAGGAGGTAAACGAAAATGGAGGAATCCCGTTCTAAGTCCGTCTCTGGCCGTATCCCGCCCCAGGACATCACCGCCGAAAAATCTTTGCTCGGCGCGTTATTGATTTCTGATGCCGTTTTCCCAGACATCCTGGAAAACGTGAAATATCGCGATTTTTATGACGAACGACACAAAAAAATCTTCCATGCCATGACGACGCTTTATCAAAAACACAGTCCGATTGACCTTTTGACCCTGACCGCTGAACTCCGCGCCGAAAAACAACTTCGCGCTGTCGGCGGCGCTTCATATCTGACCGAGCTTAGCCAATTCGTCCCCGTCGCCTCCCACGCAAAAGCTTACGCCGACATCGTAAAATCCTGTGCAATCCGCCGTCGTCTTATTTCCGCCGGAACCAGCATCGCCGAAAACGCCTATCGCGAAGACGCCGAAATCGAAGAACTCCTCGGGAACGCCGAAAAAGAACTCTACGAAGTCTCAAACACGACCATCAAGTCCGAATACGTCGCTCTCGAATCGCTCCTCGCCGACGCCTTCGACCGCATGGAAGAACTTCATAGAAACAAAGGCGCGCTCCGCGGTCTTAAAACCGGCTTCCACGACCTCGACAAAAAAACCGCTGGCTTCCAAAAAGGCGATTTAATCATCATCGGCGCTCGCCCGGCAATGGGGAAAACGACTTTTGCCGAAAACCTCGCTTATAATGCCGCGTCGATAAACAACCGTGGCGTCCTTTTCTTTTCAATGGAGATGGCAAACCAAGAAATCGTCGACCGTATGATTTCCGACATCGCCGGCGTCGACAACTGGCGAATCCGAACCGGGAACCTCCAAGACGACGATTTTTCTCGCATCTCTGACGCTCTCGGAGAGATGGATTCGATTCCTCTCTATCTCGACGACGCTTCCTCCATGACAATCCTCGAACTCCGAAACAAAGCCCGTCGCGCCGCCCACGACCATGATATCGGCATGATTATCGTCGATTATCTTCAGCTTCTCCAAGGTTCCGACCGCTATGCCGGGAACCGCGTCCAAGAAGTGACAGAAATCTCTCGCGGTTTGAAACAGCTCGCTCGCGAACTAGAAATCCCCGTTGTCGCCCTCGCTCAGCTCTCTCGTGGCGTGACTGGTCGCGACGACCCCCGCCCCGTTCTCTCCGACCTCCGCGAATCCGGCTCCATCGAACAAGACGCCGACCTCGTTATGTTCCTCCATCGTATCGACTATTATAACCAAAACAAGCCTGATTTCGAGCCCACGAACATCACCGAGCTCATCATCGCGAAACACCGCCACGGCCCCGTCGGAAAAATCGAACTCTACTTCCACCCCGAACTCCTCCGTTTTATGTCGCTCGACAAATCTCGCCCCGAAGAATAAAAAACCACTTTATAATGCGCCTAAATATGCTATAATACTTATGTGCGTAAACTTGTTATTTCACGACTTTTTCTTTATCGTTATCGTTTTATTCTCGGTTATATTGTTCTCGGCCTCATCTTTTGCGGTCTCGTCTGTCTGATGCCGTTCTTTTCTCCGAACGGCCTCTCCGTCGCCGAACAAGAGTCCGTGACCGCGAGCTATAACCTCCATTTCTCCTCCATCACCTCCGGCGACCTCGTCGACCTTCCTTACCACGTCCTCCAAAAACTCAGTATCCTCGCCTTCGGCATGAACACCTTCGGGATTCGTTTTCCCTCGATTCTCCTCGGCCTCGCCCTCGGCCTCTTTCTGATTCTCCTTTTGAACCGCTGGTTTAAGTCAAACGTCGCTCTCCTTGCGTCGATTCTAACCGTCCTCTCGACCCCGTTTCTTTATCTCGCCGGGACCGGAACGCCCCTTATTATGCTCGTTTTCTGGCCGACCGTTCTGCTCTGGCTCGGCTCAAAAATCCAAGGCGAAAAATCCCCGAACCCCGTCTTCTGTTATGTTTTCGCGCTCGTTCTCCTTCTCTCGATTTACACTCCTCATCTTATTTATCTCGTCATTTTCATTATTATCTTCGCTCTCTGGAATCCTCATCTCCGCTACACCATAAAATCCCTTCCGAAACTCCCGATGATTACGATTGGCCTCGTTCTTCTCGCCGGCCTCGGCATCTGGATAACAAACCTTGTTTCCTCGAGCTCCGTCGCCATGTCTCTCTTCTTCGCCCGAAACTTTAAAATTTCCAGCTTTCTCGGAAACATCTGGACCGGCTTTGCGCCGTTCTTCTCCTGGGCGACCCCTCTCGAAGGCGTCTATCTCTCCCCAATGATCGGCCTCGCAAGCTTCGCTCTGGCCCTGACCGGCCTCTTCTCGACGACAAAGGGCTTCTTCGCCTCCCGAAACGCGATTGCTTCTTGTTTTATCGTTTTCTCTGTCGTTCTCGCCGGTTTCGACCCAAATTCCGCCCTCCTGATTGTCCTCCCATTCTCGATTCTCACCGCTCACGGCCTCCGTTATCTCCTCGAAAAGTGGTACGGTCTCTTCCCGGAAAACCCCTATGCTCGCATCTTTGCCGTCTTTCCGCTCGGAATCCTTCTTCTCCTCATGACAATCCCCGCGCTTAACCACTACGCCTTCGGCTATCGTTACACTCCCGCGGTCGCAAACCAATTCGAAACCGACTTGTCTCTCGTCTCCGAAAGCCTGTCGAAAAACACCTATCTTTACATCCCCGAAGAAAGTCTCACCTCCGAGTTTTATAAAGTTTATGAAGACCGAACTCATAACGTCTCTGTCGTTTCCGAGCTCGACTTCCTCACAAACGCCGAGAAAAACGACATCGCGACCCTCGGAAAAGTCGCTTTCTCTCTCCCGAAGGGTTATCGCCTCTCAAAAATCATCACCTCGCCAAAATCCGATAATTCTGATAGAATATACATATATAAATATAGCGAAAGTTAGTTAGGAGATATTTACCATGGGTCAGACAATGGACCAAATGAAGATGCTAAACCAACTCAGGAAGGCACAAAAAGACCTCAAAAACGAAATCGTCGAAGTCGAAGCCGGCGACGGCGCCGTCGTCGTCCAAATCAACGGAGAACTAAAGATTAAAAAAGTCTCCATCGACCCAGAAAAAATCGACCTCGACGACATCCATGAACTCGAACGCTGGATAGAAAACTGTATGCGCGACGGTTATGCAAAGGCCCAAGAAATCGCCGCCGACAAAATGAAGCCCCTCATGGGTCAGCTCGGAAACCTCGGCTTCTAGGAGTGTTTTTAAAAGATGCTTCCGAAAGCTCTGCTTGATGCAATCGACGCGCTCGGGCGTCTCCCCGGCGTCGGCCCCCGCACGGCCGAACGCTACGCCTACTTTCTTTTTCGTACAAACCCGACCGTCTCAGAAACCATCTCCGACGCTCTAAAAGGCCTTCATTCTGGCCTGAAATCCTGCCCAAAAACCTTCGCCCTCATCGACTCAGACAAGTCCGTCTCTGAGTTCTACGACGACCCCGCTCGCGACCGTACCTCGGTGCTTGTTGTCGAAGAACCGCTCGATATTTACGCCATCGAAGCGACAAAACAATATTCCGGAACCTATCATGTCCTCGGCGGCGCCGTCTCCCCGATTGACGGTATCACCCCGGACCAACTCCACATAAAAGAGCTCATCTCCCGCATCGCCGAAGATTGCGTCCGTGAAGTCATTATAGCGACCAACCCTTCCGTCGAAGGAGAATCGACCGCCCTTCTCCTCCAAAAACTCCTCGCCGAAAAATATCCCGATTTAAAGATTACTCGTCTCGCTCGTGGTCTCCCGCTCGGGGTCGACCTCTCTTATGCCGACCAAATCACCTTAAGCGCGGCTCTCTCGAACCGCACCTCTCTTTAAAAAGGAACTTTATGAAAAGCAAAAGATTATCTCTCTTAAAAGACAGTTTAAAAGAGACCTTTAAAAAACCCGACAAACCCCGAAAGGTCTCAATCCCGACTTATACAAAGGGCGAAGAAATCGTCAGCTCGATTTCTCATGGCGTCGGCGCCGGTCTCGCTATCGCTGCTCTCGTCCTGATGGTCCTTAAAGCTCCCACCCCTCACGCGACCGTTGGCGTCGCTCTCTATGGCGCGATCATGATTATCCTCTTTACTATCTCCTGCCTCTACCACGCCCTCTCCCCAAACTTAAAAGGGAAAAAGGTCCTCCGCGTCATCGACCACATAAACGTCATGCTCATGGTCGCCGGAACATATCTTCCGATTTGTTTCTCGCTTCTCTACGGCCAGCTCGGCTGGATTATTTTCGGCATCGTCTGGGGCCTCACTCTCCCTGCCGTCATCCTGAATGCAATCGACGTTGACCGCTTCCAGGTCGTCTCGACCTTCCATAATCTCATTCTCGGTTGGGGCGCTCTCTTTCTCTTAAAACCCCTCCGAGCCGTTTGCCCTCTCGCCGGAATCTGGCTCCTGATTGGTGGCGGAATTTGCTACACAATCGGCTCGATTCTTTACGGCATCGGCTACAACACAAAATGGTTCCACTCCATCTTCCACTTTTTCGTCCTCGGCGGCGCCACCCTCCACTTCTTCTTCATTTATCTTTACTGCATCTAACCGAAAGCTTAATACCATTTAAATTCCTCGGCCTTGGCCTCTGTTCCTTGTCGCCAAGAGAGACAAAGTATAAACAAAATAGCAAACTCCTATAACAATAGCAGCTGAAATTATAAACCTAATAAAACCAATGATTCGTTTTAGAATAGAGCTATTTGTACGAGGTGGCTGATTTGTAACCGCAGATACTTTTTGGATAGGTTTATTTTTATGCTGAGTTGCTTTTTTACGGAACTATTCTTCTTACTTGTCGTCTTTTTATTGTTGACAAGTTCGTTATAACAGAAATCTTAATAAAAGTAAAAATAAACTTCTAATCCTTAAAAACTATGTTATAATCTCAATAATTACGCCACGCTTGCGGAGAAATGCGGAAAAGATATCATATTTCAGAAAGGAACAAGCGGATGAAGGAATCCTCAAAGAAAACTAGAAAAAAACAATTAAACGGCCAAATAATCGTAGATAAAGGAGTAAAAAATGTTTGGCCATTCGAAATGCACTCTGCTCTTGCCCTAAAAGAGTTAGGCTACATAGTTAGATTCGTCCCGCCTCACAATTCTGTCCGTTCAGCCGACGCCTATTTAAATAATACACTATTTGAATTCAAATCTCCCACCGGTTCCACAATCAAATGCGTAGAAAACAATCTAGACAAGGCATTAAAGAACCAGTCAAAAAACATAGTAATAGATTCATGTCGTATAAAAGATGTCCGTGATAAAAGCATTCTTAACTATTTAACTAAAAGGCTAAAACGAAAAAAAGGAATAAAGCATTTAATTTTCGTAACCAGAGAAGGAAAAGCTATTGACATTAACGAAATAATAAGATAAAATTTATACAAACGAAGTCCCCGAGGGCTCACCTAGAGCCTCGCCCGGGACTTCCTTTTTTATCAACACTTTCTCCTCTAGGCATTTCTCCAATCTTCAAAAAGCATGTTATAATAAGCCTTATGAACACGCTTATTGTTATTTTCTTAGTCCTAAATTTCGCTCTTTTAGTCGCCCTTTTCTTAAAATTTCAAGCGCGGAGCGAATCTCCGAAAAACCTTGAAGAAAAACTCATAAAAACAGAGGCAAAAGTCGACTTTCTCGCGAAAAAAATAGATTCTCTCGAGCCGATTATTTCCGACGAATTCCGCAAGAACCGCAGGGAACTAAACGAAAACTTCGAAAAAATCCAAACCTCAAACGAGAAAAAACTCGAACAAATGCGCGAAACCGTCGACGAAAAGCTCCAACGTTCCGTCGAACGCCGCTTTAACGACAGCTTCCGCCAAATCTCCGGCCAACTCACCCAAGTTTATCAAGGTCTCGGAGAGATGAAAACTCTCGCCTCCGGCGTCGGCGACCTCAAAAAAGTCATGGAGGGCGTAAAAACCCGTGGAATCTACGGCGAAGTCCAGCTCGGCGCTATCATCGAAGACATTCTAAACCCGACTCAATATTTAACAAACGCCTTGATAAAAAAGGGTTCTTCCGACCGCGTCGAGTTCGCTATAAAAATGCCCGGAAAAGACTCCGACGTCCTCCTCCCGATTGACTCGAAATTCCCGGTCGAAAACTACCAGCGTCTCCTCACCGCTTATGACTCCGGGAAGAAACCCGAAATCGAAAAATTCCGAAAGGAATTGAAAAAAGATGTCCTAACCCAGGCGAAAAAAATCCACGAAAAATACATCGAACCCCCAAAGACCACAAATTTCGGGCTTATGTTCGTCCCGACCGAAAGTCTTTATGCCGAAATCCTCCGTATTCCCGGCCTTGACGAAGAAGTCCGTACAAAACACATGATTTCTCTCGCAAGCCCCGCGACGCTCCCAGTCATGCTAAACGGCCTTCTCATGGGTTATCGCTCCGTTGCGATAGAAAAACGCTCCGCCGAAGTCTGGCGCCTCCTTGGAAGCGTAAAAACCCAATTCTCGAAATTCGGCGATCTTCTCGAAGGCGTTGAGAAAAAATTGACCGAAAGCGCGCACAAAATCGAAGACGCCCGAAAACAAACTCGCCGTCTTGAAAGGGAAATGAAGGACGTCGAAACTCTCCCCGAGTCCGAAATAAAACCCCTTAAAGGTTAAAAACGCCCCCTTTCGGGGGCTCATTATCTTGAGAAAACTTAACTAAAATCGAACTTTTCCTGAAGCATCGAGAGCGTCGTCTGAACCGTCTGCGTTAAAACAAGAAGCAAATCCGTATAGTCGTCCGTATGCATAAAATAATCCGAGAGATAATAAGCCTCGGCCAGATCCTCTGCACATTCCTTCAGCGTCGTCCGACAAATCGTTTTCAAAAGCTCCTCGAATCTCTCGTACTCATGCCCAGGCTCCGTCGTCAGCAGCGTAAAAAGAAAGATAAAATCTACTCTCTTTGCCGCACGTTCCGCTTTATGCTTTAGAATCTCTCCATCATACTTCACTTCTATATTCTCACCGATTTCAAACTCCGGGAAAAAGTACTTTAAGACGCACTTCCGCTCGGTACTGTTCAGATTTTTCAGCATATAAGCATCTAAAATCCTTCGATAATCCGGATAAAGAATAAGATTCTTACATTCGTCCAAGTCCGACGTCCAACGCCTCTTTGCTGAAGCATTGACAAATTCGATAATCCTTTCATTACTTAAGTCACTCATGCTACCCCTCCTTTAAAGTTTCTTTGATACAACATCAACCTTCTTATTATATCACGCTTTTCGAAAAAAATCAAGCCTAGCTCTTTCTCCCCTCTACAAACCCCGATATATTTATGCTATAATAAGTTTTAATATGTACAAGTCTTTTATAAACTTTTTCAAAGAAAAAACACGGATTTCTATCATCCAGGCCGAAAACCCCGACGGCGATTCTCTTGGCTCCGCTATCGCCCTCGACTATCTCATCTCCCTAAATTCCTCCGTCTCCCCCGAAATCTCCCTTTTTTGCCCCGTTGACATCCCGAAATATCTCCGTTATTTCTCCGACTGGTCGCGCGTTACGAACGAATTTGACTGGCGCGCAGACGCCTACATTATCGTCGACACCGCCGCTGAAGTTCTTCTCTCTAAACTCCTTGAAGACCCGGCGATAAAAAACCGCCTCGAGACAACGCCTGTCTTTGTCCTCGACCACCACGAGACCGAAGATGACCTTTCTTTCCCCCACGAAAAACTGATTGAACCTCTCCCAGCGTGTTGTGATTTAATCTATAAAATCATCAAAACAGAAAACCTCTCCCTCGACGAAAACATCTCAAAAAACCTGATTTACGGCATCCTTTCCGACACTCTCGGTCTAACTTCCTCGTCTTCCTCCCCCGAAACCTTCCGCGATGTAGCCGCCCTCCTCGAAAATGGGAACCTAAACATCGCCGACCTCGAAGAAGCCCGTCGCGAATATATGAAAAAATCCCCTAGAATCCTCGATTATAAAGCCGAGCTTATAAACCGCGTTGAATATTTCCTCGACGGCTCCCTCGCGACCGTTCATATCCCTTGGGAAGAAATAAAAGAATACTCCGACGAATACAACCCAAACGTCCTTATCCTCGAAGAACTCCGTCTTGTCGAAGGTGTCGAAGTCGCCATCGCAATAAAAACCTACCCAGACGGAAAACTGACCGGAAAAATCCGCTCTTCAAAGCCTATCGCCGACAAAATCGCCGGTTTTTACGGTGGCGGTGGCCACCCTTACGCAGCCGGTTTCCGCACTTACGATATCTCTTACGACGACTGTCTCCGCGACCTAACAAAAATCGTTCCCGAACTCCTCGCCGAAGCCAAAACCGAAAATCCGCCCGAAACCCCCTAATTTTTCGGAGATTCACTCCGCGCTCAAAATTTTTAACAGAGGTCAAAAATGCTAAAACTCTACAACACGCCAAAAAAACAACTCGAAACCTTCTCCCCGAAAACCCCGGAAAAAGTCACGATTTACACCTGTGGCCCGACTGTCTATTCCGCTCCCCATATCGGGAATTTTGCCGCCTATATTTACTGGGACCTCCTTCTGCGCGTCCTGAAGAAAAACGGCTTTACTCCCTATCGAGTCTTAAACTTGACCGACGTCGGCCATCTCACTTCTGACGCTGATTCCGGCGAGGACAAACTCGAAAAGGGCGCCAAAAGAGAAGGGAAAACCGTCTGGGAAATCGCCGACACCTATATCGACCTCTTTAAGTCCGACTTTAAAAAACTCAATCTCCTCGAGCCAGAAATCTGGGCCCGTGCGACCGATTACATCGAAGATTCAAAATCCTTAGTTGAAAAACTAATAAAAAACGATTTCGTGTACGAAACCTCTGACGGCCTTTACTTCGACACCTCAAAATTCCCAGCCTACGCCGATTTTGCTCACCTCGACCTCAACCACGCTAAAGCCGGCGCGCGTGTCAAGTTCTCGTCCGAAAAGAAAAACCTTTCCGACTTCGCCGTCTGGAAGTTCATTAAGCCTGGCGAAAATCACACAATGCGCTGGGACTTTCTCGGCCGCCCCGGCTATCCTGGCTGGCACCTCGAATGTTCGACCATCATTCACAAAGAACTCGGCGAACCAATCGACATCCACGCCGGCGGTATCGACCATATCCCTGTCCACCACACAAACGAAATCGCCCAAACTTTTGGCGCCTTTAAAACCCCTCTCGCTTATTTCTGGCTTCATTGCAACTTCCTCACTATAAACGGCGAGAAAGTCTCGAAATCCCTCGGGAACATCTTAACCCTAAACGACCTCGAGAAAAACGATTTCTCCGTCTTCGATTTCAAACTCTGGCTCTACCAAGGTCATTATCGCTCCGAGCGAAACTTCACCTTCTCTGACCTCGAAGCCGCGAAGAACCGCCGCCTCTCCTGGACAAACGCCTATCTCGTCTCTCTCCAACTCGCCGAAAAAGCCCCCCGCCCGTCTATAAAAACCTCCGAATTCACGTCCGACCTTCTCTCGCGCCTCAACGACGATTTAAACTCCGCCTCCGCCTTTGCCTTGATTGACGAGAAAAAAGAAACCCTCTCCGCGCCCGACTGGGAATATGTCGAAGACCTCTTCTCCCTTAACCTTCTCGAAAACTTAAAATCCGATTCCTTCTCCTCCCTCGAAGCCTCCCTCCGAGAAAAAATCGACGCCCGAAACTCCGCTCGCCTTAAAAAAGATTTCAAAACCGCCGACGCCCTCCGCGACGAACTCCTCACTCGCGGAATCTCCCTCCTCGACACTCCCTCGGGAACCTTCTGGCAGCTCGTATAATATATATATTATAATTCTTATGCTATAATAGACTTATGGCAAAGAAATCTTCAAAACCCTCAAAATCTCCAAAACAACTTAAATCTTCCTCGCGAAGAAAATCCCCCTCCGCGAACTCCCCCGAAAAATCTTCCAGCTTCAGCACTGTCGTTCTCGGTCTTCTCCTCTGCATAAGTCTCTTAGCAAACATTTGCTTATTTAAAAAGCTCCCGACCCACGAAGAAGAAAAACGCCTCGAAGCTTTCGAAACCATCGCCGACAACCTCATCGAAGAACAAGTCATGTATTCCGAAGACGCTCGCGCTTCAAGGACGGCCCGCCTAACCGACATCGGCCTTTCGGACGACGATGACCTCTATCTCGACTTCACGATGACAAATTTCGAAAACCACATCCCTGTCTCGACCCAAGACGGCCGTCTCCATTTCCAATGCAACAAAGAAAATAACTATGTCATCATTGACAACCCGGGTTGTGCTCTCGCCTACTGGTATGACGAAATAAAAGAAACTCCTGAAGATTTCCGAGAAACCTACCAGTCCTATCTAAACGACCTCGAGGCGTCCGTAGCCCTCTGCAACGAAACCATAGAAGAGGACGAGTCCGGAAACGTCAAGTACTCCCCAGAATGTGAAGAAAAACGAAACGAAATAAACGAAAAATACGCTGACTTTTTCGAGGAAATTAAATAATTTCTCGGAAAACAATTTAACTTCCTCTTGCGTCTTTTAGCTTTTATGTTATAATAAAGAACATCTAGCTTTAGAAAGGTGGTGTTCTTTAATGTTTGGTGTTTTAGCTTCAATTTCTGGTGTAGTTCTAATCATCTCAAACCTTGCCGCAGGAAAAATCTGGCTTCTGTTCGGCTTGCCGGCCGACGGAGGCCTGATTATTTTCCCCGTCACTTATATTATTGGCGACCTTATCGTCGCTCTCTATGGCGAAAAAAAGGCAAACCTTGTCGTTACGACCAGCACGGCTCTCGCTTTCGTCATGACCGTCATCATGTGGATTGTCGTCTATCTCCTCCCCGCCTATCCAGGTTGGGACGGCCAGTCAAGTTTTGCGTCAGTTTTTGGAAGCGTAAACCGAATTACTCTCGCAAGCTTGACCGCCTATTTCGTCTCGAACGTCCTAAACAACCATGTCTTCATAAAAATCCGTCATGGTTTTATCGGAAAGGCATTGGGCTCGTCGGCCGCTTCGAGACTAGTCGACAACCTCATTTTCGAGACTCTCGGTTTCTTCGGCGTCCTCGCCGTATCGGATTTTATAAAACAAATGATTTTCGCCTACGTCGCTGGCATGATTCTCGAAACCGCGCTCGCGCCCGTCTCGAAATTCTGCTACGAAAAGCTACGCACCTCAAAACTCTACTGGATGGAATTCATCGAAGATCCCGTCTCGCCCATTTGAGATTTTTTCTCATCCGCCCCCGTCTAGCGCGGGGGATTTTTTTATGTTATAATAAAAAACAATTATGGAGAAAAATCAACAGCCTCTTCCCGAACAAGCTCGACCCGAATCTGAAAACCTTTCCCCCCTTTCCTTTACCGTCGAAAAATCCCTAAAGAATGGTTTAGGCCGAATCGGGACAATAAAAACAGCTCACGGAGAGATAAAAACCCCCGCTTTTATGGCTGTCGGAACGACTGGCTCGGTCCGTTTTCTCGAAATGTCTGACCTTAAAAATACTGGCGCCGAAGCAATGCTCTCAAACGGCTACCACCTCCGAAAAAAATCTCCCGAGATAGCCGAAGCTGGCGGCCTCGCGAAATATTCCGGGTGGAACGGCCCGACTTTAACCGACTCTGGCGGGTTCCAAGTTATGTCGCTTGGCTCTGGCCTCGGAAAAGTCGTCTCAATGGACAGAAAAATCGAAAAAACAAAAAAGAAAGATCGTCTTGCTCTTGTTTCCGACCGCGGCGTCGATTTTACCGACCCATTTTCCGGCGAACGCGAATTTATTGGCCCGGAAGAATCTATGCAAATCCAAACTAGAATCGGCGCCGATATCCACATGGCTTTTGACGAACTTACTTCGCTCGCTGATGATTATGATTATAACGTCCGCGCCATGTTCCGAACCGAGCGTTGGGCCGAACGTTCTCTCGCCGAGCATAAAAAGATTCGCGATTCTCTTGGCTACCGCCAAAATCTCTATGGCGTTCTTCAGGGCGGTCGTTGGGAGGACCTCCGTCGCCGAACCGCAAGAGTCCTAGGCGCGATGAACTTCGACGGTTTTGGTCTCGGCGGTGCTTTCTTAAAAGAAGACCTCGGAAAAATCCTCCGCTGGTGCAACGAAGAACTTCCTTTCGAAAAACCTCGCCATCTCCTCGGGCTCTCTCGACCCGACGATATTTTCGTCGGTTTCGAAAACGGCGCCGACACTCTTGACTGCGTCGCCCCAACTCGCGAAGCTCGCCACGGCCGAATCTACACGAAGCATGGCGAAATATATCTCCGAAAGTTTAAAGACTCCCCCGCCCTCCTCGACGAAGACTGCGATTGCGAAACCTGTCGCTCTGGCTGGACTCGTGGAAAGCTCCGCACGCTCTGGAAATCACCCAACCTCGCAGAAAAAGCCCTATATTATAAACTCGCCTCGATTCATAATCTCCGCTTTACGATTCGAATTTTCGAAAACATCCAAAAATCCGTAAAGACCCATTCCTACGACACATACAAAAAAGACTTCCTAGAAAACTATTACGGAAAAGACGAAGTTATTCGCCGAAAACTCCTAGAAAAATAAATCTGTCTATGTTAAAATTATCTTAACAAAGGAGTTTTAATTTTATGTCTCACCACATAATCGAAGTCCAAACAAAAACCTTTATTCGCTTTTGGCTTGTTTCTCTCGGGTTCATTCTCGCCATAGCCTTCATTTATAAAGCCGGTGTCGCCCTCGGGATGACTGTCGCCGCCGCTCTCCTCGCTATCGCGATTCGTCCTTTTGCTACACAAGTTGACGCCCTCTTCAAAAAACTCTTTAAAACAAAGTCAAAATTCCCGACTATCCTCGCTTATCTCCTTGTTCTCCTTGTCATCGCCACAATCATCGCCGTTGTTGGCCCTGTGATTGTCCGAGAAATCGTCCGCTTCGTCCAAAATCTCCCGACCATGGTTGACGGAGAGGCTATGAAAAAAATTAGTGAGTTCGGCGCCGCAATCGGCTTCCACGACCTTTCGACCGAAATTTCCTCCGTCGTCGACAACTTCTCGAAAAACTTCCTCGGTGCCTACGGTTCTTCGGTTCTTTCCGGAATCGGCTCGATTAGCTCGATTGTGGCCGAAGTCGTCGTAACCCTCATCATGAGCCTTTTCTTCCTTATCGAAGGCCCCGACCTTTTGAACGATTTCTGGTCAAAGCTCGGCGCTCGTCGCTCCGCCTCCGAGGCGAAAGACCGCGAAGCGAAGATGCTCTCCGAGTCCCGCTATATCGTCTCGCGTATGGCCTGGGTCGTCTCGACTTTCGTCGATAAAAAGGTTTTCGTCGCCATAATAAACGGCTGTTCGACCGCCATCTTCTGTTTTATCGTCTCGACCGCCTTCCATTTCGAAAACAATCTCGCTCTCCCTATGGGCATGATTGCCATGGTCTGTTGTATTATCCCTATGTTTGGCCAGTTTATCGGCGGAATCACCATCACCTTCATCTTGCTTTTGAACAACCCTATCGCCGCGATTATCTGGGTCGTCTTCTACTCTATTTATAGCGTCATAGAGTCGAACGTCTTCGAGCCAAAAATCCAAGGCGACGCCCTAAACCTCCCTCCTCTTATCGTCCTTATCGCGATTACGATCGGAACTTATATGATGGGCTTCTTCGGAACCTTAATCGCGATTCCGATTGCCGGCTGTATAAAAGTCGTCATCGACGAACTCCCCAGACTCCGCGAAATCTCTCAAAAATCCTAGTTCCGTTCGCCTCTTGATTCTTGACGCTTTCACATTCTCGTTATATAATTATTTCCGTAGACACCCCGGATTAGCGGGGCAACTTGTTCATTTCCATTCTAGATAGGAGGTAATTATCTATGGTTGGTTTTGTTTTTTATGTCCTTATGTTTTTCATCACAGTATGCGGAATCACCTATGCATACAAAGTCGGAGCCAGCTCCGCAAGGCCCAACTACGCCGGCTGTCCTAGCGATGTTGAACCAGATTCGTTCGTCGAATATTTCTTCGACATTCTGAGACGCATTAAAAACAAACTCTGCCTCCTCTTCTCCCTCGAAAAAACTCCATCGCCGAAAAAGTCTCACGACATTTTCATTGACGACGATGACGAAGAAGAAGACGAGCCTTTAGAAGAGTTTGACGACGGCGAAGACGAAGAAGAACCCGATGAAAAAAGCTATATAATCATCGACCATCGCAATCCCCCTCAAATGGATCCTATTATAGTCCATTTCAAGGAGATTAAAGAACTCGATTTGAGCTCCGTTCCCGGCGTCGAAACAGATCTCTCGAAAGCTTCGCCCGAGGAACGTTTGCTCGCTCTCGCCCAATACGGAGACAACACCTTTGAACAAACAAACAATCTCATCTTCTCGGCCAACGTCGTTTTGACGATGTTTAACAACTTAGAAGACCAGTTCCGGTTCTTATCGTTCAACTCATATGTTGTCAAATCCGTCGAAACATTACTCGCCGATTTTCGTGTCGAGCGAAACCGTATCGACTACCTTGTCTTAAAAGCGGTTCCCAACAACACTACAAACAGTTCAGTCGATTCCGCCCAGGACATCCTCGTTCGTTCGAATTATCGAATGAAAGAGATTCTTTCCGTCTTAAAAGACATATACTCAAAATCAAAGATGCTTGCATACAAACCCACGATCGTTGACAAAATCTGTCGGACTCCTTCCGAAAGAGAAATCACATATACCGTTTCTTATCCGTTCTTAAAAGATGTGATAAACCTCGGTGAGCTTGATACACTCATCCATGATTTCTTCCAGGAGTCGGACAACATTTCCTACATAATCTCACATGCCGGCGAAGTGTCTCATCTTATGGTTCCGGAATCTTGGGTTATAGCCCTTACGGACGTAACCACAAGTTTCTCAAGGACCGAACAGGTCCTTCGCTCAATTCTCAACCAAGAAAACCTGGAAGGCTCGCTGAACTATTGCCTGCCTCGCCAGCCACTTTCTCAGAAAAAGGTGTTCTCAAAGTTTATGAAACTCCGGAAAGAGCTGTATCGTCTCAAAGACTATCTTGACGAGATAAACCAAGACATCACCGATCTTGCGATTATCGACTCGCCGAACTTCTTTGAGAAAAAACAAGACGCAAAAAAGACCTTAAAACGTCTTAAAGAAAACGTAAACCGCTAAACCTCCTCTAAGACCCGCCAAACCAGGCGGGTCTTTTCAAATTTAGGCTTTTTTAATTTTCTCGAATCTCAGCGCAACTGAATTTTCTTCATCAAAGGGCTTCCCCATCTTCTCGAAAGCCTCTTTCGTTTTCTCTTTATCTTCTTCCGGAAATGCCTCGGCCATAAACCGACAAGTCCCGAATTCGCTCATCGCAAAAACCTCGACTTTCGGGTTCTCTAAAATCTGCGAAAACACCTTCTTCGTCCGCGCCGTCCCGCAATAAACTTTACCCTCGACTTCCGCCGCCTGGTCAAATGGCCTCACATGTGGTTGCTCATCCTCGACCGTTGCAAGATACCAAACCCCCTTAAGCGCTTCAACAATTTCTTGTGTTTCCATAAAACCTCCAAACCTTAAAATTTTAAGGTTTCTTTTAATGACTACTGTTATTATTATAATAGCATAAATAAGGAACATATCATGAGAATACTTTACGTTGAAGATGAAAAACTTTTAGCTGACGCCGTCTCCCACCTCCTGAAAAAACAAGGAATATCCGTCGACTGGACTGACGATGGCGAAGAAGGCCTCCGCCTCGCAAAAAAGCCGGTTTATGATTGTATCGTCCTCGACATCATGCTCCCAAAAATGTCCGGCCTCGAAATTCTCGAAATCGTCCGCAAACAGGGAATTAAAACCCCGATTATTATGCTCTCCGCCCTCTCGGAAATCGAAGATAAAATCCGCGGTCTCGAACTCGGCGCCGACGATTATCTCGCAAAACCGTTTAAAACGACCGAGCTCATCGCCCGTCTAAACGCGCTGAACCGTCGTCCCCCGATTCGTGACCGAAAAATCCTTAAATACGCCGACCTCAAATTCGATATCGAAGACAGAACAGTAAACGGAGTTTCTTTGACCGAAAAAGAAGCTGAAATCTTAAAAATGCTCATCGAAGCAGGCGATAAAACCGTCCAAAAAGACTATATTCTCGGCCATGTCTGGGGCGCAGAAATGCTCGCCGAAGACAACTACGTCGAAGTTTATATCTCCTATCTCCGGAAGAAGCTCGCTTCCGTCTCGAAAAAAGTAAAAATAAAAACCGTTCGTGGTCTCGGTTATAAACTTTGCGAAGAAAAATAGCCTTCGATATATTATAATATCCTTATGTTCAAAAAACTCCGCAACAAATTCATTCTCTTAAATCTGATTTCGACTTCGATTATCCTCCTTATTTCCTATTCCGCAATTTACATCGTCGCGAAAAACTCCGCCGAATCTCGAAAGCCTATCCCCGCCGAAGTAACCATAGAAAATGGCGACACTTCGATAACTTTCCAAGACCCAGCTTATAGAAACGAAATCGAAGAACGTGTCCTCGCCGACCGAAAACTTGCTTTAAGAAATCTCCTCTTCGCTCTCATCGCCACCGGACTTTCTGTCGAAGTTTTTGTTTTTGCCTTCTCCTGTCTTTTTGCCGACGAGGCCATAAAACCCGTAGAACAAGCTTATAAAACCCAAAAAATCTTCATCGCAAACGCCTCCCACGAAATCAAAACCCCAATCGCTGCCATCAAAGCAAACCTCGAAGCCGCCGACCTTTCCTCAAAAAACCATTGGATAAAAAACATCGAAACCGAAGCCGAAAAGATTGAAACCCTAAACCTCGCTCTCCTTAAACTCGCCCGTTCCGACATCATTAAAGAATCCATCACTTCCGAGTCTATAAGTTTAAAACCCTTCCTCGAAAAAACCATTTCTTCCTTCGACTCACGCATAAATCAGAAAAAAATTGTCTTAAAAACCTCCTTCAAGCCCGAAACAAAAAAGCCCATAAAGCTAAACAAAGTCGATTTCGAAGAAATCGTTACTATTCTTATCGACAACGCCATAAAATACTGCGCGAAAAAAATCACAATCGACGTTTCGTCTAAATCCTTTTCAATAGAAAACGACGGAAAAACCATCCCAGAAGAAAATCTCGCTCATATTTTCGACCGCTTCTACCAAGTCGATAAAAGTTCCGAAGGCTCGGGGCTTGGCCTCGCGATTGCCGATTCGCTCGCCCGCCGAAACGACTGGAGCCTGAAAGCCTCCTCGACCCCCGCCTCCACGACTTTCGTTCTTACCTTTAATTAACATGTTATAATACTCTCATGATAAAAATCTACACAACCCCAACTTGCATTTATTGTCACGCGCTCATGGACTGGCTCGACGAACTCGGCGTTTCTTACGAAGAAATCAACGCCGAAAACGACCCTAAGATTAAGTCTGTCCCTGTTACAGTTTTCATTGACAAATCCGGAGCCGAAACTCGCGTTTCCGGCTTCAACCGCCCAAAGATAAAAAAGCTTCTCGCCTTAGAAAATAATCGTTAATTTTCTAACTCTCCGAGCGCCGAAAATGGCGAGAATTGTTTTGCTCGCTGTTCCATGCTCATCTTCGGATGCGCAGATTTTGGTCGCTCTATATTAAGAATGTCAGCATATTCATCTAAAACTTCCGCTCTTTTCTTAAGCATTATGTCCTCCTATCATTCTATTTCTTTTCCTTCCGTTTGCCCCCTCTTCAAAGCTCATCGCTCGCGAGATTGAGTTCGCCCCATATCTCCGTTTTATCGTCAACATCGCTTCCGTGAGTTTTGTATCTGTCTCCATTTTTCCGTTCTCCGGCTTCTCGCCAAGTCTAAGTTGTTCATTTTTCTTGAGAATTTTTCGTCCTTCACCCGCCTTCACTAAATCCCCAGCCGAAAGATAAATCCGTTTAATTTTCTTTCTCGGGTCAACAATCCGATCGAACATCTCCGTCGCTCGTTTAATTAAAACTTTTCCTGAGCTCGAAAAGGCTATCTCTCCCTTTCCGTCGAGCGGATGACAAGACCCGTGCGAGCGTTCCTTATCATCATACACTAAATCAAGCGTCAAAAGGTCGGTCTCCATCCCTTTCTCGACCATTTTTAAACTTAAATCTTCCATCATCTCCGCGACAAGAAGTCTCCCGACTCGATAAAACACCGTCTCGCCAAGCACCTGTCCCGATGATAAAGAATTTGATACGGGTTTATAGTTTTTTACGTCCCTCATTCCGACCGGTTCAACCCCCCAGATATGGTCAATAAACAGTTCCGCATCGACCCCAAACATCTTATAGAAAAACTCTTCGTCCTTAATAGCGACTCGCGCTAAATCCCCCATCGTATATAAGTTAAATTTCTCCAGCTTCCGCGCCGTCGCCCGTCCAATCCTCCAAAAATCCGTCAATGGCTTGTGCCCCCAAAGTTCCTTCTTAAATTTTTCTTCGTCAAGCACCGCAATTCGCGCGCCATATCTGTCCGGTTTCTTCTTTTTCGCTAAAATATCCATCCCGACTTTTGCGAGATAAAGATTCGTCCCGACCCCCGCCGTCGCCGTCAGCCGCGTCTTTCGATAAATCTGACGTAAAATCCCTCGAACAAAGTCTTCAGGTGTTTTTTCAGAATATTTCAAATAACTCGAAATATCCATAAACACCTCGTCGATGGAATAACGAAAAATATCTTCCTCCGCAACCGCCTCTAGAAACACTTTTTGATAGATTTTTCTAGAATATTCTAAATACTTCTTCATCTGAGGCGGCGCCACGATATATTCTAATTCCTTACCTGTCTCATATCTATATTCTCGCGCTTTCTCCTTAACCTCGAAAAGCCTACATCTCCCCGGAAGCCCCAGCTCCTTCAGGCTCGGCGAGACCGCTAAACAAATTGTCCCGTCCGTCCTCGTAAAATCAGCGACCACAAGGTTTGTTGTTAAAGGGTCGAGTCCACGCTCGACACATTCAACCGAGGCATAAAACGACTTTAAATCAATCGCAGCAAACCACTTCTCTCGTTCCTCCGGTTTTTCCTTCGTTCGCTTTATCTTTTTCTCGCTCATATTTCTCCTTTTATTATAAACCATAATCCTTTTAACCAAAAACCCCCGAAAATCGGGGGTCCCAGAACTTAGGCAGTTGTGAGGTGCCAAGAAAGGTCGCTCGAATTAAATTCGAGGCTGTATTTTCTTTGGCCAGCCATTACGTCGAAAATATGATGTGCGACCGTGCCTATGAACTTGATGTGAGTTCGGAGTAGCTCCGTAACCTCGACTTCAGCTTCTCCGCGTTTCTTGAACGAAAGCGGTTGGCAAGGCGTCATCTCGTACCCAAAAAGGGCCATAACCTCGACGCGTTCTGTTTTATTATTGTTTCTCATAACTAACTCCTTGAATTTTATTCTTAGAGTCATTTATGTGAGCCGAACGGCTCAAAGTCGCAGGGTCTAAATGACAAGTCCTCCACGACCAGAATGCTTTTGTCAAATCAGTGACCGAAGTATGACAAGACACCTCTATTTTATAATGATTCTATTTCTCCCGCCAGTCTTGTTTTTTCGCGTTTATATTTCAGAAAAACCTAAATCTCTGGAAAGGGAAGAGCCTAAAGCTAACCGGCCCTGCGACCCGACAAAGCGGAACCGTCCCAAGTCCGTTTCGGCTATCATAGCTATAGCTTCCTTCGCGGTTATCTCCACTCACAAACAACTCACCTTCCGGAACAATTAAATCAACTTCGCCGCTCGTGTATTCCTTCGGCCCGTCCTCCGCCGACTTTCGCCAATCTTTGTCATAAACAAATCCTTCCGGATGCTCGTCGTTATAAACCGTCATCACTCCGTCTTTGACTTGAACTCGTTCTCCGGGGAACGCAATCACGCGCTTTATAATGTATTGGTTTTCAATTCCAGACGGCGCCGCACAAGTCAGTGCTCCGGACGAACTCCCGTTCGCAAACACGATAATCTCACCGCGCTCCGGAACATATTCCTCGCCCAAAAAGTGGCTCCAAGAAACTTTGAGACGATTAACGATGACTCTATCGTCGTTCAATAAAGTGTTCTCCATGCTACTTCCAACGACATTATACGACCGAAACACAAAAGCATTTAAAAGAAAAGTCCCTAAAGCGACCGTGCCGACAAAAAGAATAAGCGACAAAAGGTCTTTTATCAGCGGGTGTTTTTGAAAAAATGAAGCCTGTTCAAAACTACGTTCCATATGTCTCTCATTATAACACACAATTTTCTTAAAACCAGAACTCGCTTATGAATTTTAAAGCATTTTAAGTTTTTCTTTATATTTTTGTTATAATATATTATATATGGCAACAGATTATGTTTTTATCAGAAAATCACGAAACACCATCTCGAGCGTTCTTCACGTCCTGATGAATATCCTTCTCGGCGTTGGCACGATTTTCGTCGGAATAGTGAGCGGGAGCTGGCTTATCGGCATTATTCTCGTCCTCGTCTCGAAATGGCGAACTTTCGCCGTTCGTCCGCGCTACCTCTTCCTCAACATTAAAGCGAGCCTTGTCGACCTTATCGTCGGCTGTTCCTTCGTTTTTCTTGGATATTTCTCCGGTTCTTCCGTTGTTCTCCCCGTCCATTACCTCCTCGCTGCCGGCTACACTCTCTGGCTTATCGCGATAAAGCCCCAGACGTCTCCTTTTTGGACTTCCGTCCAGGCGATTGTTGCCGTCTTTCTCGGAACTTCCGTTGCGACTATCGCTTCCGCGAGTACAAATTCCGTCGTCCTCGTTCTGGCCGAATTCTTAATCGGTTATGCCGCCGCCCGCCACGTCTTAGCCCAAAACAACAACTCTCTCCATGACGGTTTCCCCGCTTTTATCTTTGCCCTCATGTTCGCAGAAATCGCTCTTTTTGCGCACTCTTGGCTCATCATCTACCCCTTCCAAATTTACGGAATCATGATTCCTCAGCTCTCGATTATTCTGTCGATTTTCGCCTTTGTCGCCGTAAAGCTCTACGAAAACGTCGAGTCTCGTGATGGCGACTTAAAAGTCCGAGAAGTCGCTATCCCGATTGTCTTTGCAGTTATCTTGCTCGCCGTCATCGTCGCTGGCTTTAGCGAACCTACGTTCGACATCTAAAATTCACGAAAGGAGAAAAATGGAAAATACTAATTTTGTTGAAAACAAACCACAAGTAACAGCCCCGGAAAAGAAAAACTCTTCCGGAAACGGCTTAAAAATCGCTGCCTTTATCATCGCTATTTTTGCCTTACTAATTTCCGCCGGAAGCGCGTTTCTTTCTGTCGTCGCAATCTACAACAGCGACTCCAGAAACAATTCCGCCGCCTTCACAAACGAGTTCTCGTCCGGTCTAGATTCAAATTCCGCAAATTTCACCGAAGGTTCTATTGCCGACGTCGCTAATTCCGTCTCAAAATCCGTCGTCTCCATTTTGACCGAAACAAAATCAACTTCTTATAACTTCTTCTACGGTGCGACCGAATCGACCGGCGCCGCCGCCGGAACGGGTATTATCGTTTCCCCCGACGGTTACGTCCTCACGAACAAACACGTAATCGACTCTGCGACCAAAATCTACGTCGTCCTCGACGACGGAACGGTATTTTCCGACGTCTCGCTTCTCGCTGTTGACCCTTTGAACGATGTCGCTTTCCTTAAAATCAACGGTGCGGAAAATCTAACCGCCGCGACTCTCGGCGATTCAAAAACCATCTCGACCGGCCAACAAGTAATCGCCATCGGCAACGCCCTCGGCCAATACCAAAACACCGTTACCTCCGGTATCGTCTCCGGAACTGGCCGCTCCCTCGTCGCTTCCGACGAGTCCTACCAAAACGCCGAGTCCTTAACCGATATGATTCAAACCGATGCCGCAATAAATTCCGGCAACTCTGGTGGCCCGCTCGTCAACGCCGCCGGCGAAGTAATCGGAATTAACACCGCCGTAGCCGAAGCGAACGGAATCGGCTTTGCAATTCCTATCTCGAGCGTAAAAGGCATGTTAAAATCCCTTCTCGAAACTGGGGAAGCAAAGCGCGCATATATCGGAGTCAGCTATGCTAGCCTCGACGCCGCAACCGCGATAGAAAACAACCTTCCCACGACTTACGGCGCCTATGTTTCTTCCGTCGTCTCCGGCTCTCCCGCCGAAAAAGCCGGCTTGAAAAAAGGCGACATCATTATTGCCGTCGATAACATTAAAATCGGCGCAAACTCCTCGCTCGGAACCCTCCTCGGCGAACACACTGTCGGAGAAACCGTTACCTTGACCTATCTTCGCGGCTCCGACCAATCTTCTGCTTCTCTAACTCTCGCCGAATACAAAAACTAACTGAAACCCGCGCGTCTCGATTCTCTCAAACCCTTGTCTAGAAGCAAATTCTACAATTCTCTCATGTTGACAAGGGTCAGCCTCTAGAACAAGATACTTCGTCCATCCTTTTGCCTCGCGTATCAACCTAAAAATCAGTTCAAGCCCGCCGTCTTCCGCAAAAAGTGCAAGCTCTGGTTCGTATTTTAGTCCGGCCGACTCTGGCTCCTTAAGCCACTCCCAATTCCGATCGACATAGGGCAAATTCGCGACAATCACCTCAAACTCCCCTCCGATATTTTCCAATAAATCGCTCTTAATAAATCCGACGCTCGCTCCTAGCTTTTTTGCATTTTTTCTTGCGACCATAAGCGCACTCTCGGAAATATCGGACAAAAAAACCGCCGCTTCTGGAATCTCAAGTTTTAACGTTATGCCGAGACAGCCCGTCCCTGTCCCCACATCTAAAATCCTTGGCGCTCCGTCATATTCCTCTAAATCTCCGGAAGAAATCTTTGCTTTCGGGGGCTTTACGCCCGGAAGTTTAGTCTTTCCAAACAGCCCAAGAACTATGTCGACCGCCAATTCCGTCTCCGGACGCGGGATTAAAGTATCCCGAGAAACAAAAAACTCTCGCCCATAAAAATCACAAACTCCTCTTTTATAAGCTTCCGGAATATTATCCGACATTTTCTTCTTTTAGTCCCCGTTCCGCCTTCAAAAGCTCCGAAACTATGTCTTCGATTTCTCCCTCCATCGCCGAAGTTATATTTGAACGCGAATAATGAATCCTGTGGTCAGTAATTCTGTCTTGAGGAAAATTATAAGTCCGTATCTTTTCGCTTCTATCGCCAGTCCCGATTAAACTTTTTCTAGCTTCGCTCGCTGATTTTCTTTCTTCCTCTTTCTTCTTCTCGACTAACCTCGAGCGCAAAATCGTCATCGCCTTTATGCGATTCTGTTGTTGACTCCTTTCGTCTTGCATAGCAACCACAATTCCCGTCGGAAGATGCGTAATGCGAACAGCCGAATCCGTCGTATTTACGCCTTGCCCCCCATGACCGCCCGAACGATAAATATCAATTCTTAAATCTTCGTCTTTGATTTCGATGTCTTTTTCCTCCGCTTCCGGCAAAACCGCGACCGTAACCGTCGAAGTATGGATTCTACCTTGGCTTTCCGTAACCGGAACTCTCTGAACCCTATGTACTCCGCCCTCAAATTTCATTTTTCCGTACGCACCATCTCCCTTCACCTTAAAAATAACTTCTTTGACTCCGCCCGCCTCGTTTAAGTTCTCGGATATCAATTCCGTCCTTAAGCCGTTTCTTTCGGAAAATTTTTGGTACATGCGATATAACTCTCCCGCAAAGAGCGATGCTTCGTCGCCTCCTGCTCCCGCGCGAATCTCCACAATCGCCGGCTTGTCATCGGTCGGGTCCCTCGGAATCAGCATCTCTTCCAATTTCTCTCTCGTTTCCTCTATTTCTCGCGACAATCTCTGTACGTCTTCTTTTGCCAACTCCCCAAGCTCAGAATCGCCAAGCAACTCCTTCGCCTCCTTGAGGGATTCTTCGTCCTTATCAAGTTTCGCTTTTAGCTCCAAAATCTCAGAAATCTCCGCTCCGCGTCGCGATTTTTCCGCAAAAGCCGAGTCAAGATAAGCTTCGGGCTTCGCCAAAAACTCCTCAATTTCTCTTTTTTCTGTTTCTAGTTTCTGGAAATCAATATTCATATATGATATTATATCATATATAGCTCCTCGTGGGACCTTAGCTCAGCTGGCTAGAGCGCACGATTCACATTCGTGAGGTCAGAGGTTCAAGCCCTCTAGGTCCCACCACGGCACAAAAACCGCAAGAACTTTTCTTGCGTTTTTTTAAGCTTCTTGTTATGATAAAAACGTATATATTATAAAAGGAGAAATAAAATGGAACCAGCAGCAATCCAAGACCCGGCGGTATTCTTTAGTACCCCACAAGGAATAACTTATGTATCAGTCAGTTTTATCCTTATGGTTCTTTTGATCATCGCTAACTGGAAAATCTTCAAAAAAGCCGGAAGGCCAGGTTGGCACAGCATTATTCCTTTCTTAAACCTTTATGACATTGTCTCCATCTCCGGTATGAGTGGCTGGCTGTTTCTTCTCCTCTTTATTCCTTTTGTTAATTTCATCTTCATTTGTGTCCTCAACATCAAACTCGCAAAAGCCTTCGGCAAAGGCATCGGATTTGGTATCGGTCTTATCCTTCTAGGAAACCTCTTCACCCTTATTCTTGCCTTTGGCTCCGCAAAATACGTCGGCGATAGAAAAGACTAATTCATAGCCTACACTCCAGCCCCAGATTTTTTCTCCAGCCCGGCCTTAGTTTTGGCCGGCTTCCTGTTTTATATTTATACTAACCGGAACCCCTAGCTTCCTCGCAGCTTTCTTTACAGATGCTAAATCATCGGCAAAAATCTCCAGCTGTGTTTTTCGATGAAGAACAATCAAACCATAACTATCTATCCCTTCTTCTCCGTCTAAATCATACCCGGCTATTCCGGCCAACAAATTTTGAGTTCGTTTGAGCACATGCCACTCTTCCGCGTCGTCCGGGCCGGTACTATCTTCATAGTCAATCATATCAACATAATTCTGAGCCCCGCCCGCTTCCCGAAAGTTTTCGCCCAAATTCGTCAACAAAATAGTCATATGTTCCGTCGAACAAACATATTGAGTGTCTTCTATCGTGGTAGAAAACTCATACTTTTGACTATTACAATATCTTTCTAATCTCTCCTTAGAGACACCCCCGAGCCCGCCTCTAAAAACGAACACTAAAAAAACCGCGCCAATCGCCAAAGCGACCGCGGCCAAACTTATCATGATTTTTGTTTTTTCTTTCATAAAACCTCCGTCTGAATATACTTTTATTTTAACATAAACGCCATAACAAGACAAGAAAAAATCTCCCCGAAACCGAGGAGATTTTTAAAATTAAGCAGCTTCTTTTTCGGCCTTCTTTTTAGCCTCGGCTTCCGCCTTCTTGATTTTGTTACCGACCTTAGAACGCATAGCTTCGGCCTTCTTCGCACGAGCCTTAAAGCGGTCAACGCGACCTTCGGTATCTATAATCTTCTCCTCGCCAGTAAAGAAAGGGTGGCTCTTCGAAGAGATTTGAACCTTAACAAGCGGATATTCTTTTCCGTCGGTCCATTTAATCGTTTCCTCGCTTTTCGCGGTCGAACGTGTCAAAAAAGAGAACTTCGCCGCTTCGTCAGAAAAAACGACAAATCTATAATCTTTAGGTTGTAATTCTTTTTTACTCATAACTTCCCTGATTATACCAAATATTTTTCTCTATTGCAATATCTAAAAAACTATGATATATTTTATTTCATAATAATTTTAACGAATCAACCGGGAGAGATTTCCTGAAGCTTCCTTCCCGGCTAAGAGAAAGGAAATCATATATGGCTATCGAAGTCGATATGAAAGCTCTGCTCGAGTCTGGCGCTCATTTTGGGCACAAAACCAGTCGCTGGCATCCAAAAATGGCTCCTTATATCCATTCAAAACGTCAAGGAGCTCATATTATAAACCTAGAAAAAACCGTTGAGTCTCTAGAAAAAGCCCTCGCCTTTTCGACAGACGTCGCAAAAAACGGAAAGAAAATCCTTTTCGTTGGAACTAAAAAACAACTTAAAAACATAGTTAAAGACGCTGCCGTCGAAGCAGAAATGCCTTACGTCACCGTTCGTTGGGTTGGCGGAACTCTAACAAACACAGAAACCGTAAACCGCCAAATTCGCAAATTGAAAGATTTAGAAAGAAAAATGGCTTCCGGCGAACTCGAGTCTCGCTATTCTAAGCTCGAGGTCCAACGCTACCAAGAAGAAATCGACGCCCTTAACGAGCGCTATGGCGGGATCAAAGATATGACCGAACAACCAGCCGCTGTTCTTGTTACGGACGCAAACGAAGACAAAAACGCCGTAAAAGAAGCCAAGGCTCTTAAAATCCCTGTAATCGCTATTTGCGACACTAACGTCGACCCGACTGGCGTCGATTACGTTATCCCTATGAACGACGACGCCCCGAAGGCGGAAAAACTCGTTCTTGATTACTTTGTTGAAGCAATCAAAGCAGGAAAGAAATAAATAATAGGAGGCACATGTCTAAGATTTCTATCGAAGATATCAAAAAACTAAAAGAATTATCCGGCGCAGGCTTGACCGACGCAAAAAATGCTCTAGTCGAGGCCGACGGCGATTTCGACAAAGCTCTCGAAGCTATGCGCAAAAAAGGCCTAACAAAAGCCGAAAAACGCGGCGATCGCGAAACTCGCGAAGGCCTTGTCGACTCTTATGTCCATGACGGTCGTATTGGCGCTATCGTCGAAGTAAACTGCGAAACATCTTTTGTCGCTAAAACTGACGAGTTTAAAGACCTCACTCATAAAATCGCTATGCAGGTCGCTTCTATGTCTCCCCTCTATGTCTCCGAAGAAGACATCCCTAAGGCCGACCGTGAGAAAAAAATGAAAGAACTCGAAGAAAATTTCAAAGGCCCAGAAAAAATGAAAGACAAAATTCTTGCTGGTCAAATGAAAAAAGCCTTCGCCGACAAAGTTCTTCTATCACAACCCTATATTCTTGACGACACAAAAACCGTCGAAGCATTCATTAAAGAAAATATTGCTAAGACCGGCGAAAACATCACCATCCGCCAGTTCAAACGCATCGAACTCGGCGTCACCGAATAAAGTTTCTCCTCCCGCGACTTCGGCCTCCTTAGCGCCCCATTATCGTATGTGAGGAGTGGCAACTACCGCTGGAACTCTACGGAGCTTAACAGCAGAGGTTCGAGCGGCGTCTATTGGTCGCTTCGTTCCAGCAGTACTACGTACTCCGACTACCTGAGCTTCACCTCATCAGGCTTGCGCCCTCAGTACAACAGCAATCGCGGAAACGGGTTTGCGGTGCGTTGCGTATCGCTTTCCTCCCGCGACTACGGCCTCCTTAGCGCTCCATTATCGTATGTGAGGAGTGGCACTTACTGGAGCTCTACGGAGCTCAGCAGCAGAGGTTCATACGGCTACTATTGGTCGCTTCGTTCCTACAATACTACGTACTCCTACAGCCTGTACTTCTACTCATCGTACTTGAGCCGTCAGTACTACGACTATCGCGGATACGGGTTTGCGGTACTAAGCCTATTCAGAAATCCCCACCTCGCTAGGGATTTTTCCTCCTCGAAAACCTTGCTTTTTCCTAGAAATTATGATAAAATGCCCTAGATATTATTAACCTAAGGAAAACAATGAGTCGTATCGGAAAACAACCTATCCAAATTCCGGCAGGAGTGACAATTACGGTCGGCGAAACGGAAATTACCGTCGCTGGACCTAAGGGTTCGCTCGTTGTCCCGGTTCAACAAAACACGAAAACCTCTATTGACGGCGACATGATTGTCGTGACTCGCATAAACGACGAGCCCGAATCTCGCGCCTGGCACGGCCTCCAAAGAGCCTTGCTCAATAACGCCGTTATTGGCGTCACTAAAGGTTTTGAGAAAAAACTAGAAATCAACGGCGTTGGCTTTCGTCTTCAAGGCGGCGGAAAACAAATTGAGATGGCCCTCGGCTTCTCTCATCCCGTAAAATACACCGCGCCTGAAGGAATTGACCTTAAAGTCGACAAAATGACTATCGTCGTCAGCGGAATCGACAAACAAAAAGTCGGCCAAGTCGCCGCAGAAATCAGAAGCCTGAAAAAGCCTGAACCTTACAAAGGAAAAGGTATTAAATACGTAGATGAAGTCATTCTTCGCAAGGCTGGAAAGGCAGGGAAGAAATAACCATGAAACCAATTTTCCGCGCTAATCGCACCCGCGCTAAAATCCACGGCACCGCTGAGCGCCCTCGCTTGAGCGTTAAAATCAGCAACAAGCACGTCATCGCCCAGCTTATTGACGACGACAAAGGCGCCACTCTCGCCTATGCTACGACCGTCGGCCAAAAACTAAAAGGCACCAAAACCGAATTATGCGCCCAAATCGGCACCGAACTCGGCAAAAAAGCCAAAAAAGCCGGTATTAAAAAAGCCGTCTTTGATCGCGGAGCCCTCGCTTATGCAGGCAGAACTTCCGCTCTCGCTGACGCCGCAAGAAAAGAAGGATTGGAGTTCTAATCATGCCTGAAGAAAAAGCAAAAGTCATCAACAAATCCGGAACCTTAAAAATGACCGACAAGGTCGCCGCGAGAAAAGAAACTCGCGATATTTCCGGTCGTCGCATGAATCGAGGCGGTCGCCGCGACCGCGTTCGCGCTGATGTCGCCCCGAAAGAATTCGACGAAACCACCATTCATATCTATCGCGTTTCCCGCACTGTCGCCGGTGGTCGCAGAATGAGATTTAAAGCTCTCGTTGCCGTCGGAAACCATAAAAACAAAATCGGTGTTGGAGTTGCAAAAGGAAACGACGTTACGTCCGCCGTCCAAAAAGCAACTTCAAAAGCGAAAAAATCCATGATTACCTTCAACATGGACAACGAAACGATTTGTCATGAAACCGAAACAAAAGTCACCGGCGCTCACGTCCTCATGAAACCCGCTGCCCCAGGTACAGGTATTATCGCTGGCGGCGTCGTCCGTTCGATTATCGGTCTTACTGGCGTAAAAAACCTGATTTCTAAATCTCTTGGTTCGACCAACAAAGTCAACATTGCCTACGCCGTCGTTGAGGGTCTTCGCGAACAAATCCCCCGAAAAGAATGGACAACTAAAAAGTCCGTCAAGAAAGAGGAGAAAAAATAATGAAATATAACGAACTACAAGTCGAGAAAAATACTCGCCCGTCCCGAAAAGGCCGTGGTATTTCCGCCGGACAAGGAAAAACCGCTGGCCGTGGCACTAAGGGCCAAAAAGCCCGCTCCGGCCACAGAAAAATGCCAGCTGGCTTCATGGGTGGCCAACGTGCTATCATGCAAGCTATCCCAAAGCTAAAAGGCTTTAAATCTATTCATAAAAAAGCCGAGGTCGTTTATACCGACGTTCTTTCCGAACTTTCTGGGAACGTTGATAACTTCGTCCTTGCCGAGAAAAGCTTTATCTCTTCGCCTTATGTGAAAGTAAAAGTCATTTCTCGTGGCGAGCTAAACTCAAAAATCAATCTCGAAACTCAATTTGCTTCAAAGTCCGCAGTCGAAGCTCTGAAAAAAGCAGGCGGCTCCTTCAAAAAAGTTCCCGTCCCGATGCGCGAGAAAAAAGCATCTGAGAACTAGTCCATAAAAAACTTACCGAAAGGTAAGTTTTTTTATGTATTTATTTCTACTCCTTTTTGTGTTATTATAAAAGGAGTAATTTTTATTGAGGTCCACGATGCATTTCAAAACCATTTTCAAATCCCTAAAAAACAAAGATATGCTGAAACGTCTGATGATTATCTTCGGGATTCTTGTCGTCTATTGCTTCTTGTCTCATATCCCCGTTCCCGTTGGTGAAGTCAGCACATTTCGCGACGCCGTCCATAACTTACTCAACTCGACCGATTTCGGTTCCTTCTTAAACATGATTTCCGGCGGGGGGCTCACCTCTTTCTCGATTATCCTCATCGGCCTCTCCCCTTACATTACCTCTTCTATCGTCGTCCAGCTCATGACAAAAGCCATTCCTTCCCTCGAAGAACTCTCTCAGGATGGCGAAGCCGGCCGCCGAAAGATAAACCAGTGGACCCGTATTATCGCCGTTCCTCTCGCTATCGTCCAGTCTATTGCTTACACATACATCATCTATCAAAAAATCGTCGGTTCTTCGACCGCAGTCCTTCCTGATTTGACTACGATTCAATGGATTATTGCTATCGTCTCCATAGTCGCCGGCTCGATTATCCTCATGTGGCTCGGCGAGCTCATAACCGAACAGGGAATTGGGAACGGAATTTCAATGCTGATTTTCGCTTCCATTATCACCGGCTTCCCGAAAACTTTCGCAAGTTTAACCTCCGCCCTCCTCGACACGTCTAACGGTTCGCTTTCTCTCTTTGGCTGGCTTAATCTCCCCGTAAACCCGACTTGGTTCTGGATTTCGCTCGCCTTCGTCACCGCCATCGTCATAATCATCTATTTCCTTGTAAAGCTAAACGAGGCCCAGCGTATCATCACCATAAACTACGCGAAGCGTGTCCATGGCAACTCCGCCTATGGTGGCATCCGTTCAATCCTCCCTCTTAAACTTATCTCTGCCGGCGTCATCCCCGTTATCTTTGCGACCGCTTTTCTTTCGCTTCCCGCCCTCATCGGCCAATTTATCCTCTCGAAAAACGGCGATAACACCTTCGCCCAAAATCTCGTTGCGATTTTCACCGCTCCGAACGCCTCAAATTTTGCCGAACTCTATCCTCTCGGCATAACTTGGCGATGGTTTATTTATCCCGCTATTTACTTTGTCCTCGTCTTCGCGTTTACCTTCTTCTACACCAGCATCATCTTCAACACTAAAGAAATCGCCGACAACCTCCAGAAACAAGGTGGCTTTATCGAAGGCGTCCGCCCCGGCTTAAAAACCTCAGAATATCTCGAAAAAATTATCAACCGCCTAAACCTCTTCGGTGCGCTCGCGCTCGGCGCTATCGCCCTCCTTCCGTTTATTTCCGACTACATCTTTATCGTCTTTAATGGCGCCCCAATCGGCCTATCCCTCTCCGGAACTGGGCTCTTGATTGTTGTCACCGTCGCTCTCGAAAACCTCCGCGCTCTCGATTCAAAGGCCTTAATGGTCACCTACGACGATTATGGAAAAGAAACCGTTTAATAATAAAAAGGGTGGTATATGAAAAAACCTCAAAAAAAATCATCTCAAAAGTCCCAAAAACAAACAAAAGACTCTCTAAACCTTCGCGAACCTCGTCGCGCTAAGTCCGAAAGTCTCTCTCTGAGTTTTTCAAAAGTTCTGATAGAAAAAATCGTCCTTTTTGTTGTTCTAATTCTCCTCGGGATTTTCTTCGTCCGCATCGCAATCTGGGAACATAATTATTATACAGAAATGGAAGGAAAACCCCGCGCGACCGCCGAAACCGTCAGCTCTGACTCCGGCGAGCTTGACGAAACCCCCGTCACCGAAGAGCAAATTCGCGAGCATATCGTCCCCGCTGACCACCCACGCTATCTCTCGATTCAAAAACTCGGAATTAAAAACGCCCGCATCCTTTCCGAAGGACTGAAGTCAAACGGAGAGCTCGACACGCCGGTCGGAATCTTCGACGTCGGTTGGTACTCGTCGTCCGGAACTCCCGGCTCTGGTCGCCCAATCCTCCTCGACGGCCACAACGGCGGCCCAAACGTCGTCGGCGTCTTTAAATACCTAAACCAGCTTTATTCCGGAGACACCTTCACGATTGAGCGTGGCGACGGCGAAATCTTCACCTACGAAGTTGTAGAAAACAAAGAAGTCCCCCTTAGCGAATCTGACGATTATATGGGGACCGCATTGAGTTCGCCGCTTCCCGGCCGCGAAAGCGTTACTCTTATTTCCTGTACTGGCGAATGGTCCCAAACCCAAAACACCTACCTCTCCCGCCAGTTCGTTCGCGCCGTAATCAAAGATTAGCCAAAATTCTTAAAAATCCCTCTTGAAAAACGCTACATTTTTTGATATAATTACCACGTAATTTATGGCTAGTCAAAAGGAAGTGATTAAACTCACAGGTAAAGTCGTTGAGGCTTTGCCTAATGCCCAGTTTCGGGTTGAACTCGAGAATGGCCATATTATCATTGCGCACATGAGCGGAAAAATGCGCAAAAACTTTATCCGTCTTGTGCCCGGTGATACGGTAGATGTTGAGTTAACCCCTTACGATCTTACAAAGGGCAGAATCAGCTTCCGCCGCTAATTTCGGGTTTTCCCCCGTTTTGGTTTTTTCATAAAACTTTTAATGGCTCCATTTCCCGAAAAATTACAATATAAACCTTAATCAAGGAAAGTTTTTTACACTATGAAAGTACGCGCAAGTGTTAAAAAAATCTCCCCTGATGATATCCTCGTCCGCCGAAAAGGCGTCCTTCGAGTCATCAACAAGAAAAAACCTAAGAACAAACAAAGGCAGGGTTAAGCATGGCAAGAATTGCTAGCGTTGTTATTCCTTCCGAGAAGCAAGTTGAAACCGCTCTCACTTACATCTACGGAATCGGATTGACAACAAGTAAAGCCATCCTTGCGGAGGCCAAAATTGAGCCTACCACTCGGGTGAAAGATCTCACCGAGGCTGAAGAACAAAAACTCAACGATATTATTTCCGCCAAATATTCCGTTGAGGGGGATCTAAAACGCCTCGTGACCAACAATATCAAACGTCTAAAAGACATTAATTCCTATAAAGGTCTGCGTCATAAAGCTGGTCTCCCAGTCAACGGTCAAAGAACCCGCACGAATGCGCGTACTCGTAAGGGCAAAGCTATCGCGGTCGGTGGCGCACAACCTAAAGCAGCAAGCAAAACCTAGGAGTCTCTATATATGACAGAAGAAAAAACTACCCAAGCTCCTGCGGTTGAAGCTCAAGCCGCAAAAAAGGTTAAAGGAAAGAAAGGAAAAAGAGTTGTCCAATCCGGTCAAGTCCATATCCAAGCCACCTTTAACAACACCATCATCAGCGTAAGCGACAAAAACGGAGGCGTCCTCGCCGCTTCTTCCGCCGGAGCTAATGGCTTCCGCGGTTCGAAGAAGGGAACTGCCTACGCCGCTCAAATCGCCGCTGAAAAAGCTCTCGAAATCGCGAAAAAGGACCACGGTCTCTCTTCCGTCGACGTTTTCGTCAAGGGAATTGGCCTCGGTCGCGACAGCGCTATCCGCGCTATTTCCGGCCTCGGTATTCGCATCGACAGCATCACCGACATAACCCCGATCGCTCACGGTGGTGTGCGACCTAAGGGAGAAAGGAAACCGTAATGGCTCGCGATAAATCTCCAATTGTCAAACAATCTCGTCGCGAAGGTTACGCCCTCGCACCTAAAGCTCACAAAGTCATGGCGAAGAAAAGCGGTATTCCGGGCGAACACACAGGTATGCGTTCTCGTTCCCAAAGCCTCTATCTTGTCCAACTTCGTGAAAAACAAAAAGTCCGCCGTCTTTACGGCCTCCTCGAAAAACAATTCGCGAAGTTAATGAAAGAAGCCCAAAAAGCCGAAGGTTTGACAGGCGAAAACCTGCTCCAATACCTCGAGCGTCGCGCTGATAACGCCGTTTATCGTGCCGGTTTCGCGACAACCCGTCGCCAAGCTCGTCAGCTCGTCTCTCACGGCCACTTCCTCTTGAACGGCAAGAGAATAAATATCCCGTCCATCCGTCTTAAACCCGGAGACGTCCTCGAAGTCCGTCCAAAGTCTCAAAAATCCGAATACTTCAAGATTATTTCTCCGTCCGCCGTCCAGCTTTCTTGGATGAAAGCCGACCCAAAGAAAATGAAAATTGAAGTCACCGGTTTACCGAAGCGCGAAGAAGCTGAGGTGGGCATTAACGAACAACTAATCGTCGAGTACTACTCGCGCTAAGTAAAAGGAGAGAATATAAATGACAACAAAAGTTATTCACGAAGCAAATCTCGCCGAGGTCAAAGAACTCGGAGAAAACAGCGCCGAGTTTATTATCAAACCGCTTTATTACGGCTATGGTAACACTCTCGGAAATTCTCTTCGTCGTGTGCTTCTTTCTTCAATCAAAGGCGCCGCTATCACCGCTTTCTCGATTGACGGAACAAACCACGAATTTTCTACCGTCCCTGGTATTCGCGAAGATGTCGTCGACATCATGTTGAACCTAAAAAACATTCGCTTGAAAAATCACAGCGACTCGCCTGTCGAAGCCACTCTCGAAATCAAGGGTAGCAACCAGTCGAAAAAAGACGGCGAAGGTCGTGTTACCGCTAGCGATATCCGCTTGCCGGCCGATGTCGAACTCGGAAACCCGAACCAAACCATCTGCCACATCGACGACCCGAACGTAACCCTTAAAATGAATTTCATCATCGAATCCGGCCGAGGTTACCTCACAATTGACGAAGCCTCGAAAGACCGTCTTTACAGCGACATGATTGCCCTCGACGCCGTCTTTACCCCGGTTCTTCGCGTTCGCTACAAAGTAGAAAACACACGTGTCGGCCAAGACACAAACCTTCAGCAGCTTTCTCTCACTATCGACACCGACGGAACTATCACCCCGCGTGAAGCTTTCGAAGAAGCTGCCGCCATCCTCGTAAACCAATACAAAGCCCTTTCCGGCAAAACTGAAGTCGAAACTGCTCCTGCGCCTGGAAACGTCCCCGAAGAAGACAATTCTGGTCTCTTGCTCCCGATTGAGGAACTCGGACTTTCCGCCAGAACAGCCAACGCTCTCACTAACAACGGAATTAAGAATCTCAACCAACTTATCGGTCTGACCGAAACCCAGTTGAAAGATCTTAAAGGCTTTGGTGCTAAGGCTCTCGAGGAAGTTCAAGAAAAAATAACGGAGTTTAGAAAATAATGCACCGCCACGGATATAAAGGCCGCAAGTTCGGCCGAGAAACCGACCAGAGGACAGCGCTAGAACGTGGGCTGATGTGCTCCCTCCTTAAATATCAAAGTATAACCACCACTCTCGCTCGTGCCAAAGAAATCCGTCGCTCGACTGAGAAGTTAATCACTATCGCCAAAAAAGGCGATCTCGCTTCTCGTCGTCTCGTCATTTCTCGCCTTAACGACCTTGAGACCGCTGACCTCCTTGTCGACGTCATCGCCCCTCAAATCAAGCGCGATTCTGGCTATCTTCGCATCGAACGCGCCGGTTTCCGCAAAGGCGACCACGCCGAAATGGGTACGATTTCCTTTGTCGACGATATTGACCTCGACATGAAACCTGCCAAATCTTCCGAGAAGAAAGGGGATAAATAGTCATGAAAACCTATTCCCAAAAATCATCTGAAATTTCCCGCGAATGGTGGATTATCGACGCTTCGACTATGCCGCTTGGCCGTCTCGCCGTCGTTATCGCCGACAAGTTAATGGGAAAGTCAAAAGTTACCTATACCCCGCACATTGACAATGGTGATTATGTCGTCGTCATCAACGCCAAAAACCTCGTTGTTACTGGCGAAAAAATGACCGACAAAAAATACTACCGCCACTCCGGCTTCCCGGGCGGCCTGACCGAACTTAAACTCGAAGAAGTCATCGAGAAAAACCCGGAAAACGCCATAAAAGCCGCTGTAAAGGGTATGCTCCCAAAGAACAAACTTGCCGCTGGACGTCTTGCTCGTCTCCGCGTTTTCGACGGAGCCGAACACGCCCACACTGCACAAAATCCAAAGGAGATTAAATAATGACCGATAAGAAAACCTATATTTACGGCCTCGGTCGCAGAAAAGCCGCTTCCGCTCGCGCCCGCCTCTATAAAGGCAAAGGCAACATCACCATCAACGGCAAAGATGCTCTCGAATATTTCTCCGGCAACAAAAGCTACGTCGCAGAAATCACCGATCCTCTTGCCTTGACTCAAAAACAAAAGGACTATGACATTTCCGTTCGTGTCCTCGGTGGTGGTCTCGCGGGTCAAGTCGATGCGATTAAACTCGCCATCTCTAAAGCTATCCAAACCGAGTCTCCCGACCTTCGCCCTGTCCTCAAAAAAGCCGGGTTCGTCAAACGCGACCCCCGCGAAAAGGAAAGGAAAAAATACGGTCTTCGTTCCGCTCGCAAGAAAGAACAATTCAGCAAGCGTTAAAACACCAGAAAAAAGACCCCTTCTCGGGGCCTTTTTTTGGTTTTGGAATAATGATGAAACAACAATAAGAACAAATCTATCTTTATGAATAAGGGTCTCCGAGGTCAAACCAGTACGAACCTCCACTTCCGTTGGGGCTAAAATAATTGTGCGCCCCATCTCCATAATAATAGAGATATCCTTTTGGTAAAGTTCGTCCGGAGTCCTCGACCCCGTCTTTCTCCGCCGCCCATCTCTGGAGCACGTCAATCGCAATCTCGACCTCATACTCCTCATAGGGCTCTCCCGACCAATAATAAAACTGGCTCGGCGCGGTCAGAATAGACCAGAAATCCGTAGACCCCCCATATCCAGCATCAACACGATTTAAAACCGTCCAAGCGACCATACTCTGTTCGCGTTTCGAACAGCCTCGTGCTTCTCCCCACATCAACTGCGCCAAAGCGACCGCCTTGTCATAGTCATACGGATAATCAGAAATCTGCTTTTCTGCGACCTCTGTTTCCGTTTCAGTTTCTAACTCTGCTTCTGTCTCTGTTTCCGTTTCTGTCTCGGTCTCAATCTCCGTATCAGTCTCAGTTTCCGTTTCCAGCTCTGCGTCCGACTCGGAGGATTCTACCTTTGATTTCTTAGGCCTACTCTCAGACTCCGTCTCTATCGGAGCCCCCTGCTCGTCGTTAAGCTCCGCCTCACTCATCTCTTCTAATTCTTCGCTCTCCTTCGTCGAACTTGCATACGCATAATATCGCAGGTTCGAAATCCAGGACATCGTTAAAACAGTAAAGACCATGATTAGAGCCGAACAAACCAGCATAAATCTCCGATTTAACGTCTCTCGTCTCTCTGCTTTCTCTTGTCTACACTTTTCAATTCGTCTGTTCATAAAACCTCCATTCTATCCACGAGTTCCAAAACCAAATTGATAAGTTTCAAGGGAGAAAACTCCCCATCTATTCATTTTATCATACTTTTGCTTTTTTGTCAATTACACCCCTTTAATTATTGACTTTTTCCCTAATATCATGTATAATTATCTCATAACATTACTTTAGGAGGACTACGTGTCCGCTTTTTTTATCAAAAAACCGCTATTAAGCCCCTTTAGCTTCGGGAAAACCCCAAAAAAGAATTCTCGCTTCGTCTCTTTCCCAAATCCTACCGAATTCACCTCTGTTGACGAGCGTCCTTTCTGGGAAATCCAACGCGCCGAAGCTCTCGAAGTCTTGACAAATCTTTATAATCATTGGCGAAATTCTTGGAACAACACTAAGGCTTCTCTTGGCGACCTCAATCTCTCGAGCTCGCTTCGCTCTCGCATCAACTTCTACGAAGCGGAACAACAAAAAGCTATTCTCTCCCTCCTTTCAAAAATTCTCGTCGCCTGGGAAAAATACGACGAAGTCGCCTTCTCCGAAAACATTCTCGCCCTCGCAAAGGAATTTCGGCCTTCTTACGCATATCTCGAAAACGATCCGGAAGAAGGCGCGTCCTTTCAGCTCACCGAGTCCCAGCTCTCGATTTTACGTAACTTTATTTCGACCGAAGCGACCGTACTAAAAGATTCTGTTCGCGAGCTCCAACTCATGTCTTGGAAAAAAATCGACTTCGGCGACAATACCCTCACCGAATCCGCCGCCGAAGCTCTGCTCCGCGAACGACTCGGTCTCATCTATTTCGATTTTGTAGAAGGGAACGAAACTCCCGAATTTTCTAGCGGCTATTATCCCGCTCTCCTTCAAGACCTCACCGACCAAGGACTCTAACCTCCCACCCCTATCGCCTTGACAACAGCGTCTCTCCATGATATAATCAAAAGCAGGAAGAATCTCCCCTTCTTCCTTGTAACTTAAAATTTTTCAAACAACGGAGGGAAAGAATGTTTAAAATTTCCGAAAATGCTAATCAACCCTATATGAGCATTCTTGCAGAAAAAGATGGATGCCAGTTAATTTGTCGAGCCGTTGATTCCGAAAACGACCTCCTTGCTGGAGGCGAATCAGCTGTTCATCGTCTCTTTGAAGAAGTTTTGACCCCGTTTTGTTGCAACTGTTCTTCTGCGGAGACAATCAACGAGTTTTTCACTCAGGTCTTGGCCGGAACCACACCTCGAGCCGCCCTTCAGGAAATCCGTTTCTTCGAAGACCACATCGAGATTATCCACGCCCAGCACCACTTCCAGAGAAACTCAAAAGGTCGCCTTCGCGACAAAACCTACAGCAACAGAACAACTTATTCTGATACTTTTCTCGCCGGAAGCGTAAACTTTGCTCTCGAAATCGACGTCCTTGACGAAAATTCCGAAATCGTCGAAGCATACGCTATCCTTTTTTGCCCCGGCGTGATAAACATAAGTCCCATGGAAACAGAAACGGACAACTCCGTAACTTTTTCCTTACCGATTGCAGTTTAACCCCTGCAAACCACGTTTGAAAAACAAAGCCGTCCCGAAAGGGGCGGTTTTTCAATCTATACTTGGTGGGCGAGGAGGGAATCGAACCCTCACTCTCTTGCGAGAACTAGATTTTGAGTCTGGCGCGTCTACCAATTCCGCCACTCGCCCTAGCCCCCTTATTTTACTATACCTCATATTTTTTTTCAAATATGTTATAATGAAATGACAACTAATTGGAGGATGATTCATGTTCAATCTCAAGAAAAAAGTCGCCGTCGTCACCGGAGCCAGTTCTGGGCTCGGAAAACAAATGGCTGAAGCTTTCGCGTCTCAAGGCGCTTCGCTTGCTATTTTAGCTCGCCGATTTGACCGTCTCGAAGCTTTCGCAAAAGAGCTGACCGAAAAATACAAAGTTGAAATCTTGCCCGTAAAATGCGACGTAACCGACACGACTTCTATTAACGAAGCCGCCAAAGCCGTCGAAAAGAAATTCAAACGTGTCGATATTCTTTTGAACTGCGCCGGCTCCTCAAAAGACAAAGGCGTCCTCGACATGACTGACGAAGAATGGGATTTCACCATCGCGACCGACGAAACTTCCGTCTTTAAGATGACCCGCGCTTTCGCCAATATCATGAAAAAACATAACTACGGCCGCATCATTAACATCGCCTCGATGTACGGCCTCGTCGGCAACACAGAAATCCACACTGTCGCCTACCATTCTTCAAAAGGCGCCGTCGTAAACTTCACTCGCGCCGTCGCCGCCGAACTCGCCACTTCCGGAATCACCTGCAACGCTATCTGCCCCGGCTATTTTTACACCGAGCTGACCCAACCCGTCCTCGACACCGACCGCTTCCAAGAATTCGCTAAAACTCACGTCCCGATGGAACGCTACGGAAAACCCGGCGAACTCAACGCCGCCGCTGTCTTCCTCGCCTCCGAAGAAGCTTCTTATGTTACCGGCGCTATTCTTCCGGTTGATGGTGGCTACACTTGCGTCTAACCCATCACCCTACTCTTTCTAAACTTCACTAAATACCCCCCCTCTAAGGGGGGTATTTTAGCCCCCGTTCTAGCTCTATTCCTGCCCCGTCAACCACTTCCAGATACGTTCGAAAAGCGTATCTTCGTTTCTCGGCATCTCCGTTTCGATCTCGCCGACCTCAATTTCGGTATCTTCCGCCTTCTTCGCCCCTTCATAGCTCGGGCTAACTTGTTCCGCAGAAATCAAAAGGCGATATCTGCTCGTCCCAAGCGGCCAACAAGTTACGAGCGTCAACATCGGCTTGTCCGTATCTAAAATCAACTTCGACACTTCTGTCGGCTCAATAATCTCGCTCCCCGTCATTTTATAGGTATATCTCACTTCGTTATAATGAACATAGATAATATCGCCCGGCTCAAGCCTCTCAAGCCCCGAGAAAATAAACTTATATTGGTTCGCAGAATAAATATCCCCAGCCGAATGTCCCGTAATCACAAAATTTCCGATTTCTCCCGGATAAGCGCTCGCACCGTTTATTCGATAGTGCACCACTCCCTCATTCATCTTCGCCATCACATCATCAAGCCCGACCTCAAAATGAACCGGCACGTCGATATTTAGTTTCGGGATAATCAACCTGTTTTCCGCCGAAACCTTTGTCAAAGTCACCGTCGGGTCAACAGCCGAAATCTCGCTCGCCGGCTGGTCTCCCGGAGAAACATAAGCCGCAATCGGCGCAAAAATCAACCGGTTGTATTGCAAGAACAGAATCATAAGTACGACCGCTCCCCCAAACAAAATCGGCATCACCCATCGTCTTCGCGCAGTTGTCTTTGCGCGTTCAAACGCCTTCTCTCGAATCCTTTCCTTAAACTGCTTTGCGCGAGAAGACGGAAGCTCCGAATTCTTCTCCCCCTGCGAGCCCGCTGACCCGCTTCCCGAATCAGCCCCAAAACCGCTCGAAAGCCCATTCTTTTTTAAGTTTTCTTCTTCACGAAGTTTTTTAACTTGTTCTTTCGCGACATACTCCTTTGCCGCGTTCATATAATACTGACTATAGTATTTTTGATAATAATCTTGCCACGCCGTGTGATATTTCTTCCACTCTTCGTTCGAAACTTGTCTTAAAACTGGCGTCGCCGAAACCCCGAGCGCGCCCCTTTTCTCGGATTTTTCTAAAATTTCGAGCGCGTGTCGAACTTCCGAAGATTTCTCGGCAGAATCAAGGTTTTTCCCCTGTTTTTTAATAAAATCAGCCGCTTCCTTCACCTCCTGTTTTTCGTAAGACATCAAAACCTTCCGCCGCGCAATTTCTGTCGCCGCTTGACGCTGTTTCTCATCAGAAGAAAGCCCACCAGTCTTAGAATCCATATATAGAATTATATCATAGTTTCATGTATAATAAAAACATAAAACAAGGAGTTTTTATGTTTGACACCGAAAAATATCAAAAATCCATGGAGGAAGCTCTTGCTCACTTCAAAGACGAACTGAAAAAAGTCCGCACCGGCCGCGCTCACCCCGATATGCTTTCCGGCGTAAAAGTCGAGGCCTATGGCCAGTGGATGCCTCTAAACCAAGTCGCAAACGTAACCGTCTCCGGCGCGACTATGCTCCTTGTAACGCCTTATGACCCCGCGACCATCCCTAACATCTCAAATTCCATCCGCTCCGATTCCTCCCTCGGGCTTAATCCTTCCGACGACGGTCGAGTCGTCCGCGTCCCTATTCCTCCTCTGACTGAGGAAAGAAGAAAAGAAATCGTCAAAACCGCTTCGAAATTCGTCGAAGAGTCGAAAGTGAAAATCCGCAGCGTTCGCGAAGACGCGAGAAAAGACCTTAAATCCGCCGAGCTCTCCGAAGATGCGAAAAAACGCGCCGAAAAGTCGATTGACGACCTCACAAAATCCTTTAACGAAAAAATCGACGCCGAGTTCAAGGAAAAAGAAAAAGAAATCCTCACGATTTAGTCCACTTTTAAGTTTCTTATGTTAAAATAAAACCATGTATATTTTTCTAGGTATCGTTGTGGGGCATTTATGTTTAATGTTTTTGATTGTCGCGCACGAATTCGGCCACTTTCTCATGGCCAGAAAATCCGGCGTGACCGTAAAAGAGTTCGGGATCGGTTTTCCGCCTCGTCTTTTTGCCTGGAAACGCGTAAAAAAATCCGGAAAGAAAGGTTGGGAAAAACTCCCTAAAAAAGACTGGGGGAAAGACGAAGATTCGCTGATTTTTTCCATTAACGCGCTTCCGATTGGTGGCTTTTGTTCGATGGATGGAGAATCCGACGACGACGTCCGGAAGGGAACGTTCGGCTCTGTCTCTTATTGGAAAAAGACCAAAATCCTCTTTGGCGGCGTTCTCATGAACTGGCTTGTTGCCTTTTTAATTTTAACCGTTCTCGCTTGGACTGGCCTCCCTGCTCTCCTAGATAACCAATTCTCCATTAAATCCGACGAACATATAGAAGTCGTCGAACCTGTTACCGTCGCTGAGGTCCTCGAAAATTCCCCCGCCGAAAAAGCCGGCTTTAAATCCGGCGATATCATCTCCTACGCCGGTTCGACCGCCATTCTCTCGAGCGATGATCTCATCTCTTTTAACAACGAGCACGCCGGCAAAACCGTGACCTATGAACTAAAGCGTGCTGAATCTTCGTCCGATAACCCGGTTTATGAGAATCATTATCTTGAAGTCGCGCTTAACCCCGCGGATTCCGAATATCTCCTCGGAGTGACCATGAACTACGGCTCTGTCAAAACCCGCTATACATGGTCCGCTCCCGTTGTCGGCGCCGGCCTCACCGTCCAAATCACCGGAGAAACCTTCAAAGGTCTCTGGAACCTGGTCGTAAATCTCGCGACTGGGACCGTTCGCCAAGTCTCGACCGACGCTTCCGTGCGCCAAGAGGGAAGAGCCCAAATCTCCGAAGCCTCCGAAGGCGTCGCCGGCATCGTTGGAATCATCGGCGGTTATTTCCCGAGCCTCGTCCAATCCGGACCTTCTCTCGTTTTCCTCTTTATGGCCGTCATTTCGATTTCTCTCGCTTGTATGAACGTCCTCCCGATTCCTGCGCTTGATGGCGGCCGCTGGTTAATGATTACTATCGCTCGACTCCGCCGGAAAAAACTCTCGAAAGAAACCGAACAAAGAATCGTCGCAAAAACCTTCGTTTTTCTTCTTATTCTCATGGCTCTTATTACTGTCCTCGATATAATCCGGCTATTTTAGGAGGAAACATGAAAAAAGAAAAAAACCAGTTCGCCTTCCGCGACTTCTTAAAAATTCTTGCTCTCCCCGCTTGGGCCTTTGTCTCCGTCATAGCCGTCCAATACGCCGTCGTTTATGGGCTCTATTTCCTCCTCGGTCGCGAAGCCTTAGAAACCCCGGTCTGGATGACCGTTATGAACGCTCTGATTTATTCTCTTTCTCTCTTAGTTATTATCTTCGTTCCAATAAAAGTCTTTGGAAAATGGCGGACCTCCCGCGAAGAACTCGGCCTTTCCGGATTGCCGACCTGGACCGACATCGGTCTTGCGCCTGTCGGATTTATCGTCTATTTTATCCTCGCCGCTATCCTCGTCGCGATTTTCTCAATTTTTCCGTTTTTCGACGCCTCCGAGGCTCAAGATGTCGGCTACCAATTCTTAAACACCGGTCTCGACCGCGCCGTCGCCTTCCTCGCTCTCGTCGTTATTGCTCCCATCGCCGAAGAAATTATCTTTCGTGGCTGGCTTTACGGAAAACTCCGTTCGAAACTCCCCGGAGAAAAACTCTCCCTTATCGTCTCAATCCTAATCACCTCTGTTCTGTTCGCTGTTATGCACGGCCAATGGAATGTCGGCGTCAACGTCTTCACTATGTCGATTGTCCTCTGTCTCCTCCGCGAAATGAACGGAACAATCTACTCGGGAATTCTCCTTCATATCCTTAAAAACGGTGTTGCTTTTGTTCTTCTCTATATTCTAAACATCGGTTTCTAAATATGTTATAATAACTTCATGACAACATTATCTGATTATCGAAACGAACGTTTAAGAAAACTCGACGAAATAAAATCCCTCGGAATAAATCCCTACCCCGCGAAATCCCGTCGCGACACAAAAATCTCCGACGTCGTCGAAAAATTCGATTCCTTAAACGGAAAGACCGCGACCGTTGCCGGCCGTATCGTCGCAATTCGTTCCTTCGGTAAACTCGCCTTCATAAAAATCCGCGACAATTCCGGCGAAGTTCAGATTTTCATGCAGTCTGAAGAACCCTCTAAATCCTCCGAAAAACTGTTCAATACAAAACGCCTAAAGCTCCTTGATTCTGGCGATTTTATCGAAGCGACCGGTCTCGTCGGAAAATCCTCAACTGGAGAAATCTCTATCTTCTCAAACGCCGTCCGTCTGCTCGGAAAAGCTCTTCGTCCTCTCCCTGGTCGCGACGGTTTTTCGAACAAAGAAGAACGCTATCGCCGTCGTTACGTCGATATGAACGTAAACCCGGAAGTCCGCGAACGTCTTATTCGCCGCTCTAAATTCTGGCAAGCGACTCGCGATTTTATGAACTCTCACGGTTTCGTCGAAATAAACACCCCCGTTCTCGAACACACGACCGGCGGCGCCGACGCGACCCCGTTCGAGACGCATATGTCTGCTCTTGACGAAGATTTTTACCTCCGCATTTCTCACGAACTCCCCTTAAAACGCCTTCTCGGCGGCGGTTTCGAAAAAGTCTATGATATCGGCCCCCGTTTCCGAAACGAAGGCGTCGATGACGAACACCTCCCGGAGCATATCGCGTTCGAGGCATACTCCGCGTACGAAGATTACGAAGACGGTATGAATCTTTACGAAGAAATGATAAAACATGTCGCAAAAGAAACCTGGGGGGCCTTAAAATTCAACGTCTCCGGTTTCGAAATCGACCTCGGAAACGGCGGAAAGCCCTGGCCAAGAATAAAATACGCTGACCTCCTAAAAGAAAAATACAACATCGACGTCTTTAACCCCGACCGCGAAGAACTGAAGCGTATCCTCCTCGAAGAATTCAAAAAGTCCGAGGATAAAAACGACCGCTCCGCAAAGAAATCTCTCGACCATACCCTCGAAACCGCCTCGACTGAACGCCTTATTGACCATGTCTGGAAACTAATCAGAAAAACCTCCGCCGGGCCTTTCTGGCTAATTGAAGAACCTCTTTCGCTCTCACCTCTCGCAAAAGTTGTCGAAGAAAACCCGCTCGTGACTCAACGTTTCCACCCCATCATCGCCGGAACAGAAATGGGGAACGGCTATTCCGAGCTTAATGACCCCCTCGACCAACTCGCCCGTTTTAAAGAACAACAAGCCCTCCGCGACGCAGGCGATTCCGAAGCCCAAATGCTCGACCTCGATTTCGTCGAGATGCTTGAATACGGAATGCCTCCCGCTTGCGGCTGGGGAAATAGTGAACGGAATTTTTGGATTCTTGAAGGCGTCTCAGGGCGCGAAGCCGTCCCCTTCCCAATCATCAAATCCCGCTAGTCCTCCACCCGCGACTTCGGCCTCCTCAGCGCTCCATTATCATATGTGAGGAGTGGCCTCTATTACTGGTATTCTGCAGAGCCTAGCCATCGAGACTCAAATAGTCGCTATTGGACACTTCGCTCTCTTGATACCACAAGCTCAAACACTTCATATTCCCTCTCTTCACGCTTAGCTCCTCAGTACTACGGTTATCGTGGAGGAGGATTTGCGACGCTCTTCCCGCGACTTCGGCCTCCTCAGCGCCCCATTATCGTATGTGAGGAGTGGCAACTACAGCTGGAGTACCACAAACCTTAATAATAGAAGTTCACGCGGCTACTGCTGGTCATCTCGCTCCGACAACACTGAACACTCCAGCTATCTAACCTTCAACCCATCGAACCTACTTCCTCGTTACAATGACTTTCGCGGACTCGGGTTTGCGGTGCGTTCCCGCGACTTCGGCCTTCTCAGCTCCCCATTATCGTATGTGAGAAGCGGCTACTACGACTGGTACTCTACGGGGCTTAGCTATAGAGGTTCGTACGGCTGCTATTGGTCGCTTCGTTCCGCCAATACTACGGCCTCCTACTACCTGCGCTTCAACTCATCGTACTTGTACCCTCAGTACGGCGACCGTCGCGGAAACGGGTTTGCGGTGCGCAAAAAACTCCTCACCTCCCCAAACCCTCAGCCGTCTCAACTCTCAAACTCCCTCCACCCGCGACTTCGGCCTCCTCAGCGCCCCATTATCGTATGTGGGGAGTGGCACCTACCACTGGGGCTCTACGGGGCTTAACAGCAGAGGTTCGAACGGCTACTATTGGTCGCTTCGTTCCTACAGTAGTACGTACTCTGACTTCCTGAACTTCAACTCGTCGGCCTTCTACCCTCAGGGCAGCAACAATCGTGGCTACGGGTTTGCGGTGCGACACAAGAACCACCCGCGACTACGGCCTTCTTAGCGCCCCATTATCGTATATGAGAAGCGGCGATTATAATCAGTCATCTGCAACACCTAGCTATAGAAGTTCACATGGCTATTATTGGACATCTCGTTCTCGTGATGTTGCATATCCATATAATTTAACCTTGCATACGTCATACTTAATTCCTCAGAGTTACAACTATTGCGGAACCGGCTTTGCGGTGTATTCCCGCGACTTCGGCCTTCTCAGCTCCCCATTATCGTATGTGAGGAGTGGAGATTATGCCTGGGACTCTACGGGGCTTGTCAACAGAGGTTCGCGCGGCTACTATTGGTCGCTTCGTTCCGGCAATGCTACGAGCTCCAACGGCCTGTACTTCTACTCATCAGCCTTGGGCCCTCAGTATAGCAGCGATCGCGGCTACGGGTTTGCGGTGCATAAAATCTCAAAGCCTAAACCTCCCTTTACATTTCGCTTAAGCTTATATATAATATATTATATATGTCAAACAAAGTTATGATTGTTGGAACCGGGAACGTTGGCGCCTCTGTTGCCTTCTCGCTTATAAATCAGCGGACCGCCGTAAACGAACTTGTCCTTGTCGACATCGACACGAACGACGCCGAAGGCGAAGCTATGGATCTTCGCGATGCTCTCGCTGTCGCTCCGAGCTTTTTAAAAATCAAAGCCGGAAGCTATAAAGACGCGAAGTCGTGCGACATTATCGTCATCACCGCCGGCACAAACCAAAAACCTGGCGAAACCCGCCTCAATTTATTAAAGAAAAACTCTGCGATTTTCCGCCCAATGATAAAAGGAATCATGCGAAACGGCTTTCATGGTATTTTTCTCGTCGTCACAAACCCGATGGACGTTTTGACTTTCCTAACCTGGAAATATTCCGGTCTCCCTTCTGACCATATTCTCGGCTCCGGAACCGTCCTCGATTCCGCTCGCCTCCGTCTCCGTCTTTCCGAAAAACTAAACTTAAACCCGAAATCGATTCACGCTTTCCAAATCGCCGAACATGGCGACTCCGAATTTGCGCTCTGGTCCTCAGCAAACGTCTCTGGTGCCCCGATTTCTAGCTTCCTCTCAAAACCTGCTCTCGCCGAAATTGAAGATTACGCCCGAAACGAAGCTTACGAAATTATAAACAAAAAGGGCGCGACCTATTATGGAATCGGCGTCTGCGTAGCCCATATCATCCAAGCCGTTCTGAACGACGAACGTCGCATCCTTTCCGTTTCCTCTTATGACGACTGTGCCGGAGTTTTTGCCGGCTTCCCAACCGTCGTCGGTCGTCGCGGCGCGATTAAACGCCTCGACCTCGAATTGTCCGAAGAAGAAGGAATAAAATACCAAAAATCCATAAACGCCTTGAAATCCGCCATAAAATCCGTTCGTTCGTGATAAAATAAACTTATGAAATCCTTAAAATTCTTTCTTAGTTTATTTATATCTCTATTTCTGAGCCTCCTGCCTTCGCTCGCCTTCGCCGACACTAATAGTTTTTATTTCGAAGATGCGACCTTTGACTATTATTTATCATCGACCGAAACTGGCGCCTCGACCATGCGGGTCGAAGAATCCCTTACTGCGGTCTTCCCGACCTACGCCCAAAATCACGGCATCATACGCTGTATCCCTTATTCTTATCGCGGAGTAAAATCCCTCGACGAGTCAAGTTTCTCCGTCACAAGAAACGGAGTTTCAGAGCCCTTCACGACCTACCAAGACGACTCTCTCACCTGCCTCCGAATCGGCTCGGCAAATAGCTACGTGACCGACAAACAAGTTTATAATATCTCCTACGTTCTAAACAACGTTATCCTCGCCCCAGATAATTCTCCCTATCAAGAACTCTATTGGGATACAAACGGAACCGAATGGTCTCAGCCTTTTTATTCTTTAACCGCGAACATCCATCTCTCCGACCCGCTTATTAACGCCTGGAACGGCGAAACTTCCTGCTATGTCGGCGCCCAAGGCGCAGGCGGAAGCGACGCGATGTCTCGATGCGAAACCTCCATCTCCGAAGACAAGTCCGTTATCACTTTTTCTTCCAAAAACCTCGCCCCGAGAGAGAACTTGACTTTCGACCTCCGTTTTATGCCCGAAACATTCTACATTAAAAAATCCCCAGCGGCCCTTGTCTTGGCCGCCATCGGCGGAATTGTCGCCCTTATCCTCGGTTTCTCCGGCTATAAATGGTATCAGGCCGAAAAAAGAATAAAAGAAAAGAAAAAACTTGCAAAAGAAAAAATCGTCCCCGTCCAATACACTCCCCCGAAAGATTTAACCGTCGCCGAAGCCGGAACCGCTTATCTAAAGTCCACAAAAGACCTTAAGGTCGCGACTCTCATGGAACTCGCCATAAAGCACCATATTGAGCTCAAACGCGGAGAAAAGAAAGTCTTCGGCGGCTATCACTGGATTATTCACGTCAAAAACACAACAAACCTCACTTCCGAGCAAACCATCGTTCTCGAAATCCTCAACGGAGGCAATTCTGTCCACGACGGCGACTCAATTGAAGTAAAACGCCACACCGCGACAACCCACCTAGAAAAACTCGGCCATGATTTCGATCGAGACCTTAAAATCTCCCTAAAGTCCAAAGGCCTCTTCGAAGAGAAAAAGTCGAACAGCTCCTCCTCAAAATCAGCTCCCTTCCTTATCTTCTTCATTCTTGTTATCGTCTTCGGCTTTATTGCGCCGATAATCTTGAAAAACATTAACTTCACTTCTTTCTTCGGACTTTTCTCTCCGGAAATTCAATCGTTCCTTATTGTCGGCGGCTTCTTCCTCTTTATGATATACATAATCACCCTCATTATCATTTCTATAAACATCCAAAAATACAAAGAACGCACTCTAGAGGGCATAAAAGTCACGAAATACCTCGATGGCCTGAAAGAATACATGACTCTCGCCGAGAAAGACCGCCTAAAGTTCCTTCAGAGCGTTAAAGGCGTCGACACTTCAAATCAAGGAATCGTAAAATTATACGAAAAACTCCTCCCTTATGCTGTTCTCTTTGGTGTCGAAGAATCCTGGATGGACGAACTCTCTAAATACTATAAGCTCGACGACGTCTCCGAGCCATATTGGATGTACGGCGCCTATCGTTTTTCCGCTAACGACTTCCGCGCCTTCTCTTCCTATGCTTCGAGTTCAATTTCGAGCAGTGTTGCTTCCAGCTCCTCCGGCAGCTCTGGTGGCGGAGGCGGCGGCTTCTCTGGCGGCGGAGGGGGCGGCGGCGGAGGCGGAGGTTGGTAATCTTCTCCCGTTTTGTCGCTTGTATGGTATAATATACGCATGTTAGACATAAAATTCATTCGTGACCATGAACACGAAGTTGAACGCGCGATTCGCGAAAAACGCTATAAAATCTCTCTCGAAAAACTCCTTAAACTCGACGACGAACGTCGTGAGCTCCTAAAGGAAGTTGAATCTCTTCGAAAAGAAAAGAACGATACCGCCGCCTCGATGAAGGGGAAAAGACCCTCCCCCGAAGCGATAAAACGAGGAAAAGAAATAAAAGAAAAACTTTCCTCGCTCGAAAAGGCTCTCTCCGAAAAGGAATCCGCCCTAACGACAGCTTTAAAATCCGTCCCAAACATCATTTTCGACGACGTTCCGCTCGGCGGGGAAGAAGATTCCGTCGAAATAAAATCTTGGGGCGAGAAGAAAAAATCCGGTGTTGACCATCTCGACTATGCCGTCTCTCGCGACTGGGTTGATTTTGAACGTGGAGCAAAAGTCGCCGGCGCAAAGTTCTATTATCTTAAAAACGAACTTGCTCTTCTCGAAAACGCTCTGCTTCAATACGGCCTTAAAAAGGTCCAAGAACACGGTTTTACCTACATGACCGTCCCCGACCTCGTCTCCTCGAAAATCCTCGAAGGTTGCGGGTTTAACCCCCGAACCTCCGACCAGTCCGACGAATATTTCGTCGAAAACGAAGACCTCGCCCTGATTGCGACCGCCGAAATGCCGCTTACTGGTTATCATATGGACGAAATTCTCGACGAAGACAAACTCCCGCTCTTTTATGCCGGCTATTCCGCCTGCTTTAGAAAAGAAGCCGGAACCTACGGAAAATACACTCGTGGCCTCTTCCGCGTCCACCAATTTAATAAACTAGAGATGTATGCCTTCTGTCTCCCCGAACAGTCGAAAGAAATCCACGAAAAAATCCTCAAAATCGAAGAAGACATCTGGCAAGGCCTAAATATCCCTTATCGCATCATTAACATCGCCGCTGGCGACCTCGGTTCACCTGCCGCGAAAAAATACGACATGGAATACTGGTCGCCCGTAAACCAAAAATACCAGGAAATCACAAGCTGTTCAAACTGCACCGATTTCCAGGCTCGCGCCGTAAACTGCCGAGTTCGCCGAAAAGACGGAACTGTAGAATTTGTTCATACTCTTAACGGAACCGCAATCCCGCTCGCCCGCGCGCTCGTCGTCATCTTAGAAAACTATGCCGCCGAAGGTGGAAAACTAAAAGTCCCAGAAGTCCTAAAACCTTATCTAAATAACAAGGAGGAAATCTAACCATGATTAACAAAATCGACATTTCTGGTTCAAATTACAAGCCCGAGGAAAACTTCAAAAAATACGCGACCAAAAAAATCGGCAAACTCGACCGCTATCTCCCCGGAGGCCACAAAAAAGATGTTGTTGCGAAAGTTGTAGTTAGCGAACTCAACCACGACAAAACCCATAAATACGAAATCTCCGTCGCGATGGAAATCCCCGGCGGAAAAGTTATTTCCTCAAAAGACGAATGTACAAACATCTACGCCGGAATCGACATAGTCGAAGCAAAACTCGCCGGCCAGATTCGTCGCTTTAAGCTTGAACAAACCCCCCACCTAAAGAAAGAAAAACGCGGACTCAAAGGCCTATTCCGCAAAAAATAATGGAGAACTGACTGCATGCCTAATCCAACCCTAAAATCCCCTAAACCGAAAAAAGCTAAAAAACCTTCTGATAAGCTTGCCGACAAGACAAAAACCGAAAAATTTCTCCAAACTATTTTTGGCGATGCTCAGAAAAAAACCTTAAAACGTCTCTACAAAAAAGTTGAAGAAATCAACAAACTCGAGAAAAAATACGAAAAAATGTCGGACGAAGAACTCTCCGACCAAACCGAAATCCTGAAACAAAAGCTCGCAAAGCTCACGAAAAAATCCGAAGCCGAAGTAGCAAAAGAAACAATCTCCGAAAAAAGTTCTAAAAAACCGAAACGAAAGAAAGCCACTTCTCAAGAACTCCTTCAAAAATCACTTGATTCGATTCTTCCGGATACTTTCGCGGTTTGTCGCGAAGCAACTCGTCGCGTCCTCGGCATGCGCCATTACGACGTCCAACTTATCGGCGGTATAGTCCTTCATGAAGGTTGTGTCGCCGAAATGAAAACCGGCGAAGGAAAAACCCTCGTCGCGCTTCTTCCTGCCGTTTTGAACGCTTTGACCGGTCGCGGTGTCCACGTCGTCACCGTGAACGACTATCTTGCCCAGCGCGACGCTGGTTGGAACGGCCCAGTGTATGATTTTCTTGGGCTTTCTGTTGGCGTCATCATCAACAACGCTTCCTTTGTCTATGACAAAAACTATGATAACGAAGAACATGACGACGAACGTTTTCGCCACCTCCGCCCTGCGACCCGTAAAGACGCTTATCTCGCCGACATCACCTATGGAACAAACAACGAATTCGGCTTTGACTATCTCCGTGACAACATGGCGAGCGAAGTCAAATACCTTCGCCAACGCGAACTTAATTTCGCTATCGTTGACGAAGTCGACTCAATCCTCATCGACGAAGCCCGAACTCCGCTAATCATCTCCGCTCCCGCCGGCGACAATCCCGACGCCTACTATCAGTTCGCTAAAATTGCCTCTCGTCTCACTCCTGCTGACTATGTTCTGGACGAAAAACACCGCTCCGTAACTTTAACCGACCACGGCGTTGAAAAAGTCGAAGAAATCCTCGGAATTGAAAACCTCTACTCGACAAAAAACACTCGTCTTGTTTATCATCTCGAACAAGCTCTTCGCGCCGAAACCCTCTTTAAACGCGACAAAGATTACGTCGTTACTAACTCCGGCGAGGTCATCATCGTCGACGAACACACCGGCCGTCTTATGCAGGGTCGCCGTTATAACGAAGGTCTCCACCAAGCCATCGAAGCTAAAGAAGGCGTCGCCGTTAAGCAAGAATCTATGACCCTCGCGACGATTTCTTTCCAAAATTTCTTCCGCCTCTATGATAAACTATCCGGAATGACCGGAACCGCCTTTACAGAAGCCGAAGAGTTCCAACAAATCTACGCTCTCGACGTTATCCAAATCCCGCCTAACCGTCCGATTGCTCGTGTTGACAAAGACGATTTAATTTTCAAAACCGAAGCCGGAAAGCTTCACGCAATCGCGACCGAAATCAAAAAATACCACGAAAAAGGTCAGCCCGTACTTGTTGGCTCTGCTTCTATCGTTAAAAACGAACTTATCGCTTCTTATCTTGACGAAGAAGGAATCCCCTACGAAATCCTAAACGCAAAAAACAACGAACGCGAAGCCGCTATTATCGCTCGTGCCGGCGAAAAAGGCGCCGTAACTCTCGCGACAAACATGGCTGGACGCGGAACCGATATTAAACTCGGTCCGGGCGTCAAGGAACTTGGTGGTCTCGTCGTCATTGGCTCCGAACGTCACGATTCTCGTCGTGTTGACAATCAGTTACGCGGTCGTGGCGGTCGTCAAGGCGACCCGGGCACAACCCAATTCTTTGTCTCCTGCGAAGACGACCTCATGCGTATTTTTCAAGGCGACCGCATCGCGATTCTCATGTCTCGTCTCGGCGTCGACGAAAACACCCCTATCCAGGCCAAGTCAATTTCAAAGACCCTTGAATCCGCCCAGAAAAAGGTCGAAGGTTTCAACTTCGACTCCCGAAAAAACGTCGTCCAATACGACAACGTCATAAACCGCCACAGAAAAGTCGTCTATTCTATGCGCCGGAAAATCCTTGAAGGCGCCGACATTCGCCCAGAAATCTTCCGCCTGATAAAAGACGCTACGACTTCCTTGACCGTTGATTCTTCTCGCGTCAACAAATTCTTCAAAGAAGAGTTCCTCGCCGTCTTTAAGCTCGACGAAGACCTTGTCGAAGAAATCGGAAAGATGCGAAAAGAGACCGAACGAGCTCATCTCGCCCGAGTCGCCGTCGAAGAAGCTTACGCAAACAAAGAAGCCGAGATTGGCCCGGAAGTCATGCGTAAGCTCGAACGCGAAGTTTATCTCCGCGTCCTCGACACTCTTTGGATGCAACATCTCGAAAACATGCAACACCTCCGCGAAGGAATTCACTGGCGTTCCGTCGGCCAACGCGACCCGCTCGTCGAATATCGTTCCGAGTCTCAAAAACTTTTCGATAACCTCCAAAGAAATCTTCGCGAAGAAGTCCTGAAAGTCCTCTTAAATATCACAAAACAAGAAGCTTCCGCGACTAACACCATCGACGATGGAGAATATGATTCCGAACTAACAAAAATGGCCGAATCCGCGACCGAAAAAGGCGTCAACGAAATTACCGCCGGCGATAAAAACCTCGACTCCGAATTTAGAAAAGAAGAGGGAAAGAAACGCCCTTCCGGTTCCAATACTAACTCAAACACTGCTCGAAACAAACAAAAAGCAAAACGAAAACAACAACGAAAAAACAAAAAACGCCACTAAACCCGTATAAAAACCATGAAGCACTCCGTCGAAGAAGTCCACCTTAAATCCGGTGCACGGGGACTCCTTATTAACGTTCCCGGCGCCAGCGTCATGTCAACTCGCGTTCAATTCCGCGGAGGGCTTCGTTACGCAAAAAAACCGTCCCTCTATGAAATCGCACATATCACCGAGCACCTTTCTTTCGGAGCAAACGCAAAATACAAATCCGAATCCGCCTACGAATCCGAATTCACTAAAAACGGCGCATACCACAACGCCTGGACTTCCGACCTCTCGATTTGCTACGAAACCGAATGTGCTGATTTTGAATGGGATAGAATTCTCGATTTGAAACGACTTGCTATTTGCGAACCCCGCTTTAATGATGTCGAACTCAAAAGCGAAAAGGGAAACGTCAAATCCGAGCTAACCGGTTATATGAACGATTATAATCGCCTTCTCTGGCCGCGCCTCCAACAGGCAATTGGCGAAAACGTCCTTAACCTCTCGGAAAGAATTAAAACCCTCCCAAACATAGAACTAAAAGATATTCGCGAACATTATCGCCGAACCCACACTTCGAGCAACATGCGTTTTGTGATTGCCGGAAATCTCGGATTCCGACGGCGCCGAAAAATTATTAAAATGCTCGAAAGCTGGGACTTAAAAACAGGCGAGCGCCTCGAAATCCCCCTCGACGAGCTACGTTCCGAATCGGCCGTTCTGATTCGTCGCAAAGACGCATCAAATATAACTTTCGGATTTTCTTTCGTCACTCCGCGTCGGCTCGACTCCGCCTGCACAATCGCCATGTCCTGTCTGAACCACATTTTAACCGGCACAATGTCCTCTCGAATTTTCGGCGAAGCCCGTCGTCGCGGACTTACCTATGGTATAGGCAGCTCGCTTAATCTCGACGAATCAAAATCATCATGGGATTTTGATGGCGAAGTTGATGAAGAAAATGCCGAAGAACTTTTTTCGCTAATCCGTTCCGAACTTACGAAAGTCTTAAACGGCGAAATCTCCAACGAAGAACTCGAATCCGCCAAAAGCTATTGCCTCGGCCGATTCCAAATGTCCGCCCAAACCGTCGGCCAAATCGCCGATTGTTACGCCGAAGAATATTTTAAGTCAGACGAAATAGAAAAATATCATAAAATCCCCGACATCGTCCGCACCGTCGATAAAACCGAAATCATCGAACTCGCTCGCGAGCTCGTCGGCTCAAACATTTTTGCTTTCGTTGCGGTCGGTTCCTGCGAAAAAGCTCTCGTCAACTCTCTCGCCGAGAAATTGAAATTATAGCGTCCTTATCTTTCTGTGTTATACTAAATTCATGAATATTCTTATCCTCGGAAATGGCGTCGAGGGAAAATCTGCCGCCAACTATTTCAAACACGACCCAAGTCTTTTCGAACATACAAAACTCGAAGTTCTCGACCATTTCAAAAAAGAAGAACTCCTCTTTAGAGACTTTTCGAAATACGATTTAGTTTTCCGTACGCCTTCGGTCCCCCCGAAATTCATTCCCGCCCCCGAAGAAAAAATCACCTCCGTTACAAAATACTTTTTTAATAACTGTCCCGCCCCAATCATCGGCGTAACTGGGACAAAAGGAAAGGGAACCACCTGTTCTTTTATCCGCGACATCTTAGAAGCCCTTATCCCCCGCGAAGAAAGAAAAGTCCACCTAGTCGGAAACATCGGCATCCCTGCGCTCGACATTCTTCCCGAGATTTCTCGAAACGACGTTGTTGTTTATGAACTCTCTTCTTTTCAGCTGTGGGACTTAAAAAAATCCCCTGCTGTTTCCGTCATTCTTCGTCTCGAGCCGGATCACCTCGACGTCCACGAATCCTTCAAAGAATATCTAGATGCAAAAAAGAATATTGTCCTCCACCAAACCCCTAAAGACTACGTTGTCTTCTTTTCGGAAAACCAGAACACAAAATCCCTTGCAGATTCTTCCCCCGCCCAAAAACTCCCATTCCCGACGAAAGACGACTCTAAAACTCTCGCGCATGTCCTTGATTCTTTGTCCGTCCCCGGCCCTCACAATCGCGAAGACGCCGAAGCGGCCATTCTCGCCTGTTTCGCCTATTATAAACACGAAAAACAGTTCTCGGGCTCTCTCGATTCCTTCCTTAAAAAATACGATTTAAACATCAAATCCGCCCTTAAAAATTTCCAGCCCCTTCCTCACCACCTCGAATTTGTTCGCGAGCTCCACGATATAGCCTATTACGACGATTCTTTTTCGACCGTCTCGACCTCTCTTGAGGCCGCCCTCAACGCCTTTCCCGAAACTCCCTTTGTTCTTATCGTCGGAGGAAAAGATAAAGGTTTTGACCTCGCCCCCGTAAAACGCCTTATCTTCGACAACAAAAACCTTATCAAAGCCGTCCTTATCGGCGAAACCGCAAAAAAACTTTCCGAATCTGAAGACCCCGAGAAATTCTTCAACGCCGGAACCGATTTTGAACTCGCCATAAAAAAGGCTCAGGAATTCGCCGAACAAAAACTCACTTCCGAAGAAACAAATTCGGACACTTGCCTCATCGACGCAAAACCAAAAATAAAATTCCCGATTGTGATTCTATCTCCCTGTGCCAGTTCCTTTGATATGTTCGAAAACTACAAAGAACGTGGCAATCTCTTTAAACAACTTGTAAACAACTTAAAATAACCTATGGACGAACTAAAATCCACCCTCGATTCTCTCTCGCTCGAGTTCGACTCGGCTTGGAAAAAACTCAATCTCGATGAAAAGCTTAAAGAAAAATCCGCTCTCGAGACAATTATTTCCGAGCCAGAACTTTGGAACAACCCCGCTCGCGCGAAAGAAAAGAACTCCGAATTTTCCCGCCTCTCCGCCGAAGTCGAACCCTGGGTTCTCTTAAAGACCCAACTTTCTGATATTTCCGAGCTTATCGAACTCGGCGGAGAAGATTTAAAAGAAGAAATCTCTGCCCAAATCAACGCCCTCTCAAATTCTCTATCAAACTTAAAAAAATCTCTCCGTTTCACCGGCGAATACGACAAAAACAACGCAATTTTACGCATCACCGCTGGCGTTGGCGGAACTGAAGCTATGGACTGGTCGAGTATGCTCGAGCGCATGTATCTTCGCTTTTTCGAAAAAGAAAACTTCAAAGCGAATTTAATCGAACGTGTCCCCGGCGAAGAAGCCGGAATAAAAACCGCTGTCTATGAAATCTCCGGACCAAACGCCTATGGCGCTCTTAAATCCGAACATGGAGTTCATCGTCTCGTTCGTCTCTCTCCGTTCAATGCCGATAACCTCCGCCAAACCTCTTTTTCTCTCGTCGAAGTACTTCCAGTCATCAACTCCGATACAGACGTCGAAATTAACGACAAAGATCTTCGTATCGACGTTTATCATTCCGGCGGACATGGCGGCCAATCCGTCAACACCACAAATTCCGCCGTCCGCATCACTCATCTTCCGACTAATACAGTCGTCGCTATCCAAAACGAACGTTCTCAGCTCCAAAACAAAGAAAAAGCTATGGAAATTCTTCGTGGCAAACTCGCCCAAATGAAGCTCGAACAACAAGCCGAGTCAATCGACAAACTCCGTGCCGGCGAATCCGCCAAATGGGGACAACAAATCCGCAACTATGTCCTCCAGCCATACAAACTCGTCAAAGACACTCGCACGAAGCACGAAGAAACCGACGCCGACGCCGTCCTCGACGGAAATATCATGCCTTTTATTGACGCTTTCCTGGAAGAAAACCTCTAAGTCGTTGTTTTTTCGAAATAGTTATGCTAATATAATGATATGATTCTGCTTGATAGCGTTACGAAAATCTATCCCGGGGACAAAAAACCCGCCCTCGACAACGTCTCTCTTCATATCGGGCCGAATGATTTTGTTTTTCTCGTCGGAAAGTCTGGCGCCGGAAAATCAACCCTTATAAAAATGATTACAAAAGAAGAAAACCCCTCTTCCGGGAAAATCGTCGTCGGCGGAATCGACCTCGATTACATTAAACGTCGCCATATTCCTCATTATCGTCGTCGCCTCGGCGTCGTCTTCCAAGATTTCAAACTTCTTCCTCGCCGCACCGTTTACGAAAACGTCGCTTTTGCTCTCGAAATCGCCGGTATGTCTGGTCGCGACATAAAACACACCGTCCCGAAAGTTCTAGAACTTGTCGGCCTCCTCGACCAAGCCAACAAATTCCCGGCCCAACTCGCCGGCGGCCAACAACAGCGTGTTTCGATTGCTCGTTCTGTCGCTAGACAGCCTAAAATCCTCATCGCGGACGAGCCGACCGCAAACCTCGACAAAGCGACTTCCGCCGAAATCATCTCCCTTCTTCAGAAAATCAACGACTTCGGAACGACCGTCCTCGTCACAACTCACAACGAAAACATCGTCAACAATCTCGGGAAACGCGTCGTGACCTTAAAAGGCGGGAAAATCGTCTCCGACCAAAAACAAAACGGCGTTTATAAACTCGACGGCGACGCCGAAACTATTTACGACAGCGCCCCTAAGGCCCCCGGTTTTAAAACTAAGTCGAAGAAAAAGGTTCTTTAAGCATGAAAAATTCCGCCCAAAAATCCATCACGAAAAAACACTTAAAAACCCTAACAAAAAACGGACGCTCGAAAAAATTCCGCAACACGACCCGGATTCTTAAATACGGCACAATAAATTTCGGCCGCAATATCTGGCTCTCCGCCGCCGCAACGCTAATCATGACCCTCACGCTCGTTGTTCTCGCGATGACTCTTGTAGCGACCATCGTCCTTTCCGAAACCGCCGACGCTATGCGCGACAAAATCGACATCACCCTCTTTTTCAAGCCCGAAACTCCCCTCGAAACCCTCGAAAAAATGAAAACCACTATTTCCGCCGACGAAAACATCAAATCCGTCGAGGTCCGTACAAGCGAAGAAGAATACGAAAACTTCCTTAAAGAAAACGCCGACAACGACCTCCTGATTGAGACCCTCGAAGACCCCGATATGAACATGCGCGAGACCATGATTTCTACCATGCAGTCCACAATGCGCATAAAAGTCCATGACACCGAAAACCTCGACTCTATTAAATCCATCGTTGCTTCCGATATCGATTTCGTTAAAAACCTCGACGAAACCGAAGAGCCGACCTACGACGTCAACAAAACCGAAATCGCGACCATCACTCGTTGGGCAAAAATCGCCAAAACCGGCGGGATTATCCTCTCTCTCGTCTTTCTTACTATCTCCGTCCTCGTCATATTCAACACAATTCGCATGGCGATTTTCTCGCGTCGCGAAGAAATATACATGATGAAGCTCGTCGGGGCTGACGGAAATTTCATCCGCGGTCCTTTCCTCGTTGAGGCCCAGCTCAGCGGAATGATTTCCGGAATTATCGCGAGCGCGCTTTGTTTCTTTGGATTCCGTTTTATCGAACCAAAACTCGCAAAATACGGAATCAACGTCTCGACCGTCTCCAGTTATATCGAAACCAACAAAATCGTCTATGTCATCCTCGCGATGATTCTCGCCGGCATTATTATCGGGACCGTCTCTGCGCGCCTTGCCGTCCATAAATACATGCGCAACACCGCAAAATAATTTCGAAACATTATTGCTTTTTTAAGAAAAAAGCGTTATGATATTTTTATGGTAATGCTTAAAAGACTAAAAATCATTTCCGTCGCCGTTGTAGCGTGTTTTTCGTCTCTCGTTTTTAGTCAAAATTCCTTCGCGACGAACTATTGCGTTTCCGACGAATGTAAAGCCGCCGAAGCCGCCGAAGCCGCCGCCCGAGAAAAAGCCGCGAATGCCGCCGCCGAGGCGAACAACCTCGAGTCCGTCGTTCAGGGCCTCGAGCTTGACATCTATGCCCTTGAAGCAAAAATCGCCTCGAACAAAGCCGTCGCTGACGACCTAAAAAAGAAAATAGAAGACGACGAAGCTAAGCTCGAAGTCCAAAAATCCGCCCTTGCCTCTCTTCTTGTCGATAATTATTTCGACTCAAACCCCGATACAATCATGCTTCTCGCCGGCTCAAATTCAATTTCGGATTTGACCGAACGAGAAACCCGCGCCGAAACCGTTAAAAACCAAATCAACATCTCCGCGAAAAACATCAAATCCGCAAAACAAAAACTCGAGGAGCAAAAATCCGAAGTCGATAAAATCATCGAAAACCAAAACAGTCAGCGCGAAGAAATCTCGAAAAAACGCGCCGAGAAAAACGCCCTAATCGAACAATACAAAGACAACGCCGAGGCTTATTCCGCCGATGCCGAAGAAGCCCGCAAGAAAAAACAAGAAGAAATTCAAAACTACATAAACCAAATGAACCAAGCCACCGGTGGCGGAATCGTGACCGACCCTGGGCTAAACTCCTATCCTTACGCCGGCCAATGCCCTGGCTTGAACTGGCGATATACTTTGGCTGGATACGGAAGCGACAGCCGTTTCGGCGGATACTATTGCGAATGTGTCAGCTATGCCGCCTGGAAAGTTTATGAATATTGGGGTCGCTCGATTTACTGGGGCGACGCAAACAGTTGGGGCTACATGGCTAAAAATTCCGGCTTCTACTACGATTCAAACCCAGAACCGTATTCCGTCGGCTTCTACACAAACCAAGCTTGGGGTCACGTCGTTTGGGTTGAAGGCGTAAACGGCGATGGCACCATAAATTATTCCGAGTATAACGGAGCCTACACCGCCGACTTTTCTTATCGCACCGGCGTCAACGCTTCGAATTTCTACTATATTCATTTCCACTAAAATAGTCTATAATATATAGAGCATGTCAAAGTCTAATTGGAAAGATATTAGGATAAAGTTAGGGAGCGCTATCATCGTTGCCGCCCTCACTCTCGTCGTCGGAATCGTCATCGGCGTTAAATGGAACGATTTTGCGCCCTATCTTGGCGCTAAAAAATCCGGCTCTTCCGCTTCGATTTCTTGGAACGCGCTCGACGAAGTTTATAGCGCTCTCATAAAAAACTATGATGGTGAAGTCGATAAATCTGCCGTTATCGAAGGCGCAAAAAAGGGAATCGTTGATTCTGTCGGCGACCAATACACGGTCTACATGACTAAAGAAGAATCTGTCGAGTTCAACAAAAGCCTTCATGGCGACGTTGGCGCCGGAATCGGAATCGAAATGGGCTTAAGAGACGGATACGTCCGCGTAATTCGCACTCTTCCCGACAATCCCGCCCGAAAAGCAGGCGTCATGGCCGGCGATATTATCTATAAAGTCGACGACGAAGAAGTCTATACCTGGGATGCCGAAAAAATCTCCGAAGTTCTTCGCGGGTCTGCTGGAACTTCCGTAAAGTTGACTGTTGTTCGCGACGGCGAAGAAAAATTCTTTGATCTCGTCCGCGAAACCATTAACAACGTCTCCGCCTACTATGATTTCAAGGGCGATAAAACCGCCGTCATCACCATCACTCGCTTTGACGACGACACTGGCGCCCTCGTCGCCAGCTTTGCCGACGACATTCTAAACCATGACACAAAAAAGATTATTCTCGACCTCCGCGGGAACGGTGGCGGCTATGTTAGCGCCGCAAAAGACCTGCTCGGACTTTGGCTCGATGGCGAAAAAGTCCTTATCCAACGCTCAAAACTCTCGTCCTCCGACGAACTCACCTACACCCCCCGCGGGAAAGCCGTCTTCGCCAATACAAAAACCGTCGTTCTCGTCAACGGAAACACCGCCTCCGCCTCAGAAATCACAGTTGGCGCCCTTAAAGATTATAAAAAAGCTACTATCATCGGCGAAAAAACCTTCGGAAAGGGCGTCGTCCAAGTCATGGAAAACCTCTCCGGCGGAACGACCTTAAAAGTCACCTCGGCTCACTGGTACACCCCGCTCGGCAACTCAATCAACGAAACCGGTATCGAACCAGATATGGAAGTTATTAACACCTATGACGATACAAATCACTCCCGCGACCCTCAAATGGACGCCGCTCTTGCGTATTAGCTTATACTTATGATATAATATACACCATGAGGACCGATAAAAAGTCCCTAAATTTAGCATATTATCTCGCATTTTTCTTGTTCGGGCTGTTTTTTGCGCTCAGCGTTGTTTTTATGCCAAAAACCTTCGCCGAAGACGAAGAAACCGACGAAGAGCCCGAATACTCCGTTATCGATTCTGAACGTTTCGTGACGATTTATGACGGCGAAATAAAAAAGACTGTCAAGACCGACGCCGAAACCGTCCGCGACGTCCTAGAGCGTCTGAATATCGTCCTTTCCAAGACCGATTCCGTCTCCCCCGAGCTCGACGCTAAAATCGACGCTAATAACTTCTTCATCAACATTTATCGCTCTCGTCCTATCCTCGTTCTCGACGGCGCCCTCTCTAAAATCGTCAACGTCTCGAGTTACGACCCTCTGACCGCTCTCCGTTCGGCCGGCTTTACGATTTATGACGGCGATAAAGTCGAACCCGTCTCAAATCCAAACTTCCTTGAGACTGGATTCGTTTCTGCCTACAGAATCATCCGGGGCGACGGCGCGACTATCACCTTAGAAGAAGATATCCCCTTCGAAACCGAAACAAAAAAGGACTACGACATTCCGGCCGGAACTGAAGAAGTTCGCCAACTCGGCGAGCTCGGAAAGAAAAAACTCACTTTCCACATAAAAACCGTGAACGGGGAAGAAGTCGAGAGGGAACTTATCTCCGAAGAAATCCTCCGCGCTCCAGTCAACCGTCTAGTCGCCGTTGGCGCGACAAAAATTTCCGCAAACGCCCTTACCGCCTCAATGGGTCGGAATCGTTACACTTCGACAAACCTTCAAGGCGAGACCGTCGAACGCCAAGAAACCTTCTATGACTTGAACATGTCAGTTGTTATGTCGTATTGTGGGAAGTCTAGTTATACCGTCCGCGATGATGGCGCGAAGGTTGACGACGAGGGCTATGTCCTCGTTGCCGCTGAGCTCTCTCGCTATCCTCGATGTTCCGTCGTCGAAACGTCTCTCGGTCCCGGAAAAGTCTATGACACCGGAGGCTTCGCCGCGACCAACCCCGAACAGTTCGACCTCGCGACGGATTGGACTAATCGAGACGGAATTTAAATGAAAAACAAAAAATCCCTCGGTCAAAACTGGCTCAAAGACCGCAAAACCCTTGAAGAAATCGCCGATCTCGTCGCTGACCCGTCCGAAGACAATCTCGAAACTCCCCCAAATCTCTGCCTGGAAATCGGGCCTGGTCTCGGGACTTTAACCTCGAGCCTGCTAAAGCGTTTCAAAAAGGTCATCGCAATCGAACTCGATGATCAGCTCGCAGAAAACCTCCCGAAATCCTTCCCCGGAAAAAACCTCGTCGTCGAACATGCCGACATCTTAAACTACGATTTTAAAACCCTTAAAGAGCCCTTTGTTGTCGCCGGAAATATCCCCTATTACATCACTACCCCTATCATTAAAAAACTCTTATCCCTCGAGAACAAACCAGAAAAAATCGTTCTTCTCGTCCAAAAAGAAGTCGCAGAAAAAATCACTTCAAAAACCGCGAGTTCCTCGCTTAGTCTTTTTATAGACAACCTCGCCAAATCTTCTCCCGGGCCCGTCGTCAAACGCGATTTGTTTACCCCGCCCCCGAAAGTCGATTCCCAAATCCTCGTCTTAGAACCATATAAATCCCCTCTGTTTTCAGATAACTCAGGCCTCTTCGACTTCATCCAAATTTGTTTTTCTAGCCCTCGGAAAAAACTTTCTGTAAATCTCGCCGCCTCCGGATTAGCCTCAAAAAAAGAAGTTGAGAACATTTTTGCATCCCTCGGAATATCCCCAAACGCCCGTCCGTCCGATCTCGACTTAAAAAAATATGTTATGCTTGCTAAAACCCTTAAAAAACGATAAAATAAAATTAAGTTTTTATATCAAACGGAGAGAAATATGAACCAAGACCCTACGAATCCAATAAACCCCGCAACGGCCGCAACGCCGCCAGTTTCGCCCATGCCGACGCCGAACGTTCCGTCCCCCGATTCAGTATCTCCGGCTCTCGAAACCCCAGCCATGCCGACCCCTCCGTCTATGGAAGCCCCTGTCGCGCCGGAAACTCCTGTCGCTCCCGAAGTTCCGACGATTGACCCTTCCATCATCCAACAAGCCATCAACGACGTCCCCGAAGAAGCGACTGCTTCCGCTCCCGCCGCCCCGACGGCCACGCCATTAGAAAACCTCGGCTCCGAAATCCCTACTCCCCCCGCCGCCCCTCAAGACCCAAACCTCGCCTCGTCCTCTCCGTTCGCTTCCGCGACTCCGGTCGCAGATTTTAACGTTTCTTCTCCCGCCCAGAACGCCACCCCCGCTCCTAACGCCGGCGATCCGGCCCAAAACCCTCCTTCCGTAGCTTTTAACGACCCTGCCGCCGAAGAAGAAAAAAAAGAAAAACCCGGCACTATCCATTTCAAAAAACCCGCCTTCCTCGATAAAATGAGCCCCGTCGCCATGATTCTTATCGGCGGAACCATTGTCATCGTCGCCCTTATCCTCATTATTTACTTCCTAACTCGTTAACTTTAACCTCATGCAAAAATCCCTCTACCTAACCACTGCTATTCCTTACGTCAACGGAGCGCCTCATATTGGGCATTCGCTTGATTATTGTATTGCCGACGTTTTTTATCGCTATCATACCCAGCGCGGTCATAAAATCCGCTTCCAGGCCGGGACAGACGAACATGGCAATAAAATCGCCAACAAAGCCAAGTCCCTAAACGCCCCTATCGAAGAATACGTCGCTAAAAACTCAAAAACCTTCCGAGAATTCATTAAAACCCTCGAGGTCTTCCCGACGGATTTTATTCGCACGACCGACCCAGACCATATCCGCCGTTGTCAAGAAATCTGGAAAAAGCTCGCTCCCTTCGTCTATTCTGCGACCTATGAAGGCTGGTATTGCACCGGCTGCGAGAGTTTTATCACTCAAAAAGAATACGAAGAAACCGGCGGTGTCTGTCCCGACCATAAAACCCCCTACGAAAAACTCTCCGAAAAAAACTACTACTTAAAAATCTCCGCTTTTAAAGAAAAAATCGCCGAAAAAATCTCCTCCGACGAGCTGAAGATTTTGCCCGATTTCCGCAAAAAAGAAATCTTAAACCTCATAAAAGACTCGCCAGACGTTTCTATTTCTCGTCCAAAGAAAAATCTCTCCTGGGGAATCCCCGTTCCCGGAGACGAAGACCAAATCATGTATGTCTGGATTGACGCCCTCTCGAACTATCTAACCGTCCTCGGTTTCCCCGACGCCGACATCTCTGAATTCTGGCCTGCTGACCTTCAGGTCGTCGGCAAAGACGTTCTTCGCTTCCACGCTATCATCTGGCCGGCCCTCCTTCTCGCGCTTGACCTCCCACTTCCGAAAGTTATCCTCTGCCACGGTCATGTCCTCTCGAACGGCCAAAAAATGTCTAAATCTCTCGGAAACGTCGTTGACCCCGTCGAAGTCATTAAAAAATACGGTCCTGAACCTTTCCGTTATTTCTTCCTCCGCCATATCGACACTTTCGCGGATTCTGATTTTACCTGGGACAAATACGACGCCGCCTATGCCGGCGAACTCGCCAACGACCTCGGAAATCTCGTCCAGCGTCTCGCTACTCTCTGTTCTAAAAACTCCGTCTCTCTCTCCTCCTCTGACCTCGAAGAGTCGAAATCCCTCGCCCTTAACGACTCCGGTTTCGACGAGCTAGTCAAATCCTTCGCTTTTTCAGACGCATTTGATTATGTTTGGGGAAAAGTTCAAGACCTTAACCGTCGAATCGACGAAGAAAAACCTTGGTCGCTTATCAAATCCGACAAACCGGCCGCCATCTCATGCTTAAAATCCCTCGCAAAGTCCCTCCTCACCGTTTCCGCCCTCCTCTATCCTTTCCTCCCGAAAACCTCAGAAACCATCGTTGATATTTTCTCAAAAGAAAAAATCACCCCTCCCGAATCTCCTCTCTTCCCGAAATCCTAGCTATCACCTCGTCTCTGTCTCACCCCAATAGTTTTCGGAGATTCGCTCCGCGCTCAAAATTCTCGCCCTCTAATAAAAAACCGCCCCTTTCGGGGCGATTCTTTTTTCTTTATCGCTATTTCTCTTCGGCTAGAATATTCGAAGTATCAGACAACCAGAAGCCGATAACCCCGCCGATAACCGGAAAGAGAACATAACAGAAGAGCGCCTGAGCAATCCCGCCTAAGAGCTCCATCACTCCGTCCGCCGCCGAAGGCATAATTCCATACATCAAAGAAATCGCCGGATTGAGCATAAAGTTCCCAGACAATCCAAAGTATGCGTAGGAAAGGAGATAAACCACAACCACCGCGATAGTCATCCCGCCCGCAACAACAGTCGCAAACGCCACTACGCTCTTTTTGTATTGTTGAGCTCTCGCATAGAAGAAACCAACAATCGCCGCACCTAAGAACTCTAAGAACGCCACAACCCAATAATACCCCTCTTGAATCACGGCCATCGAAGGGAACTCCGACTCTGTTCCAGTTACGCCCGCACTAGTGCTAATAAAGGCCTTCACAATCACATACCCGAGCCAAGCGCCGACCACCTGCGCGAGCAGGTACAAAACGCCTCGAATTGCAGACATTCTTCTCGTTACCATCATTCCGACGGTGTTAATCGGGTTAAGTTGCGCGCCTGACAGCTTATAAACCGCAATCACAACCCCAAGCAGAATGAAGAACATATATAACGGCTGAGACAGACCAAGCGTAAAGATAATGAGAGCAATAAACATCGTCCCGAAAACCTCGCCGAGGATGTTTCCATAAATCTTATGGTCTTTGAAGATGGTCAAAATTGACTCGTTTTCTTCGTATTTTTTCGCCCAGAACTTCCCGCAGAAGGTGTTTTTCTTCGCGCTTTGAGCTGGTATTTGAGCCGGTTTCTCAGACTTCTCAGTCTTCACGACTTTTTCAGTCTTCTCAACTTTCTCAGCTTTCACTTCTTTCTCGTCTTTTTTCTCAACCTTTTCAGTTTCTTTAGGAAGCTTTTCTTCCTTGACTGAAGGTTTTGCTGTTTTTGGCTTCTTTCCAGATTTTTTCGATTTAGCCATAAACCTCCTTACATATTATTTGTCTGGATTATAGCACACATGTGGTATAATTGTAAGCATAATTTCAAATAATCGAAGAAGAAAAAGGAGAAACCATGGGTGTACTCGTCGCCAAAGAAGAAGATGACAATGTCTCACTAACCAACAAAATCAACGCCGACCTCCGCGAAAAAATGGCTAAAACCCAAAACCCCGAAGAAGATGACCCAGATTTCGAAGACGCCGAATATCTCGCACAATACAAAAAAACCGGCCGCTTTACTTGGGTTTGGTTCATTTTGATCGCGCTCGCCATCGCTTCGCTGACCTATATTATCCTCACTTAGTCCTATCCCCGATTGCGGAGTATATGATATAATATATATAATATGTCAAAGCTAGATGAACTTAAAGCCGAGCTAAAATCCCTCGGCAAAGAATACGCAAAAATCAAAACCCTCCGCGAGTCCGAGCGCAAAGCTTTTGGCGAAGCTCTAAACGCAAAAAAAGCGAGAATTTTGAGCGCAATTAAAAACTCCGAAAACGAGGCCGATTCTTCCGCGCTCGCCCCTATCGATCTAACCGCTCCTTTTGCGGAAAATTCCTCCCCCCTCCCCGCTTCAAAGGGAACAAAACACCCTCTCACGACCGAGCTCGACCTTGTCGCCGAAATCTACCGGAATATGGGCTTCACTATCATCGAATCTCGTCAGCTCGACGACGAATTTCACATGTTCGAGTCTCTTAACTTCCCCGAGGGTCACCCCGCTCGCGACGGTTATGACACCTTCCGAACCCGCGAAGGCTTCATCCCCCCTGCCCACACCTCGACGATGCAATATCGCGCTTTGACTCGTTTCCGTTCCGACCTCGACAATTACGGCCAAATTGCCGTCGTGATTCCTGGTCGCGTCTTCCGAAACGAAGACGTCGATGTGACTCATGAACACACTTTTTACCAGTGCGAAGGCATCTTCGTCTCAAAATCCGCGACCCTCGGCCAGCTTCTCGCGACCTGGAAAAACTTCTTCGAAACCTATTACGGCCAAAAACTGAACATAAAAACCCAGCCTGGTTTCTTCCCGTTCACCGAACCTTCGCTCGAGTTCCAAATCGAAAAACCTGCCGCCCTCGGCGGAAAAGGTGACGACTGGCTGGAAATGGGTGGCTGTGGCATGATTCACCCTAACGTCCTTAAAACCGCTGGAATCGACCCCGACGTTTACAAAGGCTTTGCCTGGGGCGGCGGAATCGACCGTCTCGTCATGCTGAAATACGGAATCTCCGACGTTCGCTACTTCGAATCCGGAAAACTTGACTTCTTAAAGGAATTTTAACCATGCTCATCTCTCTTAACGAACTCAAAAAACTTGTTGACATAAAAATCCCCGACGACGAACTTTTCTCGCTCATCGGCTCGCGTCTTGTCGAAATCGAGTCAGTTGACGACTGGACAAAAAAGTTTCATAAAATATACATAGTCAAAGTCCTCAGTTGTGAAGGCATCGAAGGAACTCATCTTCATCTCTGCAAAATCGACGCCGGTCAAGACCTTAACAGCGAAATCGACCCCGAACATAGCGATTATATCCAGGTCGTCTGCGGCGCCCCGAATGTAAAAACCGGCATGTTCGCCGCCTGGATTGCTCCCGGAGCCGTTGTTCCTGCGACCGCTGGCACCTCCGAACCTTTCGAAATTTCCGCCCGAAAGCTCCGTGGTTATATGAGCTATGGCATGCTCGCTGGCGCCGACGAGCTCGGTCTCGGCGATGACCATTCTGGCATCGTCGAACTCGACCCGACCTCTCTTAAACCCGGCGCTCTCCTCTCCGACGCTCTCGATTTAAACGACAAAATCATCGAAGTCGAGAACAAGTCTCTGACCCACCGCCCGGATTGTTTCGGAATTTACGGGTTCGCCCGCGAAGTCGCCGGCATCCTCGGCCAAGAGTTCAAAGAACCGCTCGCCTCGATTGGCGAACCTCTTAAAGACTTCCTCTCTAGCCATTCTTCGACCGCTCCCGACTTCTCTATTAACCTCCTCGACCGCTCTATCTGCCCCGCCTACGAAGCCCTCGTTTTTGATTTTTCCACTCTCCCCGCCCGAAAAACCCCCTATCTCGCCCCCGACGACATCTTCCTCTTCAAGTCCGGCATGCGCCCGATTTCGCCCCTCGTCGATGCGACAAACCTCATCATGCTTAAAACCGGCCAGCCTCTTCATGCTTTCGACTACGACAAATTCCTAGCCGTCGGTTCAAAAACCTCCGCCCCAGAAATCTCTGTCCGCCTCGCTCGCAATGGCGAAAAACTCACCCTCCTTGACGGCCGAGAAATCACCCTCGAAAGAACCGACATCGTGATTTGTTCCGGCGACACCCCTGTCGCTCTCGCCGGCGCTATGGGCGGGAAATCGACCGAAATCGACGCTTCCACGAAAAAAATCATCGTCGAAATCGCCAGCTTCTCCCTTTATAACCTCCGAAAAACCCAAATGTCTCACGGGATTTTCTCCGAAGCTATCACTCGTTTCACAAAAGGCCGCCCCGCGACCGACCTCGCTCCTGCGACCGACCTCTCTATTCAATCTTTCGCCGCCCTCGGCGGGAAATTCTCAGGCGCCGTCTTCGAAGACGCCCCCGAGCCTCTCGAAAACTCCCCGATTCGCGTATCTATCCCCGAGACAAACTCCCTCCTCGGCTCAAATTATTCAAAAGACCTAATCATAAAAACCCTTAAAAACGTCAACATCCGCGTCGAATCTTCTTCCGAGAACACGCTCGAAGTCTTTCCTCCGGTTTGGCGCACCGACCTTCATATAAAAGAAGACGTTATCGAAGAAGTTGGCCGTCTCCTCGGCTACGACAATCTCCCGCTCTCCTTCCCGACTCGCCCGCTAACCTGCGCAAAAATCGACCCGCTTCTCTCCTTAAAATCAAGAGTCCGTTCGATTCTCTCCGACCGCCTCGGGTTTAACGAACTTCTGACCTATTCTTTCGTCTCCCGAAAGCTCTTTGAAAAAGCCGACAGTTCCCCCGAAGACGCCTACGAAATTGTCAACTCAATTTCCCCCGAGCTCGAACTTTTCCGCCCGTCGCTCGTCCCGACCCTTGTCGAAAAAACCTACGAAAACCTCCGCGCCGGCCATAAAGACTTCACCCTCTACGAAATAAACCAAGTCTCGAAAAAATCCTTCGGTTTGAACGAAGAAAACGTCCCAAATTTGAAAACTTGCCTTTCCGTCGTTTCGCTTCGCGATTTTTATTTCATAAAATCCGTCATTTTAGAGCTCAAAAAGTCCCTGGGCCTTGACCTCGTTTTAAAATCCGCTCCCCGCTCCGCCTTCGAAAACTCCCCGTTTGAGCCTCTTCGTTCGCTCGAAATCTACCTTACTTCCGGCTCTGACGAAATCTTGCTCGGTCGCCTCGGCGAGCTTAAATCCTCAGTGAAAAAATCCTTCAAACTTTCGGAAGTTTGCTCCGCGCTCGAAATTTCGCTCGAACCCCTTATTCTCGTTAAAAATCCAAAATCCTCCGCCCCCCTAAAAATCTCTCTCTCGAAATTCCCGTTCGTCTCGCGCGATTTGACCTTCCGTGTCTCCGAGGACACTCCTTTTGCAGCTGTCGAATCCGCCCTTATCTCCGCTCTCTCCGAGGATAAAGACCTCGTCTTTAACCTCACTCCCACCTCAATTTACAAAAAACCAGTCTCCTCGACTAAAAATCTCTCCTTCCACCTCGACCTAACAAATAAAACAAAAACCCTGAACTCCGCCGAAATATCTGCTATAATAGAGGACATCACCGCTCGGCTTTCCGCGCTTGGCGCCGAGTTAGTCTAACTCTAACCACAGGAGGAATCATGGAAGAACAAGCCCTAAAAACAACTTGGAAACAACGCTTAGTTATCGCTTTAATCGCTATTATTATGCTCGGCTCGACTATCGCCGTCTATATTTTCATCGCGCTCGGGAAAGATGTCGATTATTCAAAGATGACCACAAACCAGCTCCAAACCGCCTACGAAGAGACCTACGAAAAATACGAAGAACGCGTCTCTTCGCTCTCGAGCGAATATTTCGACGAATTTGTCGCCTATAAACAAAACGTCAAGGCTTACAACTCCACGACCGCAAACTCAAACGGCGTTACCTCAACCGACCTTAAAGAAGGCACTGGCGACGAAATCGGAGACGATTATTCTGCTTATTATATCGGTTGGTGCGCCGACGAAACCATCTTCGATTCGTCTTTTGACAATTACGAAACCCCGACCGCGCTGGAAGCTCCGCTTTCTGTCACTCCTGACAGTTTGATCGAAGGTTGGTACCTCGGAACCTCCGGAATGCGCTACGGCGGAATTCGAGAAGTTACCATCCCCGGCTCGCTCGCTTATGGCGACACTCAAGAAATCTGCGGTTCAAAAAACGCCCCGCTTAAATTCATTATCCTCGCCATCAAACAAGATAAAGACCTCGAAGTTCTCTCCGAAAAACTCAGCAGCATCTACGCCGCCCTCTCCTCTGCCTTCGCCTCTGAATACTCTAACTATTCCGACGAATCCGTCGTCGAAGGCGAAGACGGCGAAACGGTCACAGTCAGCGAGTAGTCTCCATGGCTCGCCCGTCTTTCTTCTTTTATGACCTAGAAACCTCAGGTTTAAGTTCCGCCGACGACCGCATTATGCAGTTCGCCGGCCAACGCACAAACCTCGATTTGAAGCCAATCGGCGACCCTTATAACATCCTCGTCAAACTTCCCGACGACACCCTGCCGTCCCCCGGTGCAATTCTCACCACAAAAATCACCCCCCAAGAAACCCAATCCGACGGAATTCTAGAAAGCGAACTCTCGAAAACCCTCGCCGAAGAAGTCTTCCGTCCCGACACTATTATCGTCGGCTTTAACTCCGTCCGCTTCGACGACAAATTCATCCAACATCTCTTCTGGCGTAATTTTTACGACCCTTATGAGTGGCAATGGCGCGACGGTCGCTCTCGCTGGGATATGCTCGACGTCGTTCGTATGACTCGTGCCCTCCGCCCCGAAGGAATAAACTGGCCCTTCACCGACGACGGAAAGCCCACAAACCGCCTCGAGCTCATCACAAAGCTAAACGGCATCTCCCACGAATCCGCCCACGACGCCCTCTCCGACGTAAACGCCTTGATTGAAGTAACTCGTCTTGTCCGCGACCGCCAAGAAAAACTATTTAGCTACCTCTTGAAAATGCGCGACAAACGCGAAGTAAAAGGACTGATAAATCTCCACTCTCCGAAGCCTTTTGTCTATACTTCCGGCCGCTATGGGTCGAAGTACAATTTCACGACCGTCGTTTATCCCTTATTTTTGACAAAAAAGGGAAATGTTGTCGTCTTTGACCTCCGCAAAAACCTCGACGAGCTTCTCGAAAAAGCCAAAATTTCGAGCGCGGACAAAACTTCCGAAAAACCTTTAAATAATCTTTTCTACCCGACCATAAAAGAGCTCGCCTTTAATCGCTGTCCCGCTGTGGCTCCGCTCGGCGTCCTCGACCAAGAATCCGGCTGGGAAAAAATCGGACTTTCCCGCGAGACCGTCTTTAAAAACCTCGAAACCCTAAAAAACCACCCCGACTTCCTCAAATCCCTTAAAAAAGACTTCGATTCCGACGAATACGAGAAAAAACCGCTCGATGTCGAAGGCTCCCTCTATGATTCATTCACCCCCGACGAAGACAAAGTCCGCATCGCCGCCGTCCGCTCCGGAACTGCCGCTTCTCTCGCTGATTTTCACCCTAACTTCGTTGACGAACGCCTTTCCGAACTCCTCGTCCATTACAAAGCAAAAAACTTCCCAGATTCTCTGACCGAATCCGAAGCCGCCGAATGGCGAAAATATCGCGAAGCTCGCCTGTCGCGCCAAGCCCCGATTTTTCTCGCCGAGCTAAAAAAGTGTCAAGAAACCCCAGAAATCATGAACAACCCCGAAAAATCCTTCCTCTTAGAAGAGCTTCTTCTCTGGTATCAGTCTCTTCAAGAACTCGACTACTAGCGCTCTGCGGGTCTGGACTTTTTCCTAAAAATCCTGTATAATGTCTAAGTTTATGGAAGAGAACTATATAAAAATCCGCGGCGCCCGCCAACACAACTTAAAAAACATCAACGTCGATATCCCTCGCGATAAACTCGTCGTTCTGACGGGTCTTTCCGGCTCCGGAAAATCCTCGCTTGCTTTCGACACAATTTACGCCGAAGGCCAACGTCGTTATGTCGAGTCTCTCTCTTCCTACGCTCGAATGTTTCTCGGTGTCATGGACAAGCCTGATGTCGACACCATCACCGGCCTTTCCCCCGCCATCTCTATCGACCAAAAATCCACCTCAAGAAACCCTCGTTCGACCGTCGCGACCGTGACCGAGGTCTATGATTATCTTCGCCTTCTCTTCGCTCGCGTCGGCGTGCCTCACTGTCCGGTCTGCCATCGCCCCGTCTCTCGTCGTTCGGTCGAAGACATCGTGAACGAAGTCTTAAAACTCCCTCTCGGCTCAAAACTCATGCTCCTCGCGCCTATCGTCTCCGCAAAAAAAGGCGAATTTGCCCATATCCCCGACCAATTCATCCCGAAAGGTTTCTCTCGTGTCCGCATCGACGGCATCATCTACGCCCTCGACGAATTTCCGTCCCTCGAAAAAAACGAACGCCACGATATCGAGCTCGTCGTCGACCGTTTTATCCTTTCTCCCGACCAACGCACCCGCATCTCCGGTTCAATCGAACAAGCTCTCGAGCTCGGCCAGGGAATCATAAAACTCCTTAAAATCACCGACAACTCGACTTCGATTTCCGATAAAGGTATAAAAGATTCCGAAATCCTCACCTTCTCCCAGCGCTACGCTTGCGACCTTCACCCCGACGAACTTATCCCCGAACTCACCCCGCGCCTTTTCTCGTTCAACGCCCCCGAAGGTGCCTGCCCGACCTGTACTGGCCTCGGGAGTCGCATGGAAATCGACCCTGCCCTCGTTTTTAACCCAAACTTAACCATCTCCGAAGGCGGCATCCGCCCCTTTAATCGCGTTTCTTATGACTCTTACTGGCTAAAACGCCTCGCTTCGGTCGGCGAACGCCACGGTTTTTCTATTCACACCCCAATCCGCGATTTAAAGCCCGAACATCTCGAGATGATTCTTTACGGAACCGGAGACGAAAAATACAAGGTAACCGTCTCTGGCCGCGGAAAATTCTCCGCCGGAACCATCTACGAAACGACTTATGAGGGCGTCATCCCTAATCTCGAACGCCGCTACAATAACCCCGACACTTCCGAATTCATAAAAAAAGATATCGAACGATTCATGCGTGTCCGGGAGTGTCAGACCTGTCATGGCGCCCGCTTAAAACCCGTTGTTCTCGCCGTCACTATCCACGACCTCAACATTATCGACATGTGCTCCATGGATGTCGACTCAACTCTAAAAGTCCTTAATTCCGACCTTAAATTCTCCCCTGAAGAATCCTTAATCGCCGACCCAATTCTAAAAGAAATCCGCGAACGCGTAAAATTCATGCAAGACGTCGGTCTCGGCTATCTCGAGCTCGCTCGCGCCGCCAACACTCTCTCCGGCGGCGAGGCCCAACGCATCCGTCTCGCGACCCAAATCGGCTCCGGCCTCCAGGGCGTTCTTTACGTCCTCGACGAACCTTCGATTGGTCTTCACCAACGCGACAACGACAAATTGATTTCGACCTTAAAACACCTCCGAGACTTAAAAAACACCGTCCTTGTTGTCGAACACGACGAAGACACCATGCTCTCGTCCGACTACATTATCGACATCGGCCCCGGAGCTGGCTCTGGCGGCGGACGGCTCGTTGCCGCTGGCACCCCCGAAGAAATCATGAAAAACCCCGCCTCGATTACCGGGAAATACCTCTCCGGTGCCTTAAAAATCGACCCCCCGAAAAAACGCCGCACCCCGAAAAAGGATAAATTTCTCACCGTCGTCGGCGCCCGCGAAAACAACTTAAAAAACCTCACGGTCCGGTTCCCGCTCGGAGTGATGACCGTCGTTTCTGGCGTCTCCGGCTCCGGAAAATCGACCCTCGTTAACGAAATCATCGCTAAAGAGCTTCAAGCTCGCTTAAACCACGCCCAGACCGTCCCCGGTCTCCACTCCCGAATCGACGGAATCGAAAACCTCGACAAAGTCGTCATCGTCGACCAATCCCCGATCGGCCGCACCCCCCGCAGCAACCCTGCGACTTACACCGGCGTTTTTACTGCCATTCGCGACCTCTACGCCGCTCAGCCCGAGTCCGAAGTCCGCGGTTATAAATCCGGCCGTTTCTCGTTCAACGTTAAAGGCGGTCGTTGCGAAGCTTGCCAAGGCGACGGCGTCAACAAAATCGAAATGCACTTCCTCCCCGACGTTTATGTTACCTGCCCGACTTGTCATGGTCGCCGCTACAATCGCGAAGCCCTCGAAATCAAATACAAGGGAAAGGATATCTCCGAAGTTCTCGAAATGACCATCGACGAAGCTGTCGAATTCTTCAAAAACATCCCCGCTATCCATAACAAACTCAAAACCCTCCAAGAAGTCGGCCTCGGCTACATCCGCCTGGGCCAGCCCGCCACGACTTTCTCGGGTGGCGAAGCCCAAAGAATAAAGCTCGCGACCGAACTTTCCCGCCGAAGCACCGGAAAAACTCTCTATATCCTCGACGAGCCTACGACCGGTCTCCACACCGACGACGTCAAACGTCTCTTGAAAATCCTCGACAAACTCGTCTCTGGCGGAAACTCTATGATTGTCATCGAACACAATCTCCACGTCATCAAATCCGCCGACTGGATTATCGACATGGGTCCGGAAGGCGGTCAGGGCGGAGGCGAAGTCGTCGCCACCGGCACTCCTGAAGACCTCGCTAAATCCGCCTCGACCCCGACCGGCGAATACTTGAAAAAGTTTCTAAAATAGTATATAATATCCCTCATTATTTGCACCTTAAAATTTTCGAAAGAGGAGGGGTATTATGTATTATTTTGAACAGAAACAATTGGCACTCCAGCTACAATTCGCTAGACCTGGCTCTCCCGAAGAACTCAACTTAGTTACCCAGCTCACCGGGCTCGTCAAAACCGAAACCGGCTGGGACGACCCGACGAAATCTGCCGAATCCTCAGCTGACCGAGACGAAGAGTTTTTCGAAAAGTCAAAAACCTACCTTCGTGGTCTCACGATAGAAGAACTAACCCACTTAAAACCTGTCGTCTATGAAGCGATTATCACCCGTTTTATAAATCACTTCTCGAACCTCGAGAAAAACTATCTTTTCCCTCGCGACAAAGCCGTACTTTTGTTTAGCTATCAAATAATCTCCCAGCTTATTCGAGCCTCCCAATCTTCTCCCGGCGCTCCAGCTATTCTCGACTCGACCATCTCCGAAGAACTCAACAAAACCCTCCAGCTCGAAAAGTATCTCCCTCAAGAATATCTTTCTTGACCGATTTTGGCCCCTATTTATAGGGGTCTTGTTTTTTGAACAAATCTACTATAAAATAGATACAAATTAAGGAGGTAAAATGTCTGAATACAATTTAAGTTTGAGCGTCCGCACCGAAACAGGAAAGAAAGCCCTCGTTCTCCGTAAATCTGGTTTTATTCCTTCAGTTATTTATGGCGGAAAATCTGAGATTCTCGCGAAATCTCCCTATAACGAAACCGAAAAAGTCCTTCGCGGCGCCGGTTATCACTCCCCGATTTCTCTTGACATCGACGGGAAGAAATCCCTTGCCGTCATCAAAAACGTCTCGCTCGACCCAGTTTCTCGTCGAATCACCTCTGTTTCCTTCAAGGCCGTCTCCGCCCGCAAGCCCGTCGAAGCTTCCGCTCCGATCATCCTTAAAGATTTCGAATCTTCCGAAGCAAACAAAAACCACCTCTCTCTGTCTCAAGTTCTCGAAGAAATCGCCGTCGTTGCAAAACCTTCTGATCTCCCGAAAGAACTCCCAATTGACGCGTCTAAACTCGCCACTTTAGAGGACAAACTCTTCGTCAAAGACATCGTCCTCCCGAAAGGTGTCGAATTTGCCGAAAAAGATTTGAATCCCGAAACCGTCGTCGCGACGTTATTTGACGCCGCCGCCGAGGCTGCCGCCCGCGAAGAAGCCGAAAGAAAAGCCGCTGAGGCCGAAAAAGCCGCCGAGGCCGAATCTTCCGACGCCGAACCCTCCGAAGAAGCCTCTGAAAAAGCCTCCGAAGAATCCCCCGAGTCCTCCGAACCTTCCAGAGAAACCCCCGAAAACTAGTCGTTTTAAAACCGCCCTCTCGGGCGGTTATTTTTTTTAGAAGTTTCTTCGATTGGTTGCCATAGCTTCCCTCATAAGTTCCATATAATCTATGCTTATCTCTGCAAGCGCGTGGATTTTTTCCTCGACTTTTCCCGGAACAATTTCTTCCGTTTCAACAAACCGAATCGCCGAGAAAGCCCACTCCCATATCTCTTTCACTCCTTCCTGAATTTTGATTTCAAGTCTCTCGACATCTTGAACAAGATTATCTTTAAGTATCTGATAAGCCGGACAATTTTCAAGCTTATCTGCTTCGTTCAAGATATCATACTTGTTTCTTAATTCCTTCAGGTCCCATCTGAGTTCATCCAAATCAACCATCTTACCCCTCCTCGAGAAAAAGTTACTTAACAACAGTTACTCTTCTATTATATCACACTTTTTGAAAAAAGTCAACGCTAAGCTTTTCTCCCTCCTTTCAACCCTTGAAAAAATATCCTTTCAAAACTCATAAAACTTATGCTAAAATAAACTTATGAGCAACAAAATTTTGATTGTCGGAAATGTTTTGAAAGACATCTACCTGCGGCTTGACGAACGAAAAGAAGAAATTGAACATGACGAAACAAACACAAAATGGCTTAACTGGGGTTTTAACGGAAGCTCCCACGAATTCTTTCGTCGGACGAGCGTTTATTCCGGAGCAGTAGTAACCCTCGAGGTGCTCCGAAAGTTCGGAATTGGCGCCGAAATCATCAACGAAGTCGCAAAAGTCGACAAAGGCGGTGTTGAGCTCGACGAAATAAAAACCGCGAACTACCGCTACATCCTCCAGGCCGAAGACCAAATATCCTACCTCGTGCCGAGTGAAAAAACCCCGACCGAATTTCCGCTCGAAACCCTCCCCGCCGAATACAAGTGGATTTTTCTCGACAGGTCGGCCGTCCTGTCTCAAGCCCTGACCGAAAAACTCCTAAAAATCCTCGACGCCCGTAAAGACGTCCGCTTCGCCTTCTATGTCCCGAAACGAATCACCAAACCCGCTATTCCGCTCGCCGAACGCGCCGATTTGCTCTTCACTGACGGAGACATGAAGGGAATCTACCCAAGAGGGAAAGTCTGCTTCATTTCCGAAACCGGCGTCCGAATCGGAAAAAGCGAAGTCGCTTTCTCTGGCTTGAAAAAGACCGACCTCCTCACCCACCTCACGACCTACTCGATTATCGCCGCGACTTTGCTCGGCTCGGCTTTAAGAGGGAAGACGATCGGCGATTCGCTCCTCATGGCAAGGCTCAACATAGAAAACACAAAGCTCGACGAAACCGTCGAATTCGAAAAACTCGAAGAACTCGTCCGAGAAGAAAAAACCCATGGCGTTGACCTCCGTATGATGGCCGCCCAGATCATGGCTCGAGGAAAGGGAATCTTAGCCGCGGACGAATCCGGCGGCTCGATTCATAAAAAATTCGAAGCCCTTAAAATCCCTGATGATTTCGCGCACCGTCGCGACTACCGAGAAATGCTCTTAACGACCCCGAACTTAGAAAACTACATAAACGGCGTCATCCTCTTCGACGAAACCGCCCGCCAAAAAACCTATTTCGGCGAAAACTTCGTGGATTACCTCACCGAAAAGGGAATTATCCCCGGTATAAAAGTCGATCTCGGCTTAAAAACCATCGCCGACTCTAAAGAAACCTACACGACCGGGCTCGAAGGTCTCCCCGAGCGCCTCGAAGAATACTACGAAATGGGTCTCAGGTTCGCAAAATGGCGCGCCGCCTTCGAAATCTCCGAAACCACGCCGACAAAGAACGCAGTCCTAAAAAACGTAGCTATCTTGGCCGACTACGCCCTCCTGTGTCAGCGTGCAAGAATCGTGCCGATTGTCGAGCCGGAAGTCGTCTATGATGGCGATTACTCTATCGAGAAATGCGCCGCCGTGACCGGAATCATCCTCCGAGAGCTGTTCGAAGAACTAAAGAAAAAGGAAGTCCAGCTAAACGCCGTCATCTTAAAAGTAAACATGATACTCTCCGGGAAAAAGTCCGGAGAAACCTCGACTCCTCTCGAAGTCGGCGATTGGACATCAAGAGTCCTCCGCAGATTCGTCCCGAAAGAAGTCGCCGGCGTCGTTTTCCTCTCTGGAGGCCAAACCCCGACCCAGGCGACAGAAAACCTCCAGTCCGTCACAAACCAAGGCCCGTTCCCCTGGCCGGTCTCCTTCTCGTTCGCCCGAGCTCTCCAAGACCCGGCTCTAGAAGCCTGGGCTGGCGACCATGCGAACGCCCCGAAGGCCCAAGAAAAATTCCTCGAACGCTTAATCGCGAACGCATCCGCCCTGAAGAAAAACTAAAAACCGCCCTCGCCCCGCCCGCGATTGCGGTTTCCTAAACCCCGCCTAAAAACTATCTAACTTCAACACGAACGCGCGGAACAGATTTTCCAGAGAAGTGAGACTTCTTTGTCTTCACAAAGGTAACAACCCCGTCTTTCTTTGCGTGAATCGTGAAGTTTCGGCTCATATAAGTTCCTTCGCCCGCAATTTTCGTGCTTCCAGTTTGGCGAACAAGAACTTCACCAGCCTTTACTTTTTGACCGCCAAAGCGTTTTACGCCAAGGCGTTGTCCAGCGTTGTTATGTACGTTCTTAGCGGTACCACCGGCTTTGACATGTGACATCTTATTTTTTCCTTAATACTATTATTTCTCTAGCGACAATTTGACCTTCCCTAAAATAGAGCAGGTCTCCCTGGCTAGAGTTTCTAAAACTTACTACATTATACCCCAACTCGCGGATTTCGTCAACAAGATTTAACCTTGAGTATTCACCATTTTCTCTTAGCCAGGCTGGGACCGCTACCACGACCGGCGCTCCCGAAGAAATCTGCCCGCTTAAGTTCTTTAAAAATCCGACCAAAATCGCCCCGCACCTCTGTTTTTCTTCTTTTAACTTTATCTGCACCGGCGGTTTTGACATCGGCTGGCCGAGAAAAATCTCCGTCGCGACCGCATCTATCTTTCCGTTCCACTTAAAATTCGTTGCGTCTCCCTTCTCGACCGTCGCCTTCTCTATAAGTTCTCCAGAAACCCCGCGGAACGTCTTTTTCGTCACCTCCGAACCAAACCATTTCAGATTTCTAAGAGAGTATTCCACCATTCTCGGGTTCAAATCTGTCCCGTAGGGGACAAACCCGTGGAGCAAAGCCTCCTGCAAAACCACTCCTGTCCCACAAAACGGGTCGAGCACTCGCGCATTCTTCTCGAGCGGCCCACAAAGATTTATCAAAATCTGCGCCAACTTCGGCGGCAACATCCCGACCTTCGCATCTCGCGCTGGCCTCGCTTGGTCGCGTTTCGCATACTCCGTGATATTTTGAACCCCGATTAGGCTATAATTCCCAAAATCTGTCAAAACAATTTCGACATGATTTTTCTTTTCTGCAAGTTGATTATGATGCGAAGTCGCAGTTGACAAAATAACTTCCTTATTTTCTAAAACCCGAACGCTACGTCCGTTCTTCGAGAGAATCCGTTTTAGTTTCATCGCTTCGACTCGGGTTTTTCGGAGATTTGCCCCGCGCTTAAAATTGCTCACTCCGAGAGTAATTTTTCCTTCCGGCATCTCTGTTAAAAACTCTACGAGCTCGTTAAACCCGCCGGGAATCTCCTCACAAAATTTAAGAACCCCGCCAAATCGTTTTATGTCTGGTTTTTCCGTACTTAAAAACGTCGCTAGCCCCGCCTTTTTTCTTTCCACGTCCGAAAACTGAGCCTCAAGCTCAGCTAAAGAAATCTTCTCAAGTCTCCCTAAAATCGCCAAATACTTCATTACTAAATTATAGCATATATGCTATAATTTTTCTATGTGTGCAAAGCCGAAAACCAAACCTTTTAAACTCTCGTTTAAATTCATCCTCTCGGTTCTGACCCTTTTCTTAGTTGTCTTTATCGTCTATCGAAACTGGAACGACATCATCTCCGCTGTTGACCATATCCGCGAAACAAACATCTTTATCCTTCTCCTGATTATCCCCGAACAACTCATGATGCTTTACTCCGGCGGAAAAATCTTCTTCTCTTATAAAGAATCCGCCGCCGACGCGAAACTCGCCCAAACCTCCTCTGAGCCCGCCTTAAAATCCCCCTCTTTCTTCAAAATCGTCCGAATCTCCCTAGAAAGCGCCTTCGCCCGCCAAGCTTACCCTTCGGCTGGCATCTCGAGCGCGACTTTCCTCTCCTGGCGTCTAAAGCCCTATGGTTTCTCCCCCGCCCAGACAAGTTTTCTTTATCTTCTTCGTTACTTCGCCATCGTCTGCACAAACCAGCTCCAAACTCTCCTCGCCGTCATTCTCCTCGCCTTCACGATCGACTTATCCCCGGCCGGAAAAACCATCTTGGTCCTAGCGACCTTCATCGCCATCATCACCGGCCTTTTTCTCGGCGCGACTATCGTCCTCATCTCCTCAAAACGTCGCACAGTCTGGTTCTTAAACAAAGTAACAAAGTTCTTAAATTTCCTCGTCCGCACTTTCACCTTCGGGAAGAAGCGAAAGCTAATCGACTTTAAAAAAGTCGAATCCTTCCTTACGGAACTCCACGAAACCTATCTTGTCGCCAGGAAAAACCTTAAAATCCTTAAAAAACCTATTCTCTGGGGAATGTTTTATAGCTTTTTCGAAATCGCGACTTATTGGGTCGTCGCCATTAGTCTCGGTCATCCCGAACTTCTCCCCCAAATCATGATTGGCGAAGCAGTCGGCTCGGTCGCCGGCGCCGTCGTTCCTTACGGTCTTTATGAACTCGGTATGGCCGGAGCTATGGCGAGCCTCGGCGTTGACCTCGGCCTTTCGAGCGTCATTGTCCTCTTGACTCGTATTCTCGTCCTCGGAGAAAACCTCATTCCTGGCTACGTCGTCTACCAACACACAATCTTAAAAACCAAAGCCCTCGGGAAGCCCGCCTATGTTCCTCCGGAGGAAACCTAATGGAAGATTCGCTTCCCCTAACTCCTCGTTTCTCTGTCGCAAATTTCCTCGAAGTCTGTAACCAAACTTTCGATTACGCCCTCTCGAACACCGAAGTCGAGGGCGAAGTTGCAAACTTCAAAGTCTCAAAAGGGAAGTGGGTCTTTTTTGATTTAAAAGACCGCGAGTCCACCCTCCCTTGTTTCATGACAATCTTCCAGCTCCGCTCGACTGTCCGCGACGGAATGCGTGTTGTTGTTTCCGGGAGTCCTCGTCTCTCGAACTCTGGCCGTTTTTCCTTCTCCGCGACCAACATCCAGCCTCTCGGAGAAGGGAACATCAAAAAATCCTTCGAACTCCTTAAAGAAAAATTGACAAAAGAAGGCCTTTTTGACCGTTCAAAAAAACGTCCTCTCCCCGAAAACCTGAAAAAAATCGGTCTAATTTCCTCTGTTACTGCCGCCGGCTATACCGACTTTTTAAAAATCCTCGACGAACGTTGGGGCGGCCTCGACGTTACCGTCGCCAACTGCGGTGTCCAAGGCCTCCAAGCCGCCGACGAGATTATTCGCGCCATCGACTTTTTTAACGAACGTGGAGACTGCGACATTATCGTCATCGTCCGAGGCGGCGGCTCCGCCGATGACCTCGCCGTCTTTAACGACGAACTTTTAACTCGCCGAATCGCCTCCTCTCGTATCCCGATTATGACCGGCATAGGTCATGAAATCGACACCTCTCTCGCCGACCTCGCCGCTGACCTTCGCGCTTCGACCCCAACAAACGCCGCAGAAATGCTCACAAAAGACAAAAACGCCGAACTATGGCGCATCTATGACAATTTCTCCGCCCTCGAAAAATACCTTTTCCAATATCTCGACACTTTAAAAGAAACGAACAAAACCTCAATTTCCTCCATCTCTCGCGAAATTATCTCAAAAATCGACACCTCTTCCGAACTCATAAAACAAAAACTAAAAGTCCTTGCCTCCCTTAATCCCGAAAAAATCCTTAAACAAGGTTACTCAATTCTCTCTGGAAAAATTTCCCCCGGAAACGTTATAAAAATCACAACAACAAACCAAATCATAACCGCAGAGGTAAAAAATGTCCAAACCAGAATCCCCTAACACCCCCTCCATAAACCAAAAACTCGCCGACCTAAACACGAAAATCGAATGGTTTTATTCTGATGATTTTTCCCTTGATTCCGCGAGCAAAAACTATAAAACCGCCGTTGCCCTCGCGAAAGAAATCGAAAATGACCTCGAAAATTTAAAAAACGATATTAAGATTCTCGGCCACGACTTTACGCGTTAAAAAGTTTATGCTACTATAAAATCATGAATAACAACTATTCTCCTCAAATGCCCCCCGTGAACCCCGCTCCGGGTTCTGCCCCCACTGGCCCGATTTCTTCCTCCGCTATCCCTCCGACTCCCGTTGCTCCCGTGAAAGCTCGCTCTGGCGACTCCTCTCTCCTTAAAACCGTCATTATTATCCTCTTGAGTCTTCTCTTGATTGGCGCTATTCTCCTCGCGTATTATTTTTACTCCGAATATCGCGCCTTGAGCTCAAAGTTCGACAGTGAAGTCGAAGCCGCCGTCATCGATGCGAACAAGCTCCTCGAAAACGAACTCCAGGCTAAGTTCGACGAACAAGAAAAGAACCCTTACGACACCTTTACCGGCCCGAGTGACTACGGCTCCCTCAGCTTTAAATACCCTAAAACCTGGAGCGTTTACATCGAAAGAGACGCTTCGAACGGCGGCGAATTCCGCGCTTATCTCCACCCTAAAGAAATTTATCCTATCGACGACGACCATAAAAACGCCCTCGAAGTCTCCATCGACACCGACACATACGAAAACGCGACTGGGGCCTTCTCTGACCTCGTTAAAGACGGCGACTTAACCACCTCCGTCATAAAAATCAACGGCGAAGATGCGACCCGCTATGACGGGAAATTCTCCGACGATATCACCGGCTCCCTCGTCATCATCAAAATCCGCGACAAAATCGCCATCATCCGCACCGACGCCGAAATCTACCGCGACGATTTCAACAAAATCCTCGAAACCATCACATTTAACCAATAAGGAGAAAAAACATGGCTCATATAAACCGTAAATACATCGACAGCCATTGGCTTATCCCGACCTTAAAAGGTCTCTTCGCCCTCGGCTTCGGCTTTATTTCGCTATTCACAATGAATCGCGACTTCGACTACATGGTCACCATTGTCGGAACTTTCTTGTTGACTCTGTCTATCCTCGAGTTCATCAGCGCCCTCTACCTCGCGCAGAAAAAAACCGGCTGGGCCGTCGCCCTCGCTCTCGCCATCATCGACGCTGTCGTTGCTCTTGCCCTCCTCTTCACCTTAAAACAAAGCGCGACCTGGCATCTCGTCATCATCGCCATCTATACCTTCATCCGCGGTTTCTGCGAAATTGTCGCCGGCTTCCGAACCACCATTGACCCGACCGACCGCTTCACCTGGGTTTTCGGCGGCATGTGTGGCGCCATCATGGGCATCGTCATCCTTAACTCCGGAGAATTCTTCATCCGCTTCTTCGGCGTTTATCTCGTTATTCTCGGGATTTGTAGCCTCTTCTACGGAATCCACAACCGAGCCCAAAAAATCGAAGACCGCATCGCTCGCCAAGAAACCGCCCGTCTCTCCGCCTCAAAGCGCAAAAAATCCGCTAAACGTTCTAAAAAATCCAAATAGATGATATAATCCGACTATGAACTACAAATCTCCTACAAAAGCCATCATAACCGATGCTGGCTTTGCCAGCCGCTTCCTCCCCATCACAAAAACCATTCCAAAAGCCATGTTGCCTATTGGCAACCGTCCCGTCATGCAACTCGTGATTGAAGAATGTCTCGAAGCCGGCATTAAAGAAATCATCATCGTCGCGACCCCCGAGGGAAAGCCTCTTTACGAAGATTATTTCACAAACCCCGTCGAAAAGATAAAAACCCAGCTCTACTCCCAGGGGAAACAAGACCGTTTCGCCTCTGTCGAAAAAGTCCTTTCTCTCCCGAAAGTTATCGTCATCACTCAAGACCCCTCTCTCCCTTACGGGAACGGTTCTCCGGTCGCTTCCGCGAAAGACTTTATAAATCCCGACGAAGCTTTCATCGTCGCCTATTCCGACGACGTCGTCTATAAAAAATCCGCTATAAAAGACCTCGTTGAGTCCTTTAAGGCTCACCCCGACGCCCGCGCTATCATCGGTTGTCAACTCGTCCCTCATAAAGAAATCGTAAAATACGCTTCTGTCGATTACGACCCGAAGACTGAAGTCCTAAACGGCCTTATCGAGAAACCATCTCTCGACGAAGCCACCTCCGACCTCGCCTCCTACGGCCGCTATCTCTTGACCCCTGAAGTTTTCCCCCATCTTATCCCCGAAAACACCGGAAAAGACGACGAACTCTGGCTCCCCGAGGCCATCGCTCGCTTAATCCCGACGAAAAAAGTCTACGCAAAACCGACCTCCGGCCTCTGGATGACGACCGGCGACCCGCGAAACTACGCTTTTGCTCAGCTTAAATACCTTTTGGACAACGAAGATTTCGCCGACGAAATCCGAGAATACATAAAAACAAATTAAAGGAGAAAACATGAACACCGCCGAATGGATTATCGCCTTAATTCTCGCCGTCACTCTCTTCGTCTTTCTAATTATCGGAATCATCCTCTTCATTAAACTCATCGACCTCAGTCGCGAAGTTAAAATCGTCGTCAAAACCAGCCAAGACATCGCCGAAAAAACCGAAGACGTCGTCGAGAACGTCCGTGATTTCACCTCAATCGGCGGAATCGCTAAAGCCATCTCTCATCGTCTTGAACGAAAGGGAATCGAAGTCGAATTCGTCGAAAAACAAAAGCCAAAATCCGCCCCGAAAAATGCCAAACCCGAAAAGAAATAACCCCCGCCCTTCGCGAAAAACTCGCCTAAAGTCCTTCTTCGGAAGGCTTTTTGGCACTATCTGCGGTTTCTTTGCTGGTCTCTGTACGGCCCCGAGAGATTCAGAATAGTCGTCGAGCCCCACTGCCCTCTGACACCTCACCCCCGTATTGACTTTTTTCTCTGTTTATAGTATAATAAAGATAGTGACCTTCTCTGGTCGCTTTTTCTGCACCTTAAATCCTAGTTTTCGAGGCAAAGGAGGGAATTCTTATATGTCTAGAAAGAAAAAACATTTGAGACTAAGATACTCGGTCTCAAGACGTTATCCATTGTTAAAAATTGTCTCAGTCATAATCTTAACTCTGCTCGCTATCAGTATTATCATGTTTTTCTCGCTCTCTGTTCATGCGTCGGAATTATCGTCTCCGACCGCCACCCCATCTTCGGTCGAAGCCCCTACTAGCGTTTTCCCCGAAGGCGGAGAACAAAGCGCCCCGTTTATCTTTGAGCTCCAGTCTCTCTTGAATAACCTCGGTTACACGAACTCCTTATCCGGGACTTTCGACGAAACGACTGCAAAAGCCGTAAAAGCCTTCCAGTTCGATTATGACCTCGCCGTGGACGGCGTCGTCGGAGAGAAAACCGCCGAAACTCTCGGCCTAAATCTCGCGGCGGGAACGAAATACTTCTATGCTGTCGATTTTTCGACTATCGCTAGAAATACCGATAAAACCCGCCTGATTTACATCAGTCTAAGGTCAAAAACCTTATCTGTTTTTCTCTATGATGTCGGGCAAAACGCCTGGGAACTATATGGTTCTTATCCCTGCGCAATCGGCGCGCCAAACTCCCCAACTCCCGTCGGTGTTTTTTATGTCTATTCAAACACCTATGAATATTTCAAACACGGCGAGTATCTCTACTACACCCCTAGTTTCTTCAACGACAACGTCGGAATCCACTCCGTCGCCTTCGACCCCGAAACAGAAACTTGGTTCACCGAAGTCCTCGGCGAAGCCGTTTCTCTCGGTTGTATCCGTGTCGAATACTCGGTCGCCTCTTGGATTCAAGAAAACTGCCCGCTCGGCACCCCTGTCATAGTTGACGACCGAGCCTACGACCCCTTGAACGTACTAGGAACCAGATAAAAAGCACCTTTCCGCCCTCTGTCAAACCAGACAGAGGGTTTTCTTTTTTCTTGTTTCCTCTAAACAACTTTCACGCAATCTTCCCCCACCACCTCTTTCATCTCCCCTAAAAACGCTTTTCCCGCCTCAACCCTGAATGGCATCTTCAAAGCCTTTTTCTCCTCTTTCTCCTCGAGTACTAAAATCACGTCTTGCATCCCTAAATTCCGATCACAAACTTTCTTTATCGCCCCAAGAACCTCGACATCATCAGGTTTCTTCACTAAGATATACACTTTTTCTTTTCTAACATCTTTCGGAGGCTCGACAACTCGAACTCTCTCAATCTCCTCATCTCCTCCAGAATTCGCCCTATTCGCGCTCGCCCCCTTAAAACTGGCTCCTCCGGCCCTAAATCCGCCTCCCCCTCTGGAAACGCCCGAAGCCGAGCTCCTACTCCTCCCTCTAAATCCCTGAGCTTCTTTGGGTGGCGCTAGCTTCGTCCCTGTTGCCTTATAGCTACCTAAAACCTCGTCCGAAATAACTTCGCAAGAATCCATCAAGACCTTAGCTTCGGAAACAACATTCCCGTTTTTGTCTCGCGCGTTGACTTTTCCCGTTACTTTTATCACATTATCTTGGACCAACTTTCCCCCGTATTCCTCGAACACGTTCGGAAAAACAACTATCTCTTGTTCGCCGGTCTTATTTTCTATTTTAACAAAAGCCATTTTTGTATTATTTTTCGTCAAAATCGTCCGCACCCCCGTTACGATGCCCCCAACCACGACCGTTTTTCCGTCATTCTCCTCCGACACCAGCGAAAGCGGATGTGTCTGTTCTTCAAAAAACGTATCATATTTATCTAAAGGATGCGCAGAAATATAAAGCCCCATCAAATCCCGTTCCCAGAGCAGCTGTTCTTTTTCGCTATATTGCGCCGGCGCGGCCTTAATTTCCACCTCCGGAATCGCCGCGGCCGCCCCAAACGCCCCGAACAAATCAGTTTGTCCGCTCGCCGCGTCTTTCTGAAGCTTCGCCCCATATGCCTGAATACTCTCGAGGTTATAAAGCAAATCGCTCCTCGTTCCAAAACTGTCAAACGCCCCTGTTTTTATCGAAGATTCCCAAGCTTTCTTATTAAATTTCGTCGAATCGACTCTTTTTGCAAAGTCACAAACACTCTTGAACGGCCCTCCCGAATCTCTCTCCGGAATCACTTTTTCCTCAACTAACGCCTTCCCGACCCCTTTAATCCCGGCGAGCCCGAACCGAATCGTGTTTTCTCCTCCGACAATCCCAAAATCCCCGTAACTCTGATTTATGTCCGGCCCGAGAACTTTAAGCCCCATTCTCTTACATTCTGCAATCTCGATAGCGAGCCGGTCTGTCCACCTCATATCCGCCGTCATCAAAGCCGCCATATACGCATCCGGATAGTGCGCCTTAAGATACGCTGTCCAATAAGAAACCAGTCCGTAACACGCCGCGTGAGACTTGTTGAAACAATAGTTCGCAAAATCCAAAAGTTGCGCCCAAAACTTCTCCGCAATCTCCTCTGTCGCGCCCCCGACTTTAATCGCCCCCTCGATAAATTGCGGTTTCACTTTCTTCATCATGTCGATTTTCTTCTTTCCGACCGCCTTCCGAAGTGTGTCCGCCTGCCCGCCGGTAAATCCGCACCATTCTCGACTTATCTGCATGAACTGTTCCTGATAGATAAGAATCCCATAGGTATTTTTCAAAGAGTTTTCTAGTCCCGGATGAAGATAGGTTATCTCCTCCTGGCCATGTTTTCGCCGAATAAACGAGTCAATAAATTGCATCGGCCCCGGGCGATAAAGTGCAACCATAGCGATAATATCCTCAAAATGATCAGCCTTGAGGTCTTTAAGATAGCGTTTCATTCCAGGCGACTCAAGCTGGAACACCCCTGTTGTCTCGGCATTCTGGAGCAACTTATACGTTTTTTCGTCATCAAGCGGAACCGAATACATGTCGATATCTTCTTTATAAACTTTCCGAATCATCCTCAGCGCATTATTTATAACCGAAAGGTTTGAAAGCCCTAAAAAGTCCATTTTAAGAAGCCCGAGCTCCTCAATGGTCCCCATCGGGAATTGCGCCGCAATCGGTCCCTTCGCCGACACCTCAAGTGGCACAAATTTCACTAAATCGTCCGGCGCAATCACAACCCCGCAGGCATGCACCCCATGTCCCCGAATCGTCCCCTCTAATCTGCTCGCAAAATCAAGCACTTCTCTCGAAGTCGGGTTCGTTTCATATTCATTTTTAAGGTCCGGGACATTCTTAATCGCGTCCGGAAGGTGAACATGATGCCCCATAACCGGGTCTGGAACCATTTTTGCGAGCCTGTCCGCCTCCGCATAAGGAACTTCGAGCACCCTCGCGACGTCTCGCACCGCGTTTTTCGCCATCATCTTGCCAAACGTCGCGATATTAGAAACCCGCCCCTCCCCATATTTTTCCGTACAATACTGAATAACTTCGTCGCGCCGCGTGTCCTGGATGTCCGTGTCGATATCCGGCATAGAAATTCGGTCTGGGTTCAAAAATCGCTCGAAAAGCAGGTCATATTTCATCGGGTCGAGCTCGGTTATCCTCATCGCATAGGCGAGTAACGCCCCCGCCGCGCTCCCCCTTCCCGGGCCATAAATAATCCCTTTCTGTTTTCCCCAGTTAATAAAATCCCAGACAATAAGGAAATATCCGTTATACCCCATCTTATCCACTACCGAAAGCTCATAATCTATCCTCGGGAGCAGTTTATGCGTCTCGTCCCGCCCCTTATCGACTTCCTCGAGAATTTTCCGACACTCCGGAATCGAAAGTTTACTCGCTTCTTCCTCTGTCTTCCCGCCATATCTAAAAACTAGTCCCGAAAACACCAGTTTGTCGAGATAACTCTTGTCCGTCTCTCCTTCCGGAACCGGAAATTTCGGAATCAAAATCCTCCCAAGCTCAAGCTCGACATTACACCTCTCCATAATCCTCTTTGTGTTCAAAACCGCTTCCGGACAAGTTTTTTGCCACCTAGAAATAATCTCGTCTGGCGGAATCACATGAAGCTGAAATTCTTTTAAAGACATCCTGTTTGTGTCCGACAGGTTCGACCCCGTCCCAACACAAAGCAAAACCTCGTGAGTGTCTTGATCTTCGTGCTTCAGATAGTGCGCATCACACGTTACAACGAGCGGAAGTTGAAGCACCTTCGCGTGCTCCATCAACCAATTATTTATCTTCGTCTGTTCTTCCCAATGCGTCGGCGAGTCAGGATGCCCATGGTCTTGCATCTCGAGATAAAACCGGTCTTTAAACACGTTCCGATACCACTCGATTAGCTCTAAAGCCCGTTTATCGTCTCCCGCTCGAATCGCTTCCGAAATTTCCGACCCCGCGCATCCCGAAAGACAAATAATCCCTTCGTTATATTTCTCCATGTCTTTATGGTCGGTCCGCGGTTTATAATATTTTCCATTAATCTCCGCGTTCGACATTATCCGACAAAGATTCTCAAACCCCTTGTTGTTCATCGCAAGGAGCGTGATATGAAACCTCTGTTTATCGTGCGCCGGGTCTCTATCTTCGAGATTTCTCGCCGCCACATACGCCTCGAGCCCTAAAATCGGTTTTATCCCCGCTTCCTTACAAGTCTTATAAAGTTCGACCAGCCCCGACATCGTCCCGTGGTCGGTCACGGCGACCCCCTCCATCCCGGTCTCTTTACAAAACTCGACAAGTTCCGGAATTTTCGTCAGTCCATCAAGCAGGGAATAATGCGTATGGTTGTGAAGATGCACAAAATCACTCGGCTTCAAAACAATTTTTTCTGACTTCTCCACTTTTTCTTTACTCATAAGTCTATTATATCAAAAAACTTTGTGTTATACTTACTTTATGGATAACGATAACGCTTTAAAATCGCTTAAAACAAACACTCCTCCCCCCGAAGAAGAAATTTTGAGCGCGGACAAAACTTCCGAACCCCCCAGGGAAGCGACCCCTGTCGAAAAACCCGAGGAAAAACCCGTCGAAACTCCCGAACCCGTCCTTCCGGAAACCCCGGCTTTTAACCCTGAACAGCCTCTTCCTTCGACCGAGCCGAACAAGAAAAAATCCCGCCTTGCCCCCATTTTAATCGTGTTTTTGATGCTCCTCCTGACCGCCTGTGGCGCCTGCTATTATATCTCCGTCTATCGCCCCGATTTAAACCCATTCGCCAAATCCGCCCCGGCCCCCGCTAAAGTCGAGCCCGTCGAAGAGTCCGGAGGCACAAAAGAAGCCGAAGCCCCAGAGCTGTCTAACTCCGAGCTACACGCCCTCGTCGACACATATTTCACGGAAGAACTCCCCTGCGATTACCTCATTTTCGAAAAACTCTCCGACGGGAACAATCCCGATTTCTGGAAACGTGATTTCGCCTGGTCTAAAATCAGTTCAAAACACGAAGGAACTTACGACGAAACCGGCACGAAAAAATACTTCCGAGACTTATCCTACGAAGAGCTTAATAAAACCTACCAAACCCTCTTCGGCTCCGACGAAACCGCCACAAAATCCCCCGAGGCAGTCGAATCATGCTTTAGGTTGAATTACGACGAAACAGAAAACCTGTTCTATGTCGGTTCTGGTTGCGAATGTATCCAATTCTTAACAAGCGCCTACGAAATCCTCAGCGAAAAAAAGGATGACGACCTATACGAAATCACCATCTCCGTAACGAATTCAGTCAAAGAAGATTTCGACAACCAAAGTTTCGTCGAAGCATCAGATACCACCTACCCAGAAACCACAAAATACCTCCTCGCCTTCAAATACGACCCGACTCTCGAAAAATACGTATTAAAAGATTCAGAAAAACTAAAATAAGGAAAATAACATGGATCCAAACCAACCAAACCCAACCCCAACAACCCCTGAAACCCCGACGCCGCCCGCGCCCGAGCCGGCTCCAGCTCCAGAAGCCTCCGCGCCGGAAACATCTGGACCATCTCCCGAGCCGACCGCCCCGGAAGCTCCGGCTCCTGCCCCAGAAATCCCCGTAACCGACAACACCGCCCCTGTCTCCGAGCCTTTCTCTACGCCGGAAACCCCTATCACCCCCGCCGAAACGCCCCTCCCTGCCTCGAGCGGAGAAAAGAAAAACATGACGACCGTCATTCTCGTTGTTGTTCTTGTCTTGCTCCTTCTCGGTGGTGGTGCCGCCTATTACTTCCTCGTCTTAAAGCCGGAAATGGACGCTAAAAAAGCCCAAGAGTCCCAAAAACCTTCCACGACTCTCGTCGAGGAAGACGAAGATTACTTCGAAAGCACGACCGACACCCTCATAGAAGAAGCTTCCGACGACGAAGTTACAGTTTACGAAGAAGACGAAAAATCCGGCGAAGAAACCCCGACGACCGTCATCGAACCCGACGCGGCCGGAACTTCGAGCTCAACACAAAACGCCTCAGGAAACGAAGCTTCCTCCGATTCGACCTCGACCTCCGAAATCCCTCAAGGCGGCTAGATTTCTTAAAAAGCTAGATATTCGACAGCCCAAACAAACAAATCCCCGTCGCGACCGAAACATTAAACGACTCTTTTTTCCCCTTCATCGGGATTTCTAAAAACAGGTCGATTATATCATAAAGTGATTTTTCTATTCCTCCGACTTCCTCCCCGAGGATAAGGACGACTTTCTCTCCGGCTCGTCGAGAAATCTCGGAAAAATTCTCTGAACAGAGGGGAATCAGTCTCTCGTCGTCGATATTATTTTCGAGCCCGACGATTCTGTACCCCTCTTTCTTGTATTTTTCAAGTCCAGAAATTATGTCATCACACGAATTTCTTTTTACATATCTTTCCGCCCCGAGCGCCGTTTTCTCGATTTGTGCGTTCAGTTTTTCTCTTAAATGTGGCAAAACTCGCTCATCATCCACCCTCGGCGTATAGCCCGAAAAAACCACTTCTCTCACCCCAAACCCGTCGGCCGTTCGAAGAATCGAGCCGACATTTCCCGTCGCCCGAATATTATGTAAAACTAAGATGATTTTCTTCATCCATTTATGATACAATAATCCTGAGTATGATACAAATTGAAAAAGATTCAGTTTCCCAAATCATAAAATCCCTTAACTCCGGCTTAGTTGTTGCTCTCCCGACCGAAACCGTTTATGGCCTCGCTATTTCTCTAAATTCCTCGACCGCCCTCGAAAAACTGATTTATCTCAAACGTCGCGACTTAAAATCCGGAAAAGTCTTCACTCTAGTCCCGGATGGCCTCCGAAATTTCCCGACTTATGCCGTCATCACAAAGCTCGCTCGCGAATTTATCGGCAAATACGTCCCCGGAGAAATCACCCTTATCCTCCATAAAAACCCCGAATTTTCTCATCCTTATTTCGACCATTTTTCGACCATCGGCCTCCGTCTTCCTCGCTCATCTCTTTTCTCTCGTATCCTCCCCGAAACCGGCCCTCTTCTCCTGACCTCGGCGAACCCCCGCGGCGACACCCCCGCGACCACTTCCGCCGAAGTCATCGAAACCATGCCAAAAGTCGATGTTGTCGTCTCTGGCGCCTCCCCCGCCGGAAAACTCCCTTCGACCGTCGTCGATTTAACGGGGAAGAAGCCCGTCGTCGTCCGCCAAGGCGGTTTGAAAATCTAGCTTTTTCTATCTCCGAAATTATATGTTATAATAATTATATGAATCGTTATAATCCGTTAGAAATTGAAGAAAAATGGCAAAAAATCTGGGAAAAAGAAAAACCTTTCCGTGCTCTCGAAAAATCGAAGTCTAAAACCGGCGAAGAAAAACCGAAAAAATTCCTCGCCGAGATGTTCCCGTATCCTTCCGGAGCCGGCCTTCACGTCGGCCACGTCAGAAATTTCACGATTGTTGACGTTCTCGCGCGCTATTACTCTCAGAACGGTTATAACGTCCTTCGTCCCTTCGGTTATGACACCTTCGGCCTCCCCGCCGAAAACTACGCCATAAAAACCGGCGTCTCCCCGAAAGTCGCGACCGAAACAAACGTGAAAAACTTCCGGACCCAGCTAAAGCGCCTCGGATATTTCATCGACTGGGACAGAGAAATCAACACTTCCGACCCAGAGTACTATCGCTGGACCCAATGGTGTTTCCTTCAGCTCTTCAAAAAGGGTCTCGCTTACCAAAAAGAATCCTACCAGTGGTGGTGTCCCGTTGACCAAACCGTCCTCGCGAACGAACAAGTCGAAAACGGCCATTGTTGGCGTTGCGGTTCCGAAGTCGAAAAGAAAAAGATGAAACAATGGTTCTTTAAAATCACCGAATACGCTGACGAACTCCTCGACTCGATAGATTCCCTCGATTGGCCCGAAAAAATAAAAACCATGCAGAAAAACTGGATTGGCCGTTCTCGGGGCGCGGAAATCGACTTCGAAATCGCCTCGAACGCGGAAAAGGTTAAGGTCTTCACAACTCGCCCTGACACAATTTTCGGTGCGACTTTCCTCGTTCTCGCCCCTGAACATCCTCTGATTAAATCCCTTGTAAACGAAAACACAAAGTCCGCCGTAGAAAAATACTGTGCCGACGCGCTTAAAAAGTCGGAAATCGAACGCCAAGAAAACAAAGAAAAAACCGGTGTCTTCACCGGCTCTTACGCTCTTAACCCCGCGACCGGAGAAAAAATCCCGATTTGGGTCGCCGATTATGTCCTGATTGGTTATGGAACGGGCGCAATTATGGCCGTCCCCGCTGGCGACGACCGCGATCGCGAGTTTGCCGAAAAATTCGACCTCCCCATTAAAAAAATCACCGAAGTCCCCGACAAACCTTTCGGTGAGCCAAAAACGACTTATCGCATGCGCGACTGGTTGATTTCTCGTCAGCGTTACTGGGGCTGTCCGATTCCTATCGCTTACGACAAAAACGGCGTCGCCCACGCTATCCCCGAGTCCGAACTTCCTGTTTTAATTCCTGAAGTCGATGATTATCGTCCCGATAATTCCGGCCGCTCCGCTCTCTCGAAAGCGACCGATTGGCTAAAAGTAAAAGTCCCCGTGACTGACCCCGAGACCGGAAAAACCACCCTCGAAGAAATGACCCGAGAAACCGACACTCTCGACGGCTACGCCTGTTCTTCGTGGTATCTCTGGCGCTATGCCTCCCCAAAGGACAAGAAAAACGCCTGGAACCCTGACCAAATCGCTTATTGGGAACCGCTCGACGTTTATTGTGGCGCCGACCACGCCGTCGCCCACCTTCTTTATATTCGCTTCTGGTGCAAGTTCTTCGCCGACGAAGGAAAACTCCCGTTCCGCGAACCGATAGAAAAGCTCCTCTATAACGGCTACATCAACGCTCCCGACGGAAAAAAGATGTCAAAGTCAAAGGGGAATGTCATCGACCCTCTCGATGTGATTGACTCCGGCTATGGCGCCGACACTCTCCGAACTTACGAAATGTTCATCGGTCCTTATGACCTCGATGCCGCCTGGAACCCCCGCTCGGTCGGCGGCGTCCACCGCTTCCTGAACAGATGTTGGAACCTGGTGTTCCAAGAAGAATCAGTCGTCAAGAAAAACCCGACTGAATTTTCCTGCACGAAAAAGACACTATCCGATTCTTTTCCGACCACAGCTCTACGTCACAAAACCATCAAAAAAGTAACCGACGACATCGAACGCTCGGCTTTCAACACCGCCATCTCTTGTCTGATGGAATACGTGAACGAACTCTATAAATCCGGCGCCAGCGCTGAAGACCTCATCACTCTCGGAAAGCTCCTAAAGCCCTTTGCCCCCCACCTTGCTTCCGAAATCCTCGAACATCTCTCCGCCGACGACTCTTGGCCGGCTTACGACGAAAAATACCTTGTCGCCGACACCGTCGAAGTCGTCGTCCAGGTGAACGGAAAACTCCGCGGAAGACTCTCCGTCTCCGTCGACTTCCTGGAAGACGAAGAAAAGCTAAAATCCCTCGCTCTCGCCGACCCGAACGTAAAAAAGTTCGTAAAAACCCCGCCTCTAAAGACAATTTTCGTCAAACCCGCAAAACTCCTAAACCTCGTCGTAAAAAACTAAAAAATCCCCCTGTCTTTCGACAGGGGTTTAGGCGTTAATAATTAAATCCGAGCGTGTCTTTTGCACGCTTCATAACGCTGACGATTCGAACTTCGGAACCATTTTTTCTCGACAATATATCCTCGAGTCTTTCATGGAACTCCGTCGCGTTCTTCTCCGCGCCTTTCTCGACGAGCACATTGTCTTTTGCATTAACATACGCCCCGTCCTCTCCTTTCACTTCATATTCAACAACGAATGTGTTCTTCTGGGTCGGTGCAAACCGCGCTATAAGCGAGATTCCTGCAAAAATCGCAGCAATCACCAGCCCGATATAGAGAACGACCAAAACTTTCCATACTATTCCTTTTACCTCAGTGCTCAACATCATAATTTCCCCCTTTTTGATTCTTTACGCCTCTTTTTATAGGTACGAGCAATGCTATACCCCTCATTATACCACAACCGCTTTATTTTGTCAACTATACCCCGAAAACTCGCTTGCATTCTTGCCTTTTTCGTGATAAAATAGCCCAAAGTATCTATTATTAAAGGAGCATTATGCCTGAACCTAAAAAACAGAGTAGCCCTCGGAAAACCGGCCTTCGCCGAAGTCACCTCCGTTTGAAGCTTGCTCGTTCCGTTAACAAAACATCCCCCGTAAAAGCCTTTGAAACGAAGAAAAAGACCCCGAACTTAAAAGTAAAAACCGTAAAATCTAAGAACAAAAAGGACTAACAAAGGTGGCATCAAATCGGCATTTAGGCAGAATTATATCGCTACAAAGCTTGTACGAATACGAGTTCCGTAGCAAGGCGGGCGACGCCAGCGCCGACATAAATCTTATCGTTGCGAAAAACATCGTCCCTTACGAAAAGGCTCTTGGCGACACCGAATTTGTCTATCGCCTCACAAAAGGCGTCATGGACCACGCTGAAGAACTCGATAAAGATTTAACCCCCCTTGCTCCCGAATGGCCTATCAGTTCCATCGCCGCGATTGACCGAAATGTCCTTCGTATGGGCCTTTATGAGCTTAAACATTGCTCCGAAGAAGTCCCCCCGAAAGTCGCCATAAACGAAGCCGTCGAGCTCGCAAAGGCTTTTGGGTCGGAAAATTCCTCGAAGTTTATTAACGGCGTCCTCGGGACTGCCTTTAAAAACCTAAACCTGGACAATCATGACGAAAACCCCTCAGATTCCGCCCCGGAAGAAGACTCCGGAGCCGAGAAAAAGACAGGGGAGTAACCTAAAAGTTCCGGAAGCCCTTCCGAAACAATACAAACCCTCCCCGATTACAAAGTTTCGCGAAACCGTCTTCAAGAAAAAGCCGGCTATCCAAGAAATCGTCCGCGAACCGACCGCTGGCGGGATTGTTTTTCGTCTCTCGAAAGACAAACGAGACATAGAAATCCTCCTTATCCAAGATTCTAAAAACCGCTGGACTATCCCGAAGGGTCATATCGAGCCCGGAGAAACCGCAAAACAAACCGCAATCCGAGAAATCGGCGAAGAAGCGGGTCTTTTCCATATCAACACTCTCTGTTGGCTTGGAAAAATCCACTTTAAATACCGCCGCCTAGACAAGCTCGTCCTCATGACGACCCAAATCTACCTCGTCCACTCTCTCGACCCCCGAGAAACCCCGACGAAAGAAAAGTGGATGAACGGAATAAAATGGTTTAAATTCGCCGACGCCCTCGATGCCATCGAATACGAAGACATCGAAAAACTCATGCTTATAGCAAAGAAGAAAATCAGAAGTGGAGAATACTAATGGACACAACCCCTTATCAAGAATTCGCTAAAGAAAAACTTGGCTTCGAATTTAACAACATAAACCTTCTCGTTACCGCCCTCACTCATAGAAGCTACGTAAACGAGCACAAAAAATCCCATATCGACCACAACGAACGTCTCGAGTTCCTCGGCGACGCCGTTCTCGAGCTCGTCTCGAGCGACTTCCTCTTTAGAAATTACGACGAACCGGAGGGAATCATGACCTCCTGGCGCGCCGCCCTCGTCCGCACCGAGTCGATTGGTGCCGCCGGAGAAGCCCTCGGTTACGCTCCCCTCGTCCGCCTCTCGAAGGGAGAAAAGCACGGCACCGACCGCGCCCACGCCGTTATTCTTGCCGACTGCTTCGAAGCCGTCATCGGTGCCATCTATCTCGACCAAGGTTACCCCGCCGCTAAATCCTTCATCGAAAAGCATATTCTCGTGAAAATTGACGAAATCCTCGCCGACGAATCCTGGCGCGACCCAAAGTCCTATTTCCAAGAACTCGCCCAAAAACGAGACGGCGAAACTCCTGTTTATCGCACCTTAAAAGAAGACGGCCCCGACCACAACAAAACCTTCACCGTCGGCGTCTATGTCGGCCGTTCGATAAAGGGCCAAGGCACCGGCCACTCAAAACAAGAAGCCCAAACCGAAGCCGCCAAACAGGGAATCAAAGCCTACAAGTCCCTAGACTCTTGACTTTTTTCTTTCTTTATGCTATAATGGTTGACGAAGTAGCTATTCAGCTTTTTTGTTTTTTTATTTTCTGAAAGGAGGAACTCCGATGAACGAAAAGCGTTCTCCTGTTACTAATATCTTAGTAACGCTCGTTCTCCTGGTGTCGATTGCCGCTCTGGTTTTCGCGATTTTATGCTTTACAAAAACCTCGAAATCCACCGACTTCACTCATTACGAGTCCGACCCGATGACGAGTTATTTCGTCGCTTACCAGTATCGAAACACCTACACAAACGAGACCGGCTTCGGTGACACAACCGTCGAGATGGCAAACCCGATTTATGGAGACAATTTATCCCTGAGCCTGTCGGTGATTCGAGAACACGTCCAGAAAATCGTGGCCCAAGACCGCGGATACGACCCCTCGAACTATGCCATCGTTCTTCTCGACCTCGAGGCCTTTTAGCCTTTACCCCTTCTTTCATTTTCAGCGCCCTTCGGGGCGCATTTTTTCGGAATTTTTCCCCGCGCTTAAAAAAGCTCTTGACACCCACATTTTTTTTAGTTAAAATGGTTATAGTTCTTTTGAACAAGAGCTAACTGCGAGTCAGCTTTACACACATAAAAGTTGAGAGCTTATATGTTCAAAAATCCACGCCTAAGGCTAAAAGGGGTGGTTTTTTGGTTCTCACAGATCTCACACCTTTTAATCATTATAATTATATAATTATAATCATTCTTCTTCCTTCTCCGGCGTCAACGCAACTGACAGTATATGCCCGAAGGGCTGGCAACTACCTACTTATTCCGGAGATAAGTCCTTTAATAACTTATTTGTCAATGGAGACTTAAGCTACGGCATGAGTAACTCCGGCTCCACC
>JAFQYO010000012.1 GCA_017406405.1 Candidatus Saccharimonadota bacterium
CATCAGTGATAGGAGAACCATAAAGGGTTTTGTTGGCGGAGTAAGCTTCGTATATCTTAGTTGAGAAAGCGGTCCCATTAGAAATTACACCATTCTCGAAAGATTGAGTGCCGTTTTGTTCGTTAGAAATGGGGTAACCGAGAGGAGAGTTCTCAAGACCTACCCGTCGATAGATATTTCTAACTTCTCCACTCTTAATGTAAAATGTCCCTAGCTTAGGAATAGAATACACTACACCGTTCTCAAAAAGCTGATATGAGGCGTTTCCGGGGAGGCCGTCTGTTTGGTTGGAAATCGGGAGACCTAAAACTCCGTTTTCTAGACCAGTGGAGCGATATAGATTACGAATATCGCCACTAAGGACTGCGGCGGAAATTTTTGTGCTTGTGTTGTAGTATAGAACGGCGTTTTCGAAAAGCTGATAGCAATTGTTATTTTTTAAGGTACAGAGGAGATTACTGGTGGGGTAACCCATTTTGCCGCTTTCTAAGCCGTGGGCGCGAAAAGTATCAAGAATCGGGCCAAATTGTACGAATTTTACACCATGGGTAGAGTGGAGATAAATAATTCCGTTCGTATAGGTTTTGTAATAATTTTCGCTCGCACCGATTTGTTTAATGACTCCGGTTACGGAACCGACGTTAAGCTTATTCTCTGTAATGGATTGCCGAATCACTTCAAGGAGGTTTGCGTTTTCTTCGCCGGTTGCCGGATCATAGTTAAAGTAGTCTACGAAGTATAGATAAAAATTTCTATTTCCGTAGGCGCCGCAGGCGGCGGTGCCGTAGCCGGCGGCGAGGGCGCCCGAGTTTGGCTGGTATGGAGTGTAGCGATAAAGTGAGCTCGTCGCGAGGTTTTTTATCTCGACATTTGAACCGCCACAGTTTCTATCGGGATTGTAATAAATATAGTTCACGCCGAGAGGATAATTAGTCCAGCCGCCATTGAGGACGGTCCGGAAAAGATTTGCAGCATTTTTTAGCTGGTTTTTGAAGCCGTAGTATTTTGAGTCGCAGGCGGCGGTATCGGGACAGCCATAACCGGTCGCAGAGCGATATTGGATGTTGTTTGGCCAGGAGTCAGTAATCAGGCCCTGCTCCTTTTGGAGGAGGACAATGAGGACTTGAGGGTTTATGGAGTATTCATGAGCGACCTCATAGATGATTTCGGCGGCGGTCTGACCGGAGCCGATTGTGGTTCCCTCTCCGAAGCGTTCATCAGCGAGACAAACAAAATGGCCATTCTCAATATGATAAGAAAGGTTAGGGTAGTTATTTGCTAGATAGGTGCTTGTGTTATTGCAGTTTCCGTGGTCGTGAAGAAACCTGTCGATGTCGGCGACAGACATAGTGTTTATGTTGCTCATGGTGTAGTCACTAATAATGTTTCCGGGGTCAAAACTAGCCAACGAGGCGGCGTTCGATTTGACCGGAATCCGAAGGCTTAAAAAAGTTAAAACGGCGACAAATCCAAATAGAAAAAGGTATTTAAGATTGGCGGGTTTTAGTTTCATAAGGTCGCAACTCCGGTTATGGTTCCCGTTCGGTCGCCTGAAGTAAGATTTAAGGTGATTTCGATATAATTCGAGAGTTTTTCGAGTTCGGCCTTCGGGACATCGAAGCCTTCACAAGAAGAGGAAGTAGCATCAGCAAAAATGTTGGCGGATTTTTTGATTTCGTTGTTTCCGTCGGAGATAACCATCGTGCAAGTTCCGGAGGTTAGGTATTGGTCAATCGAGACACGAACAAGGAAGTTTTCGCCAGAAAAGCCAGCGTATGTGATGTTCCCGGTCAGAGAATCAGAGAGGTTCGGGTTTTCTCCGTCGTATTGTTCGGGGGTTTTCCCGTCTCCTTCAGTATCAGTCCCAGAAGAGCCAGAAAGTTCGTCGGTTTTCTTCGACGAGGAAGATGAAGAGGAGGCCTCCGACTTTGACGAGGCGGAGGAAGATTTGTCGTTTCCGGGGGCGTTTGAAGAGGAAGTTGGTCGGAAGAACTTAAAGAAGCAAAAAACACCGATAGCTAAAAGAATAACTATAGTAATAATCCAAAACCAAGGGGTTTTATAGGCCGGGCGGCGGCGAGAAATAGATTTAGAAGATGATTTTCCTTTTGTTTTTGTTTTAGTCATTAGATAATTCTCCTGTATATATTATATATGTATAGAAAAAATTATTCAAGATTTAGACCGAGAATTTTCGCGGCTTTTAAGAGAGTTTTTATTTCTTCTTCGGAATCAGAGGAAGCTAGGGCGGAATTAAATAAATCCACGGTTTCTTGGTGAGACATATCGACAACTTCTAGAGAGCGGGCAGCCCCGGGAGTCTTTTTGAGCGCACCTTTTTCCACAAGGTTTTCCACATGTTCTGCGACCGCTGAAACAGATGATAATCCGAGCCCAGACATGATTTCACGGTAGCTTGGGGAATAGTTATGTTCTTTTGTAAAGGTCGAGATATAGTCGATAATTTGCTTTTGCTTTTTTGTTAATTTCTCATTCATATGTGATATAATTATATAACTAATGGTCAAAGAAGAAAATACAACAATTGATGGATTCCCTGTTCGTTCGGCGAAGGATTCGAAATTAGTCGCCCGTTCTAAGGCGGACAAAATTCCTGCTAATAAAGCTAAGAAAAAGCCGGCGTCTAAAAAGCGAGCAAGTGCCCCTAAGAAACCCGTCGCAAAGAAACCCGCTTCGAAGTCTAGTGCTAGTAAATCTAGGAAGACGAGCGCTTCGGCAACACGAAAAAAACCGACCATTAAGAGGCAATCTCCGGCGAGAATAATTCATGCTGAACCTGAGACTGAAGTTATAAGCAAGACTGATAAGGAAATCGAGGAAGAAATTTTCGGAAAAACACAGAAGGCGCATGATGATTTTTTGGCGCCTGTAGAAACATTTGGATTGAATGAGACTGAAGACACTGGAACAAGTGAAGGAAGGGTGGAGGAAGTTGAGGAGCTCGAAGTGGCAGATATGAAGGCTAGAAAAAAGGCAGAGAAAAAAGCGAAGAAGCTTGAAGAAAAGAGTGGGAAAAAGAAGCATAAGGTCTTAAAGATTGTTCTTATAATCCTTTTGTTGCTTATCGTCGGAGGTGGTGTTGCGTTTTATTTCTGGGGTGATGCGATTTTGAAAAAGTTGACTGGCGGAAATGGTGATATTTGGAGCGCAATCGGCGTCGTAACAAGCGACACTTATGAGCCTCTAAAAGAAGACGCGAATGGAAGAACAAATATTTTGATTTTTGGGACGAGCGGGTATGATATGGAGGGGACGAATGGAGATTATACCCACGACGGAGCGCAGTTGACTGATTCGATCATGATCGTAAGCCTTAATCAGGATACAGGAGACGTAGCGATGGTGTCGCTTCCGCGCGATTTGAAGGTTAGCTATACTTGTACTGCAACTGGAAAGATAAATGAAGTGTTTTGGTGCGCCGATATGTATGGTAATGATGAAAATGCTGGAGCGGAAGCGCTTGAGTCGGAAGTTGAAGATATACTAGGAATCGATATTCAGTACCGAGTACATATTAACTGGGGAGCGCTGGTAAGTATAGTTGATACACTAGGAGGGATAACCGTAACGCTCGATGAAGATATCGCGGATTATGGGTGGACAAACGCAGTATTTGACGCGGGGGTGCCTTATACAATCAACGGAGAGGAGGCGCTCGGGCTCGCAAGAGCAAGGCACGGAACAGAGAGCGGTGATTTTACACGAGGAAATAGTCAGCAAAAGATTTTAATCGCGATTAAAGATAGGTTGCTCGAGAAGGGGTTGGGGATTAGCGAGATGATAGGAGTGATTACGGCGCTCGGAGATAACGTCAGAACTAACTTTAGTATGAGCGAGATAAAAACAGGTGCGCATCTTTTAGAGGAACTTGATTTCGAGAATATTCGGCAGATTCCGTTGGTTGGGGAGGACAAAAACTATATGACAACCGCAACGATAAATGGAATTAGTTATGTGATTCCGAGCGCAGGGAACGGGGTTTATTCGCAAATACAAGAGTATGTAAAGAGAATGATGAGCGATAACGTCGCAGTGAGAGAGGGAGCTGTAATTGAAGTTTTGAACGGAAGTGGCGAGCCGGGGGTGGCGGGTGAAGAAAAGCAACGGCTGGAAGATAAAGGGTATAATGTAAAAAACATTGACGATGCGCCTGCTGGAGAATATGAAGAATATATGATTTATGATACGAGTGACGGAAAGATGCCGGAGACAAAAGAGGCGCTCGAGGAAATGTATGGAGTTGAGATGAAGTCAGAGGTTGAGCTTCCTGCCGGGGTTTCTGGATATGGATATGATTTTATAATTATCGTTGGGGCGCAGTAAAAGAAATAGCCGCGTACAAATAATGCAATGCCCCCGAGAGGGGGGCATTTTGGTTGGCACAATAGAAATTAGACGGTTGGGGGGGGTTATTCTTCGTCGGAGGAAGATAGCTTAGAGATAATTAAAACACGTTCGCGACCTTCCCCTTCAGAGTGGGTGGTAATGTCAGAATAATCTTCGGCGAGTTTGTGAACTACGCGGCGGTCGGCGGCGTTTAGGTTTATTGTCATTGGTTCGCCAGTTGCGCGAACTTTTTTAATCCAACCTTCAGCGCGTTCAGAAATACGGTCAGCTCTCTGGCGTTTGTAATCGGCGATATCAACGTTGACACGGGTAATCTCGGCATGTTTAGCGACTAAGCTCTGCGAGACTATATGTTGAAGGCAGCGAAGATTCTCTGCGTTTTTCCCGATTAAAAGAGAGTTCATAGAAGTACTTGGTACAGAAAGCTGAATAACCTCATCGTCAATTGTAGAATAGACAGCAACGTTAATGCCAAAAAACGACAAAAGGTCCTCTAGGTATTTCGTGGCAAAACGGATTGATTCATCTTGGTTCATTTTTATCTCCTTTTCTTTTTAGTATCTTTGGCGGAGATGCGAGTGATTTTTGTTCCTGTTTTTTTGTTTTCGATAATTTCGGCTTCTTTAGCCTTTTTAAGCTCTTTGAGGATTGTTTTGTCGGCAGAAATCTCCATTTCTTTTTCCGCCTGAGAGAGAACGAGTTTCTGTTGGATGAGGGTAATGACGTTTGATAAGAAATAATAAAGAATAATTGCACCCGGGAGGTTTATCATAATAAAGAGAAGCATCAGAGGCATCATATAGGACATCTGGGCGCTCGACATGTCGTTTATGTCGGCTTGGTCGAGTTCTTTTCCCTCGCCAGCTTCTTTCATGAGTTCGCGGAAGGATTTTGACTTCGACTTTCCGGAAGGACGTTGTTGTTTTGCTATTAAGTATTGGCTAAAAGCAGAGAGGAGGGTCAAAACAAGCATAATAATCGCTGATTTTGACTTTAGGCCAGGTTTTACTTCGAGATTGATTCGCCCAAAGAGACGGGGGTGGAATTGGTAAGTCGGAGCTTCGAGGGTTGATTTTTCTTCTTCGGAAAGAGATTCGTCGGCGGTTTTTTCGTTATAGATGGAAAGTTCCTCTAGATAGGTAGTTTGGAGATTTATTACGTCTTTTATACGAGAGCCATCTTCTTTAACGAAGGAGTAAGCGCGCAAATCGAGGTTTTTTTCTGTAGTCGGGGGAGTCACCATGATACGAATCGCACCAAAGATAGCGATAAAAATCGGAAGCTGAATAAGGACGGTTAATAGAGAGGCGAAAGGTTTTACGTTGTATTTTTTATAGAGATCCATAGTCTGAAGGGACTCGAGTTGGCGATTCCCCTTGCAATTTTTCTTTATCTCGGCTAGCTCCGGCTGAATCTTCTTCATCAGCTTTGTTTGATGAAGCTGTTTTTTCACGAGAGGCCACATCAAGAGTTTAACGAGGATAACAAAGAGGATAATTGCAATACCAAAATCACCAACCCAGTTATAAATCAAAAAGAGGATATTTGTAATCGGGCGAATCATGATGAAGTCGATGAGTTTGAACATATCTAACCTATTGTAGCATACTTTCTTCGAGGAGAGAGCGGATTAGTTTTTGTATATCGGGAAATGGGGCGGTTTTTAGTTTTCGGGAATAAACAACAAAAATGTAGTCGCGAGGTTTTTTAAAATGGTCAAGGTCATGACGAATCGCTTCGTAGATACGGCGACGAATTCGGTTTCTTGCGACGGCGGATTTGTAGACTTTTTTCGACACAACAACCGCAAAGCGCGTGAAACCGCGCTTGTTATCACAGAAAACTAGGCTCATTTCAGGGTGACGGATAGTTTTCCCATTTCGGTAAGTGTATTTTACACCTCCCCGAGAATGAAAACGAAATTCTTTAGACAACATAATAAAATTATAACATAAAACCCCTCTAAGAGAGGGGTGAATCTTATATAGAGAGACGTTTGCGACCTTTAAGGCGGCGGCGTTTAAGAACGAGTCGACCAGCATGGCTTGAGTTTCTCTTCATGAAACCATGCTCAGCTCTCCTCTGGCGCTTGTGGGGCTGATAAGTGCGTTTTGGCATAATAATAGAATCCTATATACTTTTATATTTAGCAAATATTTGTTTTATTATAGCGCAGTTTTCCACATTTTTCAACCGGTTTTCCACAAGTAAAACAGATAGCATATAGAATAGTGGAAAGTATTACCTCTGTAAATTTAAATATATATTATGAAATATTAAAATTTGATTGAGAAAGCTGTGGAAAACTTTTGTAGACTAAGGTATAATTATTGAAGATAAAGGAGGTCGAAAGATACATGTTTGATGTGTTCAAAAATGTGCTGGCAGAAATACAGACGAAGATTTCTGACGCCTCCTATAAAACATGGTTTAAAGATGTTGAGCTTATTTCGCTAGATAAAAGTGCAAAAATAGCGACAATTGGGGCGCCGAACGTTTTTGTCACAAATCAACTTGAGGCAAGATATTCAGAAATGCTTACTGAGGCATTTAAGAAAAATGGTGTCGAGCTAGAAAAAATAGATTTTACTGTTAAGTCATCTAAAAAAATAAAGGTTCGCGGAAGAGAGGTGACAGAAGACGGGGTGAATTTGCGGGGGAGTGAGCGGCCAAGTACGGCCAGTAATATCGCTAAGCGAACAAAGGGAAATCCTTCTTCGACGGGTTTAAATTCAAAATTTACACTGGATAATTTCGTCGTGGGGAGTAGTAATGAACTTGCGGCGGGAGTTGCAAAGTTAATTGTTGATAATCCGGGAGATGAAAGATTTAATCCTTTTTTCTTGTACGGAGGACCCGGGCTAGGAAAGACGCATTTAGTTCATGGGATTGGGAATGCGATTGTTGAAAAACATCCAAACTTAAAAGTCCTCTATATTCCGATGAACCATTTTTATTCGGAGTTTATAAATGCCGTAAGAGCAAATAAGGCTGATGACTTCGTGAAAAAATATCAAAAGCTAGATACGTTGATTATTGATGATTTTCAGATGATAATCGGGAAAGATAGAAGTCAGGAAGAGTTTTTCAATATTTTTAACGACCTACACATGGCAAATAAACAGATTATTATTACTTGCGATAGACTACCCGACCAGATTAAGACGCTCGATCAGAGATTAAGTACAAGGTTGGCAAGTAAGAGCTGTTATGACATACAATTCCCCGGTTTTGAGGATAGATGTGCGATTCTGAAGGCAAAAGCAGAGATGATGGGGCAAGAAATCGAGGATGCGGCGATTGAATATTTGGCGGATAACGTAAAGACGAATGTTCGGCTTCTTGAAGGGGAGTTTCAGAAGTTAATGCTGATGGCGGAGATAAAAGGGATGACTCCGCTCGAGCTCATAAATGAGGGGTATATTTCCGGAACGGTAGTAAAGAGGTCGCGAGCAGTAACACCAAGACAGGTAGTCGAGAAGGTTGCAAAGTATTATGGGTTAACGGTCGTAGAGATGACCGGAAAAAGTCGAGTATCTAATATAAAAACAGCGAGACAAGTCGCAATGTATCTTCTTTCAAAGGAATTAGGAATGTCAACAACCAAAATCGCGCCGGAGGTGGGGGTAAAAGACCATACTACGGTCATGAATGGGATTAAAAAAATAGATACCGATCAAAAAACCAACTTACAGCTTCGAGACCAAGTTGAACAAATCCGGGATGCGATATATGGATAGAAAAATAAGTTCGTGTCAAATTTTGTGGAAAAGTTTGTGGGAAAATATGTGTGAGCGGTGCGAAAACGATGTGAAAAAGCTTGTGGGGAACGGCATTTTTGTTTGTTCGGGTTGTTCGGTTTTGTGGAAGAGTGTTCGGTTTTGTGGAAATTTGTTCGGTTTTTCTCAGAAAAGTGTTAAAATTTGTGGAGAAAGCTATTTGAGGAGGTTTGGGGTGGATTTCATAAAATTCATGTTTTCCACATACCCTATTACGACTACTACTAATTTATATATAAATAAAGGAAGGAGGAATTAAACATGGAAGTTGAAGTTGATTCCGGAAAACTTTCAAAAGCATTAAATGTAGTAAGTAGAATTGCTGCCGGAAGTAAGGCGACTTTACCTATTCTTAATAATGTACTTATAAGAGTAGATGGAGGAAAAGTAAGTCTTACTTCGACAAATCTCGATATGGCAGTTGTGGATTATTTGCCGGTTAGTGAGAGTAAAGATGGAGTGATGACTGTTCCGGCTAAACTATTAGCGGAATTTGTCTCGAATTTGCCAAAAGGAAAGACTGTTAAAATCAGCACAGATGGAATGAAAGTTAAAGTTGAGGCGGAAGGATATAAATCGACTTTTAACGGGACACCAGCAGACGATTTTCCGGAGCTTCCGGGGATAGATGAAGCAAAAGCAATAAAGTTCTTAATAGGGGCAGATGAATTTAAAGTTGGAGTTAACCAGGTGGTTATTGCGAGCTCGAATGATTTGACAAGGCCAGCATTGACAGGGGTATATTTTAACACGGCGGAGGATGCGCTTTTTATTGCTTCTACTGACGGGTACAGGCTTTCTGAAAGAAAATTTATCGAAAAGATAAAAAGCGAAGTGAAGGCTATTGTGCCTACGAGTTCACTTTCTGAAGTCATGAGGTCAATACCGGAAGATGCGGAGGAGGTGGAGATTCTGTTTGATGAGACGCAAGTTAGATTTAGGATGGGGGAAATAGAGATTACTTCGAAGCTAATAGATGCAAGTTTTCCGGATTATCGTCAGTTGATTCCGAAAGAGTTAGAAGCCGAGGTGGTGGTGGATAAATCTGAACTTATGAGAGGAACTAAACTTGCGGCGCTATTCGCGAGAGAGGTCGGAGGGTCGATTGTCTTGGAGGCGAAAACTTCGACGGGGACTTTTTCGGTTGGATCGGTTGCGAACGAATATGGAGAGAACACCTCGGAAATTGAGGCGGAGATAACAAAAGATGAAAGAATAACACTTAATTCGCGATTTTTAATCGACGCGTTGAATGCGCTCGAAGAAGAAAAAGTTCGGCTTGGGTTTTCCGGGAAATTGACGCCGATTGTTGTAAAGAATGCTAAAAACGAAAAATATACGCATATTATTATGCCATTAAAATCTTAATAGAGAGAGATAATGATAATAAAATCGGTGAAGTTGACTAACTTTCGGAGCCATGATTTTTTTGAGTTGAATTGTTGGAAAGAGACAGCAATGATTTCTGGGGAAAATGGGAGCGGAAAAACATCGATTCTAGAGGCAATTTTTGAGGTGTTAAGGGGAAAGAGTTTCCGGGCGGTTGATAAGGATATTGTTCAGAGAGGGAAAGATTTTTATCGAGTCGAGCTTGTCTATGTGAGCGGGGAAAAAATAGTGGTAACGTATGATTTTTCCACAGGAAAGAAGATGTTTTTGGTTGGTGATAAAAAGACGGCGAGACTACCGAAGAAAAATAGATATCCGGTCGTTTTATTTGAACCGGATGACTTGAACCTTGTCGGGGCGAGTCCTAGCAGAAAGAGAGAGTATTTTGATAGGAGCTTTTCTCAGTTGAGTGAGACTTATAGTGATTCCCTTTCTAAATATAATAAAGCGCTTAGACAGAGAAATGAACTTTTGAAGCGCGAGAATGTTTCGAGAGAAGACTTGTTTTCTTGGAATGTATTACTTGCGAGGTTTGGAGTTTTCTTGTGGAAAAGTAGGGGGGAGCTTGTGGAAAAGATAAATGATAAACTCACTGGCGTTTATCGGTCGATTGCGGAAAATAAAGACGAAATAAAGATTTTATTAAAAAAAGATGGGGAATTTGACGAAAGTATGTATCTTAAGGAGCTTGAAAAAGTTTTTAAAAAAGATAAGATGATTGGACATACGAGCTTTGGGGCGCATAGAGATAATTATGAATTCTTATTTAACGGGGTGGAAGCTGATGGGTCGGCGAGTCGAGGAGAAGTGCGGTCGATAGTGATTGCTCTGAAGTTTATTGAGGCAGATGAAATATTTCAAAAGACGAGGAAGATTCCGGTTGTTTTACTTGATGATGTTTTCTCTGAACTTGATGAAATGCGTCAGAAAGCGCTCGTGAAGAATTTTAAGAAAAATCAGGTGATTATTACGAGCGTTGGGGCAGTGGAAGATGTGGGGTGAGATCAACTATTCGTGGCGTGGTCCGGTGTATTCTTCCGAGCCAGATGTTGTGTTTTTACATACGTTATCGTAATATAAGGAATAATTTTCGTAGTTTATTGGAGTTGATTTGAGCCATTCCAGGGCTTCTTCTCTGTATTGGTTTTCTAAAGCTTTGTCGTTGCAGGCGTTGGTGTAGATATTTATAATATATAAATCTTGAGAGAGAGTGAGCTGATACTTAATTTTGCCGTCTTCAGTGAAGGCTGTATAAGGAAGATAAAGTTCAGGGGAGGAGGTCGTGTTGTACATGCCGTAGCAAGTGGTTTCTGGGTATTTCATCTCGGAGATTGGAGGGCAATTTACGATGATACTATCGGGGAGAATTTCTTTTTTGCTCTTTGACCAGGCGAAGTCGACAGTGTAGGTCATTTTTAATGAATCTATATCGAGAAGGAAGTGGGTAGAAGTGATTCCATCTTCTTTGTTTTCCGTGAATGAATCTTTGCGAATTTCCGCATCGCGAACGAAAGAATCTTCGTCAGTTCCGACCGGGAGACTATCTTGAATTAAGGAATAGATTTGGGTGAGGAGGGTTTCTTCGTAAGATTCTGGGGCTGAAGAGAGATATCTATCGTAGTTTTTTATCGTGAGGGGTTGGTTTGATTTTTCGACAATATTATTAATTGTAACTCCGATAATGATGAGAAAAATAAGGGCAATAATGCCGACGATGGCTTTTTTAGTGTTTTTTGGCATTAGTTTGAGGTTTGTAATGAAGTTTGAAAGCGGTGAATCTGGTTGCATTAAAGCCCTTTCTTAGCATTTAAGATGCGTTGGACGGATTCGTTGAGCCGGGATTCGGGGATTTCTCCGGATTTTACGGCATTTAGGATTGAGTTGTAGGCGGAGCTTGGGTTGTTTGGCATGAGAAGGAGGTCGGCGCCAGCTTTGAAGGCGGCGAGGGCGGGAGTTGAAGAAGCTTGGGTTGCGGCTCCCATGTTCAATGCGTCGGTGACAATTAGACCTTTATAACCGAGTTCTCCACGAAGATAATCGGTTAGATATTTTGAGGACATACTAGCTGGTCCGTTGCTGTCGGCGGTGGTAATATGGGCGGCCATGATCATTTTTGCTCTACTGTCGATGGCTGACTTGAACGGAATGATATCCTCGTTTTTTAGCTGAGACCAGGTCTTTGAAGTCGACGCTCCGCCAGTGTGGGTATCAGAAGCGGAAGAGCCGTGTCCGGGGAAATGTTTATAAACGGCTATAACGCCTTTAGACTCTAGTCCGCTTCCAAAAGCGGTAGAGAGCTTCGCGACAGTGTTTGGGTCGGAGCTATTAGCGAAGACGCGGTTAGCGAGAACACTGCTTCCGGCTTCGTATAAGGTGTCGGCAACGGGAGCGAAATCAACATTAAAACCGAGACCTTTCATACAATCACCAACGGTGCTTCCGGCGGTTTTAGCGGCATTGACGGAGTTGAGACTTGATGCGTTTCCGATGTCAGAGCAAAGACCTGCGTTAGCTAAGCGAGCGACGGTTCCCCCTTCTTCGTCAACCGCAATGAACATTTTTTCTTTGGCTTCGGACTGCATGCTGCCGATTTTTTGTTTTACGGAGTTTCTTCCTCCGGACAGATCTCCGCCTTCGTTCATGAAGATAACGCCGCCTGGGGTGGAACCAGTTGAATCTTTAAAGCTAGTAAATTCGTTTGCGTAGATAATAAAGAGTTGAGCGACTTTTTCTTCTAATGAGAGGGAGCTAATATCGACATTGTCGCTGCCAGAACAAGTATTAGAGAGTTCTTTTAGGAAACCGTTAGTGGAAGCATAAACCGGAGCATAAGTTCCGCCCTCGGAATACTCTTTTAAGCTGTATTCGTGGGCTCCTGGCCATTGCCAACCTTTTCCATCCGTAGCGTAGCCTAGGGAACAAGAGGCTTCGCCGATGATGATTTTGTCGTTGGCTTCGTCGATTCCAAGGACAACACCGGTGTGGTTCGCCCAGCCGTTAGCCGAACCGGTTTCTGGACCCATACTGACGATAGAATAGACTTCGGGCTTGTTGCTTAAGTTATTGAATCCGTATTCGGAGACGAGTTTGTTGACGGTTTGGGATCCTTGGGTGACTGGGAAGTTCGTAACGGAAGTATAACGATTTATAAACCAAGCTGAGAAGGCCGAACAGTTGTTGAGGGCGCCACCTATCCCGCTACCCTTGGCGCCAGTACAGCCAGAGTCGGTAATGGAAACTCCATCTAGCGTTACGGTTCCTGTGGTGCCTTTTGCGGCTTCATCGGCGTAAGTTTTCATGAAAGACTGGGCCTGTTCAAGAGTCATGCCGCCGCTAGAAAGACCACCAGAACAGAGTGAGGAAGATTGGGTTTCGTTCGGGCATGGGTCGGAGGTGGAGGAAGAAGACTGATAAGAGTAAGTACCATTAGAGAAAGCTTCGTAGGCCTTTTTGGCATATTCGCTTCGCTTATCGGCGTCTTGCCAAGTGCGTTCTCCATATAGGGATCTTGCTAAACTGGCTACTCCTGGGTCGGTGAGGTTACTCGAACCTCCGTAGGCGATCTCGTCTGTAACTAAGAATAACTCTGCGTATGATTCGGGGGTTTTGTTAGTGACTTTATCGAGGTTTTTAGTAAAACTTTCAAAGACTGATTCTTGGAGCATGAATTTTGTTTCTGCTTCAACAGCTTTGATGATTTCGTCTTGAGAGGCTCCAGAAGCTTTCATACTGCATCCGTCTTTCCATGATGAGCCGTTGGCGGACATGAAACTTTTCATGTCGGTTGAGCGACTACCTCCAGTTTGAAAAATACCGAGATATCCTGCGGGACTACAAATGAATGGATCGATATCAAACGTTCCGCCGCCACTTTCTTGCATGAAGTTTCCGACAATTCCGGCGATTGCGGCAGGATTGTCAGAGACGCCAGAGATTCCAGCTTGAGCGATAGTGTTCCAGGCTACACCGGCGTTGTTGTTGGTGCTGTTGGAGGTAGGGCTTAGAGACGGGGTTGAGGAGGTGTTTTCGGTGTTGGTGCTGCCGGCGGTGCCGCTTTCGGGGAGAGCGGCGTAGGCGGTATTTATCATTTGGACGAGTTCGGGGTCGCGTGCGCTTTCCGAAGGGCCGCCATCTGCGTTTCTATCAGTTCCCTTGTCGATGTGAACGTGAGCAACGGAATTATCATTGCAAGGTCCAGCTCCGCTTGCTCCATCTCCCCAATTTATGTGTCCGATAACCTGGCCTGCAGAAACGTGGTCTCCGGCTTTAAGACTTAAATCTTCGTATGTGAGATGCATATAGGCAATAACGGTCCCGTCGATGTCGGATCTTATTCTGACATGGTTACAATTGGCGCCGTTTCTTGTGGTTTGGATGTCTCTTGTGATGGTTCCGTCGGTTATAGAAACGACAGTTTGATTTTTACAGTTTCCGCCCCAACATATATCGAAAGCGGCGTTCGCGTTGCCACTTTGGGCGCCGGCGCCATAATGACAACCAATAGGATGATTGCAAGGGATGGTAGAAATGGAGTTTTGTTGGGATTTTGAGGCGCCGGCTATCGGGAAGGCGATAGTGTGACCTTTGTAAGTCGCCGTGGTAACGCCACCGGCGATAGTGGCTGGGCCGGAGCTTCCGGGAAGGGCGTCATAAATAAGGTTGATCCATTTTTGAGAGCCTGATTGAGTTAAATGAAGGTTGTCAGAATCGTAATCTTCGGAAGAAGCTACGCTAGCCCAGTCGGCAACGAAGATTTTGTCGTTATGGGAGGACTGTGCGTTTTTTATTGCGTTGTTGACGCCGGAATAATCGCTGTTTCTGTTGTCTTTCGCGGTAACTAAGATGATTTTTGAGCCGGGAGCTAGACTGAGAAGGTCGTTAATATATCCGGAGACGGTAGCTTCGGATGAGCCGATATTGTTTGTGCCTAGGGCAAAAACAAGATAGGGACGAATCGAGTCTTTTATTCTTGTTGCGACTTCTATGCCGGAAGGGTTGCCACTGACTGTACCGCCGAAACTTTTTCCAACTTGGATGTAGCCGGAGGAGGTATCTACGTTTTCTTTCCCTCCGTAATCAAGCCCGTCTCCGAATTTTTGGGTGAGCTGGTTGTAATTAAAAGCGCGGACTGAATAAGAGTCGCCAATCCAGGTGATTTGGTCGCCAGAAGGTTTTGCGCTCGTCGAGACGGAGGAGATAAGAGAGGCGGTCGGGTCACATTCTGGGTCGTTTGTGAAGATAATGTTGTTTTGGGCGCGAAAACGTTTTTCTGCGGGAGTGAGGGCGGCGACAATCGAGGCGGCGTTTTCGGTCCCGCGAGAGGTAGCGTAAGAATTAACGGTGCATAAAAAAGGGATAAATAACGCGGTAAGAGAAAGCAAAAAGTATTTTATGACCTTCATCTGGAGTTATTATAAGCAATTTAAGGAATTTCGTCAAGGAAGGGGGTTATTTCTGAGCTTGGGTCGGGTTTGTGGTAATGAGGGATTCTTCGGTTTCTGAAGCGATTATTTGGAGATGGACGTGGTTTGTGCCGGCAAAGAAGAGACCTTGGCCGACCGGGAAGTTTGCGAGGCGTTTTTTCTCCTCTTCTGTCAACTTAAAGACGTCAGAAAGAACATCGACGGCAGAAGTGGATTGTTTTAAGAGGAGTTGCATAGAGGAGTTTGCGACGATGGCGCGGCCCATTTTTGTTCCCATGAAATCTCCGACGTCCTGAGTGATAGTAGTGAGGCCGAGATAGTATTTTCTGGCGCGTTTTGCAAGCGAGAAAAGGAAGTTTGCGGAATCTTCAAATTGCATAAGTTGCCAAGCCTCATCGACGATGAGGAGACGTCGTTTTTGTTCGGCGCGGACGACGTTCCAGACGTGATTAAGAACGATATACATGGCGACTGGGCGGAGCTCGTCTTCGAGGTCGCGGATATTAAAGACGACCATAGGGTTGTTGATGTCGACGTTGGATTGTTGAGAGAAAATGCCGGCGAAGGTCCCGGTTGTGTATTTTTTAAGGCGCTGGGCAAGTTCGGGGCCGGAGCCTTCCATGTGGAGAAGCGTGTCGTAGAGGTTGATGATTGTTGGCGGAGGAGACTGGTGGGTTAATGGGTCAGAAGTTATGCCGGCGCGGGCGTAGGTGTCGATTAGGGCTTGGTCGAGGTCGGCTTCTTCGTTTGCGGTAAGACCGGGAGCACCAGTTTGGGAGCCGCCCAACATGAGACGGAAGAGGCCGTGTAAGGTAACGAGATTTGCGCGGAGTGCATCGTTTGCGTCTTCAGCATCGACGACTTTAGGGAGGTCGAAGGGGTTAATGCGGACGTCGGAATTTAGGGAGAGACGGATATAGGAACCGCCGACGGCGTCACAGAGTTTTTGGTATTCGTTTTCTGGGTCGATAATAATGATTTCTGAACCTAGCATCATTGAACGAAGAGCTTCGAGCTTTACGGTGAAGGATTTTCCGGCGCCGGATTTAGCAAAGACAACCATGTTGGCGTTTTCTAGAGAGAAACGGTCGAAAATGACAAGGCCGTTGTTGTGCATGTTGACGCCATAGAGAATTCCTTTTTCTTGAGTTAAATCGGCGGAGGTAAATGGGAAAGAAGTGGAAATTGCGCCGGTGTTCATGTTTCGGCGAATTTGGAGTTGGTCGGCGCATTGAGGGAGACAAGATTGCATACCTTGTTCTTGTTGGGAAGTGGCGACTTTTGAGAAAACCATGAGTTGGCCGAAGATAGTCTCGACTTTTTGTTGGACGAATTTAAGTTCGTCTAGCGAGTCGGCCCAAAGAGTTACATAAAGCCCAAAGCGGAAGAATTTTTCTGCGCCGACTTGGAGTTGGTCGCGAAGTTCTTCGGCATCGGTGATGGCGGCTTCGAGTTCTGGGTCGCGGACTTTCCCACGTTCTGCGTTTACGTTCATCGAAGCTTCGAGCTGAGTAACCTTTTTTCGGAGGTTTTTCATAACGACTTGGGTATCGACGGGATATATATACATGGAAATATCGAGGACTTCGTCGATGTTAATGATTGGGGAAAGCCAGCCCGTAAAGAGAGTACGAGGGTAACCATAAACATAGAGAGTGCGACCGTATTTTGTGCCGAGACGGAAATAGTCGGAATGGATTTCTATGCTGGAGGGGGAGATAAGGTCGCGAAGAGTGGTAATTCCCTGTTCGAAGGCGCGTTGGATCGCCATATCTTCGTTCATTTGGGACTGGGCGGCGATTTGAGAAGCGGAAAGTTGTTGTTTCTTTCTAGGCATTTGGTTGTCCTTTCTTTACATAAGTTGTGGCGAGCTGAGTAAAGTCGACGAGCGGTTCACGAACGGCGGTATCGGGATTATTAAAGTCATAGTAGAGTTCGGCGAGCTGTTTTGTGTTTAGGCGGACGGAGTGGACGCCGATTTGATAAAGACCGGACATAACGGTATCGACGCGGTTGTTGATTTCTGAGGCGGCTTTGTCGTATGTCGCGCGATCAATGCGAGTTATGGCTTGGGGCTTCGTTCTTTGGAGGGAGGCAAAAAGATTTTTTGTTTCGGTCAACATTTTTTCTTGTTCGGCGGAAGGATAATAAGGGATAACTATAAAGAAGGATTTGTCCATAATGTTTGCTTCTTGAGAGAGGACGTCGATGAAATTTATGTAGTCGTCCATGAGGATTCCGAGAAGCATGTTATCGTTGTTACGGCGAATTTCCGTTAAGCGGTTTATGTAGGGGCCAATATCGACGCGTTGGGAGCGGATAAGGATTTGGGTTGTGAAGTTTAGGGAGTTTAGGAAATTTTGGTAAGAGAATTCGACGCCTTCGCGTTCGGACGAAGACATGAGATCGAAATTTATTGACTGGCAGGCGACAACGGCGCGGAAGGAGCCATCTTTCATGATAACCATAGAATCGCGGAGTTCGGAAATCAGGAGGGTGGTTTGGGTCGAGAGAGGAGAGTCGGGGTTTACTTGGAGAGGAGCTTGTTGCATCGCGGGTTGGGGCGCGGGCTGAGAACCGCTCGAAATCGGAGCGGCGTTTGGTCCGGCGGGCTGGGCGGTTGGTATGTTTTGAGGGGTTTGGGGGTTCATAGCTTCTCCTTAATGTAAACTAATATATACTTCGTTATTGTTTGCGGCACGGGAAGACTCGCGGTTTGCTTGTTTAGCGAGCGAAGCAACAGAAAGGTCGTCGCTTCCGGCGAGTTTTATGAGATTTGGGTTGACGGGGGGCGGAGCGAGAGGAACGGAGGGAGCGGCGAGGGTGGCTGGGTTTGTGGAGGAAGAAGGGGGTTGAGGGGATTTTGAAGAATCGGGGCTGGGAGAAGGAGTAGGGCGGTTAAGCGGGCGGGTACCTGATAAATTCCAGACTCCGGAGAAATTTGAGGTTATATCTTCTATGGTCGGGTTGTTGGCTTTTATTGCGGCGCGCATTTCTTGGACGATTTCTTCATGCCGACGATTTGAATCTGAGGAGAGATTCTGGCCGACTTGAGAGGATTCGTAGGTTTCGTAGATATCGGTCGCGTTGTTTGCCTCGGCGAGAATTTCTCCGCGAACGGGAGAGTCGGAGGGGGTTGTCGAAGGGAGGTCGCCTTTTATGGAAAGACCTTCGGAATCGACGACGTTGGCAAGGAAGGAAAGACGACGGCCGGCTTCTTCTTCGGTGATGTCGCGGGTGAGAGGCTTTTCGACGATTTTCGGGGCGGTGATTGTTATGGTCGATTCACGCTGGCCGGGATTCCAGAAACGTTTGTTTGGAGTCGTATAAAAGCGAATTAGGGCGGCGATGTAGGTTTCCATAGGTTGGTCTTTCCGGAGAGGAAGAGCAAGAACTAGGAAGAATAGAGCCGGGATGACCGGAAAAATCGCAAGCAAAGGAAAAATTTGGGCGAGAGCCCAGGCGAGAGCAACGAGAGCGACGACAACAAGAAGATAGATAAATTGGCGAAAGCTAAACGGCCCGATAAGCTTGTCGTCGGCCTCAACATCTTGAGGTACCTTATATTGCGCCATATATAATATATATTAGCATAAAAAGGAAAGTTTGGCGAGGATAAGAATTAAACTTCCAAGTATTCGCGAACGGCGGTTTTCATTGCGGTTAGAGCAGATGGGTCGCCAGCGCGGAGGGCATTACATTGTTTTTCGGTAAAGAGTTTGAACATGTCTCGCGCAGCATCTTCTGAACCATAGAAGTCGAGGAAGCGAGCCTTAAGAGCGTTAAAGGTGTCGGTTTTGAGAGCGATGAGGTCGTTTGCGGTGAGACCACGGAGATATTTTTCGGTCATTTCTTTATAGACATCTTTCAGGCGAGCGTCTTCGGCAGGGTTTTTAATAATCCATTTCCCTTCGGCGTTACAGGTCATTCCGGTAAGGAAGTTTAGGGTGTTCGTTATTTGCTCGGAGCCGGCAGCAAAGGTTGGGAGAGCAGAGATAATTTGGGGGAGCATTTCAGTCATGAGGCGGACACGAGCTTCGTCGGCGTCGGCCTGGCTTCCTCCGAAGTTTTCGGCGACAAGATAGCGGTTTATTGAGGACTTAAGGCCGCCATAGAAGGTACGGTCGATTCCTTTGACTCCAGTACCACGAAGGAGAGTTTCGACGAAGTATTTTGTATTTTCGCCTAAGGAGGTTTTTCCGGTCATATATTCTTTATAGGTTACGAAGTTTGAATTCCTTGAACCGTCGGTGTAGGCCCAGGTTTCGACGTTGATGTGTTTTCCGAGACGAGCAAGTTCGGGGTCGGCGTCTTTCATGCCGAGGAGGTTGAGAGCGAGGACGTTTGCGAAATCGGTGCCAAGTTCGACGTAACCGTCGCGATCCATGTATTCTTGGAGGTGTTCGACGATTTTATCGTAGTCGCCACGCATCGCGAGAATATTTTGGGCGGCGCAGATGCCTTCGATGTCTTTTGCCTCAAGCATTTGTTCATAAGTTTTAAGGACTTCTTTTGTAACTTGTTTCGACATGTAAGTAGTATAGGTCGAGGTGAGGGCTTTTCGTTCGGCTTCAAGGGCGTCGATAGCGTCGGCTTCGACGGATGCGAGAGCGGCGGCGCGTGAAGTTTCGGCTTCACGGAGGGCGTTGCCGGAAAGGCTTGAGCTAATAAATGCGGAAGCGCCAGCACCGCGGTTGATGAGGCGATTATAAGCGTCTTTGTCTATGAGTTCACCAGTAACCGCATCTCGACGTGCGGCTTCGCGAAGTTGGCTGGCGTACCAGCGTTTGTCGGAAAGGTCATTACGGCGTTTTGCGCTAATTTGGGTCATGAGCTCGGTGAAGTTTTCGCCTTGGCGCTGAGCACGCGCGGCGAGTTCGGTAGAGGCTTTTATGTCGTGCGATTCGATATATGTGCTCATTGTCGACATAGAGTTGTCGAGACGAGTTTTTGAGGCAGAGTTGCGGAGGCCGATTTCACGATTTGTGAATTCGGATTTTAGTTCTTTTGTTTCGGTTACTTCTGTTGCGTAGAGGGTGCGGCCATTTTCATCGCGACCGATTGCGCGGCGGCGATAAATTGGGGCGCCATCGGCGGTATAACTGGTGATTTTCTTCCCTTCCATGCGGGCCATATAATCTTCAGCTAGGAGGTTCTGAGTTTGTGTTTCGTAAGATTTAAGAAGGGCTTGGCGACGGGCTTTGCCGCGGGCAAGTGCAGAACGCCAGTATCCGCCAGAGGCTAGATTGACTGGTTTTTGCATTTGTTTTGCGGTGTATTCGGCACGGCGGAGAGCACCTTGTTCGCGGAGAGCAGATTGGATTCCGCCGACTGGTTTTCGGGAAATGTTGTGGAGGGCGGCGTTGATTTGTCCCGGGAGGGTGCCGGACATTTTTAGGAGGTTCCAAGAGGCGAATAGAGGGACAACTTTAACGGCCATACCAAGAACGAGGGTGATTGGGGAGTCGGCGGCGGCGATAATTACCCAGCCGACAAGAGAGCAGGCGCCGAAGAGGCCAGCGAATAGAGGGTAGAAGAAAAGCATAGAAATAATGGTTTTTCGCCATTTTTCGTACCAGGATTCGGTGTTCGGGAGGAGGAAACAAACAAAGGCGAGGGGGCTAATCATTATCAGGATATAGACGAGGGCTTGGCGGGCGGCGATAGTGACGAAAGCGATTAGAATCGAGGCGGCGGCGGCAATAAGCACAGCGAGTAAAGAGAAGAAGACGTAGCCGAGGCCGCCGGCGACGCCGATGGCGACGCCGGCGAGGACGGCGGAGCCGGTCAGAGCGCCGGCGAGAGCGGTATAGGAGATACCGCTCGAGGCGGTAGCGGCCTCGGAGATGATGCCTGTCGCCGTTACGGATTCTTCAATTCCGAGAAAAAGGCCACGTAAGGAGGCGCCGATAATGTTTGAGAGGTCAACAGCGAGAGCGCAGATGATATAGCTTAAGTTTATTAAGATTGCGGATATGATGATTTTTGGGAGAACACGCTTTATGCCATAGTTTGATATTCCGGCGCCGGTGATTTGGGAATAAATTACTATAAGGAAGAAAATGACAAAGATGATGTTTGTGATGTCGCGGAAGATTGACCAGACTTGGTGGTAGGGGCTGCTATCGTCGAAAGAAATTGGCTTTATGATTAAGAATTGTTCAATGATGTTATAGAGCGAATCGGTGATTTTTGCGAGAAAACCGGTCGAAGGACAAACTAGCCAGCCGAGCGAGCCGGATTCGTCGTAACATGTGCTGACCGAGGAAGAATCTGAACTGGAGTTGTCGAGAACGTCATATTCTCCCTCCGAGCTAGAGGAGCCGTTTGTTCTAGAAGAATTGTCGACTATGTTTTCTGAGGCGGTTATTGAATTGTTTGCTGTTGAAGAATTGTCGAGAGAGGAATTTGTGGTTTCTGAGGAGTTGTTAAGAGAGGTGGATTGGTTTGAGTTGTTTAGGGGTTCGGCAAAAACAGGGGTAGAAATGGTGTTAAGGCACAAAATAAGGCTCGCAAAAATTGAGCCCACAAGAAGAAAACACTGGCGCAGTTTTTTAATATTTTTCATAACAGACCGGATATGTTTCTATTATAGCACACATAAGCGGAATTGTCAAGAGGCGACCTCGGGTTTTAACAAAACGGCTTCTTGTCCGAAAAAGCTTTTTTAAATACTTTTTCATGTATGATATAATGGAGATATGAAAAAGAAATTTCTTGGATTTGTTTTAGCTTTAATGATTGGGGTGGGAGCGTTGGCCCCGGTGCCGGCGTTTGCGGTAACGTGTGGCACGGCGAACGGGACGACTTCAAAATTGTTCGGATTGAAGAGCTGGTATTATTATCTCGATTGTACGAACGGAGGGAAGGATGTTTCTTCGGAAAACTTTAAGGGGGATAAGCTCGCTACTTCGGTTTGGACGGTTGTTTTGACGGTTTTAAGCGATATGTTCTTTCTTGCTGGGTTTCTTGCGATTATTTTGATTGTTGTTTCGGGATTTAATTTTATTACTTCTGCGGGAGATCCGGGAAAGGCGACGCATGCGAAGAGTATGTTGGTCGGGACGATAGTTGGGCTTTTAATCACGGTGTTGGCACAGGTGATTGTTAATACGGTTTTAGGGATGATGAATACAGGAGGAGGCGCTTAAAATGGAGAAATTAAGGGTTTTTGCAGATGAACTGAACGATGCGTTGAATAAGATTCCGCATAATAGCGCGGATACGTTTAAGAATAATGCGATTTCTTGGCTTTTCTGGGCGGTCGGAGTCGCGGCGGTGGTCGTGATAATTGTTTCGGCGATTAAAATGACGACGAGCGCGGGAGACCCCGGCGCGGTGCAGAAGGCGAAGCAGACGCTGATTTACGCCATAGTAGGACTTGTGGTCGCAGTCCTTGCGTATGTGATTGTGGAATTCGTGCTTGATAGTTTAGGATAAAGAAATGAGAAGAGTAATCATAGCGGTTTTAATGATAGTGGGGGTTTTAGGATGGGTATTGGTGCCGAAGGGGGCGTTTGCAAGCGATCCGGTTTGTAGCTCGACGAGCGGAGTTGACCGAGAACTAAGAGAGGCGGCGGGCTGTAGTAATACCGACACAATTAAATCGCCGATAAGGAGCGTAGTTAATACTCTACTTTGGGTCGTGGGGGTTTTAGCGGTGATTATGATTATTGTTTCTGGACTAAAAATGACGACAAGCGCGGGGAATCCGGGGGCAGTTCAGAAGGCAAAGCAGACGCTGATTTATGCACTGGTTGGGCTCGTGATTGCGGTGCTTGCTTATGCGATTGTAAATTTTGTGCTTGATAAGGTTCTGGGGTAGCCACGAATAACACGAACGCGACGCAGAGTTATTAGACCGTGAAGAAAATCCTTTACAGTTATGGTTATTTTTGGTATGATAAAACTAACTTAAAACGAAAGGAAAACTAAATGAAGTTATCTGAAAAAGTTAAGACACTTCTCTTTGCGGGGGTTTTAGTGGTAGCTGGAGTAGGGTTGGCGGCTTTGCCAGCGTTTGCGGCGAATACTCCTAGTTCGGTATCGAACGGATTGAATGCTGCGGTTAATGGTTCAGGGCTAAGTAACCAGAGTGTAAGCGTAGATAGTGTTGCAAAGAATGTCGTCAATGCTCTTTTGTATATTATAGGTATTTTGGCGGTGATTATGATTATCGTTGGTGGCGTAATGTATACTACCTCAGCTGGCGATCAAGCAAAAGTAACGAAAGCAAAGAATATTATTATTTATGGCTTGGTTGGGTTGGTGATTGCTATTTTGGCATACGCAATTGTAAGCTTTGTGCTAGATAAAATTCTTGTATAGAGCTTAGTACGTTTTACGGATTTGTTGCTCATTTAAGAAATCCCCGAGAGGGGATTTCTTGGTGGGTAGGGGAAATCGAGAAAAAGGGGTGTTGGGGGAATTGTGGCGGTTTTGATGTGGGGGGGTTGAGGGGGTATAGTTCTAAAAAAAGACCCCCTTTCGGGGGTCGGAGAAACGAAGAAAAATGGCGACTAGTCGATTGTGATGATTTTTGGTTCTTCGGTTTTTTCCTTTTCGAAGGTGATAGTAAGGACGCCGTCGCGAAGCTCGGCTTTTACGGAGTTTTCGTCTTCGCGGACTTGGACCGGAAGGGCGATAGTTCGAGAAAATTCACCCCAATAACATTCTTGGATATGCCAGCGGGTCGTTTGGTCGTCTTCGCCTCCGGACAGGACACCGGAAATTGTTAGGATTGAATCGTGAATCGAGACGTTTAAATCGGATTTTTTGATTCCGGCGGTTCGGGCTTTTATTACTAATTTGTCGGCGGTTTCGTAGACATCTACGGCGAGTTGTCCAGGAAAATCGTCGCTTGTATCCCACCCATCATCCCCCTCATCTGATGGTTCGACTGTTTCTTCCTCAGGCTCGGCGAGTTCTTCTTCCTCCTCTTCGGGAGCAGGAAGCATTGACTCGTCGGCATCGAGCATAGTGGCAGCGCTGTCGTCAAGGAAGGCGGCAGCTAATTCATCTTCCATCAGCATGTCATCGTTGGTTTTACGAGCCATACTCGGTTTCCTCCACTTTTGTTTGTATAAGCTTTATTGTAATAGAATTTTTTGATAAAATCAATAGAGAATATGGTTAAACGGGAAAAAATTGTTGTAAGATTTACAACAAAAGACGTGGTTCGGAGACTTTTTTCTTTCTTTTCTCCCCTGTTATGTCGAGGGTGCGGGAGAAAAGGGGAAATCCTGTGTAGCTGTTGTAAAAATTACATAGTATCTGGATTGAGACCGAAGAAAATTCAAGAAGCCGATAGAGGGACGTTTAAGAAAGCCGAATATATTGGGTTTAGAGATGAGATTTTAGGGGAGTTGGTCGAGGAATATAAATATGGTTCGGTCGCAGAAATCGGGCCAGAAATAGCGGAGATTGTTTATCGAATTTATGTCTCTAGACTTAGCCCGGAGAAGGAATATATTTTTGCGCCTATGCCGACCTCGAAGAGTCATATAAGAGAGAGAGGGTTTGATCATATGGATGAGATTTTAACTGAACTTGCGAGATTGTCCAGACGGGGCGGAGGAAATATAAAAAAGGAGAGAATTTTAGAGCGGGCAAAGAATACAGTTCAAGTCGGGGCGAATGAAGAAACGAGACGACGGCAGGCAAAAGAGGCGGTGAAGGTTTGTCGTAGCTTCTTGGAGGGAGGGCGACTAAAGAAACAGATACGAGAGAAGACGATTGTTGTTGTTGATGATGTTTGGACGACGGGAGCGAGTTTAACGGAGGCGGGTAAGATGATAAAAAAAGCGGGCGCAAGAGAAGTGTTTGCGCTCGCTATTACGAAAAACCGACAAGGGCTAAGCCCGGTTATTTATTCGGGGGAAGTTGAGACTATTTCGAGACAATGCCAAAAACAAAATCAACAATCGCGTAAGAAAGAATTGCAATCGCAAGACCAATCAAAGCGTAAAGGATAGTGTTTTTTGCGTCGGTCACCTTTTTTGAGTCGCCAGCAGAGAGAGCATAGCGGAGACCACCGATAATCAACATGATGACAGAGATAGCACCGACGAAGAAAAGGATGTAATGGGTGACGGTCGAGAAGACGCCATTTGCTCCGGTCAGATCTGTCGGCATTTCTTCGGTTTTTACGGCGTTAATTCCGTCGCGGACAGAGATGGCCATAACTTTTCCAGCACAAAGGGTACAGAGAGTGGCTGCACCGGTGAAAATTTGGGATGCGGTTTTTGCAATGTTTTTCATTAAAATTCTCGCAGTTAATGATGTATTTTCTTAATTATATCACAGATTCCGACAAAATACAATAGGTTTTATTTCAGGGGGAGTTATGTTAGAATGGAGAGAACGGAGGGTTACCCAAGTGGCTGAAGGGGACGGTTTGCTAAATCGTTAGTCTGGGGAGACCTGGAGCGGGAGTTCGAATCTCCCACCCTCCGCCAGAAGTCTCTGGGAAAGTCATAGGCGATGACGTTAGCGGAGACTTCTGATGGAGGTACAATGAAAGAGTCAAAGAAGAAGATTTCTGGGGCGGTCGTTTTTAAATACTTGATTTGTTTTTTGATGCCGATGACGCTTGCGCTGTTTGCTTATACACAACTGGATAATGATTCTTGGTTTGTTTTGGCGGAGGGGAGACATATTGTTCAAAGCGGGGTTTATAAGACGGATGTTCTTTCTATGCACGAGGGACTAAACATAACAGTCCAGAATTATGGGTTTGCGGCGGTGTTTTATTTAATCTTTTCTTGGTTTGGGCCGGCGGGACTGTATCTTGGAATGATTGTGCTGAACTTTCTAGTTTGTTTTCTTCTCTATAAAATATATCTTCTTGTTAGTGAAAAAAATATAAATCTATCGCTTTTATTCATGATACTGACAGACGGGATGCTTATTTCGATGGCCTTTGTGACGACGAGAGCACAGATGGTGAGCTATGTGTTTTTTCTGATTCTCATATATATTTTAGAGCGGTATATACGAGAGAAAAAGACAAAGGGGCTGTTGTTTATACCGTTGATTTCGGTTTTACAAATAAACCTACACGCATCGCTCTGGCCGATGTTGTTTTTAGTGATGGGGGTGTATGTGATAGACGGAATAGTAAGCGATTATAAAGTAAAGCCGATTATTATAGCGGGGATTGGGGCGGGGATAGTTGGATTTTTAAATCCGTATGGACTGAAAATGATGACGATTACGGTGACGAGTTACGTGGGCGGCTCGTTAAGTTTTATTAATGAGATGAAGCCGTTTGATTTGGTGGAAGGGACGAGAAAAATATTGTATATGGTGATTGTAGCGGTTTTAGTTCTATGTTTTTATGGGGATAAGAAAGAAATAAAAGTGAGATATGTTTTGATGTTTTTTGGATTTTTAGCTCTTGGACTGAATACTATAAAAGGGCTGAGTCAGTTTATCCTAGTGATGTTGTTGCCGGTTATTCCGGCGTATAAGGAGTTTGAGTTCAAGAGCATTTGGAAGCCGAGAGTGAGAGAACGTCTTCGAATTGGGGCGGTGGCGTTTTTGGTCTCACTGTTTTCGGTTAGGCTTTTTGAGGTTTTAAAGAAGATTGATGATTATCCGGACGAGCCGATGAAACTTGCGGTTGATGTGCTTGATGAGAAAATTCGGGAAGACGACCGGACGAACGTGAGGGTTTATAGCGGGTTTGATGATGGAGGGTATCTTGAGTTTCGGGGGTATCGGCCATATCTTGACCCGAGAGCAGAAGTGTTTTTAAAGATAAATAACGGGAAAGAAGATATTATCGACGAGTGGCTCGAATTAAGAAATGGAGATTTAAAAAAGCAAGAGTTTCTAGGGAAATATGATTTTGATTATCTGGTGGTTCGAGGAGAGGAAAAACTGATGGAGCCGGAATCGGAAAAATATGAAATGGTTTTTGAGGACGGGGAGGGAGGAATAAAGACGCGGGTTTATGAAAAAACTAAAACATAGGTTTCTGTGATATAATTAGCTTATGGATAAGAAAAAAGTTGTCGCGAACAAAGAAATTGTAAACTGGGATGCGAAAGAATATATCCAGACCGAGAAAAATGCGTGGTGGTATGTCGGGCTGGTTGTGGTGACGATTTTGCTCGGTGCACTTTCGATATATTTGAAATGGTGGACTTTTACGGCGTTAATTGTGCTTTCGGCAGTGGCGCTTGTGATGTATTCGGTGAGACCACCGAGAGTTTTGCACTATTCGCTGACGAACAAGGGGCTTTCGGAGGGGAATAGACTTTATAGCTATGAAGAATATAAGAGTTTCGGAGTTTATCAGGACGGGAAACATTATGCGATTATGCTTACGCCGAGAAAGAGGTTTTCTCCGAGAGTAGCGGTTTATTTTCCGAAAGAATCGGGAGAGAAAATCGTAGATGCGTTTGGGGCGAGGTTGCCGATGGAGGAGGTGAAGCTTGATTTTCTGGATAAATTAGTGAAGTTTTTGAGAATATAAAGCTTGAGCTTTTTTAGAGAATATGATAGTATAGGGGTAAGTTATTATATTATTAAAAATAGAAAAGGGTGGCTATGAATAATGATGAATTGCAAAAGGCAATTGATGATATAACCAGAGATAGCGTTGCTCCAGCGGAAACGGGAGTTGCGGATAATGAGGCACTTGCTAATGAAATGGCGGGTGCGCCGACGAAAGGCGAGGGTGTTACGCTTGAGCCGACGGCCACACAACCTGCGGAAGCGCCTGTTCAGGAAGCGGAGATTCCGGCTGCGCCAGCTCCGGTTGTCCCGGAAGCGCCTGCGATGCCACCTTTGACGACGGAAGCTCCGGCCGCGCCAGCTCCACAGCCAGCGCCGACGGCCGCTCCGGCTCCAGAAATAGTAACGTCGACAACAACGGTAGCTGAGGAGGTATCTACTCCTGAGGCGGATTTGGCTGGAATAGAAAAAGAGGCTATGAAAGAGCTTTATCCGTTACTCGATAAGGTTCAGATGGAGCCAGAAGAAAAGTTTGAAATTTATATGAAAGTCGCAGAAGACGATAAGGGTGCAATAAGCGGGGCTTTGAATGTTGCGAAGATGATTAGAGACGAGACAGCTAAAGCCGAGGCGCTTCTCGAGATAATAGAAGCCGTTAAATAAGTAGGTTTATAATTTAAAGAGACGTACTGTTTAGTACGTCTCTTTTTATCGTTAATCCAGAGAGGATTAGTACATTGCCCCGCCGCCCATGCCGGAAGGGACTTCGGGCTCTTTTTCGGGGATTTCGCAGATGAGAGCACCCATAGTCATAGCGGTTGAGGCGATAGAGATAGCGTTTTGAACGGCTTCGCGCGTTACGCGAGCGGGGTCGATTACGCCGGCTTTTTTCAAATCTTGAAGACCTTTTTCGGGTTGCATTACGTTTATGCCGAAACCTGGCTTTGATTTTTCGACTTCAGAAAGAAGCGCGGCGGCATTTAGGCCGGCATTTTCGAGAATATGATAGAGCGGTCGGGAGAGAGCGTTTTTGACAATTCTTTCGGCAGGGTCGGTGTCGGAGAGGTCTTTCGAGAGATTCACGAGAGTAACACCTCCGCCCGGAACGATGCCTTCGGAAAGAGCGGCTTTTGTTGCGGCGACAGCATCATCGACGCGGAATTTCTTTTCGTCAATTTCGGTTTCGGTCGCGCCACCGACTTTGATGATTGCGACTTTTCCTTCGAGAGCGGCGGCACGTTTTTCGAACTGCTCTCTTTCGTAATCAGAGGTAGCAAGAGCAGCTTGGTTTTTTATGAGGTCGATACGAGCTTTAATTGCCTTTTTGTCGCCAGAGCCTTTAATGATGGTCGACTCGTCTTTTGTGGCGATGATTTTTCCGGCAGTCCCAAGAACTTCCATGCCACATTCCTCGAGCTTTAGGCCTTTCTCGGAAGAGACTAAGCTGGCATCGGTTAGAATTGCGATGTCTTCCATGATTTCTTTTCGACGATCGCCAAAGGCAGGGGCTTTTAGAACGAGAGAGTTGAAGACACCTTTCAGTTTATTCAAGACGAGGAGAGAAAGGGCTTCGCCTTCGACGTCTTCGGCGATAATGACGAGGTCTTTCTTTCCGGCTTGAGCGCATTGTTCGAGAAGCGGGAGAATATCAGAGGAAGCAGAAATCTTTTTGTCGGTTACGAGGATAAGAGGTTTTTCGAAGACTGCCTCTTGGCGATTTACGTCGGTGACGAAGAAGGGCGAGGAGTAGCCTTTGTCGTAAGAGAAGCCTTCGGTGATTTCCTGTTCCATTTCGAGGCCTTGGCCGGCTTCGACGGTTACTACGCCGTCTTTGCCGATCTTTTCGATAACATCAGCAATAAGTTTGCCGATTTCGGCGTCGCCAGCAGAAATAGTCGCGACGGAAGCAACCTTTTTTGAGTCGCCTTCGATTTTCTCGGAGAGAGAATCTATACCTTTGACAATCTTTTTTCCGGCTTGTTCGATTCCCTTGCGAAGTTCCATCGGGTTTACGCCAGCAGCGATGAGCTTGTTGGCTTCGTTGAGGATTTCGTAAGTCAAAACCGTTACTGTTGTTGTGCCGTCGCCTGCGACTTTGTTGAGTTTTTGGGCGGCGGTTTTGATGAGCTTTGCACCAATTTCTTCGCCGAGATTTTCTTCGGAGGAGCCGAGCTCGACCGCCTCAGCGACCGTTACGCCGTCATGAGTAATCACAGGAGCGCCGTATGTTTTCTCGATGATAACGTTTTTCCCTTTTGGACCGAAGGTAACTTTTACGGCATCATAAAGTTGTTTTGCACCGCTTAGGATTTTTTCGCGGGCGTCGGATTCGTAATAAATCTTTTTTGACATATATAATATATACCTTTCTATAATGTTGCGAGGATGTCTTTTTCTTCGACGATTAAGTATTCTTCTCCGTCGAGTTTGACGGGAGTGGTCGAGTATTCTTTATAAATAATTTTGTCGCCTGGTTTAATGTCTTTTACTTCGGAGCCAACGGATTTGACGACAGCAAACGCGGGCTTTTCTTTTGAGTCGCTTGGCAAAAGAAGGCCGGAAGATGTTTTTTCGGCGGGCTTTTCGACTTTTGCGACGACACGGTCTTTTAGTGGTTTTAGATTCATGGCGTTTTCTCCTTTTCTAACTACATTTTAGCACAAATTTTAGCACTCGCAAGCATTAAGTGCTAAAATGTTGTGATTTTTAAGGTCTTGCTGCTGGGATGGTAATGGTCGGGACTTGGTTAACGAGCGAAGGGTTTAGGATGAAGAAGGAGCAAGCAAATAATAAGTAAAGGATGTTAGATGAAAATATAGCCTTTCGGGGCTATATTTTTTGGGGTTATGGTTTGGTTTGTGTAAGGGGGTAGAGGGTGTGATATAATATATTGTATATGAGCTTGAAGACGACTATAAAGGATAAGGTCCCGGGATATAATTCCTTGGTGAAGCCGTATCATTTTCTTAAAGCGATAGGAGCGGGGGTAAAATATGGATTTCCGGCGAAGGGGTTAAGAGTAGTCGGGGTGACGGGAACGAACGGCAAGACGACGACATGTTTTTTGATTTGGAAAATGCTGAATGAGGCTGGGATACCGACTGGGCTGATGACGACCGTGGCTTGGGGTGGAGTAAAGAGACTGAAGCTTAAAGATGAGCTGAACCATATGACGACTGTCGATTCGCGGACGCTAAATAAACGGATTAAGAAAATTAAAGAGGCAGGGGCGAAGTTTTTAGTGCTCGAGGTGACTAGCCATGCGATGGAACAGTTCAGGACGCTCGGAGTGCCGATTGAGATGGCGGTATGGACGAATTTGACGCACGAACATTTAGACTATCATAAGACGTTTGAGAATTATCGCAAGGCAAAGGTAAAGTTATTTAAAAAAGCAAATTATGGGATTATAAATGCTGATGATAAAAGCTCGAGTGAGTTTATTAAGGCTTCGAAAAAATATACTACTTATGGTATAAAAAATGGGAAACTAAGAGCTAAAAATATAAAAATGGACGTTTTTGGCGTTAAATATTCGTGTGGTGATATAAATATCGAAACGAGGCTTCCGGGCGAGTTTAATGTGTATAATTCTTTAGCGGCTGTGGCGGTCGGAGAGAAAATTGGACTCGAGAAAGAGCAAATTGAGAAGGGGATTTTTGCGCTCGAGAGCGTCGAGGGGAGAATGAACAGGATTGATGAAGGGCAGGATTTTTCGGTGATTGTTGATTATGCGCATACGCCGGATGCGTTAGAGAAAGTATTTGAGGCGATTCCGGAAATAGATGGGAGAATTATTTCTGTGCATGGGGGAGCGGGGAGGCGAGACGAGACAACAAGGGCGGAACGAGGAGAGATTCTCGGGAAGAATAGTGATTTTGTTATTATTACGGAAGATGATTCGAGAGATGAGAATCCGGAGAAAATTGCGAAAGAGTTTGTTCGCGGAGCGGAGAAGGCCGGAAAGAAGTTGGGGAGGGATTTGGCGGTCGATCTTAATCGAGAAGAAGCAATAAGGGCGGCAATTAGGCTAGCAAAGAAGGGGGATTTAGTGCTCTTACTCGGGAAGGGGCACGAGAAGACGATTTTAAGAAAAGAGGGAGCAGTGGATTTTGAGGACAGCAAAGTCGCGAGAAAATATATCAAGGAGAGAGTGAGAGAACAAAGAGAAAAAGAAGAAGCGAGACAGAAGGCGAGGTTTTTAAGAGAAAAAGAGTTAGAAAAAAAGAAGCGAGAGGCGCTCGCAAAGAAAAAACGCGAAGACGACGGAGTGTACGGTAATATAGTCGAATAAAGGGGTCTGGGCTGGGATTAGGAGACGTTTTCGGGGTTGTAGTTTGCGATTCCTTCGGAGATGACGTCGGTCGAAATATGGAGAGAGGTCGCTATAGCGGAAGCGCAAGCCATATAAGGAATGATGGTTTCGCCGGTCAGGAAAGAGGCACAGACGAAGCGGTTCGAGCCAAGGGCGAGGTGAGCTTCGGTTCCCTTTTTGTAGAGCTTTGCGGTTTCGATGCGGATGTTTGCGGAGCGGGGAGTTCCGTAAGTCAAGGTTTGGTCGCGACCGGTGAATTTTGAGAACTCAAGGTAATTTGCGTCGTCTTCGTTCAGGACGACGATTTCGGGGTTCATCTTAAAGAGGGTCGATTCGGCTTCGGCGTATTCGGGCGCGGAAGGTGAGTTTAGGCCGGCAGGAACAAAGTCGGTAAGGGCGGCGACGTGAATCGGAAGATTATAGAAGACGTTGTTTTTAAGAGATTCAGCAGGAGCAGTGACGACGCAATAGTTCGAGCCAGCTTTCCAAGCTTCAGCGAAGAATTTATGAAGGACGGAGGTTTTTATCGGGGCGTCGGAGGCGAGAATCGCAACGTGCTGACCGGCGGCGCGGAGGATTTCATGGACAAAATGAGCAACGATTGACTTCCCGGAAGTTCCGGTTATACAGATGAGCTTCATGTCACGGATTGGGTTTCCGTAATAAGAAGAAAGGAACTTTGCACGGGCGCGTTGGGTTTTGGTTTTTAGGGAAGTTTTTTTCGCTGACTTAGGTTTCATAAATATAGTATAACATAAAATATTGAGTTAGGAGAGAGAATAATAAAAATAAGCCTTAGGAAGGCTTCTTTTTATTATATGGTACGCCCGACAGGATTCGAACCTACGACCTTTTGCTCCGCAAGCAAACGCTCTATCCAGCTGAGCTACGGGCGCATGTGGATATTTTCGCGAAAATCGCTACGACATCCACCTAGAAATTAAATGTTCATCGCGCGGATGCGTGACAGATTTATTATATCACAAAAATAATAAAATTTCTAGGGAGATTTGGAGATTTTAAAAAAGAATATGGTTTTATAACAATAAGCGTGTTATAATAAGTGTATTATGAGTCTTCCGGATAAACTTAAAATTAATACAAACAATGATTTTATAGGGAGTTCTGGCTCTAGCGGAGAGGGGGGTGAAACTGGAGACGGATATGATTCTCAAGACCCGTCGATGATACAAGCTGATGGTTGGGAGGCGCTTGCGGATGCTTCGGTTGTGGAGTATGCGGAACCTGAGCCGTCGGTTTGGGAAGAGGTCGAAGTGAAAGAAAAAGCAGACGAGAAGTTTGTTGGTCCGTTTAAAGTTACGAAATTTGATGAAAAAACTGGGAGTCAAGACGGCCGGATGATGAGGAAATGGCTTGTTGCGATGAGCGAGGGGCCAGAAGCTTTTCGAGAAGAAGATTATTATTTCGGAAAGAGTACGGAAGAGCTATCTCCGGAGGCGAAGAAGGCAACACGAGAAGTTTATCGTGAAATAAAAAATTCGACGGAAGAGGAGTTTTACGCACGAGAGAAGGAACTGCTCGAAAATATCGAAACGCCGTTTGGACGAGATGGAGCGGAAGGGGTTTATGATTCCCTGAAGAAAAATAAGGAAGCTCTTAAACTCATATTTAGCCGTGTTCCGGAAGCATGGCAAGATATGCCAGAAGCCGAAGGAGAGCCGGACGAAGAGGGCCAAAAACGAATTACGTTGGTTGCGCTTAAGGCGTTTATGGAGAAGTATCCGACGGCTGTGGACTCTAGGAAGGCAGAAGATGAGTTTACGGAAGAAGTGTTGAGCGGAGAGAGCGCGGAAGATTTTAAAGAACATGAAGAGAAAGTCTATGAAGAAATAGACGAGATGAATGAGATTTTATATGGCGCTCAAGAGAGCTATTTGCGGACGGCAGAAGATGTACGGAGAACACTAAAAGATAGAGAAAAGGCGGCGCTCGAGGGGCGTAAGGAGGCTAAGGAGCCAGTCGTCGAGAAGGTTGAAGAAGAAGCGGAAAAAGTTGAGGTCGTCAGCGGAGATGAGCCGAGATACCCGCGCGCTGAGTATGTCGGGCGTGTCGTGGCGAATAAAACAATGGCGAAACAGAATGTTGAACCGGCGAGCGTAGGCCGGAGAGCGGAAGAGGAAGCGGAGACTGAGGTCGGGTTTGACTTGCGCGAGGTCGAAGAGATGTCAGAGGAAGAAACGAAAGAGTTTAAAGAGAAATACGGGAATCAAGATGTTTTAGGAAGTTATTGGACTTCGCCGGTGAACGGAATGAACTATGGATTGACGACGGATTTGTTGTTGGGCGGAGCGTTGGCGCCGGAGTTGAGCGGGAAGATGAAATGGGGTGGTCATGAACAGAAATGCGCGCTTTCGAAGGCGTTTGAGCTCGGGAACGGTTTAGTCGGATTTATGGTTTATATCGAAACTGAAGAGGAGGAGAAATAATGGGAAAGTTAGTAGTCAAGGCTTTAGTTCAGGGGAAGGACGGGAAAGTCAGAGAGCTAGACGAGTATGTTCGGAAAAGCGAGCAGTTAGGCGAGAACGGAAAAGAAGTTTTAGGCGGGATTGATTGGGAGAAAACGAAGGAGATGAATCCGGAGGTGACGGACGAAGCGACTCTTAAGGAACTCGAGAAAATAAAATCAAAGGGGGCGATTAAAATTACGAACGGAGACCCAGAGTTTTTTGTGGCGGGAGCGGCAAAGCTGAAGAACGAAGCGTAGGGATTCGTAACTTGTTTTTCGGGGGAGAAAATGATAATATAAAGGGTGGAAGAGTGGCCGAGTGGTTGAAGGCGCACGACTCGAAATCGTGTATGCGGCAACGTATCGCAGGTTCGAATCCTGTCTCTTCCGCCATAAGTTGAAGATATATTTATTATGTTTGAGGAAAAAATTCGTGCGAAGGGGGAGGAAAAAGTAGGGATAGAAAAAGTGCGAGAATATGGGCGAAAAGCCATACGCGCTTTTTTTAATGGAGAGAAGAGACGCGAAGAGGAGAGGCTTGTTGCGGATTTTGGACGAGCAGAGATAAGTCGAGGAGAGTTGACAGGACATCCGGAAAAGAGAAGTGAAGACACGATGCTTTTCGATACTGAAAGGGGAGTGTTTGGAGTTTTTGATGGTATGGGAGGGGTCGTCGGAGGCGCGGAGGCTTCACGAGCGGCGGCACAGGCGTTTGCGCAGATGGTACTGAAGTATCCTCCGAAGAACACAGATGAGCTTAGGGAGATGGTAAGAGCGATGTCGGACGTTGTGCGAGAGAATCCGAGAGCAGGCGGGTCGACGGCGTCGGTGGGACAAATTGTTGAGCGGAATCACCAAAAGTATTTATTATATGCACAAGTTGGGGATTCACGGATTTATCAGATTCGTCAGGGAGAAGCGAGACAGTTGACGGAGGATGAAGGATACCAGAATAAACTTTGGAATTATTTAGGGAAGCCGGATTTGGCGATTCCACAGACGGGAGTGGTTCCTCTCCAAAAAGGAGATTATTTAGTGTTTTGTTCGGACGGGATTACGGGGGATTTTGAGAAAGATTTTATCCCTAATAAAGAGATAGCGAGAATTGTTGAGAGGAGCAGAACAGCAAGCGAAGCGGCAAGAAATTTAACGCAGAGAGCGACGAAGGTTGATGACCGAACGGCTTTAGTTGTGAAAATGTGATAAGATAAAGATATGAGTAGTGTTTTTTCTAAAATAGTTAAGGGGGAGATTCCCTGTTATAAAATATACGAAGACGAAAAGAATTTAGCCTTTCTTGATATAAATCCAGAAAGCAAAGGGCATACGCTTGTGATTCCGAAAGTTGAAGTCGATAAGATTTATGAGCTCGAAGACGAAGACTATGCTTCCCTTTTTTCTGCAGTCAAAAAAGTTGCAAGGAGAATGGAGGAAGTGTTTGGGGCGAGGACGTTAATGAAGGTTGTCGGGACAGATGTTCCACACGCACACGTGCATTTGATGCCGCTTGATGAAACTTGGGAATATGGTCGGACACTTGACCTTTCTGAAGAAGATTTTAAAGAGATTCAAGAAAAATTAAAGTTTTAGAAGGCTGAGTGTTGTAAGATTTACAATTGAATGTTGTAAAAATTATCGAAATAGATGAAAAAAATGGCTGAAAAAGCCATTTTTTCTATGGAATTTTGTGGAAAAACATAAAAACTAAAGTTGACAACGCTAAAACGCCTATGTATAATAGGGTGTAGTAACAGGAGGATTATGAAATTAAAAGAAAAAAAATTAGGAAAAATTAAAGAAACAATTATTTTTGGCCGAGCGCTAAAAGGGTCGTTTGCTGCTTTGGCCATTTTTGTTTTAGCTTTTGTCTTTATGCCGTATATTATCGCGAAAGCGAATGCATCGAATACGGTTGATTTGGACATAAACTGGGGAGCAGTGAGTTTGACTCTCGACCCGGATTATGAAGCGACGCAAGGTGGTGGTTCGATTGATGATGTGGGACATGGTGATGTTGAGTTTGGAGAAATTACGCCGACAGAGAGTAATACCTCGACTGGAAATTATGGGACGATGAAAGTCGAGAAGAAGACGCTTGCTGTAACCACTACAGGGAAGTATTATACTATTTATCTTTCCACCTCCGGTAGTGAACAAGATTTAGTGAGAGTCGGTGATTCTGGTGCTTCTATCTCGAAGACTGATGGTACCTGGGCGAGCCCAGTAGCATTTAATGAAAGCGGATGGGGTTTCGCGGTTCCTGGCACGAATATCCCGGCTAGCTCGTCGAGCAGTACTCTTCCGGCATTTACGACTGACTGCGATAGTAGCGCTTATCTTGATACTGATTTGACTGTTGCGACGGGTGGAGATTGTTATACCGATGCAACCTGGGCGCAAGTACCGGCTTCTGGTAGTCCGCAACAGATCGTGAAGAAGCAGACTAATAATACGAGCGGTTTTGCGAATGATACAACTGACGTGTTTTATGGGACGATGATCGATACTGGGGTGATGGCGGGAACTTATCAGCAGGAGATTGTTTATACGGCGCTTGCAAGTTCGCAGAGTTTGGATAAGGTAAGTACGAATTTAGCTAGGACCGTGAGGTATGGGGCGGCTGGTGATACACAGACGATTTCTTTCGACCTTGCTGAAAGTGCGCAGAGTAGCAGTATAAGCGCGGACGATGTCGAGGTTTATGTTGTGCCGCATAGCGTTATTTCGGCGAGCCCGGTTTATGATAGCACGACCGGCGAGTACGACGTGAGTAGTCTTGACCCAGATGATTATCAACAGTGTGATGTTCAGACCTTTAGTATCGACAATCAGAGGAGTACTTTGACCTGTAATATGCCTGTCGGGCAGATTGTTGATGACCAGACGGCGGGGTCGATTGCGACGGATTCGATAAGAGCCGGTAAATATGATTATTGGGTGCACATTAAAGGATATAATTATAATTATATAAGTAAGGTTGATAACGGGAATAGAGAGGCCTTTGCTTATGTCGGGCTTCAGAGTACGTATTATGGCGCGGATGGTGAAGCGCATTATGTGACGACTATGCAGGAGATGGAGACAAAGTACTGTAATAATACGTATAAGTGGGGGAAGAATGATGATTATACGTCGGTGCTGAGCGGGAACGTTGGTGTGAATGGGTTGAGAACTAACGGGATTCTTTATGCGCCGAGCGTTGATGTGAGCACTGGGACAGTTTCCTGGTCGGCTTTGAGCGGAAACGCTAGCGATAGCGGAACTCTTAGTAAAGGAAGCTTTAACTTGCTCGATACCAGGGACGGAAAAAGATATGTTGTTAGGAGATATAATACCGGGGATTGTTGGATGGCGCAGAACTTGAACCTTGACCTTTATGCGGGCGTTACGCTTACTCCGGACGATACAAACCTACATGGCAGGAACTGGAGTTTGGAAAGCAAGCCTGTTAGCAGTGCGGCTGAACCGAATCCGGGATGGACTGCTGATGGTGGTTCGACACGTGAAGCATGGCAGATTGCGCACGGGCTCGAGACGGTTACCTTGAAACAATATAATTATACTAATGGCGCGTGGGACGATGGAACTGTCCTCGGAGCTTGTACTGGCGGTACCTATACTTCGCCGTGTTTCGCGGTGACGACGGGAAGCAAGTATTATAAGATTGCGGATCAGGCTGATGTCGCTGCGGGACGAGCATCGAACGTTGGAGATAGGTTCGAAGTTACTGATGCGATTGCGGCGGATTTGTATAGTAGCGAGGGTTATACGACTGCGGTGAGGGCGTTTAGCGGAGGGATGCCTATCTTTGGGGAAGTTACTTATCAAGTTAAGAAGATAGACGCCGTTACTAGTAGTACTACGGGATGGACCAGCCAGAATGTGGCAGCGGACGGAAGTCTGATTGGGAATAATTCAAGTTCTTGTACGTTCTCGTTCTATAATGACCGCTTAGCGAGTACGACTGCTTGTGTTTTGACGACGACTGGCGATCCGATTATTACACAGAAAGGTAGCGCAGCAGGAAGCGCATCCAATGCAAGTGCCGGGATGTCTGGTTATGGTATGAGCGTTACGGCGATTTCGATGGATATGAATGGCGACCCGATTAGCTTTATGAATAATACAGGGACTGCAACAACTTTGGAGTTTGATAGTGATACTTCCTCGACAGTTACTTGGCCGTTTGCTACTAACGCTGGCGACTTTAGATGGGAACGCCGAGGTGGGGATGGTGCACACGTGTATGATTATGGTCCAGTAGAATATGGTGCGATTACGTTCAATGAAAGTACAGGGGCGATGGTGGGAACACACGGAGCTGGTACGGCTTGTTCGAATGTTGGTCTTGTTTCCGGTACTTTGAAGGATAGCGATGATAATACGGTAGAATACTTGAGCTGTTTGGATAGCAACGGACAAGCAAAGGCAGAGACTACGGTTGATGGCAACTGGTACTCCTGGTATGCCGCCGTCGCCGGCTCCTCCCTCTCTTCCTTCTCCGGCGTCAACGCAACTGACAGTATATGCCCGAAGGGCTGGCAACTACCTACTTATTCCGGAGATAAGTCCTTTAATAACTTATTTGTCAATGGAGACTTAAGCTACGGCATGAGTAACTCC
>JAFQYO010000003.1 GCA_017406405.1 Candidatus Saccharimonadota bacterium
ATCTTCCGCCGGCGTATATCTTGTCCGGAACGGTTCAATTCTCGACCAATTCCGCACCAAGAATCGTGAAGCTGGTATCGGTTACCCCATTTCTAACGAACAAAACGGCACTCAATCTTTCGAGAATGGTGTAATTTCTAAATAACCACCTAAGATTTATAATAATCTGGCACGGTAGTTAAATCGTATCGTTCTTCTGTTGTAATCTTTTTCAGTATAATACCTTTATCGTCGACTAAATAATCATATCCAATTGTCTGCATTTTCTTTTCAGGATCCAAGTTATTATATAACTGCCTTCGCGCCTCTCTATCTTCTGCTTTTATCATTTTTAGATGATAGAGATTATAATCCAACAAGAGTTCTCTATCTAACTCGGCAGAGTGCCAATGGATGTGATGTTTCTGTGGATAATCAAATGTCATATTCGGCAAAAGCCTAAACAGTATATCTTTCTTTTTATCCCCCCATACCCCATCCACTCTATAATGGTCGCAGTCGCCCCAAAGTTCCCGAAAATGAACCGATACATAAGTTTTCTCATCCAGCTTTTGTGTAATTCTTTTTAAATTCTGCAAGAACCTAATCTCGAACCGCTCATCTGCATCTATGCACAATGCAAACACCTTTTCTTTCTGGGAAACTTCAAGTGCAGCCCTAAATACGGCTCGACGATTTTCTCTTTCATCCCATTCATGCTTATTAGGGTTAAGAACAATCTTTGCCACCTTCTTATGTTTTCTCGCAATTTCAACGCTTCTGTCCGAGGAATTATCGTCAAAAATTACAATTTTATCAACATACTTTTCTAAGTGCCTTAAGCATCCGTCAATATTTAGCTCTTCATTATAAACGCACAATACTGCAACGATTTCAGGTTTCTTATGTTTCTCTCTCGCTTTATCTAATTTTCTCTGCAAGACTTCTCTTGGATTCCTTACGGCTCTTGCGAGCTTTACTGCCCCAGAGCTTTCAAATGACCGAATTATTCCTAGTCTCTCGTTTGCTACCGCTTGAGTTTTAATTAACTCTTCGTTTACATCTTTGATTTGTCTCAGCAAAATCGTGTTCCTCGCCATGTTTTGGCTCGCGATAACATAAGATATATAACTCTCTTCTAGTTTTACATCTGTTCTCGAGATCTTCTCGAAAATCTTCTCCATATTTGAACTTAAACTAAACTCTCGAATGAACTCGCCATGCCGTTCATTCTGAAATCTCTTCGCTCTTGCCATCCCCTCCTTTAGTTCTATCGCAATCTTCTCGGCGCTTTTCTTCCTGAATCCTCTCCCAGAGAAATTTGCGTATCTCGCTTTTTCAAAATTCTTCGCACTCAAGTACCCGCACCCCCCAAACTGGTCATAAACATACACGGGTATTGCCTGTGCTAAACAATACTGCACTGTTTTTCCAATGCTTATTACAACATTATACTGCCTCAATATCTCTGGCGACAATAATTGATACCTTTTACTTGCACTTCCTAAATAATCCACAACAACGCCACTAGTTCTTAGTATTTTCTCGAGCTCAAGAACCTCCTCTGGTGGATGGTTGGATACGACTAAAACACGTCTTAACTCTTCATAGCTACGGTCTACTTCTTTTCTTAAAAATTCATCCGGGAACGGATTAGGAAAAATCCTAGCAGTATTATAGAACTTTCCATACATCTCTGTTAGTACTTTTTTTGCCTCTTCGGATACAAACAAGCTTTTCGCAGGCAACTTCTTCTCTAAATCATATATATATGGATGTTCAATAGGTAAATCCTTAAACGACGACATATGATTAAAAAAGAAAAACGGCAATTTGAGCTTTTTATCTCTAAACTTCTCAAGTAGTCCAATCGGCAATATTTGATGATGTACCCACACATAATCCAAATCATTATAATAATCAGAATAATCGTCCGTAGTTACTTTAATCCCTCTCGCTCTAAATTCTGACAAAATCGGTTCATCCACTTCCCAAGTAAAGACTCTTACCTCCGCTCCGTGTCTCCTAAAATAAGTCGCTATCTCTAGTGTAACTATCTCCGATCCGGAAAACCCCCTCAAAGTATTTTGGGTTAATAAGACCTTCTTTCCGTCCAAATTAATCATACCTGTTTATATTATACCAGATTTTTCTAAATCTTTCTCTGCAACTTTTTTGAACTAAACAAACCGGCATAGGCCGACAAAAACACTATTGTTAACAACCCAGGCACTCCTACCCTATAAAAAACAAATACATCGTTCGCATAAGAGGCAGAGCTGTCCAGTGGCAAGCTAAAGAACCATGCCGTTGCAAAACTATAGAGAATCGTAATTCCCAAGAACCCGACACTCGTTATCGCGCACGTTAGTATAATGCAATTTTTCTTTAGGTATTTTTCGATACGCTTGCGATTCTTGACGACTCCAACTATTGCATAGACATAAACACCCAACGTAACTATTACTAGACACGAATTTATAGCCCTGTATCCCCACAATACAAGCTTCGCCATCACCTGCGCAATTTTTCTCTCAGGCTTATTCACTACGTTCACATCGTCAGTCATATGTAAAACACGGTTAACCTTCGTTGCATCATCTAATCCACGCTGAGTTCCATAAGCCACATCACCGTCCGTAAAGCCAATATCGGTATATCTAGTAAACCATATTGAATCTTCGAGCGAATACCAAATCTGTAACAATATATCACTATTCCTAATTTCCTCCCAAGTATATCCGCCTGTCGAAGCTAAAAGCTGAATCCGTCCCTCAGCTTCCTTTAAAGTTCCATTCTCAAACGCTTCGTCCAACTCCGCATTAACTTGTGCGAATAAATTATTCACATCCTCTTCGCTTGTCCAAAGTCCAGAATCTACTAGTTCTGACCGCATTATCCAAGTCAAAAAATCTCGCCCAATTGGATTTTCTTCAATCCCGCCCGGCTGGAATCCAGTTGTTTTAATTTCCTCTAATAACTTTGGATGTGCCCCTAATGTCGGCGAAGCTTCAAATGCTGCTTCTATTGCGTCGAGCGGCGCCCAGCAATACCAGTTTCGATTTGGTGAATCGATTTTATAAATCTCCTCCACAAATCTTCCCAACTCGCCCTGAGTTCGTGTATTGGTTTCATAAACCCCAAAGAAAGCGTGATTCACTCCCTTGTAGATGTTTGTCCACCCGAACCAAACTAAATAAGGAATAAAACAAACCGCCACCCACTGTACTATTCTTTTTGGTTGCCACTCTTTTTTCTTATTGTGGCGTTTTACTAAGATAATCGCTACTTCTATAATCAAAAGAACCGCTAAACATGCCATCATCCAAATACCGTCTTCCTTCAAATAGTAAGAAAAAGCAAAAACGAGGCCAGCAAGCACCGCTATCCAGGCCGACTTCTTTAGTTTTTCTTCTCGAACAAGGTTTATAAGTCCAATTAACAGTAAACTAAAAGTCAAAATAATCGACGGTGCAATTATGGCATTGCGATAAATCCGTAGTCCTCCCCAAGAAGTAAACGCTATTGGCAAAAACAAAACATAGGCAAACGCCCCCAGCTGAACCCATTTATTCTTACAGACTTTTTTTACCAGTATCCAAACCACGAAAGCTGTTAACGCCCAATACATTGACAATACTATCGTATAAGGTAAGCCTGTTACTGCGGAAGCTCCCAAGAAGACCGAAAAACTCAAATCCTTTATCAACGTAAGATGGTTTGGATAAATAAACCTTTTCGGGTTGAGTCCTTGTATCATAGCTACATCGTCATATGTTTCGCTAAGGCCAAACCACCCCCCTAAACCATATCCTAATAGTATTCGTGCTATCACGAGTACAATCATGATTATATAAATATAGTTATGTTTCAAAAAACAAGAGACCTTCTTCATAGCAAAATTATACCACATCGTGTATAATAAGTGTTAAGTTAAAACGGAGATTATTTATGCCTAAAAAACAAACAGTTATCGTTATCGGCGCTGGCCCTGCGGGCCTAACTGCCGCATACGAATTACTTGATAAATCTAAAGATTTCGAAGTTATTGTTTTAGAAGAAACAAACACCTTTGGCGGCATTTCAAGAACCGTGAATTACAAAGGGAACCGTATGGATATGGGTGGTCACCGCTTCTTCTCTAAGGTTCCCGAAGTTAATGAGTGGTGGGAAAAAATGCTCCCAACTCAAGGCGCGCTCCCTTACGACGACAAAAAACTCCACCGAAAGTCAAATACAAAAAAAGGCGGCCCAGATCCAGAAAAGACCGACAAGGTCATGCTCCGTCGGAACCGTCTTTCTCGTATTTTCTTCAACCAGAAATTCTTTGACTACCCGGTTTCCTTAAAAGCCTCAACAATAAAAAACATGGGACTTGGTACCACCTTCGTTGTTGGTTGCAGCTATCTTAAAAGTACCGTCCATAAACTTCCTGAAACCTCTCTAGAAAATTTCTATATTAACCGTTTTGGCAAAAAACTCTACTCCATGTTCTTTGAAAACTACACAGAAAACCTTTGGGGTCGCCACCCTCGAGAAATCTCCGCCGAATGGGGCGCGCAACGCGTTAAAGGTCTTTCTATTTCCGCTATCCTTAAAGATATTTTTGGCAAGGCCTTCAATAAGAAAAACCGCAAAGTAGAAACTTCGCTTATCGAAGAATTCGCCTACCCGAAACTCGGCCCTGGTCAGCTTTGGGAAGCAACCGCCAAAGAAATCAAGAAAAAAGGCGGAAAAATTATCATGAACGCCAAAGTTGTCGGTATAAAAAAGAACAAAAAAGACGTCCTAACCGGCGTTGTTTATGAAAAAGATGGTAAAAAAGTTACCTTAAACGGCGATTACGTTATTTCTTCTATGCCAGTCAAAGACCTCGTCGAAGCTATGAATGATGTCCCGAAAGACATGTTAAAAATTGCCTCCGGTCTTCCATATCGAGATTATATGACCGTCGGTGTATTGTCTAAAAAACTTGCCCTTAAAAACGAAACTGATATCAAAACCCTCGGAAACATAGTTCCCGATAACTGGGTTTATGTTCACGATAAAAGCGTTAAGATGGGCCGCTTCCAGATTTACAACAACTGGTCTCCGTACCTCGTCAAAGACGTCGAACACACCGCCTGGGTTGGTCTCGAATACTTCTGTAACGAGGGCGACGAACTATGGTCTATGACCGACGATGATTTTGCGAAGATGGCTATCGAAGAAATGGCCAAAATCAACATCATTAAAAACCCAGACGAAGCTCTTGACTATCACGTTGAACGCGTGAAAAAAGCTTACCCTGCTTATTTTGACACTTATGAGCATATGGACGAGCTTCGTGAATACTTAAACAAAATCCCGAACCTCTTCTGCGTCGGTCGCAACGGCCAACACCGCTACAATAACCTTGACCACTCCATGTGTACATCTTTCGAAACCGTTAAGAACATCCTTTCTGGCTCCACTGATAAGTCTAACATTTGGAACGTCAACACCGAAAAAGAGTATCATGAGAGCAAATAAAAATGGAAAAAAGAATACAGGAACTAGAACAAAGAATCAACGATCTCGAATCCGAACTTAACGCCTCTATAAAAAGAGAAGAATTGCTCTTACGCCCCGCGGCTGATAAGAAGACGCTTAAAGAAGTGTTAAAAACTACAAGACTCGGAAAAATTGCCTCAAACCCAAACAGCAAAGCTGGAAAAGTTATTCGTCTTCCCCGCACAGTCTATAGAATTATCCGCCACCCAAGCATCCTACGGGACATTTTTGGAGAAAGGAACACTCAAAAAACTACGCTTTCTCAAACAAGCCGCACAAAAAAAGAAAAAAGTCTTTTCGCACCAATTAAATTTTACTATAGCGACGAAAAACAAAAACGAGTTAATCTCGTCGCGAAAAAGCTTGACATCGAAAAGCTTAGAGAATCAATCGCACTCGCAAATGCTATCGACGCAGGACTAAGAATTATCACCACGAGTGAAGCTGCGGACCCAATACAATACAACCGCATGATAAAAAAAGGCAACATTAAGAACGTTCCAAAAACCGTTGAATTTTATAGTAGTCTCGACCAAGCGGATAAAAAAGAGCCATTTGAACTAGAAATAGGAAAACAAGATATTTTCTTGACCGAGGCTTGGGGGAAACAAGATGACGAATAGTTCCAATCTCTATCTTGAACCGTGGCTCATTAGCTTCGGAGAAAGAAAGAAAAGACTTCTGGATTCAATAAACGAGGGCAAAAAAATTGCCTTATATTATTCAAAAGCCCCCGACAGTTCAACTTTTCGTTATCGTTGTTACAACACATTTCAAGCCACCAAAAACAGCTCTAAATGGCAAGCTATCTATTTTTATCACTCCGAATTCAAAAAAATCAAGAGTCTCGCTACGAAGGCGGCCATCTTGGTTTTAGGAAGACAATCTAGATGGGATAGCTCAATTAAAGAATTTTCTGATTTTGCACACAACCATAAAATCCCTTTATTCTTCGACCTCGATGATTTAGTTTTTGACAAACGATATCTCAGGACCGTTACGAACACCATTTCCAGTTTATCAAGCTTAAGTTATTGGAGTCCTTATTTTTCAGATATCAATAAAACTGCAGAGCAGGCAGACGGCTTTATTGTGACAAACGACTTTATTGGGGAAAAACTTAAAGACAGCTTCCAAAAACCCTACGAGACGATTCGGAACTCTCTTAATGACGAACAAGTTGCAGCCTCTAGAGTATATTTAGAATATAAAAAATCTATTTCAAAACGCGACCAGTTTAAAATAGGCTATTTCGGAGGTTCTCCAACTCATGCAAACGATCTAGATGTTGCGATGCCCGAACTCTTGTATTTCTTAAAAAAACATCCAAATTCCACTTTTAATATCGTTGGATATATGCAGTTTGACGATCGATTCCAAAGCTTTTTGAAAAACGGCCAAATAACCTTCACTCCTCCAGTTGATTTTCGCAAATTACAGCGCCTAATGTCGGAAGTTGATGTAAACCTCGCGCCGCTCGTCATCAACGATTTTACTAACTGTAAATCAGAACTAAAATTTTTCGAAGCAGCAATCGTAGAAACCACGACACTTGCTTCTCCAACATATTGTTTCAAAAAAGCCATAAAACAAGGCTCTACTGGTTTCTTGTGTCAACCCGGAGAATGGCTAGAAACCATAGAATATCTCTATCAAAATCCAAAGAAGAATCAAACAATCGCAAAAGCGGCAAAAGATTATTGTCTAAAAGAGTATTATGGAAAAGTTTTCTTAAAAGAAGTTGAGGAAGCCTATGACAGAATTTCGCAATAACTCCCCTTCCGTTTCCGTTATCCTTCCAAACTACAACTACGGGCATTATTTTGTTTCTCGCCTCAAAGAAATCCTAGCTCAAACATACCAAGTCTCAGAAGTTATTGTTCTTGATGATGCATCGACCGACAAATCAGCCTCAATCATAAAAAAAGAATTAAAAAACCAAGAAAAACTCCATCCAAAACTAAAGTTCGTCCTTTCTCAAAACTCCGCCAACTCCGGCAACGTTTTTTCTCAATGGCAAAAAGGAGTAGAACTAGCGACTTCCGAATATATCTGGATCGCCGAACTGGACGATTCTTGCGAACCAACCTTCCTCGAAACGGTCATGAAACCCATTATAAAACACAAAAAGGTCGTCTTGTCTTACACGAACTCAAAACTTATTGGCGACGTCACAAGACGCGATCTTTGGCGCCAAAAACTTGATTTTTTCCGTCGCCATCACCTTCCTGGAAAATATGTAATTAGTGGTAAACGCGAACTAAACAAGAATCTTGCCATTTTTAATTCGATTCCGAACGTCTCCGCCGTCGTCTTTAAGAACATTCCCGAACTAAAAAGAATCCTTGACGGCGCAAAAAAATATTCTCTCTGCGGAGATTGGTATTTTTATTCAAAACTCGCCGAACAAGGTAAAATAGCTTATAACCCAAAAAAACTCAACAGCCACCGTCTTTCGTCGGAGTCCGTCACCTCCCAAACCGATCTCGAAAAACGATTCAAAGAAATCAAACGCGTCCATTCCGAAATTGACCTCGCGAACAAACTCTCCGCTCTTGCCCTCATGCGCATGGAAAAATCAGAAAGAAAGCTAGATAAAGTCTGGAAGATAGCAAAGATTAGGCAATATGATGAAAATATGGTAAAATAGTCTCAAAGGAGACTTCGCTTATGAAAGGAATTATTTTAGCCGGCGGTTCTGGAACTCGCCTCTACCCCCTAACTTTAGCAACCTCAAAACAGATGTTGCCGGTTTATGACAAACCGATGATTTATTATCCGCTTTCGACCCTAATGCTGGCCGGAATCCGCGACATTTTAGTTATTTCTACCCCGACCGATCTGCCGAACTTCGAGCGACTTCTCGGCGACGGCTCTCAATTTGGGATAAATCTTTTCTATAAAGTCCAACCCTCTCCAGATGGTCTCGCTCAAGCGTTCGTTCTTGGCGAAGAATTCATCGGCGACGACGCCTGTGCTATGGTTCTTGGTGATAACATTTTCTATGGCGAAGGGTTTACCCGCTCACTCGAAAACTCCGTTAAAAATGCCGAAAACAATTCCCGCGCTACAATCTTTGGTTATTACGTAAATGACCCTGAGCGCTTCGGAGTAGTTGAATTCGATAAGGACTGGCACGCTGTTTCAATTGAAGAAAAACCAAAAGCCCCGAAGTCAAATTACGCCGTGACTGGCCTTTACTTTTATCCTGCCGGAGTTTCTAATAAGGCTAAAACCGTCGTTCCGTCTGACCGCGGCGAGCTAGAAATCACTTCTTTGAATGAAATGTATCTTAAAGAAGGAAAGCTCGATGTCCAACTTCTCGGACGAGGTTTTGCTTGGCTCGATACTGGAACTATGGACTCTCTTGCCGATGCCTCCGATTTCGTCCGTGTCATCCAAAAACGCCAGGGAATCGAAATTTCTGCTCCCGAAGAAATAGCTTTCCGTCGCGGCTGGATTTCTTCTGAAGAACTCCTTGCCTCTGCAAACAAATACGGCAAGTCAAGCTACGGCCAACATCTCAAAAATGTCGCGGAAGGGAAGATTAAGGAATAATGTTATCTTTCGAAAAAACCAAAATCAAAGATGTCTATGTTATCACCCCGAAAGTTTTTGGGGATGATCGAGGATATTTTATGGAAACCTTCTCGGAAAAGGACTTCGAATCCGAGGGGCTGAACTATAAATTCGTCCAAGACAACCAATCTTCAAGTAAAAAAGGTGTCCTCCGCGGCCTTCATTTTCAAAAATCCCACCCTCAGGCGAAATTAGTCCGCGTGTTGAAGGGAGAAGTCTATGACGTTGCCGTCGATCTAAGAAAAGATTCAAAGACCTACGGCGAATACGTCGGTGTTCTTCTTTCCGCAGAAAACAAAAAACAACTCCTTGTCCCGCGTGGTTTCGCCCACGGTTTTCTCGTTGTTTCCGATTCTGCCGAGTTTGCTTATAAGTGCGACGAATTTTATCATCCCGAGGACGAAGGTGGCATCCGCTTTGACGACCCCGCCATAAACATCGCCTGGCCAAAAATCGACAGCGAGTTTGTCCTTAGCGAAAAAGATAAACTCCACCCAACGCTTAAAGAGTCTAAAATCGTTTTTGATCTTAAAGGAGAAAGATAACATGGAAAAAACTATTGTTGTGACCGGCGGCGCTGGCTTCATCGGTTCAAATTTTGTTTACTATATGCTAAACAAATATCCCGATTATAAAATCGTATGTGTCGATTGTCTCACTTACGCAGGAAACCTCTCGACCTTAAAAACAGCTTTAGAAAACCCAAATTTTCGTTTTGAAAAACTCAATATTTGCGACCGAGAGGGAATTAAAACCCTATTCAAAGAAATCAAACCCGACATTGTTGTTAATTTCGCCGCCGAATCTCACGTTGACCGCTCAATAAAAACCCCAGAAATTTTCGTCGATACAAATATTCGCGGAACTCAAAATTTAATGGACATCTGCCGAGAACTTAATGTTCCTCGTTTTCATCAAGTTTCGACAGACGAAGTTTACGGCGATTTGCCTCTCGATCGCCCAGATTTGTTTTTCACGGAAGAGACCCCTATTCATGCTTCATCTCCGTACTCTGCTTCAAAAGCCGGCGCCGACCTTCTAGTCCTTGCATATCATCGCACCTACGGCTTCCCTGCGACCATTTCTCGTTGTTCAAACAACTATGGTCCATACCACTTCCCAGAAAAACTCATTCCTCTGATGATTATTAACGCTCTTAACGATAAGCCTCTCCCTGTTTATGGTGACGGAAAAAACGTCCGCGACTGGCTTTACGTCGAAGACCACTGTAAAGCGATTGATTTAATTATTCATGACGATAGGCTCGGCGAAGTGTATAACGTTGGCGGTCACAACGAAATGACTAACCTTGATATCGTGAAACTAATTGTGAAAAAACTTGACAAACCAGAAAGTTTGATTACATTTGTTGAAGATAGAAAAGGGCATGACCGTCGCTACGCAATCGATCCGACAAAAATTAAAGATAAACTTGGCTGGTATCCGGAAACAAAATTCTCCGACGGAATCGAAAAAACCATCAACTGGTATCTCGAGCATAAAGACTGGTGGGAGGAAATCATTTCTGGCGATTACAAAAACTATTACGAAAAAATGTACGGAGAAAAATAAATGAAAGTTTTTGTCACGGGTGTTTCTGGTCAGCTCGGCCATGACGTTATGGCAGAATTAGTAAAACGTGGCTATACTGCTATCGGCTCTGATCGTTCCGGAGCTAGCGACGAATTCAACGTTGTTGCTCTCGATATTACTGACCGCGAAAATGTCGAAAAAACCCTAGAAAAAATTCATCCCGACGCGATTATTCATTGTGCGGCTTGGACCAATGTTGACGGAGCTGAAGATCCAAAAGTTCAACCCGTTGTGGAAAAAGTTAATGTCGAAGGAACTAAAAACCTTGCCGAAATGGCAAAAAAGCTAAACAGCAAGATGGCTTATATTTCTACCGACTACGTCTTTGATGGAAAAGGTGACGAACCCTGGAAACCCGACGATAAAAATTTCGCTCCTCAGAATTTTTATGGAAAAACCAAACTTGGCGGCGAGCTCGCCGTCTCTGAACTTCTCGACAAATATTTTATCGTTCGAATCGCTTGGGTTTTTGGCAAAAATGGTAAAAACTTTGTTGATACCATGCTGAAAGTTGGAAAAACCCATCCCGAGGTTCGCGTCGTTAACGACCAAATCGGCACCCCGACCTACTGCCCCGACCTCGCGCGTCTTCTTGTTGATATGATAGAGACAGAAAAATATGGTTTTTATCATGCTACAAACGAAGGCGGCTTTATTTCTTGGGCAGATTTCACGAAAGAGATTTTTAATCAAGCCGGAATTGACTCAAAAGTCATTCCCGTCTCGACCACTGAATACGAAAAAATTGCCGGAAAAACCGTCGCAAAACGCCCCTCAAACTCTCGTCTTGACAAGTCAAAACTTAAAGAGAAAGGCTTTTCTCCGCTTCCGACCTGGCAAGATGCCCTCTCGCGCTATCTTAAAGAAAAATAATTTTTATTGAAATAATTTCATATATTCGTCCGCAACCTTCTCAGGTTCGCCCTCAACAACAATCTTCCCTCCCTCGATCAAAATCGCTCTATCGCAAAATTTTCGCACATTGCTCATTGAGTGTGTCACTAAAATCACCGTCTGATTCCCCCTCAAACTCGCGAAATAATCGTTGCATTTCTGCTGGAACGCCGCATCGCCGACCGCCAACACCTCGTCAAGAATCAAAATATCTCCCTTTGCTCTAATCGCAATAGAAAATGCTAATCTGACTTGCATTCCGCTCGAATAATTCTTTAGTTTTTGATCCTGGAATTCTTCAAGCTCAGCAAATTTCCAAATGTCTTCATACATCGCGTCCATCTCTTTCTTAGAAAACCCAAGAAGCGCCCCGTTCAGATAGACATTTTCTCGCCCTGTAAGTTCCGGATTAAACCCTACTCCGAGCTCAATAAACGGCACAAGCGTTCCGTTTACTGTTACTTCTCCGCTTTCCGGATAATAAATTCCCGAGAGGATTTTCAGAAGCGTCGATTTCCCGCTCCCGTTTCTCCCGACGATCCCTAAAAACTCACCCTTATTAACCTTAAAACTTAGATTTCTCAAGACTCTCTGGTCTTTATACCCTTTAACTCCCCTTAGTCTATTAAAAATCGCTTGTTTGAGCCCCCACGACCTCTCCGTCGGCAATCTAAAACTTTTGGATAGATTTTTTACTTCGATAGCAATTCCATTATCAAGCACAACTTCTTTCCTAACCCCAATCTTTCTCTTAGCCATTTATACTTCCTCCGCAAAGAACTTTGAAGCTCGTCGGAAATAGATAGAACCGATGATTAGTGTAACGAATGTAATAATAAACGGCACGGCTATCGCTACTGGATTTTTCAGATAGTTCCATATCGTAATTGCTTCTGTTGTAATCAAATTATATCTCACATCTTGAATAACCTGCGCAATCGGGTTCAAAAGAATAAGCTTTGCCGCAAATGCACTAGTATTAGCAATCATTGTTACGGGATAGATAATCGGCACTGCATAAAACAACGCCTGAATACAAACATCCCAAATTGACATAATATCTCGATACTTCACATTTATCGCCCCAAGCAAGAAAGCAATTCCGAGCGCCAAAATGTAGAGTTCTAAAATAAACAAGGGAACAAGGAGCCAATTCAGGCTCGGCGTTACGCCATTTATCAAGGCAAAAATCACCACCACTACCAAGTTAATCGACAAGTTAATCACTGCGGTCATCGTCGAGGAAACGACGAGAATATATTTCGGGAAAGAAACTTTTCGAATTAAATCTCCCCGCATCAACATCGTCTGAATCCCTTGGCTCGTACATTCTGTGAAGAAACTCCAGAGCGTCGTTCCAGTCAAAAGATAGACTGAATAATGCGGAATATCATTTCCGAATCTGAGTAATTTCGAAAAAACGACATAAAGAATCGCAAACATCATCAAAGGCCTAAGTAACGCCCAAAGATAACCTAAAACCGAACCTTGATATCTCAGCTTAAAATCAGTTTTTGTCAGCTCCCCCAACAAAATACGATTTCGCCTGTTTAGCACTCTTGGAATACTCATAACTCCTTCTATTTTATCATAAATAACTTTAATGTATAATAATATTATGCAACTCCCCCGAATTTCCGTTATTGTTCCTGTCTATAATACAAAAGACTATCTTTTTGATTGCCTTAGTTCTCTCAAAAACCAAACCTATAAAAACCTAGAAATTCTTCTTATCGACGACGGTTCGACTGACGACTCTCTTAAAATCATCCAAAAATATCAAAAACTTGATTCTCGTGCAAGAGTCCTAAAAAAGAAAAATGGCGGTCTCTCTAGCGCGAGGAACCTCGGCCTCGACCATGCGAACGGTGAATATATTTTCTTTCTCGACTCTGACGATTATCTAGAAAACGACGCGATTGAATATCTTTATTTCTTAATTAAGAAGACAAACTCTCCCCTTTCGATTTGCTCTCACTACGAAAGAAAGGGGAACGATAAACTTAAAGACTTCAACAACGGAGGGGGTTATAAGTCCCAGAAACTCACCGTAGAAACCGCTCTCGACCGAATGTTAAACGAACAGGGTTTTACGATGTCGGCTTGGGGAAAACTATATAAAACTGATCTTTTCAAAAAACACAAAAGCCTTGAAAAAATTCGTTTCCCCGAGAGTAAACTTCACGAAGATGTCGGGACGACCTATAAACTCCTCTTACGCGTTAACGAGTTGAATAAAAATTCAAGAATCGTCTTCGGAGAAAAACCTAAATACATCTATAACATCCGAAAAACCTCTATCACTAATCAAGGTTTTAATAATAAAAAACTAGAACTCATTACCCAAACCGACGAAATGTGCGACGCGATTGATAAATCTTTCCCAAACTTAAGAAATGCCACAAATCTCCGCCGACTTCACGCGCGCTTCTCAATCCTTCGTCAAATTATTCAGAAAACGCATAAAACAGAGAACGATAAAAAACTTGAAGATTCCCTAGTTTATTATATAAAAAGTCATAAATCTTGGATTTCTGAAAATCCTGAAAGCACAAAGAGAGACAAACTTGCGCTTGCCTCTCTCATGGCGGGCCGAACCGCCTTCCGAATTGCATGGAGTCTTTATTCTAAGTTTTTCAAATAATTTAAAGTATCTTTAATCGCGTCTCTGACTGTTAGCTTTGTTTTCCACTCTAATTCCTTTTCCGCCAAACTCGGGTTTGCATAAAACTCTGCCAAATCTCCAGCCCTCCTTTTACCAATCTTTATAGGCAATTCTTCTCCAGTCTCTTCGTTAAACATCTTCACGACCTCAAATACTGAAGTCGCGACTCCGCTCCCAAGATTATAGGTTCTTACTCCTGGATGCATTTTCTCAAGCGCCGCCAAGTGTCCGAGCGCAAGATCTGTTACGTGTATAAAATCTCGTTTACAACTTCCGTCATCTGTCGGGTAGTCGTCGCCAAAAATCGTCAGCTCGGATAATTCCCCTCGATAGACTTTCGTAATAATCGGCAAGAGATTGTTCGGGATTCCGTTCGGGTCTTCACCGAGTAGCCCTGATTTATCCGCCCCGATTGGATTGAAGTATCTTAGAATTGTTGCCGAAAATTCCGGATTCGCCTTAGCATAATCTCGAATAATCTGTTCAATCATCGCCTTCGTCCAACCATAAGGATTCGTAATCTTTACTCCCGTAGTCATTTTTTCGTCATATGCTTTCGCTCCTTGGTCGCCATAAACTGTTGCCGAAGAAGAAAAAATCAGTTTCCCTACTCGAGTCTCGTCCATTACTCGAAGCAGATTAATTGTTCCTCCGATGTTGTTTTCATAGTATTCAAGAGGTTTTTCGACCGATTCCCCGACCGCCTTTAGTCCTGCAAAGTGTATCACGGCATCAAAATTTGTCTCAGCAAACACCCTCAAAGTTTCGTCATAATTCCTCAAATCGACTTTATAAAACTTTGGTTTTATATGCGTTATTTTTTCTATGTTATCTAAGGTCGATTCTTTCGAGTTTACGAGATTATCTAAAACCTCCACGTCATATCCAGCTCGCAACAGCTCTACCGCCGTATGCGACCCGATATAACCTGTTCCGCCGGTAACTAATACCTTCATTTCCGCTCCTTCTTATTTTCTAAACATAATATATATGTTATAATCATACCATATATGAAAAAAGACTCCACCTTCGTTTCTCGTCTCTGTTTAGTCTTCGGAGACATTTTCGCAATCATTTTCTCTTTTTTTGGGGCCTATTATTTTCGAACTCACCTCGATTCTCGACCTTTCTTCTTTGTTTCCGACTCAAAAGGTTTTCTTCTTGAGATAATTCTCTTAATTCCGGTCTGGATTCTCATTTTAGGTTCCCTTGGTCTCTATTCAAAAAATATCCTCGCGCGCCATGCCCGTGCGAAAGAAATTGGTCGGCTTCTTGTCGCTTCAATCGTTGGTTTAATGGCGATTATCTCCGTCGATTATTTCGGAGCAAACGACCTCTTTCCCGTCCGTACGATTCCAGTTTATTCTTTCTTTCTCTGTTTCTTCTTTCTCGTCATAAATCGTACGCTCTTTCGTCAAATTCGCGACCACTTTTTCCGAAAAAACCGTGGCACCCTCCGCGCAGTCATTATCGGAAATAATAAAAACACCGATTTTCTCGCCGATTATATTTCCTCGGTCCCCGAATCCGGTTATCGTCTTGTCGGAATTGTCGCTAGCCGTAAATATTTCCCAAAAGACCTCCTGAAACACCAATACCCTTCCCTTAAAGACGCCATAAGATACACCCGCCCTGACGTTATTTTCCAGACCGACGAACGCCAGACCGAATATGTCTATAAACAAACGATAGAAAAACACCTCCTCTACTATTTTGTTCCGAGCGAAGCTTCTATGTCTTCTCAGCTTGGTCAACTCGAGCTGGTCGGAAGCACTCCCGCGATCCGCGTCTCCGCAACTCCCCTCCTCGGGAATATGAAATACCTGAAACGGTTTTTTGATATTTTTCTAGGAGGATTTATGCTTATTCTCGCGCTAATCCCCATGATAATTCTCTGGATTATTATTAAAATATCCTCCCTTAAGAATCCAGCCATCTATTCGGAGATTCGCCTCAGCCAGTTTAACCGAAAGTTTAAAATATACAAATTTCGTTCGATGAAACCTGAGTTTTCCGGCATGTCTCCAGAAGAAGCCTTCAAAAAGATGGGACGCCCTGAGCTTATCAAGAAATATCGTAAAAACGGTGACTTCCTTCCCGACGACCCGAGAATTACCAGAATCGGTAGGTTTATCCGTAGCACTTCTCTCGATGAGCTCCCTCAACTTTTTAATGTGGTTCGTGGAGATATTTCTCTTGTCGGTCCTCGTGCTCTCGTTCCTGGCGAGCTGAGAAAATATGGCGATCGTTCTCTTCTTTTGACTGTAAAATCCGGCCTAACTGGTCTCGCGCAGGTTTCTGGGCGCAGAAATATTTCTTTCGAAGAACGCCGAGCGTTAGATTTATATTATATTAAAAACTGGTCCATTGCTCTTGATTTTCAGATTCTGCTCAGAACCGTTAAAACCGTCCTTATTCACGAAGGAGCAAAATAAGTGAAGGTCGCTATTGTCTGCGACTGGCTCGTCTCTGTTGGCGGCGCCGAGCGTGTCTTAAAATCAATCTCAGAACTCTTTCCTGACGCCCCGATCTATACTTCTCAGTATAATAAAAAGAAGATAAACTGGTTCGAAAAATCTGATGTCAGAGTTGGTTGGCTCCAGCTCTTCCCGACTTGTTTTCGAAAATTCCTAGGGCCCCTCCGCCAAAGCTATTTTAACCATCTTGATTTGTCCGAATACGAACTAATTATTTCAGTAACAGGTGCCGAAGCGAAATCCGTTAAAAAGGGAAACGCTCTTCACCTTTGTTACTGTCATGTCCCGACGCAGTATTATTGGGGGTTGAAAGATGATTATCTTAAAAACCCAGGCTTCGGAATTCTAAACCCCCTTGCTCGACTTGGGCTCAAACTCTTTCTTAAGCCTCTAAAAAAAGCCGATTATGAAGCCGCTCAAAAGCCGGATTATTTCCTCACTATTTCAACCTACGCCAAAGAAGAGATTAAAAAGGCCTATGGGAGGGAATCGACCATTATCTTTCCGCCGGTCGCCGTGGAAAAGTTTTCCACAAGAAAGTTTTCCACAAGCAGGGAAAAAACTAAACTCGAAAAAAGTCAAACGAAAAAACCCGAACAAACAAATCAAAGAAATGAAACAATATCTAAAAAAAGTCAAATCGCCTCTGTTTCCGACGAAAATGAAGGCCATCGATACGGTTTTGTCACGACCTCTCGCCAAGTAAACTGGAAGCGCCTCGACCTCGCAGTCCAAGCTTGTTCAGCTCTCAAGCTGCCCTTAACGGTCATCGGTGAAGGCCCTGAGCATAGAAAACTTGTCAAACTTGCAAAAGGCTCCCATTTTATTAACTTTGTTCCTCAAATTGACCAAGCCGGTATCAAAACATATCTAGAAAAAGCCGAAGGCTATATCTTCCCCTCTCAAGAACCATTTGGGATTGCGCCCGTCGAAGCTCTCTCTGCTGGTTGCCCAGTCGTCGCCTATGGTAAAGGTGGCGCTCTCGATTATGTCATCGACGGAGAAAACGGCGTTCTTTTTGGAAAGCAAAACGTCAATTCCCTCCGCCAAGCCCTTAAGAGATTTAAGACTTTAAAATTTAGTGAAGAAAAAATCCGCAACTCCGCCCTTCCGTTCTCGGAGAAAAACTTTCAGAAAAAAATAAAAGCATTTATTGTCGAAAAAGTCAAAGAGAAAAAAGCAATAAAGACCGAAAATGTCAAACCTAAACCCGAAATAAAACAAAAAATTGTCAAACCAGCTTCCAGGCCGCCTCGGAAGCTTGCTTCGGCACCAGCTCTCAAACCAGCCTCAAAACCCTCCCCAAAGATGCTTAAAAACTCTCACGCCATAAAACCCAGCCCCGTAAAACCGCTTTCCATAAATCAAGCTCCTAAACCGCCCCAAAACCCCATTCCTAAGAATCCAAACAAGGAAAAACCAAATGAAGCCACAACTATCTCAGTCGCCTTTAAATAAAATCAAACGTTTTCTTGTTTATTCCTTCCCTGTCGTTCTCTATTTTTCTTATTATCCAGTTCTATCCTTGCCTCTTTCGACCGACTCAATGAATCTTGAGTTTTCGCTTCCTTTGTTATGGCTCCTTCTCTTCTCGATTTTCTCTCTAAAAGACTTTTTTCTTTTCCTCAAAGCTCTTTTATTAGAGAAAAAATATCTCCCTCTTCTTCCGCTCCTTTTTCCTATTTATCTCTCAATATCGGCTTTTTGGAGCGCTAATCTCCTCCGCGCCATTCTTTCCGCCGGCGTTCTTTGGTGTATTTATATCTCTATTTATGCCTTGATAAAACTTTCCAAATCCCTCGATAAAACCATTTTGTTCAAGACCTTCCTTGTCGGCTCGGTCGTGGTTTGTCTCATTTGTTGGCTTCAATGCATTTTAGATATTTTTGGAGTTCCGAGTTCTTTCACACTCCTTTGTCGCGGTTGCACCTCTAGAATTTTCGGCTTTCCGCATCCTTCTGGACTTTCTATCGAGCCACAATTTATGGGGAACCTCTTACTTGCGCCCGCGCTTCTCATTCTCTATCTTCTTTTTGTCGCCCAAAAAACCTCTTTATCTAAAATTTTTTCAAGAAAAATTCTTCTTCTCTTTGGTATCATTATTGTTTCGACTCTTTTCTTAACATTTTCACGTGGGGCTATCTTCTCCTTCTTGATTTCCGCGGCTTTTCTTTCCGCATTTAGTCTCAAATACACTTCGCTAAAATCCATCAAAATTCTTCCATTTATTATTCTCTGTTTTTTTCTTACCCTCCTTTCGCAAGGGTTGTTTGCTGAGTTTTCTTATACGAACGACAGTTTTCTCTCTGGAATTGACAAAGTCGTCTCTCAACTTTCTCTCGGAAGAATTGAGCTCGGGCTTGCTGACTCCTCGAGAAAAACCAATGATTTAAAAACGTCTCCCTCGCCAGTTTACGAAGAATCTAATTCTCCGGCCGAAGACGCCCCAGAAGACCCGGGAGAAAATCTCTCGGTCTTTTCAGGGTATGTCGAAGAGTCGACCGACATTCGTCTCGGGTTTAACGCCCTCGCCCTTTCTCTGTCCTTATCTTCTTCTCGGACGCTTCTATTCGGTTTTGGGCTCGGTTCCGCCGGTACAGTTCTCTACGAACAAGGTAAAACCGCATCAAAATTAGAAATAATCCAAAACGAATATCTTTCTCTCCTCTTGGAAACTGGACTCCTCGGCCTCTTCCTCGCCTTGATGACGGGAATAATTGTTTTACTTCTCACGAGCCAAAATCTTCCCCGTAGACGGAAAATTCTCCTCTTCTCAATTTATCTTGCTTTTGCTCTTTCGCTCAACTTCTTTTCGGGCCTCCCAAACGCCCTCCACATTTACCTCTTCCCGGCCCTAATTATTCTTTTCCTTCATTAGATTCGGATTCTGCTTTTCCTGCCTCAAGTTTCCTTCCAAAGACAAATTTGTCATAAACTAAGAAGTTTATGACCATCACTACCGCAGTTAATAAGACAAAAATCCCGGTGCTTTCAACAAATTCGTAGGAAAATGGAATATGCAGAAACTGACAGATATTAAAAGCTAGATTATAAAGCGGGTCAAAAATTTTCATATCAAAAAATGCAGTCAAAACCGGTTTCACTGCAAGCGACATCACTAAATTCCAGACGAAAAACTTTCCAACCTCAACCTTTCCAACTTTTCTCTCCTTCCAAGTAAAATTTGAATGGAGATAATACCCCGTAAGAATTCCCACCGCCCCCGAGACCAACGTCGCAAAGGGAAGCAAGCGGTCTTTAAAAACAGTTAAAGCCAATAATTCATAAACTCCATAAGCAATCAAGGTGTTTAAAACCCCAAATACGAAGTATTTCCCCGCTCTGAGTTTTTGCTGCTTTTTCATACTATTTTCTCCATAACTTTTTTAACTTTTTCAATATCCTCTGGTCTATTATGGTAACCTAAAGAAAATCTCACGAGCGGAGGAAAATGCCGCACTTTGTCGAGATAATAATGTGCGCAGAAATACCCCGTCCTAGCCATTATTTTTTCCGCGCCGAGAGCCCCTCCTAGAAGATGCGAATCAACCCCTTCCACAAAAAACGACATCGTCGGATTAGCTTCCCTATTCACAAGCTTAATTTTTTCGCTAGAGTTTAAGAACCTAAACAACTCCGTATAGTTTTCTTCAAAATTCTTCTTATCTCGTTTTGATAATTTATTCAGCCAATCCAACGCTTCCCCGAGCGCGATTATTTCGCCCCAAGCTTGCAAACCCGGCTCGAACTTCGTATAAAAATGATCTGGGTTTTTCTCGCTAGAAAGCAAATAGTTCTCCTTCTCGACATCGTCCACCATTCCGCCCCCGATAAAAGACGTTTCAATTTTTTCGAGCAAACCTTTTCTTACGACTATCCCTCCTAAGCTCGAGGAATATAACTTATGCGCAGAAAAACAAATTGCATCAGGTTCAGTTTTTTGAAGAATGTCCGCCGAATGCGCCATTGCTTGCGCAGCATCTATGATAACAATCCCTTCTTCCTCGTGAACCTTCTTTATTAGCTCTTTAATATTTAAAAGTTTTCTCCCGTCAATGTTAGAAGCGGCATTAACGACCACGACCGCTCTTCTAAAATCTCCGTCTAGGGGAAGCGTTCCGTCGTCGTTGCGAGAAAGCACGACTCTCGGAATATTTGCTCGCTTCGCAAACGCTATTGTCGACAAAAATGGCGAATTATGTTCTATATCAGAAGTTATTACAGAATCAAAATCATTCGTGTCAAGTTGCGACAAAATCAAATTTATTCCATAAGTCGTATTTAAGGTGAAAGAAACAAAATAATCTTTTGAAGATAGTTTCAGATATTTTAAAACTTTTTTTCTTGTCTCCTCAACTCGTCGGTCAGTCTCCACTCCCCACGGGTATTTGACTCGTTCACCGCAAGAATTAAACTTCTCGTAGTATTCCTTTAGCGCGTTCAAAACAGGCCTCGGCCTCAGACTTTGGCAGGCAGAATCAAGATAAACTTCCCCAGAATTAAGATAATCAAAATCGTTCATAAGAATCATTATAACATCTCGAAGAAAAATAAACGAATTTCTCTCTTTTCTAAAAACTAGAGTATAATACTTATATATGGTTTGTATCGCTGCCTTTATTGTTCTCGGCTTGATTGGGGTTTTTGTTGCGATTATCTCAATTTTCAAGCGCGAAGTTGGCCGAGCTTATTTAAAAGTAATGAAAAAATCTTGGGGTTGCGTCGGGAAAAAAGTTCGCCTCCAAAAATGCGACACAAATTTTAAAGATGACATAAAAAATGCTCTTCTAAAAAAGGTAGTCTTAAAGCACCCTAATCTCGTTCATCCTCTCTCGATTATAATAGAAATTAGCTCAGTTATTATCGTTTTTGTTTTTGCCTGGGCAGTCTTAACGTCGATAAAATCCCTGCTTTCGCTCTGGTCTCTCGGAACCTGTAATGTTGACCGTCCAGCTTCATGCACTCTCAGTTCCGAAGCTTGCTCGCTTGGCGATGAAGAAGAAACGAAAACCCTTCTAGAAAAAACCGGCCGCTGGTTTACAGAATGGGGAGATATTTTTTCCGCAATTCCTGACCGCGTCAAAACTTGGCAAGCTGAGGAGTTTTTCCTTTCCCCGACGACTTTTGTCAATCCTTCTATTCTTGACGAAGAAAAATCTTCTCCGGACGAAAACGCCCCATTTGCGCTGGATATCGTTGATCCGGGCTGTTCGGCTTGTATGATGTCGTTCAGAAACCAACTTTCCTCCGGGTTCTTCGAAAATCATAAAACAGCTCTTCTCGTCTACCCCATTAAACTTGACGAAGAAAACTATAAATTTAAAAACTCCGGGATTGTTGCCAGGTTTTTCTATGCTTCCGCTCTACTGGATGATGGAGAAGCCTCAGAAAACCAACGTCATTATGACTTAAAAATAATGAACCGAATTTTTACCGGAAAAACCGAAGATGGAATTATCTACCAAAGTTATATCAACTCTCTCTCGTCCGAAGAAGCCAAAGCCGAACTCAAAACCTGGCTTAAAGATTTTGGTGCTTCTAAACAAGAAGTCGAAGAAATATCCTCTCTTGCCGATTCAGAAGAAGTTGACAGCCTCCTCGAAACCGTTTCCGATATTGTAAATAACCGAGTTCATATCAAAGGAATTCCGACTTTGCTCTATAATAACAAAAAACATCTGGGGCTATATGAAGAATAAATTCACTATTATACTACTACTTTTCTCCTTCGTAAACGTTGTAAATTTTACAACAATTCCCACCTTTGCCGAAGAAAAACCAACCCCTATTTCTGAAGAAAAACGAGGTCTAATATCTCAAAACTGCGGAACCATCCGCCAAAGTCTAAAAAATCTCCAACGCGCCGATTCCCGCGCCCGAACATATTTTGGCGCCATTTACGAAACAGTTTCCTCAAAGTATATTACCCCGCTTAACCTCCGTCTGGTCAAGAACAATCTTTCTTCGAACTCTCTCATTTCTCTTCAAACAAATATTGCCGACACCCGTACGAAATTCTCCTCTGACTTTATAGATTATTCAAAATCCCTCGAAGAGTTGATTTCTTTCGATTGCCGGTTAAATCCTGACGAGTTTTATTCTAAGCTCGTTACGACCCGAAAGAAACGAGAAACTGTCGCTTCCGACGTAAAAAAACTGAACGACTTGCTAATTTCTTCTGTAAAAATCGTCGAACAGATTAAGGAGAAAACTAATGACTGATAGCTCTTCAGAAAAAAAATCCGAAAAAAGTCCTAAAATGTCTTCCGGAAGCCGCAACTTGCTCCTCCTTGGTCTCGGCGCAACATTTATCACTCTTCTTTTTACGGTTATTACTCTAAAAATCTACCATGACTCCGGGGATATTTACCTCGACCGCTCTCGGCCAGGTTTTCTTCCAAAAACCGAAGAAGCCGAACAGGATAAAGACGACACAGATTACGAGTTATCGGATAGTGGCGCTATTACCGGCGAAGTTCTTGATGAATACTTAGAAAACCTCGTCAAAGAGCTCGACCGTCTCAACGATTTTTCTGAACCATTCGGTTCGAAGCCTCTCTCTGACGAATCTCTCGGAATCTAAACTGAGAAGTGTTCCCTCAGCCAGCGGTCGCCAGGCCCTGCCGTCATTAAAATAATTAGAAACCCTTTCTCTCGATAGTTTTTAAGCTTCAAATACAAACTTTCGTCAAAAACCGCCGGTTCTCCGACCTCAAAATTCTCTAGATTAGAAATAAAATCCTCAGGTTTTAAAATTTTTAGGCTCGGGTCTTCTCTCGTTAAATATGTCGGTGTCCAAAAAAGTTTCTCAACCCCTAAAAACGCCTTCGTATATCCCGGAAAAACCTCATGTTGGCGCACGTTCTGATGTGGTTCATAAACCACAACCACCCCCTTCAGCCCGAGCCTTTTCGCCTCTTCTTTCGCGATTTCTACCGTCGCTATAATTTCTTCCGGGTGATGGGCGTAATCAGAATAAACTCCATCCGTAATTTTTTCCATCCGTCTTCCGACCCCAGGAAAATCATTCATTATTTTTAATAGATTATTCTGGCTATATTTATCGCCTTTCAAGCCTAGTTCTTTTATCATTTCTTGAACCGCCTCTACCCCAAGTCCAAGGTCGAATCTTCGAACTTTTCCTGCGACCGACAGTTTCTTATCGAGATTAGTTTTTGTAATGGTTTTCTGGCTTTGGCGAATAAATTGTGCAAATGCCGCCTTATAATCCTCTTCCGTCGGATAAATATCCGGATGGTCATAGCTCACGGAGGGAATTATTGATAAGAACGGATGATAATATAAAAAATTCCGGTCATATTCGTCAGCTTCATAAATCAAAAACTTTGAACCCGGCACATATTTTCCCGCTTCCTCAAACCCGAGCGTCGTCCCAACCAGCCAAGAAACCGGCAACCCGAGTTTCGAGGACAAGAATACAATTCCCGCTGTTGTCGTCGTTTTTCCGTGCGTTCCAGCAACCGCTATCATTTTTAGGCCTAGTTTTTTCACTAAAAATGCAATAAATTCGTCCCGTTTTGAGACCTTCATCTTGAGCTTTTTTGCAAGCATAAGCTCAGCATGGTCTTTTGGTAAAGCCGAAGTATAAACAAACCAATCAAGTTTTTTCTTCTCATATTCTTTCGCTAGAAAATCCCCATTCTGTTTTCCGATAAAAATGTTAATTTTCGCTTTTCTCAGCTCTTCCGTCACGGCCCCCTCCGCTAAATCTGACCCTAAAACTTCAAACCCAGCTTCCTTCGCCATTAAAGCAAGCGGCCCCATCGCCGTCCCAGATATTCCAGAAATATATATTCTCATATTTTTATTATACTCTACTTGTGATATAATTATAAGAACTTATGGGTGGAAACAAGAAAAACGAAATTAAACGCCATCTTCGTAAGCTTCGAGAGGTCAAAAACTGGCAACTTCTCCTCATTTTTATTCTTCTGCTTTTTGTTTCCGCAACTCTTCTTCGATTCGACCATATAAAAATGACCAAACTTCGCGATGCCGTCCTTGTCGCCGATAAAGAAGGGAACTCTGAAGCCCTTGCTGAAGATTTGACTAAACTCCAAAAGTTCACCTTAAATCATATCGTCGTGAATGTCGTCGACGAAAACGGTGTTCGTAAGCTCGAATTCGGAACAGGAGTTTTTTATCTAGAAAACAACTATCTTCGTGACGCTACCGCGGCAATCAACCGTGCCGCCGAAGCGGAAATTGACGACTCGAACCCTAACGGAAACATTTACGCCGCCGCTTCCGCCGTCTGCCGCCCTCGCGCAATCGCAAACGGCTGGGCCTGGAATAGCTCCGAATATCTTTCATGTTTTACGGATGAGCTCGCTAAATATCCCGCGACGGCCACGACCGATGGAACCGTCGCAGCTTCGATTCCGTCGACAGATCTTTATCGCCGAGAATTTGTCTCTCCAATTTGGGCTCCTTGTCTCTCTGGCTTTGTCATTATTATCACGCTTATCCTAGGTGTTGTAATTTTTATACGCTTCCTTATCTGGGCATGTCTTGAGATAACCTTAATTATTATGAAAAACTCTTAAAACCCCTTGACACCCCTGTCGAACAATAATAAGATAAAACTACAATAACTAAAGGAGGATTAAGCTAATGGCTTATGAACATACTAACAGCAAAGGCGTAAAATACTATCTTCACAAGACCGAAGTTACGCTCCGCGGTGGCAAGCCTCAGACGATTTATTTCTTCACGAAAGATGCTAATGGTGGAAAAGGTACCCCTTGCGACCTTCCTAGTGACCGAGAAGTTAACGAAAACCCTCGCAACGGTTTCTTGACCTTGAAGAAAAAAGCCTAGTTTGTTAGTACGTCGATAATTTATTTAGGTATAAACCCATTTCGCTCGACCTTTGCACGAAATGGGTTTTTGTTTTTTTCAGGATTCTTTATTTTTCAAATGTTATAATCATTTGGATGTTTTTTCTAATAGGACGTCCTATGATGATTGTTGTTCCATAGACCAACATGTAATCGCTAGACCAATAATCTACTTCTATCCAGAAAAAGAAACGGAAATTACGGTACGATTAGGTGCGCCAGAAAGGCTAACAGCTAGCTACCCTAAATACATCGACGAGTGGAACGTGATCGCCTATCCCGACGGAAGTCTAATCGACAAGTCATCTGGAAATATTCTTGACGGGACCATCTTTGACTGCTTGGTGGGGGGCGAATTGGGAGGCATTAACAATTTACAAGGAATGTATTCTAAAAAATTAGTCGTGTTATAATGGAAACATAAGAATTTTAGAAAGGAAATATAATGGAGCAAAATGCAGATACTGGTGTACCAGTAGCGCCAATGATAGAAAATAAGCAAAAAAATGGAAATGGTCTAAAAATCGCTACTGCGATTGCGTGTGTCGTGGCGATTTGTGGTATTGGGTTTGGTGTTTATGGTATGATGCAGAGCTCTCAAAAAGATAACCAGATTTCAGATTTGAAAGTTCAAATTGAAAATCGCGATGGAGCAATTACGGAATTAGAAACAGAAAAGATACAAATAAATAATTCAGATAATACCATTACCATTTCCGATACTGATGCATCTCTTCCTCAAAACATCAGGTTTATCAATGATAATCTGTCATTTTCAGACCAAAGATATCGTTTGATGTATGATATGCGTGCAGAAGATGGCCAACATCTTTTAGCTACGCATGAAAGAAAGTATTATATTATGGATATGAATTCATTGGGTAGCACAAATTCTATAAAGGAATTTGATTTGGTTTCGATTTTGAGCCCGATAGAGGAAAGCGAAAAAGCAAATGAGCTACCCGAAACAAGCAAAAATGCTCTCGGTTGGGTTACAAATAAAAATCAATGCGAATCGTTTTACACTACATATCACGATCCAGTTTATCGTGGTAAAATCGTCGGCGAAACTATTGGAATAGATCTTAGTAAGGAAATCCCAATAGAAATTCTTTACCATTGTAAAAAGAATGGCGGGCATGGAGAAGTTCCATTCTCGTATACGATTTATTTAGTGGATGTAGAAAACAGAACTGCAAGGAAATTCCAATACCAACCAGAAGATAGAGCCGATTTCAGTAATTAGGTTCATGTTGGCCATAAAAAACTTAGACCAAATTGTTTAGGATATTAACAGACGTTTTAACAGGGGCGAAACAGTAACTTTTGCCCCATTTTTTTTGCAAAATCGGTACAAAATTGCACCCTAGAACCTGCAAGGTACTTAATAGAAACCTACTACTAAAAAATCGGCGAAAATGCCGAATCTTAGACAATCTGGTGGGGGCAGCTGGGTTCGAACCAGCGACCAATCGGTTATGAGCCGACTGCTCTAACCACTGAGCTATGCCCCCACTCCAGTTATTATACCAAAATCTGTCAAAATGTATAGAAAATGTTATAATAAGCATAACCATGCAAAAACTAAAAACCCGTCTTCGTCGGTTTTATTATAGAATCAAACATGATTATTTTTCATTTGATAATGTCGTATTCTTTATCGCTGTCATTCTTTGTCTTTTTTGGACTTATAGCTCAATTTCCGCCATGTCTAGAAACTGGGAACTTTCTCAAAAAATCACCACAAAACGTCGTGAGCTCGAACTTCTCCACCTAGAAATCGAAACTATCGAGCTAGAAAATGATTATTATCGCTCCGCCGAATACCAAGAACTTTCCGCTCGCGCAAAAGAAGACAAGAAACTCGAGGGAGAAAATCTAGTTTACCTTCCAGAAAACTCAGAAACCGCTAAAAATAAATACAAATCCTCCCCAGAAAACGAAACAGCCGCCGAACCGTCAAATTTCTCTCAATGGATGTCATTTTTATTTGGCGCATAAACCTTGAAAGAAACTATAAAATCGGTTATACTTAAACCATGGAAAAAAGTGAACCGATTATTACGGCGCAAGACACCTCCCCTATCCCCCCCGTCCCTGTCTCGACGCCAGAAAAACCTCAAAAACAGCCTCGTCGAACTGACGAAAAACAGAATAAGCGTCTTATTATCATCATCTGCGCCGTAGTCGCAGTTATCGCTCTCGGTGTCGGTATCTTCTTTCTTGTAAAAAACTGGGACAACATCTTTAAATCGTCCGGAGGAATTCCTGAGGAAGAAACCCCTTCAGAGATCCTTATTCCTGGAGGAACGCCCGAAGAAACCGGAGAAGGACAGAGCGTTGAAGAATACGTCGCAGAAAAGCAAGCCGCGATTGATTCCGCCACAAATTCCGAAGACAGCTTCGATGCAAAGATTAACTTAGCGAGTTTCTACGTTGCGATTGAAGATTTTGACCAAGCTCAGGGCATTTTGGATTCATTTGACGTTGCCACTCTTACTAACGACGAAGCATATCGCTATTACAACATTATGGCTCGTCTCGCTGAGGGTCGTGGCGACACAGAGAAGCTTGAAGAATACAGTGCTCGCGCCATGGAACTTCGAAACGCGATGTAGCCTTAGAATAAATCTTGTCAAAAAGATAAAAATAGAGTATAATAGCACCAAGAGTTTCATGTCTTGAGGTATTGCTGTACTCCGAAAGACACCAATAAATAACCTAAAAGGATAATTTTTACTGTGCCAACAATCAACCAGCTGATTCGTAAGCCTCGTAAAAAGGCTTCCAAAAAGTCGAAAGCTCCGGCTCTCGGTTCTATCGTCAATACGCTCAAAACGCGCTATTATAACCAAGCCGCTCCGCTCAAACGAGGCGTCTGCATTAAAGTTACTACTAAAACCCCGAAAAAACCGAACTCTGCGCTTCGTAAAGTTGCGCGTGTCCGCCTGACAAATGGCCAAGAAGTTTGGGCATATATCGGCGGCGAAGGTCATAACCTTCAAGAGCACGCAGTCGTGCTTGTTCGTGGTGGCCGTGTCCCTGATCTCCCGGGTGTTCGCTATCACGTCGTCCGAGGTACGCTTGACCTTCAAGGCGTTCAGGGTAGAAAACAAGGTCGTTCAAAATACGGCGCAAAGAAGGAGGGGAAATAATCTATGCCTAGAAAGACTACAAAATCTCTCGAGAGAAAAGTTTCTCCCGACCGCAAATACCAATCTATTCTCGTTCAACGCCTAATCAACAAGTCCATGCTCGATGGAAAGAAACAAGCTGCCGAACGTGCAGTTTACGCTGCGCTCGAAGGTGCCGCGAAAAAACTTAATTCTGAAGACCCTGTGGAAGTTTTTGAAAAAGCCCTCGCAAACGTCTCTCCGGATTTCGAGGTCAAATCTCGTCGTGTTGGCGGCGCGAACTACCAAATCCCTTTTCCGATTTCTGGTCATCGCCAACAACATTTCGCTTTCACCTGGCTTGTCCAAGCCGCTCGCGCTCGTCAGGGCATGCCTTATTCAAAGCGCCTTGAAATGGAAATTATCGACGCCTATAACGAATCTGGTGCCGCCTTCAAAAAGAAAGAAGATTGTCACCGTATGGCCGAGGCCAACCGCGCTTTTGCACATTTTGCTCGCGCCTAAACATAGTCCAAAAAATCCCCTAAACGGGGATTTTTTGTTGTAAAAAACATAAAAATTGTTTATAATCATAACCATGAAGGTCGTAAAAAAGGGTTTTACGCTTATCGAAGTGAGTCTTTTTCTTGCTCTAACCGGATTTTTAATGCTTGGGCTTGTTATCGGCTCAAACGTCTCTATCTCTCGCCAGCGCTACAACGACACCGTAAATAGCTTTGCGGAATACCTCCGCGGGGTTTACTCTGACGTCTTAAACGTGTCAAACGACAAAATCCCAAGTTCTAAACCCAGCGGTGAAGATGCCGGAAGAACAAACAAAGCCGTTTATGGGAAACTGATTATCGTTGGCGACCCAGACACCGACATCCACACCATCTATTCCTACGACGTAATTGGAGATGCAGTAAACTCCTCCGAACTAACCAACTCTAACATTCTTGAAAGTCTCCAAAAATTGAATGCGAATGTTCTTAGCTATGCTGACGGGAAGAACACATTTTTCAAAGAATCTTCCTTCGTTCTCCCGTGGGAAGGAGTTTTAGAAGACGAAGAAGGCGAAGCTAAACACGGAGCAATCCTTGTCGTGCGTTCTCCAAGTTCCGGGAGCATCCGCACCTTTAGTGTATGGTTTGCTCCGACAGCGCCATTTCCTTATCTTTCTTTCCGCAACGCTTTAGCTAACGGTGAAAATAAAACAGGGTTATTTAATACTCTCCTTATGCTTATGGACACATATCAAATTGCGTTCTGTGTTGATTCCCCAGACAATAATTATGAACGACGTTTCGAAGTTTTAATAAACGAAAACGCCTCGAACTCTTCATTCATAGAAAAACTTGCCTTAGACTCCGATAATAATGAGTGCTTGGATAAAAAATATTCTGGTAACTTCCCGGGAGAAAGTTAGAGGAGCCTGCATGAAAAAAAATATCACAACCAAACACGGCTTTACACTTATCGAACTTTCCTTCGCAATTGCTTTTATTTCTGTCCTAGTCATTACGGTTACACTGATCACTAACGAAATAATTTCCCTTTATCGAAAAGGTTACGCCATTAAAACCATTAACCAAGTCGGCAGCGACCTAATTGAAGATGTTGTCGACTCTATCCAAGCTTCTCCCCCGGCTAAAATATCCGCATTTTGCGATCGTTATCCAAGCGGAAGTGTTTCGAGGACAAATTGCGAATCAAACGGCGGTTCATTTTCAGTTTATCAACAATACTATACAGACGTGATTATCACCAGCGGCAAACAAGATAATAAGAAAACCGTCCCTCTCGGAGGAGTATTTTGCACTGGAAAATACACTTATATTTGGAACACTGGTTATCTATTCGGAGACCAATATCGTTCGGAAGATGGCTCGCCCCTTTCCTCCCGCGCCTTAAGAGTTAAATATAAAGTTGGAGACACAGAGGGAACTGCCCCGAGCGATTTCAAACTAATTAAATTTGAAGACCCGACTCGTTCAACTTGTGCTTGGAATATTTATTCGACCGATGATAGTATCGTCTATCCATCTCCATCAGAATATCTATCGCCTCGTCAGATCAGCGGGGAAAGTAGCGTGGCGTACGGCTTTGAGATCCCGATCAACCTTAATGAAGCTCCGGTTGAACTTCTCTCTAAATCCGACGCTTCTCTCGCCCTTTATGATTTCGTTATCTTCCCTCCGGCTCAATATGATGTTACAAACAAATTATTCTTCTCAGGTTCGTTTATTCTCGGTACTATCAACGGAGGCGTAAATATCATGACCTCGTCAAACTATTGTGAAAGCCCGAACACCTTCAACTCAGATTTTAGTTATTGTGCAATTAACAAATTTAACTTTGGAACTCAAGCTTCAGGAGTATAAGGAGAAAACATGAAAACAAACCAAACATTTAAAACTGGCGCCACCTCAATTTACGTCGTGGTTATCGCTACTTTGCTTTTTAGCGTAATTACGGTCGCTTTCATCCGAATCATTATTAACGAATCCGCAAAAACCCTTTCGGACGAACTATCTCAAGCCGCCTATGATGCTGCCTTAGCTGGCGTCGAAGACGCAAAAGTCGCCCTGAAAAAATACAATGAATGTAAACAAAATCCCCGCCTCGCAACTTGCGAAAGTCCGACCGATATCGTCAGTATTATCGATAATAGCCTCGCTAATTCTCGAAATGAATCTAACGACAATTCTAACAATAAGCCTGACTGCGATTCGGTCGCTAAAGCTCTCGGCCGTATCTCTTCTTCGGGGAGCGAAGAGGTTCTTGTTCAAGAGTTTTCCTCTCAAAAAATCGACACCGTCCAAGCGTATACTTGCGTCCTCCTCAACAACATCACCTATGATTATCGTTCGTCTCTTTCGTCCGAAACTACCCTTCGTGTAATTCCATTAAGACCGTACGAATACACAGCTAATGACATCACCGGAATTCAGATTTCTTGGTTCTCAGATAATAATGGCGATCGCAGCGAATATAATTATGCAAACAAAAGCGAATTCACTTCGCTCGCGGATGGCGTTCCGACTCCGCCCACTATTTCCGCTCAAATCATTCAAACTGACGGGCGTTATCTCTTATCTGACTTCGAAGCTCCAAAAGACGGCAAAACAAACCGAGGCGGTGTATTCCTTACGCCATCAGATTCTGGAATTACACACATAAATCAAGGAGTTATCGTTAATTCAAATGATCATACAACCGAAAACACCCCCCAGAGAATAGACTGTGAGGCCGGGTTATCAGAAGAGTTTGGATGTGTCACAAGTATAGAACTTCCCGACACAATCGAAACCCCGGGCCTTCCGCCGGAACTCCGCGCAAATACTCCCCGTCGAAATCCTGAAACTTTCTTCTTAATTCTCAACTTACCATACGGCCAACCGACTACTGATTTCTCCGTCCAACTTTGTGTCGATACGGACACCGTTCGTGGTGACTGTAAAAATGCCGACGGTTCTTCAGCTGTTGCAAAATTCGACAACGTTCAAATTGCTGTGGACTCGACTGGTCGCGCCAACGACATATACTCTCGCGTCGAATCTCGAGTAGAGTTTAATGATATTTACTTCCCATTCCCCGAATTCGCCATGCTAGCCACTGGCGATAGCGAATCCTCTATTAACAAAAACTTCTACGTGACTAAAAACTGCTGGATAACCGACGGTGTAACGTCGAGAGACTGCGCAAATAGCGACAACTTATAAAAGTTATTGACAAAACAACGAAAGTGCGATAGAATATACAACATATCGCGGGGTAGAGCAGCCTGGTAGCTCGTTTGGCTCATAACCAAAAGGTCGTTCGTTCAAATCGAACCCCCGCAACCATGTTGTTTTAGAAAGAGACGAACTCTCGCCTCCAAAAACGGCGGTGAATTGCCCCCCCAATTTACCGCCATTTTTGTTTATTCCTTCTTTTTCTTAAAGAGGCCAGCTATTTCTTCTCGATATTGAAAAATAATATATAATATCCCAACAACAATAACGATTATTATTGCCCAGATTGCGACAAACTCCGATTTTTCTTCAAAAGTTTCCGGCTCAAGAGCATAATCCGCCCCGTCATTATTTCTTATCTTTCGACACCTTCCCGTATCAGGATTTCTTTCATATCCCTCTGCGCAAGGCTTCAACTCCGCACTCGCTGTCGTTGCGTAGCTTTTACATCTCCCAGTCAGCGGGTTTCGGTATTTTCCCTCCGGACAAGCTGCAAGAGTCGAGGTTAAACTTGTCTCGTTTACGCAATTTCCGGTTTCAAGATTAATTACTTTCCCAATCGGACAAGTCTTAAACTGTTGATAAATGTTTTCTGCGTTCGGCGTTATATTATAAGTCTGAACCCATCTCTCCGTTCCATCGGCGCTAAAGCCTATCATCGCAAGGCTAACACCTTTTTTCTGACCACTCGAATAAACAAGCTTATCAACAGTTTCTCCCGTCGTATCGATTATTTCTAAAGAATTTGAAGACGTTGGGTTTTTTGTTAAACTTAGCCCCCACTCCGCTATATTATATATAGCACGAAACGAATTTGCTCCAATCTCTCCCGAAAGCGCATAGTTTTTGTTTTTATATCGAATAAAACATCCTGTCATTTCGACTCGCTCTTCACTTCGATTAAACAGTTCGATAAACTGTTCTGTATTTGAATTTTCAAAATAAGTTAAAATCTCTGAAAATTCTAAACTCTTGCATTTCGATTCGACAACTTCCTCTGGCACTTCATGAAAAACTAACCCTGGATTTTCTGGGTCATAAGTCGGCACATAATTTGCAGTATGCACGAATGAATCTTCGACTTCTTCTGCGCTCAAATCACGAACGAGTGTCGTCGGCTTATTTGCATTAAATCCCGAAAAACAATCGTCATCATCTAGCCCCCAACATAAAGTATCTATCGTCTCCTCCTCATAAACCAATTTTATCCGCCCTTTACTTCTCGACATGTTTCGCGTATATGTCGCATCTGCCACCTCGTGATAATCTTCAACCCCAGCCACCTCATCCGAGCTTGCTAACCTCATAAGGAGAGACTCGCCGACCATCTCACTTGTTTCTGGAAAGTCGTAGACAACATACTCCCTTCCAGAAGAAGTTACATAAAGGACCGTAAGGCCGGCGAGCGAAATATTGTTTTTTGAGAGTTTCAAAAGTTCGAAAAACTCTCCCTCTGACGAAAATCCGGGATTAAAACTTTTTATAAAAACATTTTCTTTAATCTCTTCAGAAATAAAATCATTCTCCTCGTCTTCAGAATCTTCTGGATTCTCAGTCGTTGGCTCCAGCGAATCTGAGTCCTCTTCATCAACTTCTTCAAGATCGTCTTCTTCGGATTCGTCCTCAACCTCCAAATAGTCTGTAATCGGAGTCATCTCCTCCGCAAACACGAGATAACCCGGCCCCATTACCCCGGTCACTAAAGCTAGACATAGTCCTAAATAAGCATACCTCAACTTTTTCATAGCTAAACTCTATCACGCCAAGTTTTTTCACTGCAAGCATAATTAGTTTTTAAAACAATAGTTATGCTATAATATAATCATGAACGAAATGATTTATTTGGGAATCATCTTTCTCTCGAGTTTAATTGTTGCGCTTCTCCAGCTTCCGCTCGGCACTCTTCTGCTTCTTTATCATGCGTCCCTCGGCAAGAAAATCCCGAAAAAAACCAGAACGCTTATCTCGAGTTTTATTTCCGGATCAACACTAATGTTCTTTCTTCTCCTTTCAGCTAGCTGTTTTCTTATTTTTGCTCTTACGGTGTCTGGAACTTTCACAAATGTATCGCTAGTCGTCTTGACTAGCTACCTCGTTGTTCTCGGAATTTTTTCTTGGTTTTTCTATTACAAAAGAAAAAATTCAACAGAGCTTTGGCTCCCGAGAAAAATTACAAAATTTATTAACCAACGCGCAAAAGAAACTCATGACAATTCCGAAAGCTTTTCGCTCGGAGTTCTCACCGTGCTTTCAGAAATTGTTTTTACCGCTCCGCTTTTTCTTCTTTCTGGAAACAGCATTTTAATCCTTGAACCAGGCTATCAGGTTATTGCGCTTGTTGGATTCGTTCTTGTCTCAGTTCTTCCGCTTATCATCTTAAGAATTGCCATCAGAACTGGGAAAAATCTCGCTGATATTCAACGATGGCGACTAAAAAACAAATCATTTTTCCGTGTAATTACTGGGCTTTCCTATCTAATTCTGGCGACTTTTATCCTTACTTTTCTCTTGATGGGAGATAAAATATGAAAAAACAAACTTTTAGCCCCGAAGCGCTAACCGAAGAGCTACAAAAAGAATCTCGTTCGCTCGGCCTCCCAGAAAGTTCCACAAACCTCATCATCGAAAAAGTCCTAAAAGCCGTTTTGACTTGGCTAGAGAATCGCGATATAATAACCAAAAGCGATTTAGAAAGGGTCGTAAGTCACGAGCTTGATAAATATTCGACGGATCTCGCATTTCTTTATCAACACCGTGACAAACTAATTTAGTATGGGAAAAAAATTTGACTTCGATATAATCATAATCGGTTCGGGTCTTGCTGGCGCTTCGGCCGCTTTTTCAGCTTCCGCCAGCGGTCAAAAAGTCGCTTTGATTGAATCTGGAAAATGGGGCGGCTCCTCTCTGAATGCCTATGACATCCCAAGTCAATCCATTTTTCATTTCTCGCATCTTTTCGCTCAAGCTCGTCAAGGTTCTCGTTTTGGGATCTCCTCGTCAACCCTTCGCTATAACTACCCAACAGTTCAGAATTGGAAGTCCTTTGCCTCTCGTCGTGCAGGAGCAAATTCAAAAAAGGATTTCGAATCCGCTAAAATCGCCTGTTTTAAAGGCTTTGCCGCTTTTCTTTCTCCGTACGAAGTTGCTGTCGGGAATCAAATTCTTGCCGCCCAAAAATTCATCATTACAACCGGCGCAAAACCTTCGAGTTCGGACATTACTGGCGTTGAATCCACGACGTGTTTTACGCCCGATGAAGCTTTAAATCTTCCTCGTATCCCGAAGTCTGTTTTTATCGTCGGCGGCGGTTCAACTGGTTGCGAACTAGCAAATTATTTTTCCGAACTTGGCGCCGAAGTCACGATTGGTGAACTATCAGGTCGCTTGCTCCCAAAAGAAGACGAAGAAGTTGGTCAGCTCATAAATCAGTACTTCGAATCATCGCTAGGTATAAAAGTTTTGACCCAATCCCGTATTGTTGCCCTTGAACCAGTAAAAGACTCAAAAACTCGTCAAAAAGTCGTCTTCCTTCGCGGAGGTCAAGAAAAATCCATTATAGTCGACGCGGTCATTCTTGCAACCGGCTATGCCCCTAACGTCAACTTAAGCCTCGAAAACGCAGGCGTAGAATACTCTAAATCTGGCATAATCGTCGACGACATGCTTCGAACTTCCATGAAACACATTTTTGCGGCCGGTGATTGTATTGGCGGAGAGTCATCTCCCGAACGCGCAGCATACGAAGGCGCTCTTGCCACTTCAAACGTCGCCAACAAACAAAAGAACCTCCGAAACTACGAAGGCTTTATTCGCGTAACGAACACTTTCCCATCTATTTCTGCAACTGGCCTGACCGAAGACGATTGCGTTAGAAAGGGAATTAAGTCCAAAAAAGCCGTTCTTCCGCTCTCATCGATTTCGGCTTCGAATATTTTCGACTTTCGTTTTGGCTTTATTAAGTTAATTGCTGACCATAAGAACAAATTACTCGGCGCAACAATCGTCTGCCCTTCTTCGGAGCTCGTCATCCAAGAAGTTGCTGTCGCTGTCCGCCATAGATTCACTATTACTCAGCTCGCCTCGACGCCCCACGCCTCTTCCTCCTGGTCAGAACTCGTTCATAGCGCGGCAAAAAAACTTGCAAAATAACTACTTTTAAGTTAAAATTAAACTAGATAATACATTAAAAAAGGAATAAAAATGTACAGCACTCCTTCTTATTATAATTATTCATACAGCTACGATGCTCCAGCTACTGCTGCAGCTGTAGGCACAGCCGGTGCAATTAGCGCATTCTTCATTTTCTTTATGTTCCTCTTGATTGGTGCCTGGGTTATTCTTACTATCATTGCCGAATGGAAGATTTTCAAAAAAGCTGGTAAAGACGGCTGGAAATGTCTAATCCCAATTTACAACGCATATACCATGCTCCAGATTTTGAACATGGAACCTATGCTTTGCTTCTTGACTATTGTCCCTGGTGCTCAGTTCTTCCTAAATATCGTTATGCAAGTAAAACTCGCTAAATCCTTCCATAAAGGCATTGGCTTTGCGATTGGGTTGATTCTTCTCGAACCTATCTTCGAAATGATTCTTGGTTTTGGCGGAGCAAAATACACTCAACTTCCTTCCTCGAAATAATTCCGAGTATAAACAAATCCCCCAAATTTCTGGGGGATTTTTGTATTTTAGCACTCTTGACAAACGAGTGCTAGTTTGTTACTATGGATACAGAAATTAGCACTCATCTCTAAAGATTGCTAAAATAAGCATAAAAAAGGAGATAAAAGAATATGTCAAAAATCATTGGAATTGACCTCGGAACCACAAACTCTGCCTTTGCATATATGGTTGCTGGGAAGCCAGAAGTTATCACGAACGCTGAAGGCGACCGCACTACGCCTTCTGTCGTTGCTGTTACTAAAAAGGGCGAACGTCTTGTCGGGAAAGTTGCTCAACGACAACGTGTTACAAATCCAAAAAACACGATTTATGGCATCAAACGTTTAATCGGTCGTAAATTCTCAGACAAAGAAGTACAAAAAGACCTCGGAATTATGCCGTATAGCATCGTCGAAAAAGGTTCTGGCGTTGCTGTAGAAATGGATGAGAAAGAATACACTCCAGAACAAATCTCTGCTATGATTCTTTCAAAAATCAAAGCAGACGCCGAAGCGTTTCTTGGCGAAAAAGTTACTGAAGCCATTATCACCGTCCCAGCCTACTTCGACGACTCTCAACGTCAGGCGACAAAAGATGCTGGAAAAATTGCTGGTCTCGAAGTTAAAAGAATTATCCCTGAACCAACTGCGGCTGCTCTTGCCTATGGCTTGAACAAAAACGAGAATGAAAAAATTGCTGTCTTCGACCTAGGCGGCGGCACCTTCGATGTCTCTATTCTTGAACTTGGTGACGGTGTATTTGAGGTAAAATCCACAAACGGAGATACCCACCTCGGCGGGGAAGACTTCGACAACATGATTGTCAATTTCCTTTGCGACGAATTCAAGAAAGAATCCGGCATCGACATCAAAAAAGAACCCGCCGCAATGCAACGCATCAAAGACGAAGCTGAAAAAGCAAAAAAGGAACTCTCTTCTGCGAAAGAAGTAGAAATCAACCTTCCATTCTTGACTGCGGATGCTGATGGTCCGAAACATTTTGAATATACCTTAACTCGTGCCAAGCTCGAGGAACTTGTTAAAGACCTTCTCGACCGTCTTGAAGATCCAGTTAGAAAAGCCCTTAAAGATGCTAAACTCGACACGAAAGATATTGACGAAGTTGTTATGGTCGGTGGTATGACCCGTATGCCTGCTGTTGTCGAAAAGGTTAAATCTATTTTCGGCAAAGACCCTATGCAGGGCGTAAACCCAGACGAAGTTGTCGCAGTTGGCGCTGCCATTGAGGCTGGCGTTCTCCAAGGCGATGTTAAGGATGTCCTCTTACTCGACGTTACTCCGCTTTCTCTCGGTATAGAAACCATGGGTGGCGTCTGCACGAAACTTATCGACCGCAACACCACCATCCCAACCTCAAAGTCCCAGATTTTCTCTACTGCTGCCGACAACCAACCTCAGGTAGAAATCCATGTCCTTCAAGGCGAACGCGAAATGGCCACCGATAATAAATCTCTTGGTCGCTTCATTCTCGACGGAATTGCCCCTGCTCCTCGTGGCATCCCTCAAATCGAAGTTACCTTTAATCTCGATGCAAACGGCATTCTTAACGTTACCGCAAAAGACAAAGGGACTGGCAAAGAACAGTCAATTACTATCCAAAACTCCGGCAACATGTCGAAAGAAGATATAGAAAAAGCCCAAAAAGAAGCTGAGCTTCATGCTGACGAAGATAAAAAGAAACGCGAAGCTATCGACGCACGCAATATTCTTGAGAACAAAGTTTATCAGTTTGAAAAAATGCCCGAAGAATATAAAGACAAAATTTCTGATGAAGATAAAGAAACAATCAAGAAAGCCTGCGATGCCGCAAAAGAGGTTCTAAACGATAATTCTGCCGAGAAAGACAAACTCGAAGAAGCCGCCAAAGAACTCGATAACCGTATCATGCCAATTGGTGCGAAGCTCTATCAATCCGCTTCTACAGAAAACGGTACAGCAGGTTCGACCTCAGAATCCGCCGCCGAAGCTGGTTCAGATGATGACGCTGTCGAAGGCGAAGTTGTCGATAAATAATCCCTACTATTTCTAGAATGTCCCGCCATTTTGACGTCAACAAGCTAAAAAATTTTGAACCGGAATATTGTTGGGTTGGCGACGCGAAAAAAGTTTGTTATAAAACTCGCGACGAAGCTGAAGTCGCTGCTCGCGTCGCCGAATTCGACCATAATATTCCTGGGAACCTTTCTGTTTATAAATGCGAATATGGAAATCATTGGCATTTAAGCTCAAAATCATAAGCTTATATGCTATAATAAAAGCATGATGAATAGAAAAAAATTATATAAAATCACCACCGACAAAATCGTGGGAAGTCTTGCGCTTTTTTGTGTCGGTATCTGTTTAATTATCTGGGCCGAAGAAGTTACAGATATAATCGCGATTATCCTCGGCGGTTTCGCGCTCCTATATTCAATTTTAGGCCTCGCGCGTTTTATTACTGCTTCGCCGAGAGAACGACGTTCGCTTTCGCTTTTCTTCATTATTTTAAGCTTCATTATCGGGATTCTTCTGATTCTTCGAACCGATTTTATAAAGGGCGCAATCTCCTTTATCATTGGTTTTTATATTATCTTAACAAGCGCGACAGCGATTGTTGACCTCTATGATTCGCGTCAAAAACTCGGCTTAAAACTCGGTTCTTATATTTGGCCGGTTATTGGTCTTCTCGTCGGCATCCTTTGTGTTTCCGGACAATTTATCGTCCCTGACCAACTCGCTCGTCTTACCGGCGCCGTTCTTGTCGTCTATGCTGTCGCATGGTTTATTGGCCTCCTTATGGTCTCGAAAAACATAAAAGAAGCAAAATCCTCACCCTCGAAAGAAGCTCCAGCAATCAAAGAAGGAAAAGTCGTAAAACCAAAGTCCTCGAAAAACTCCTCTAAATCCTCGAAAAAATCTAAAAAATAGTATATAATAACCCCAGAATTTCTGATAAGGAGTTATATGAAAAACCCACGCTTAATTTTGATTACAAATCCAGGTTCGAGTTCACGCAAATATGCGCTCTATCGCGAAGATGAGCTTTTATGCTCCCTCCACTTCGAATTTGAAGGAAAAAAAGTTGTTTGTACGCTAAAGCGAGCTGACGAAACAAAGAAAAAACTCAAAGAGACATTTCCTAACCTAAATTCAACCGTTGGCGCCCTAAACAAAATCCTAACTGAAGAGGGTTATCTCGGCGGAGTTTCAAAAATCGATGCAATTCTTGCCCGAATTGTTGCGACGGGAGAATACTTCACAGAAGACCATCTCGTTGACAAAGAGTGCCTAAAAAACCTCGAAATCGCCAAAAAGCGCACTCCTCTCCATGTTCCTGTCGTTGCGAACGAAATCGAAGCTTTCGTTAAAGAATTCAAGGGAACTCCCGTTATTGCCATCTCCGATTCTTCATTCCACGCCGATCGTCCCGACCTCATGAAATACTACGCAATCGACAAAGACCTTGCCGACGAGGCTGAGATTAAACGTTATGGCGCTCACGGTCTGTCCGTTGGCTCAATCGTCAACTATATGACTCGCGAAAATATCCTTCCGGAAAAACTTATTGTATGCCACTTAGGTTCGGGTTCCTCCTTAACTGCCGTTTATAAAGGAAAGTCTCATGATACAACCATGGGATATACCCCGCTCGAAGGCGTCATGATGTCGACTCGGTCTGGCTCGCTCGACCCTGCCGCCGCGCTCGCGATTAAACGTGCTAAAAAAATTACCGACGACGAAGATCTTGAACAATACCTTAACAAAAAGTGCGGTCTTCTTGGTGTTTCTGGAGAAACTGACGACATGCGTGAAATCATCCGTCTTCGCGACGAAGGTGACGAACGCGCGACTTTTGCCCATGCTATGTTCGTCTATCGAATTCAAACCGAACTCGGTCGTATGGCGGCTTCTCTCGGCGGCGTCGATGCCATCGTTTTTACCGCGACAATAGGCGAACGTTCGGCGGAAATCAGGAAATGCATTGCTCAAAAACTCAGCTTCCTCGGTTTTGAGCTAGATAACGAAAAGAACGATTCTGAGCTTGAAAACCGTCACGAAAACATCGCCAAAAAAGAATCGAAGCCTATTTATGTCATTCGCACTGACGAGTTCGAAGAAATGATTCGTCGCGCTAAGGTTATTCTTGATGGCGACGATAAATGTGACTGTGAATTCGAAGCCTGAACTAATGAATTCTGAACCTCCTCAAGTCACTAAATCCGAAACTGCCGAGATTTTGAGACTCGCCGAACAAATCCTCCTCGAAAAAGTCGAGGGGGATTTTGTTGAGCTCGGCTGTTACAAAGGCGACACTTCGCTTCTTCTTCAAAAACTTCTCAAAGACTCTCAGAAAGCTCTTTATCTTTACGATTCGTTTGCTGGGCTTCCAGAAAAAACGCCAGAAGACTCTTCTCCTGCTGGCGTCGCTTTTAAAAGCGGAGAGCTCTACGCGTCTAAACGCGAAGTCATCGAACGCTTCAAAAAACAAAATCTCCCTCTCCCAAAAATCAAAAAAGCTTTCTTTTCCGAACTCGATCCAACCAAAGACCTTCCAGAAAAAATATCTTTCGCGTTTCTAGACGGCGACCTGTATTCTTCAATCGTTACTTCTCTCAAACTCGTCATTCCGAAACTCTCTGAACGGGGAATTGTCGTCGTTCATGATTATAATAATTCCGAACTCCCCGGCGTCTCTCGCGCCGTCGAAGAGTTTCTCGCCCATAATCCTCTTTTTTCGCTAGAAAATCGCCTCTCGCTCGCCGTTTTAACAAAAAATAGCCCCCAATCCTAGAGCCAATTTTCGGAGATTCGCTCCGCGCTTAAAATTTTTACTTTTTACCAAGTTTTCGCGTTAAATAATCTATGATTTCTTTACTTTTTATCGCAACAAACCCAACAACTAACGCAGAAATCCCGAGCAAAATCGCAGTTTTTCCCAAAGCCCCTTCTTCAATTCCCATCCCGATATAATTTGTCATCACCACTGCCGGCATCCTTCCAATCACCCACAAAACCAAGAGTTTTGGAATCGGAATTTTCGACAACCCCGCCGCATAAGACACAATATCGTCAGGCAAGCCCGGAATCAAGAACAAAAGAAAGAAAATTGTCCCCGCCCGGTCTTCTTCTAACTTATCAAATCTCCCTAGGCTTTTCTTCTTCGTCAGCTTCATAACAATCTTTCGGCCGTATTTTCTTGTCAATAACAAGACAATAAAAACGCCAACCGTCGACCCAATCGTCGTCCATAAAATTCCCCAAATCCCAAACAAAAAACCACCCGCCGCCCCAACCACATTCCCAGGAATCGGCGCAATAATTGTTTGAAGAATCTGGACAAAAATATAGGCAAGTGGGCCGAGTGGCCCTGCGCTATTTACAAAACTTACGATGACATCAGTGTTCATAAGCAAAAACTGGTCGGGGTTAGCAGACTCGAACTGCTGACCTCACGCTCCCAAAGCGCGCGCGCTACCAACTGCGCCAAACCCCGTCACTCTTATTTTACCACAAAAAGACAGTTTTTCTACTTCTCCGTTATCCTCGAAAGATGATAAGCCTTAAAATCACCAACTTCCTTCGTTTCTTTTATCTCATATCCATCAAAAATTTCTTGAGAAAAATCCACCTCCTCATCTTTTTTCGCCATATACCAAAAAGAATCTTCTCCTGACGCAAAATCCATCGCCGATTGGACGGGGTTCACAGTCGTCGCATATGCAACCGCTTGATAAAACAATTCTTTAGATGCTGCAACAATTGTTTCGGAATTATCTGATGCGGTAGAAGAAATCTGCGCAACTATATCCTTGGGGTCAGTCCGCATATTATATAACCCGAGCGCGTTAAGCCCGACCATCACAAGCACAGCAACAACGAGAATCACAACCGCCTTTTTTACGAGGCTAAAAATCAAAAGCAAAATCAACGCCGCTACTCCTAGCAAAATCAGTTTTACTACCGGCACTGGCAGCCCCCAATCGTACGCCCACTTCGCCATAAAAACCGACGTCCCAGAAGACAAATACGGCAACGCAAGCAACACAATCGCTATGCTAAGAATTATAGAAATAATCTTTTTCATACAAATCTAGTATAGCATTTTTAATCGACAGAGAAAAGAAAATATGATAAAATATAAACCGTATCTGGGTGTGGCGCAGTTGGTAGCGCGCAGCGTTCGGGACGCTGAGGTCGTCAGTTCAAGTCTGATCACCCAGACCACTAATCCGTATAATCATTATCCGGAATTATCATTATTTGATAATCCGGATATTTTTTATTAACGCGTTTTGTTATTTCTGCTATCACTCTTTCTGCTTCCTTTTCTTCGAATTTAAATACTAAATCAAACGACAAAACCTTTTTCTTCGTATCGACATAAAATCCATGCATTTCAATTATGTTTTTATACTCTTGGACAATTCTTTGAACCTCTTGTTTCATTAAAACGGACTTCGTGCCTCCGGTATTACTCGCATAAATCCCCACGGTCAAGACCACGCCATATTTTCTAAAAACTCTCTCAGAAATAGCTCGCGTCAATTCGTGTATTTCCCTTGCTTTCATGTCATCATCAACTTCAATATGCACCGAACCGATTATTGTCTCCGGTCCGTATTGGTGAAGTACCAAATCATAAACGCCAAGAATTTCAGCATCCTTCGCAATCTCTTTCTTTATCTTTCCGGACAACTCAGCATCTATTCTCGCACCAATTATCTGTCCTAAGTTATCGCGCGCAATCTCGATTGCCGTCTTTAAGATTAGTACTGAAATTATCAGTCCAATCCATCCGTCAATTGTCACTCCAAACAACAATGTTATCACCGCTCCGACTAATGTCGAAAATGAAACTAAAACATCAAAAAGCGCGTCTTTCCCACTTGCAACTAAGGCGCCTGAACGCAATTTTTTCCCACGTTCTTGTACAAATAGCCCGAGCCAGAGCTTTATTAAAATCCCAATTATAATTAGAAAAATCATCGTTAAGTTAAAGCTTGCTACTTCCGGTTCAATTATTTTCTCGACCGAATCAATAATTAAAGAAACGCCCGTCCCGAAAATAATCACTCCGATTGCGAGCGCCGCCAGATGTTCGATTTTCCCATAACCGTAGGGGTGATTTTTGTCTGGCTTTTTCATCGCCACCGTAGTGCCAACAATCGTTACAATTGAAGAAATCGCATCCGTTAAGTTGTTCAAAGCATCCGAAAGAATCGAAATCGAACCCGAAATGAGTCCCACTATCGTTTTAATCCCGACTAAAACCAGATTCGTTACGATTCCAACCACGCTGGTTTTAGCAATTTCTTTTCGTCGGTTCATTGTTTCTAAATTATATCATAAGATTTCTTGGTGTGTTATAATAAACTTATGCTTATCATCAGCTTCTTTAAGTGGTGGTACACCCGTGGTCTGAAAAATTACTTCTTGAAATTTTTTGACACTTTAAAAAACGCAGCAGATTTTTTCTCTATCCGTCTTTTAATTAGTAATTTTTTCTCTCCTTTTCGTCAAATTTCCGCCGAAAAAACAACTTCTCTTGCGCTCGACGCGCGTATTCGTGCCTTTTTTGACTACCTTCTATCTTGCGTCATCGGTGCGATTATTCGTTTTTTTATTCTTGTTATCGGGACTGTCGTGATTATTATCCAGACCGTCCTTGGCCTTATCTGTGGAGTTCTTTGGCCGCTCGCGCCCGCCCTTATCGTTTATTGTTTTGTTTTATACTCTAAAGGAATCATGTTTTAATGGATAGCTTTAACCCTCATTCAATTCGCGCCAAGAAAGCCCGCGCTGGAAAAATCCTCAATTCCGCCCCGTTTCGCATTCTTTCGACCGTTTTAATTATCTTCGGTTTGTTCGCCTTCGTATTTTTTATTTTCTCAGCTCCATTATGTAAAACCAACTGCGCCGTCGAATTCACTTTTCGGTCTCCTGTCGGCTGGATTTTCCTGGCGGTATCAACTCTTCTTTTTATGATTCGGCTTTGGGCAAAAGATGATTGCGACCGCGTTCCGCTCGGAAAAACCGACAATATAAACGATATTCTCTCCGCAAACGTCATGATTGCGCTAGGAAAAAGCCCAACTCCTGTTTCTTTCTCGGGAAAACTCTATAAGACTCGTAGTGGAAAATTTCTTAGTTTGCGCTTTAACATAACAAAAGATTTTTTGACTAAAATCGCCTCCGAACTTCCCGAGGACATGTCGTCAGTTTTCGCAACCGCGCGAGAGATTCGTGCAGAAATCGACGCCGAAGTTGTTTCTGGCGGTATTCTTGCTACCGCTATTATTGCAAACCATCCAAATCACGAAGAATTTCTCCGGGGGCTAAAACTCGAGCTTTCTGACCTTAAAAATGGAGTTGATTGGTATAACCATCTTTACGGCCTCGTTAAAAGCGCAAACAAACACCGTCGCGACGGAGGAATTGCGCGCGATTTTTCCTTCGGTTATATTCCGACTTTGTCTCGCTATGCAGTAAACATCTCCGAACGTCGTTCTCGTGGGCCTAAGACTCAGATTCATTTGTCCTCTCATCGCGAAATTATCCAAAAAATGCTTGAAGCCTTCTCGAAAGGTGGTCGCCAAAACATCGCGCTAGTCGGCCCCGAAGGTTCTGGACGCTCGACGATTATCGACGCATTTGCCGAAGAACTTATGGACGCTGATGTAAAACTCCCCTCATCATTAAAATACCGCCAAATATACACTCTTGACGCCACCGCTCTTATTTCGTCCGCCGGCGAACGTGGTCAACTCGAAAATTTAATGACAATAGTTCTTAACGAAGCTTACGCCGCAAAAAACATTATTCTTTGTCTTGACAACGCACAGCTGTTTTTCGAAGAAGGCGTTGGCTCGGTCGATATTTCGAATGTTTTGATGCCAATTATCGACGCCGGACAACTTCGTTTGATCTTTACAATGGACGAACAAAAATTTCTTGAAATCTCCGCCCGAAACTCCACCCTCGCGAATAAACTTAACAAGGTCGTTGTCGATCCAGCAAACGAAGCCGAAACTATGAAAATCATGGAAGATAATATCCTTTCTCTCGAAAACAAATACGGCGTTACTTTTGAATATCTCGCTTTGAAAGAGTCCTATCGGCTCAGTGAACGTTATATCCACGATCTCGTTATGCCGGGGCGCGCCCTAAATCTTCTTGAAAGCTCCGCAAATTATGCCGAAAACAAAATCGTCACTATCGTTTCGGTCAAGTCGGCCGTCGAAAAAACCAAAGGCGTTCGTCTTTCCGCCGCAAATTCCGAAACCGATAAAAAGGAACTCCTAAATCTTGAAGAAAAAATTCACGAGCGCATGATTGACCAAACCGAAGCCGTTAAAACCGTTTCTGATGCGCTTCGTCGTGCAGCCGTTGGCGTACGCAACGAAAACCGCCCAATCGGCACTTTCCTATTTTTAGGGCCGACCGGCGTCGGCAAAACAGAACTAGCAAAATCCCTTGCTGAAGTTTATTTTCATGGCGAAAACAACTTAATCCGTCTTGATATGAACGAATTTATCAACAGTACTGACGTCGCTCGTCTTATCGAGGAAGGGAAGGATAATTCCGAATCCTTGACCGCCCAAGTCATGAAACAACCTTTTTCCGTTGTTCTCCTTGACGAAATCGAAAAGGCTCACCCATCCGTCCTTACGACTCTGCTCCAGCTTCTAGACGAAGGGATTTTACGCGACGCTGGGAATCATGAAGTTAGCTTTCGTGACGCAATCCTGATCGCCACCTCTAACGCGGGCGCAGAGAAAATTCGCGAATATGTCGAATCAGGCAAAAACCTCGCCAACTTGAAAGAAAGTCTAATTAACGAGATGATTCATTCTGGCCAGTTTAAACCTGAATTCTTAAACCGTTTTGACGAAATTTGTCTCTTCTCTCCTCTTGGTAAATCCGAACTCCGCCAAATCGTCGATCTTATCATAAAATCCGTCAACAAAACTCTCGAGCCTCAAAAGATTTCCGTCGAACTTTCCGAAGACGCGAAAGACATCCTCGTCGAACGAGGCTATGATCCGAAAATGGGCGCTCGCCCAATGCGCCGCATTATTCAGAAAACCGTAGAAAACCTTGTTGCTCGCCAGGTTCTTGAAGGCGATGCCTCTTCTGGCACTACTATAAAAATTACTCCAGATATGTTATAATTAACTTGTTGCCCTCGTAGCTCAGTGGATTAGAGCACTTGTCTTCGGAACAAGGTGTCGTAGGTTCGAATCCTATCGAGGGTACCAATAAATAAAAAAGAAGCCATTTATGGCTTATTTTTTATTTAGCGAGCGTCAGCGAGCTAGGATTCGAACCGTAAATTTCTAATTCGTATGATATAATTATTTATATGTTCTGGGACGATGAGATTTCTGAAACCGAAAAAAAGCAACAACTCCTCGATGACGAGCTCAAAAAACTTCTCGATTCTTTAATGCGCGATTATCTCGAAGAAACAAAAAAGCATCTCCTTTCTCTCGAAAAAGAACTAAAATCCGCAAAAAAATTTGACGCCTTCGGCAACGAAATCACTCCCGAAGGAAAAGATGAGGAAGTTTGGGAATACTTTGCCGAAAAAAATCTTTGGGAAAATATTTTTAACAAAAAATATAGAACAAAACAAGCTCATTATCTCGATACGCTCGAGTCCTTCCTCTCCGAAACTATCGACAATCCTGAACGTCATATTGAACTTTTTGGACGCGGTCTTCTCTGGCGTTACTACGCAAAAACAAACTCCTCCGGCCACGGCTCTTTCGCCTACCTTAAAACCGACGACCCTCTTGTTCCTCTCTCGAAAACCGTTAAAACCTTCTATAACCATCTAAAAAAGACCAGCCATGATTAAAGACCTGATAAAAAAATCTATTGCCGCTTCATTCCTGATTGCGCTTGGCGACTATGCCTTACTAAAGCTCGGAACGCCCCTCGGTCCAATCATCTTTGCGTTCGGGCTGCTCGGTGTCTGTTATCTCGGACTTAATCTTTTCACCGGAAAATGTGGCTTCCTTTTCGAAGAACGCCTTGACCCGCTTGACCTGACGATTATCCTTCTCGTCAATTTGCTCGCCGGCTTCTTCATTGGCCTTATCTTCTCCTTCATCGATCCCGAACTAGTCGCCGCCGCAAGCTCAAAAGTCGCTTCCTGGAATTTCTCATTCTCCTTCTTCGGAAAAGCCTTTCTCTGCGGAACAATCATGTACCTTGCCGTAAAAATGTACAAACTTAAAACTCCTCTCGGAATACTTTTCGGAATCCCTCTCTTTATTTTTTGCGGTTTTCAACACTGCATCGCTAATGTCATTACTCTTGGTATCTCACGCGGGTTTGATTGGAGTTTACTGCTTGCGATTCTTGGGAACTTCCTCGGCTCCCTTTTCCTTTCTTGGTTCTCCGCTAAACAAAAAATTCCTCGCCGTTTCAGCGAGGAAAGTAAGCAATAAAACCTCTAGCGACCGTCTTTATGGCGGAGATGTTTACGTTTGTCGCTGTGTTTATGATTGTTGTTGCGATTTAGCTTCGCAATCACTTTTTTAGCGTTTCTTTTACTCATTTCTACATTATAACATAGTTTTTCATTTTGCAAAAGTCTAGTATATTTGGTATAATCATAAACATGAACGAGGAAGAGCTCCAACAAAAACGTCGAGACAACGAAGAAACCGCGACCGCTAATCGTGCCCATATCCTAGGCTTGCCCTACCTCGACACCCGCGATTTTGAAGCGACTATTCCTTTGACGCTCGGTGTTCTTGATAAACAAGAAATGCATAAAAACTTCATCATCCCTCTTCAAAAAGGCGGCGACGGCGACCATTACCAATTCATGATTACCTCCCAAACTCCGCGTCACCTCCTCTCCGAAATGCGCGAAAATTACGAAAAAGATGGCGAACGGGTCGATTTCTTTTTGATTTCCGGCTCGGCCTTTCGCGTTTTTATGCTTCGCTATGATCCTCCGCGCGAAATAAAATACGACGACATTAAAATCGCCGCTGAAGGCGACTCCGAAACCATCGCCGAGGTTTCTGAAACTCTAAACGCTGTTTCCTCCGAAAAAGTCTTCGATTTTCTCCTTGACCAAGCCGACAAACTCGGGGCTTCTGATATCCATATCGAAAACCTTCGCCAAGAAATTCGGATTCGTATGCGAATCGACGGAATTCTTCACCCCGTCGCGAACCTCAATAAAGACCGTTACCGTGTTTTGATGGGCGAACTCTCTTCTCGCGCTAATGTCTCCGCCGCCTCAAACAAGCCTCAGTCCGGCCACATTCAGACCGAAATCCGCCGTTCTAGCTCGACTCATATCTTAAACGTCCGCGTCGAAACCGTCCCTACTATGTATGGCCAAGACGCCGTCTTGCGTCTCTTTAATTTCGACGAATCTCTCCTGAAGCTCGACTTACTAGGCCTCTCCGAAGCTGAGCGCCGAGAAATAGACGAAGTAATCACTCGCCCTCGAGGTCTCGTTCTTATGGTCGGCCCGACCGGCTCCGGGAAATCTACGACTCTCTACTCCATGCTAAACGCTTTAAACACGACCGACCGAAAAATCATCACCCTCGAAGACCCGATTGAATACGGCATTTCCGGTATTTCCCAAATCCCCATCTCCACAAACAAAGGTGGTTCTTTCGCTGACGGCCTCCGTTCTGTTCTTCGTCTTGACCCAGATGTAGTCATGGTCGGCGAGATTCGCGACTCCGACACCGCCAAGACCGCCATCCAAGCTTCAATTACGGGTCATCTTGTCCTCTCCTCATTTCATGCCGATTCGACTTGCGCCGCTTTCTCGCGCATGATTGATTTGATTGGCCAAAACCCGATTTTCTCCACCTCTATCCGCCTCGTCGTCGCCCAGCGTCTCGTCCGTCGTTTGACCGACGCAAAAGAGCCCTACGTTCCTGACGAAGCAACAAAAGATTACATTAAAAAGGTGTTGGACGGCATCGAGGGCTTTAACCCCTCCGAAATAACCTTATTTAAGCCCGTCCCGACCCCAGAAGCTCCTTTCGGCTATGAAGGCCGAACTGTGATTATGGAACAGCTTGTTGTGTCCGACGATATCTCCGCCTTCTTAAAAGGCGACGTATCTGATGTCGATACGAAACAAATTGAAACCGTCGCTAAGAAAAACGGCATGCTAACCCTAGAACAAAAGGGCCTTCTTATGGCCCTTCAAGGAATCACATCTCTTGAAGAAGTCTCCCGAGTTATCTAGCTTATCTTCTCATTATATCACTAATTATAATATTTGTCAAGTTTAACCACATTCAAGCCTCCTCCTACCTCTATTTTCTTTTCTAATTTTTCCACATTTTTCTATGTTATAATAACTCTATGACTAAATCAGAAAAAAACAAACCCGACCATTCTATCGTCGCTGACTACAACGGCTACGATTATAAAAAAATCTTCTGGGAAGACGGAAAACGCGATTACGAAGACCTTGCCGACCGCATGGCAATTCGTAAACTCCTCCCCGAACATATGGAATCTTTTGTTGATATAGCTGGTGGCTACGGTCGCCTCGCTGACGAATATCTCCCCCGTGCGGAAAAATCCACCATTTTCGACTATTCAAAAACCGAACTTGCCGACGCAAAGAAAAAATACGGCGATAAAATCTCGACAAAATCCGGCGACATTTACGATCTCCCTTTTAAAGACGAAACCTTTGACGGGTTAATGATGATTCGCGCTACTCATCATTTCAAAGATATGCCGAAAGTCGTCGAAGAACTTTATCGAGTTCTCAAACCCGGCGGGACCGCCGTCATTGAGGTCGCGAACAAAAAGACCCTCCCGAAAATGTTCCGTTTCTGGTTTAAAAAATCTTCAGTCAACCCTTTCGATAAAAACCCCTCGAAAATCGACGGCCTAACAATGTATAATTACCATCCTAAATACATCGAAGACCTCTTTAAAAAACAAGGTTTTAAGATAGAAAAAGTCTTGTCTGTCTCGAATTTTCGTTCCGCAAAGCTAAAGAAAATTTTCGGAACAAAAACTCTAGGAAAAATGGAAAACGTCGCCCAGTCCGCTCTCGCCCCAATCCGCTTTGCCCCCTCGATTTATTACAAACTAAAAAAATAGCCGAATTATTCTTAGCTTTAAAACCTTTCCAAGAAAAATCCCCCGCAACCCGCGGGGGAACGATATTGTTGCCCTCTTGATTGTTTAAAACCTTTTAACAATCTATTTTTTAAACTCAGGGTCAGCTAACAAATCTGCCATCTCGACGCCTTTTTCATAACTTTTGTTTTCTAGAGATTTTAGAATCTCGTCGCGTATATCGTTTATCGAAGATAGAATAGACATTACTTGCTTTATTGACTCGTTTTGTTCTTCTCTAAGTTTATCCAGAGCCTTTTCTCCATACAAATCGAGAACCGTTTCAAAGTTTACGAGTTTTATCTTTTCGGCGACCAAATCATCCGCATATCTCTGTAAGGTTGGCTGGAGATGATAAAACCTTTCGAGCTCATTTTTCTGAATCATCTTTACTACATCAGCCAGCTTTATCTCAGTCCCATAAATCGCGTCATAAATACAGTTCAGTCTCCCAAAGCGATAAAAACTCCAATCCTTAATGTTTTTTAGATTTTTCAAAATCCTCTTGCCTTCTGGGGAAATTCGCCCATTTGCCTCGCGATACCTCGCCTTTGTCTGTTGCTTAAACAACTTCAGCGGAAGATAAGGATTATAATAAATAGAAAACATGGACGAATCTGGCATCAGTTTGAGTTTCTTCAAGTCCGATTTTAGAATTGCCTTTTCCCGAAACTCCTCGTCCGTGGCTAAAAACGTCTCAGCCACCATATAAGAATAAATCATCGCAAACAAACAAATGAACACTAGAATAATAATCGCTCTAAAAATCAAAGTCATCAGCATCACCTCCAAATCTTGACCCTCTCTATTAAGATGCAACAACTATCAAAAATAGTACAATAATAACCATAAAAAGTCAATCTTCTGTTCTGCTACCGCTCTTCGCTCTTGGTCTCTTTTTGTCTTGTTTCTCTTACAATTCTCTCAACTTCTTTAGCAACACCTTCTCCTCCGTCGATTAGCCTTGCCTTCGGGAAAAATCTTTGGATTTGCTCTCGAATCAACGGATAATGTGTGCATCCTAAAACCACCGCCTCTACCTCGTCCGATCCCTGTTTTTCTAAAATTTTGAGCGCGGACGAAAGTTCCGACATTCCCGAACTTTTCTCCCCCTTAGAAAGGGATTTTTCAATCGCCTTCGCGAGCCCTGGACAGGGAATAACCTTTACTTTCTGTTTCGGCTTTTTGTTATTTTTAATTAACTGAAACGTTCTCGGAGCCCTTGCCGTCCCCTCTGTCGCAAGCAATACAATCTTCGCTTTCTCTGAACTTTCATCGCAAGCCTTTTTTATGGCCGGCTCAGTTCCTACAAAGGGAACAGAAGGAAAAGTTTCTCTTAAAAACCCTATCGTTTGAGTCGTTGCCGTATTACAGGCCACGACGATTATCTTCGCCCCTTCTCGAATCAACCCCTCCGCAATTCCTGAAACAATTCTCTGAAGCTCCTCTAAAGTCTTTTCTCCATACGGGCAATTTTTTGAGTCCCCAACATAAATATATTCTTCCTCCGGCAGCTTCTCCTGAATCGCCGCCAATACCGTCTTTCCCCCCATCCCAGAATCAAATACACCAATTTTCATTTTATTCTTCCTTAAAAAATACCACCTAAAAGTGGTAGGGCCGGATGGAATCGAACCATCATTGTATCCTTAGAGGGGATATGTCCTATCCGTTGAACGACGACCCCATTAAAGTCCATTATATCACAGTCTCTAAAAATATGTTATAATAACCTCAATGATTTTCAAGACCGAATCCGAACTAATTTCTTTTGCGGAAAAAATTGGGGAAACCCTGACCCCTCCGGCTGTTTTTGAACTTGTTGGCGATGTTGGCGCCGGAAAAACGACTTTCACTCGCGCTCTCGCAAAAGGTCTAGGAGTTAAGGAGCCGGTCACCTCCCCTTCATTTTCCATTTCGAATCGCTATTTTTTCTCAAAATCCCCTAAAGAACCTTCCTCTTCCGTCCTTATTCATTATGATTTCTACCGTCTCGACGACCCAGGCATCATGTCCTCCGAGCTCGCCGAGGCTCTTGAAGACAAAAACGCGATTATCATCATCGAATGGGGCGACTCAATAAAAAGCCTCCTTCCTCCATCCACGAAAACAATCTGTTTTAAAATCCTCGATGACAATTCTCGCGAACTTATTTTCTCAAAATCTGCAAAAAACCTAGAAATTTTAAGCGCTAGTCAAAACTCCGAGGGTCAAAGATGAATCTCTTTCTTGACACATCCGCCTTTAAAGCCGTTTTAAAACTCGACGAAAAAACCTATGAAGCCGAGCTCGGCCGTGAAATGGCCGAAAAATTGCTCGGATTTATTGAAGAAAAGCTGAAAGAAAACAATAAATCCTGGTCCGATATAAAAAGCATCACTTTCTTCTCTGGCCCTGGTTCCTTTACTGGTCTTCGTATCGGCGCCGCAGTCGTCAATACTCTCGCTCACGAACTAGACATCCCCCTTTACGATCATCACGGAGAAAAACACGAAATTATCCTCCCGGATTACGGTCGGCCCGCCCGAATTACTGCGCCGAAAAAATAAGCTTTTCTGCTCAAAAATCCTAAAACATGCTATAATAAACTCATGGCAGAATCTCCCGACTTTCTTCATCTCAACAACCAAAATTCCCTTCATCCCGGAATGAAAGACGTCATGGGCTCGTCTCACGCCGAAACTCGCGCTGAGTCTGAGGCCAGAAAGCGTGCCGAGGCCGAGGCAGAAATGGCTCGTTTCGCCATGAGAGAATCTCCCGCCCCCTCCGAACCGCCGAAAAAATCCTCCGTCCTCTTCGCTGTCCTAACTGTGATTTTTATGCTTATTGCCCTTGCCGGGACTGGTTTTGGCGTCTTTGAATACTTCCAAAACGACTCTCTCAAACGCGACTATGCCGATCTCGAGCGAGATTATATCGAGCTTAAAGACGAATTCTCTTCTCTTCGCGACTCTTATAATGCCTTGAAATCCTCTTCGAATAAATCCTCCTCAAACACAAAAACCTCTCCAAATTCTTCCTCTGACCCCGAAGAAGAATAGTCGCCGACCTTTTTTTATTCTTCGCATCGTGATATAATAAACTCGGAATATTATTAATTTGATTTTATTTGTTAACCCGTTCGCGAGAGTCATACCGCGAACAAAACAACTAGAAAGAGGAAAATGGAAATAATAGCCATTGTTGTCGCGGGAGTTCTCGGCCTGGGAATTGGCGCTGGCGGCATTTTTGCATACAATAAGAAAAAAGAAAACGGCGGAAAAAACAAAGCCGACGACCTAATCCGGAAAGCAAAGCACGAAGCCGGAGACATCGTTCTTGAAGCAAAAAAAGAAGCTTCCGAAATCTCATCAAAATCCGCCGCCGAAGAGGCTGATCGCCGGAAAGAATGGAAACGGACCGAACATCGTCTCGCCGAGCGTGAAACAGTTCTTGACGGAAAACTCGACCAACTCGAAAAGAAAACCGAAAAACTCGTTCGTCAAGAAAAAGAACTCGAAGATTTGAAGTCTGAAGTTCGTGAAATCCGCACAAAACAACACGAAAAACTCGAAAAAATCGCCGGTCTGACAAAAGTCGAAGCTCGCGAAAAACTAATGAAAATGACCGAAAACGACATCAAACAAGATCTCGTTGCCCTCGTGAACAAAGAACAAAAAGAAATAAAACATGACATCGACGAAACCGCCCAAGCAATTCTTCTTACGGCGATGGAACGTATGTCCTCCGAAGTGACTGCCGACCGAACTATCACTGCCCTGAAGCTTCCTGATGACGAAATGAAAGGCCGCATTATCGGCAAAGAGGGAAGAAACATCCAAGCCCTCCAACGTGCAACCGGTGTTGATATTATCGTCGATGATGCCCCCGGCATGGTTGTTTTGTCGAGTTTCGACCCGATTCGTCGCCAAGTCGCTCGTTATGCCCTCGAACGCTTAATGAAAGACGGCAGAATAAATCCTTCCTCGATTGAAGAAGCCGTCGCTAAGGGCGAAAAAGAAATAGAAAAAGAAGTTGTTCGTGCCGGCGAAGATGCTGCCCGTGAAGTTGGCGTCGTTGGTATCCCTCGAGAAATCCTTCATCTTCTCGGCGAGCTTAAATTCCGCACTTCTTACGGCCAAAACGTTCTCCTGCACTCTATCGAAATGGCTCATATGGCTGGTATGATTGCCGAAGAAATCGGTGCCGACAAACGAATCGCAAAAACCGCTACTCTCCTTCATGACATGGGAAAAGCCGTCACTCACAAAATCGAAGGAAAACATGCCGAGATTGGTGCCGAGCTCGCCAAAAAATATGGTCTTCCCGACGCAGTTGTCCATGCTATCGCCGCTCATCACGACGATATTGAGCCCACAACGCCCGAAGCCCTGATCGTAAAAATCTGTGACGCTATTTCTGCTGCCCGTCCTGGCGCTCGCAACATCTCCGCCGAAAACTTCGCCGAACGCATGCGCGACTTAGAAAACATCGCCACTTCCTTCCCTGGAATTGAGAAAGCCTACGCTATTTCCGCCGGCCGAGAAATCCGTGTCATTGTCGAGCCGAAACAAATCGACGATTTAACCGCGCTTAAGCTCGCTCGCGACATCGCAAATAAAATCGAGGCTACAATGTCTTATCCTGGCGTGATTAAAGTAAACGTGATTCGAGAGACGCGCGCCATAGAATACGCTAAATAACCTTTTCTTAGCACTCTTGCATTTCAAGTGCTAATTCTGTATAATGGTTTTATGTCCAAACGCGATTATTATGAAATTTTAGGAGTCGGAAAAACCGCCTCAGATGATGAGATAAAAAAGGCTTATCGAAAGCTTGCGATAAAATACCATCCTGATAAAAATCCTGGCGATAAATCCGCTGAAGAAAAATTCAAAGAAGCGACCGAAGCTTACGAAGTTTTGAGCGACAAACAAAAACGTGCTCGCTATGACCAGTTTGGTCACGCCGGCGTTGGTTCCGACGGCGGCAATCCTTTTTCTGGTGGCGGGAACCCGTTTGGTGGCTTCAACTTCGGTGGCCAAAGCTTCAACTTTAATTTTGGCGGCGGTGGACTTGATGATATTCTCGGCGATATCCTTTTTGGAGCCAGCCGAGGTGCTCGTCGAGGAACTCCCCGCGGTTCCGATCTAGAGACTCAAGTCGTGATTGACTTTAAAGAGTCGATTTTCGGTACGACCCGCGAAATAAAAGACCCGACTTCAGAAAAAAACATAAAAATAAAAATCCCCTCCGGAATTGACGACGGCATGGCGATTCGTCTTGCTGAAAAAGGTGGCGAAGCCCCGAAAGGTGGCAAACGTGGCGACCTCTATATCCGTGTTCGTGTTAACCCCGACAAAAACCTCTCTCGCGAGGGAGACATCCTCCTTTCCGAAACCCATGTTTCGATGGTTGATGCTGCGCTCGGTTGTGAAGCCGAAGTCGAAACCGTCGACGGCCCCGTCACTATGAAGGTCCCCGCCGGCACCCAAAGCGGTACGCCTTTCCGTCTCTCTGGACATGGCGTTCCTCTCCGTCGCGAAGGTGCTCGCGGTCCGCATATCGTCACTATTATCGTTGACACCCCTAAAAATCTCTCCAAAAAACAAAAAGAACTTCTCGAAGAATTCAAAAATCCAAAAAACAAAAAACACGGTTTCTGGGGCTAAAATCTGTGCTATAATACCTCTTAATATCACTAAAAAGGAGGTATCGTCCGATGGAATTTATCAAACAAGCATTGTTAAGTGCAAAAATTTTGACCCCTGGTGGGTATATAAATGATGCTCTTGTCTCGAACAATGCTTGCGTTTGCGACTCTCACGGAACCGTCACTCATATAATAGAATATGATGCGTATAAAACTGACCTCCTTGTCAGAAACAAAAAAACTGGTCGATATGATCTCCGAATCAAGCTCCCCTACGTTATGTAGGCTCCCTTGACGGATAGGGAAAAATAGCGTATATTTTTAAAGAGTGGTACCGTAGCTCAGCTGGTTAGAGCGTGGGACTCATAAGCCCAAGGTCACTGGTTCGACCCCAGTCGGTACTACCACTAAATGACTTATAAAATAGCTCAAATATCCGAGCTATTTCTTTTTCTTCAAATGCTCTCTCGCTTTAACCGTCACGACCCGGCCCTTTGGCGTTCTCTCGAGCAACCCGAGCTGCAAAAGATACGGCTCATAGTATTCCTCAATCGTCGTCGGCTCGTCTCCTGTTAATGCCGCAATCGTTGTCAATCCGACCGGCCTGTCCCCATAGTTATCTAACATCAGCTCAAGCATATTCCTATCCGCCGGATCGAGTCCAAATTCGTCAATCTCCATCAAATCAAGAGCTTCTTGAGTTATTTTTTTGTCAATAACCCCATCTCCATTTACGTCCGCATAATCCCTGACGCGTTTCACGAGCCGGTTTGCGATTCTCGGCGTAAGTCGACATCTCGTAGCAAGCAATTCTGTCGCGTCCGGAGAAATATCTTTCCCGAGCAAGTTCGCCGTCCTTGAGACAATCTGTTGTATTTCTTCGAGTTTATAATACTCAAGACGATGTATGATCCCGAACCGATCTCGAAGCGGCCCCGCGAGCGCTCCCGTTCGGGTTGTTGCTCCAATAACCGTAAAATGTGGCAAATCAAGTCTGACCGATCTCGCCGCCGGCCCTTTTCCGATTACAATGTCGAGCTTATAATCCTCCATCGCCGAGTACAAAATTTCCTCGACTACACGCCTTAAACGGTGAATTTCGTCTATAAAAAGAACGTCTCCATCCTGTAAATTCGTTAAAATCGAAGCCAAATCCCCCGCACGCTCAATTGCCGGCCCGCTCGTCACTTTCAAATTCGCATTCAGCTCATGTGCAATCACATTCGCCATTGTCGTCTTCCCCAGCCCCGGCGGCCCATACAAAAGCACATGGTCGAGCGTCGTCCCATCGTTACGTTTTTTTACCGCTTCTATTGAAAGTTTTAAATTTGTTTTCAGGCGTTCTTGCCCGATATACTCAGAAAAAGTTGTCGGCCTAAGCGACTTCTCAAAAACCTGTTCTTCTGCGTCTTCCTCGTGGTCGTTTATATCGACCACTCTTTCCGTGCTTCTCTCAATAGCCATAAAAAAATTATACCATATCTTGCTAAAACTCGTAAAACAAGGTATAATCCTTCCAAATCTTGGGACAGACCTGGAATTTGCTCTTTTCAGAAAGGATGGTGAGATTATGATAACGCTTGAGAATCCCAAATTCCAAATCAACGACGACTTAACCGATTTAATCTGGCTCAACGAAACATCAGAACGCCGATTCTATGTTTATGGAGAAATTCCTAATATCCAGGAATACCGCATGGAGCACGGTTTTGATCTGACTGCGTTGACCACGACCGACATCGCCCGGATTATCTTGAATATTAACCGTCAAGACGATCTGGCGGAAGCTGAATCTGACTCTGACTCTGAAGAAAAGTTCGAGCGGAAACCGATTTGGCTCTATATTGACTGTATAGGCGGTGACATTGACACCGGCATTACCCTTGCAACAATAATCAGGCTCAGCAAGACCCCAATCTACACCGTAAATCTCGGGCTTTGCTTCTCTATGGCTTTCGTATTGTTTATCTCCGGTCATCGCCGTTTGAGTTTTCCGGACGCAAAGTTCATGTTCCACGACGGCTACAAGGGGACCATGGGCAGCGCCACGAAAGTTGATGAGTTTATGGATTTTAACCGACGCTACGAAAAAGCCGTCATCAAGCGGATTATTCTCGAACGTTCAAACGAGACCTTCACCGATCAGCTCTACGAGAAGCTTTACCCTCATGACAACTATTTCTTTGCAACCGAAGCGCTCGACTATGGCTTCGTGGACGAGATTGTTACCGACCTCTCGGTGCTCGGCTAAAAGCCCCATCCTTTTCGACAGCTAGCGGGGACCCTTTTTAACCTCCTGGGGGCTCCGACCTGCTTTTTTATATAGCCCTCGCCGGCATTCGGCGGGGGTCTTTTTTCTTGGCCAGAAATTCTATGCTATACTTAAAAAAAGGAGTTTTATGACCGAACTAAAGAAAAATTCAAAAACCTGGAAAAACCTCGAAACCGCCTTTGCTGGCGAGTCCCAAGCTCACGTAAAATACCAATTTTACGCCTCTCAGGCTAAAAAAGACGGCTATGAACAGATGTCAGAAATCTTCACCGAAACCGCGATGAACGAAAAAGAACACGCGAAAATGTGGTACAAACTCCTCAACGGCGGAAAAGTCGCCTCGACAAAGGAAAATCTAACTCTCGCCGCTAAGGGAGAGAACTACGAATGGGTTGACATGTACGCAAAATTCGCGAAAGAAGCTCGCGAAGAGGGTTACGAAGAAATCGCTAAATCGTTCGAAGGTGTCGCCGCAATCGAGAAAGAACACGAAGCTCGCTATCTCAAACTTCGTGACAACATCGAAAAAGACATCGTCTTTAAGTCCGACAAAGTGACCGTTTGGAAATGTCGAAATTGCGGAAACATTTTTGTTGGCGAAGAAGCTCCCGAGGTCTGCCCAGTTTGTGCTCACCCTCGAGCCTACTACGAAATTCGCGCCCAAAACTACTAATTTCCTCATGAAGAATGAAAATCCCCGCCTCTCTGGCGGGGTAATTTTTAAGATGATAAAAATGCTTTTCGATATTCAAGTCCAACCTGAAAAAGCTTCAATTTTGCCTCAAACTCAGACTGATAATGTTTTGCTATCTCACTTGCGTCCCCAAGAGCCGAAATCGGCAAAACCACAAAACTTGTCATGTACTCTAAAAAATGGTATTTTGCGCCCATTTTAAGGTCTTCCACCGTTTCCGGCGTAAAAAACCATCCAATGCGATACAAAACAACATCTTCTGCGTTCTTCGGCTCAGTCAGGAAAAAACTTGGCTCTTCGTTTCTGTAGAAAAAATTTCCAAACTTAGCTCGGAAGCTACCGCCTAAACCCAACTTCACCAGCATTTTACCTTCGATTTCAAATTCGACATTCATCATGTCAAAAAACTCAATCCTTCCCGACCGCTCATTCGCCCGAAAATATCCATCTCTGTCAATCAGAAACGTCAATCCCTTCGGGCCTCGCCAGGAACCGATTCCGCAATAAATAATGTAGTCTCTGTCTTCTGAGAACATCCATTTTGGATTTATATTTCCTTCCATATACCCATCAAGGCTCATCGGCATTTTTTCGAATATCATATTATCCCCCTCTCTTAATGTACCACAAAAGTCTATCCCTTTATTATACCACTAATCCCTAAAACGGTCAAGTTTCTCTCTAATTTTGCGCTTATCTCGCTTTTGTGCTATAATTTATTTAAGTTTTATATAAATCGAAAAGAGGAAAATTTATGTCTGGACACTCTAAATGGGCCACCACAAAGCGCCAAAAAGCCGTTGTTGACGCAAAACGTGGCGCACTTTTCACAAAAATTGGGAACCAAATCGCCATCGCCGCCCGTCAGGGAACTGACCCAGCGATGAACCCCTCCCTCGCTATGGTGCTTGAAAAAGCTCGTCTCGCAAACATGCCGAAGGCAAACATCGAACGCGCAATCGCTCGCGTAGCCGACAAATCCGCCGCCGCCCTAATCGAAGATACCTACGAAGCTTACGGCCCAGGCGGTGCAGGTATTATTATCGAAGTTGCAACCGACAACAAAAACCGTACTCTTCCCGAAGTTCGTCACACCCTCGAGAAAAACGGCGGACGCATGGCCGAACCAGGCTCAGTCATGTTCCAATTCGCCCGAAAAGGCTCAATCCTCATTTCCGAGAAAACCGAAGATGCGCTCCTTGCTGCTCTTGATGCTGGCGCCGAAGACGCCGAAGAAGTCGAAGATGGAATCGAAATCGTGACCGCTCCGTCCGACCTCATGAAAGTCCGCGAAAACCTCCTTTCCGCTGGTCTGACTGTCACCTCTGCCGAGCTAAAATACCTCCCGACTTCGACCGTCCCTGTCGAAGGCGACAATGCCGAAAAACTCGAAAAACTCCTCGATGCTGTTGATGACCTCGATGATGTCGTCGCCGTCCACACTAACGCCGAATAAAAATACTTTAGCTCATCTAAAACCTGATATAATAGTTCCTATGGAACATCTTATCGACTTTTTTATTCCAAAAACCTATAAACTCAATCTGTTTTTAGACAAACACTCAGAAACCATCTCCGGAACAGTTAAAATCTCCGGAAAAGTGACAAAACCTGGCCTTATTAAACTCCACTCTAAAGACCAAGATATTGACTTTTTCAAAATAAATGATAAAAACGTTGACTATAAAAAAGAAGATTGCGTTCTAACGGCTCTAGCGGCCCCTGAGAGCGATGTTTTAGTCGAAGTAGGGTTTCATGGCCCCTTAAACAAAAACATGCAAGGAGCCTATCTCTCGACCTATAAACACGAAGAAAGAGAAGAACGTATCATCTCTACTCAGTTCGAGTCTCATTATGCTCGCGAAGCTTTTCCTTGTGTTGACGAACCCGCCGCGAAAGCCACCTTCGAGCTTTCTATTGCCGTCCCAGACAAAACCGACATCGTGCTCGCGAACACCCCCGAAATCTCCTCCGAACCGCTCGAAAACAATTCCCAGTTCGTTCATCATTTCGCCCCGACCCCTCGCATGTCTACCTATCTCTTAGCTTTTGTGATTGGAAAGTTTAATGTCCTCGAGAAAAAGACCAAATCTGGCGTCATTGTCCGGACTTACGCCCCTCTTGATAAATCCCTGGATTCTCTCGAATTCCCGACCTCGGTTGCTGTAGAATCCCTAGATTATTACGAAAAACTGTTTGGGATTTCTTATCCTCTCGAAAAGCTCGACCAAGTCGCGATTCCTGATTTTGAGGCTGGCGCTATGGAAAACTGGGGTCTTGTCACCTATCGTGAGTCCCAGCTCCTCTGTTCCGAGCAGTCCTCTCAGTCCGTAAAAGAAGCCGTCGCTCTGACCGTCACTCACGAACTTTCTCACCAATGGTTCGGAAATCTTGTAACCATGCAATGGTGGAATGACCTCTGGCTGAACGAAAGCTTCGCGACGATTATGGAATACTATTGTACAGATCACATTTTCCCAAAGTATAAGGTCTGGAACGGTTTCTTCACCTCTGATTGCTATGTTGCTCTCTATCGTGACGCCTTCCGAGGCGTCCAATCCGTCCGCGAGGACGTAAACGACCCAGGAGAAATCGCTACTCTGTTTGACCCTTGTATTGTTTATGCAAAAGGTGCCCACCTTATGCTTATGCTGATTAGAGAAATGGGCGAAGAAAACTTCTTCAAAGGCATAAAAACCTATTTTGAGAAGAACCAATACAAAAACGCCGATGCTGACGACCTCTGGAGCGCATTAAGCCCCTTCTCGAAATTCGACGTCAAAAACTACATGCACGCCTGGATTTCTCAACCTGGCTACCCTGTTATCACTGATGGCGCTCAACAACGTTTCCTCTTCGACGGGACGACCGATGACAAAAAGTATCCCCTTCCGTCCATTAAAGACGACATGTCTGGACATTATCTAATAAATCTTTCTGCCCCCGAGTTTGACGATTCTCTGAAGCACTTTGGCTCCCTCTCGAACGAACAAAAACTTCGTCTTTTGATTGACCGAATGTTGCTTGCAGACACTGTTCTTGTTTCTTCGTCCTCTCTTATCCCCCTGATTGAAAAGTTCAAGAACGAAACCTCCGCCCCCGTCTGGACACTTATCGACAATATCGTCTCAAAGCTCACTCTATTTATCGACTATGACACCCCTGAAGAAAAGAAATACAAAGACTACCTCTATACAGTCGCCGAGCCCGGCCTGAAGAAACTCGGCCTCACCCCGAAAGAAAACGAAGATTTAAACGACCTTGAGCTTCGCCAAATCCTCCTTTCTATCGCCCTCTATTCAAAAAACGAAGAATTCCTGCGCTCTCTCGCCGACCTCTATTCGGACGATCTCGAATCCATGAACTCAAACACTCGTCCCTATATTTTACTTTCAAAGATGTGGCTAGAAGAAGACACTTTCTATCCCCAGATTCTTGACCTCTATAAATCCGCAAAAACTCCCGAACTAAAGTCGAATCTCCGCGCCCTCTTCGCAAAAGCCCGCAAGCCGAAAAATATCGACTTTGCTTTCACTCTTCTTAAAGACTCAAAAATCGTCAAGCCTCAAGACCACCTCGGCTTTTATCTTAGCCTTCGTCGCTGGAAATACACCCGCGACCGCGCTCTTGATTGGTTATTTGAGAACTGGAAATACATCGAAAAAATTTCCGGAGAAAAGTCCATCGAAGATTATCCTCGTTATCTCGCTTCGACCATCGACACTCGCGCTGATGCCGACAGGTTTTTCGAGTTCTTTACACCTATGTCCGAGAACCCTGTTCTCGCCCGCACTCTCACGGTTGCAAAAAACTCTATCGAATCCACTCTTTCTCTTATCGAAATGGATAAAAAATCCGTCTTAAAAGCAATAAGCAAGCTATAAAAAAAGCCCCGCCAAAAGCGCGGGGCAAAGGGGTTAAGAAATTGGTTCGTCCAGAAGTCGACCTCCCGGATATGAATTCTCAAAGACAACCAGGTACAACAGCCGAACCATCAGTCGAAGATTTGAGCTATGAGGAACAAATCTACCACCATTATTGAATCCATACAGCCGAATCGACCACTGCTCCTTTGAGCTATTAAAGTCGAAGCCGTTTTTAACGATATCACCGCAGGTCTCGAGTACGATATTTTCGCCATCCTTCCAGATATGTTCAAAAGGAGGAATTTGCTTGACGTATTTCCCGTCAGCGAACACCTCGTTAGGATTTTCTGCCTCATGCTCACTTAAATACTTCACAACGACCGGACAGAAAAAATTCAACAGCTTTTCCGAAATCTTTTGCCGTCTCGTTAAAAAAGCAGCCAACGTCGAGGTATTTGGGCAAGAACCCTTTCTGCCGTCAGTACCTCTATAATACATGAGGGAATTAAACAGATCATTCAGGGTTTTTACCTCGCCGGCGAAAGAGTCAAAGATCCTTTTAAGTTCTTTCGCCTCTACTTCAGTCAGAATTTCCATCAGCTCAAGTTCAAAGAGAACCGACTGCAAATCATCGTCGAGTTTGAGATTGTTAATATCCACCTCCTCGACTTCCGGAACTCTTATCGCATTTTGGTTATCTGTTAAAAAATGATCTATGGCCTCTCTCAGCCCTTTCAGTTCACTCTCAGTAAAGCTTGCGACTAAGTGCTCGCTCAAATAACAAAGTGGCGACAGCTTCTCGGAATTAAAGATTACATAGTTCGACTCGCTAGTTTTCCATACTTGAAAAGTCATTTTCCCCTCCTCTCAAGGTACAAACAATAGTTATACCTTTATTATAGCACAAACCTTTGAAACTGTCAAGAAATACATAAAAGCCTTTAAATCCTCAAAAAATTCCCGAAAAAAAGTGTTGACTTTTGAGTTTGAATAAGATAGAATAGGGAACAGTTAAACAAGTCGTCGGCGAACGACCTCTGGAAAAAGCGAAGAAACCGAAAACTGCGAGAAAACCGGATTTTCCGAGTCTTTCTTTCGCCTCTGTTTCGATTAACAATTTGATAGACAATAGATTTTATTTGACGGAATCTAGCAATCGAGCTTCGATTGCTGATTAAGTCAATGCATAAAAAGGTAAATAAGGGCACTAATAGTGGATGCCTTGACAATCAATACCGATGAAGGCCGTAGGACTCTGCGATAAGCCTCGGGGATCTGAGAACGAGAATTGATCCGGGGATTGCCGAATGGGGAAACCTAATACGAGTCATGTCGTATTGCACTTATCTGAACACATAGGATAAGGAGCGGGAACCAGCCGAACTGAATCATCTTAGTAGGTTGTGGAAAAGAGAGTAAACAACGATTCCGAAAGTAGTGGCGAGCGAAATTGGAATAGCCCAAACCTTAACATAACCTAACGGTTTAACGACCTGAGTTATTAAAGGGGTTGCGAAATTAGATGTTTTTTATGTAAAATTGTTGTTTTTCGACAGTTTTGCATAAAAACGGACAGCGTTAACTGAGCCGGGTAAGATACAATCCATTAGATCTTAGCAGAAGGACTTGGAATGGTCCGCGAAACAGCGTGAAAGCCGCGTACGCGAAAAGGTCTTTGGCTTACTATATCTTTTTTCAAGTAGGACGGGGCACGAGAAACCCTGTTTGAATCTGGCAGGACCACCTGCCAAGGCTAAATATATTGATTGATCGATAGCGAACTAGTACAGTGATGGAAAGGTGAAAAGAACCCCGGGAGGGGAGTGAAATAGATCCTGAAACTTAGTGCCTACAAGGTGTCGGAGCAAGGCAGAATAAATTCTGTGAGGCGGTTTCGAGAAAAACGACTTTCGAAAACTTGTTTTAGAAAGGAGTTTTTCGAAGAAAACGCAAAGTCAAAGGGTTAGTCGCGAAGCGACAGACCCTTTGGCGCTAAGTTCGACTGCGAAGCAGTCCAACTTAGTCAAAGAATTTATTCTCCTTCTATCGCAGATTTTATTCTGCCTTGTGACGGCGTGCTTTTTGTAGAACGATCCAGCGAGTTAATGTTGTCGGCGAGGCTAAGTCAGTTGACGGAGCCGCAGTGAAAGCGAGCCTGAACAGGGCGACAAGTCGGCAGTATTAGACCCGAAACCGGGTGACCTAACCATGAGCAGGTTGAAGCGACGGTAACACGTCGTGGAGGACCGAACCAGGGTACGCAGTAAAGTGCTTGGATGACTTGTGGTTAGCGGTGAAATGC
>JAFQYO010000013.1 GCA_017406405.1 Candidatus Saccharimonadota bacterium
CGTCCTCGCCTACCATCCCGAAAAAGAGTTTGAATTCGGCCATACCGTTTTAGAAAATCTCGATGGCACTATCAAATTCGACCACGTCTCTCTTGAGATAAATCACAAAAAAATCCTCCAAAATATTAATCTCGAGATTAAACCCCATGAAACCGTTGCCATCGTCGGTCTCCCGGGAGCGGGAAAGACCATGCTTTTTAACCTCCTCCTCCGTCTAAAGCGCCCGACGAAGGGAAAAATCTATCTCGATGATATTAATATTGAAGATTTTAGCAAGGAAATTTACACTTCTTCTGTCGCCGTTGCGAATCAGACGCCCTTTATTTTTAATACGAGTATCAGAAACAATCTCGACTTCGTAAACCCTGATATTAAAAAACAGATTGAGGCCTGTAAAATCGCCGGCATCCATCAGTTTATCGAGACACTCCCGATGGGTTATAATACCGTCCTACGTGAAAATGCCTCCAATGTCTCTGGTGGCCAAAAGCAGATGATTTCCATTGCCCGCACTATCTTGACTGATGCCGAGATTATTCTCCTTGATGACATCACGACTTCTCTTGATCCAGACACCGCAAAGCTCGTGCCAAATCTTTTGAAACGTCTTGAAAAAGACCGCACCGTCCTGATGATTACTAAAAAGCCAGAGCTGATGCAGGCCGCAGATCGTATCGTCGTTTTAAATCATGGCAAGGTCGAGGCCGTCGGGTCACATTCCAAACTCATGAAAGAAAGCAAGACCTATCGCCTCCTCCAGCTTAGCTCGTCGAAAGGAGATAGAAATGTTTAGCTATTATTATCGGATTCTAAAACACTTCTTTAATCTAAAGGCCACTAGCAAAAAATACCTTATCCACTTGATTTTCTCCGCTCTCCTCCGAACTCTCTCCTTCCTGCTTATTCCTTTTGCCGTCTCGGAAATTATCAATCAGCTTTCTCTCGAAAATTACTCGGGCGCCTTTGTGGCCCTCGCCTTCTTCTTTGGCGCAAGTGTCTTCTATCTCCTCTGTCGCCATTATAATTATTGGGCCTATTATAAAAATTCTAATGACATCCATAATCGCCTCCAGCGCCGCGTCCTAAAAAAAGTCATTGAGTTTGACCCTGGCTTTGCCGCCGATATTTCAAAGTCTGAGATTCTCGCCACCGCCTTCCGCGACATCGATGAAACTCGTCAGGTCCCAGATTTCTTCTTTGATACGGTCACTCATCTCATCGGCATTATTACTATTGTTATCGTCCTCATGTTTGTCGATTGGCGCATCGGCCTCGTTTCTGCCGCCCTCGTCATTATCACCATGACGCTTTTCGTTTTCCATATCAAAAAACGCGATTATTATATGTCTATCCAGCATCAGCATGTCGATGAAATTACCGGTCTCTATTCCCAGATTATTGATGGCTATAAAGAGGTCCAGACGCTTAACCTCAAAGAAAAGCTCAAAGAGACGCTCGAAAGGGAAAAAGACCTCTGGGAAAAGTACCATAAAAAGCAACGCCGCCATCGCGACATTGCCGCCGGCCTCACCCCGCTC
>JAFQYO010000014.1 GCA_017406405.1 Candidatus Saccharimonadota bacterium
ACAGATATAAATCACCATTTAATTTCATCTTCGAACCTGAGTTTTCCACAGGTTCCCCTGTTGGTGATCCGGGAGGGGCTCGAACCCTCGACACCAAGCTTAAGAGGCTCGTGCTCTAACCAACTGAGCTACCGGACCGACCTGAACATTATACCATACAACTCAAAAATGCGCCACCCTAGAAATCTTGCAGCTCGCCCGAACTAGCTCTCCCCCTCATTAGCTCAATCCTAAAAAATGTAGTATAATATCCTCATGAAAATTCGAGAAAACGTTAACCTTTCCGAACTTACAACTATGCGTCTCGGTGGCCCGACCGACTTTTTGATAGAAATCGACACCCCCGAAGAAATCTCCGACGCCGTCGAATTTGCCGAAGAAAAAAACCTCCCCGTTTATTTCCTCGGCGCCGGCGCGAACGTCATCGGCCTCGACGAAGGTTTCCCCGGCATCATCATTAAAAACAACATAAAAGGCTTCAAAATCCTCCGCGAGAACAAAAACCAGCTCTTATTAAAAGTTGGTGGCGGAGAAATCTGGGACGACTTTGTTGAATTTGTCTCAAAAAAAGGCTATTCGGGAGTTGAGGCTATGTCAAAAATCCCCGGTACTGTCGGAGCTGCTCCCGTCCAAAACATCGGCGCCTACGGCCAAGAAGTCAAAGACACTCTCGTCTCCGTCGAAGCTTTCGACACTCTCATCGACGAATTTATCGAAATCCCCGCCTCGAAAATGGATTTCTCTTATCGTCATTCGATTTTCAACTCCGGAAAGGATAAAGGTCGCTATTTCATTTTAACCTGCACTTTTCGTCTCGATAAGAAAAATCCCGAACCGCCCTTCTACAAATCCCTCCAGTCCTACCTCGACGAACATAAAATCTCCGCCTATACCCCCGAAACGATTCGAGATGCCGTCTCGAATATCCGCGCCGAAAAACTCCCTGATCCAAAAAAAATCCCGTCCGCAGGCAGCTTCTTTAAAAACATTTATCTAGACGCCTCCTCCGCAAAACTCGCCGAAGAAAAAGGCGTCCCGATTCGCAAAACCGAAAAACTCGACGCTTCCGGGAAAAAATATATAGAATACAAAGTCAACACCGGCTGGCTTCTTGAAAACGCCGGCCTGAAAGGAAAGACCTTCCACGGCTTCAAAGTCTCCGACAAAGCCGCCCTTATTCTTATCAACGAATCCGCAACTTCTTCAAAAGACCTCGAACTCGCAAAACAAGAAATCACCGACCAAGTTAAGAAAAAATTCGGTTTAACTCTCGAACAAGAACCTGTCGAAATCAAAGAAGAAAAACCCGAAACAAACAAGGTTCAAAAGGAGGATATTTCCTAGATGACAAAGCTTCTTGATGGTCGCGAACTTGCCGGCTTTATTAAAGAGCGCCAGTCTCGTGTCGCGAATTCTCTCCGCGCTCAAAATATCGTCCCAAAACTCCTCATTCTTCGCGATAATGATTCTCCCGTGATAGAAAAATACGTCTTACTCAAACAGCGTTATGGCGAAGACATCGGTGTTGTTGTCGAAGACAAACTCGAAAAAGACGCAGAAAAACTCAAAAACCTCGTCTCTGAGGCAAATTCCGACCCTTCTGTTTCCGCAATTATCGTCCAACTCCCCTTAAAATCCTCCGCTGAAACCGACGCTGTTCTCGGCCTTATCGCCCCCGAAAAAGACGTCGACGGACTCTCGAAAGTTGGTAAATTTGACTCCGCGACCGCGACCGCAATAAACTGGCTACTTGCCGGCTATAATATCGACCTAAGCTCCTCAAAAATCGCCCTCGTTGGGCGCGGCCGTCTCGTCGGCGCCCCACTTGAAAAAATGTTTAAAAACTCTGGCTTTTCCGTCACGACTTTCGAAAAAGGTGATTCGCTATCCTCTTTGAATACTTTCGATGTCATTATTTCCGCGACCGGCGTCCCTGGCCTGATTAAAAACGAGTTTATAAAACCCGGGGCTGTTGTTGTCGACGCTGGGACCGCCTCCGAAGACGGCGTCTTGAAAGGCGACCTCGAAGAATCGGTTCGTGAACGTTCCGACTTAAAAGCCCTGACCCCGAAATTTGGCGGCGTCGGCCCCATGACCGTCTCTGTCCTTTTTGAAAACGTTCTCTCTGCTGCCCAAAAATCCGCCCAAGAACCCAAATAATCATAAAAACCATAACCTTAAAAATGTTGTCAAATTTACGCATTTTTTAAGGTTTCTCGGCTATAATATAAGCATGAACAACGACAAGATTGAACGAGTCGAAAAAAAATATCTACTCACAAAAGACGAAAAACGCCTTCTTTTGGAAGCGATAAGTTCGCACCTAGAAAAAGACGAATTTTTTTCCGAAGAAGTCTTGAGCTTATATTTCGATACAAAAAACAACGACTTCGCAATAACCTCGATTGAACGTCCCGTTTTCCGCGAAAAACTTCGTGTTCGTTCTTATAATGTCCCGACCTTATCGTCGCCGGTTTTTCTAGAATTAAAGTCAAAACTGACAAAGGGCCCCGCTAAAATCGGCAACAAACGCCGTCTCGTCATCAAGTTAAAAGACTTGTACGCTTTCCTTGACAAGAAAAAAAATCTTACCTCCATGTTCGAAAATCTTACTAAAACCAAAAAACAGACATCAGTCTCCCTTCCGAGCACGACCAACCAGCTTCAAATCGCCCGCGAACTCGACTACTTGTTTAATTATTATGACCCCGTGCCAAAAGTCCTGATTTCCGCAAACCGCACCGCGTATAAAGGAAAAGAAAGAGATGATTTCCGTCTTACCTTTGACGAAAACCTCCGTTTCCGCAACAACGACCTGCGCCTAGAAAAGGGAAGTCACGGAGAAAAGTTTTTCTCTAGCCAGCCGGACGAAAATCGTTGTATAATAATGGAAGTAAAAACCATGAACTCGATGCCTCTTTGGTTTGTCCGCGAATTATCTCTCCTGAAACTTTATCCCTCCCGCTTTTCGAAATACGGAAAAATATATCAAAAACTAAACGAAAGGAATAAAAATGTTTAATAGCATCTTCGATACAACATCGTCGGCTCTTGACATAAAATCCATCTTGATTTGTTCCGGAGTCGCTCTTTTGCTCGGTCTCGTCATTGCCTTTACTCACATGAAGACCTCAAAAACCTCAAAAAACTTTCTGATTACTCTGACGATTCTTCCGCTCCTTGTCGAAGTCGTGATGATTATGGTAAACGGCTCGCTCGGAACCTCGATTGCGATTCTTGGTGCGTTTTCTCTCATTCGCTTTCGTTCTATCGCCGGAAACTCGAAAGAAATCTCCTCCGTCTTCTTTGCCATGGCCATTGGTCTTGCGCTCGGTATGGGTCATGTTCTCTTTGCCGCCGTCATTACCGTTATCGTCATTCTCGTCATCATCATTCTCTCCCGAACGAGAGTTTTCGACCTTTCTTCTCAGCCCCAAACTCTCCTCATCACCGTCCCTGAAGACCTCGATTATACCGGCGCGTTTAAAGATGAGTTCAAAAAATTCACCTCTCGCGCTGAACTCGTCAGCTCAAAAACAACAAACATGGGAAGCCTTTACGAACTAACCTACGATGTAAACTTAAAGAGAAGTGCGAACGAAAAAGAGTTCCTCGACGCCCTTCGCGTAAAAAATTCAAACTTAAAAGTTCTCCTGTCGCACGTCTCAAAGGAAAACTTAATTTAATGAACGAACCAGAAAAACCTCTAAACCCCTCAGGACTTAAAACCAACACCCCTTCTAAAAAGCCTACGACCCTTTCTGAGAAACCTGAAAAACCCTCCAGAAAGCTTCTAGAAATTCTCACGCTCGTCTTTGTTCCTGTCGCGATAATCGTCGTCTGTCTCCTGTTTTTCAATAACAAAGACAACGGCTTAAAAAACAACATCGACGATTCTTCCGTCGCCTGGTCGACCTATGACGAACAAGAAATAACCCTTTCCGAATCTCTAGAAATCACAACTCCCGGAATTTACACTTTGACCGGCTCGCTTAGCGACGGCATGATAGAAATCAACACTCCCGGAATCGTAAAATTAGTTTTAAACAACGCTTCAATTGTAAATTCTTCCGGCCCAGCAATTCTCGTCTCGGAAGCAGAGACCGTCTTTATCGAAACCGCCGAAGGAACAACAAATTATCTTTCTGATTCGACGAAATATAATCTCTCCGATGATGACATAAAAGCCACGCTTTTCTCTAAAGACGACCTCGTTCTCCAAGGTTCCGGGAAGCTTGTCGTGACCGGAAATTTTGAAGACGGAATAGTCAGTAAAGACGATTTAAAAATCACCTCCGGGACTTACGAAATAAATTCAAAAGACGAAGGAATCCGTGGCCGCGATTCAGTTTATATCGCCGGCGGCACATTCGATATTGTTTCTGGTGGCGACGCCATAAAGTCAAACAATTCCGACGAAATCGGAAAGGGAACAGTTTTGATTGACAGCGGAGAAATTACGATTTCTGCTGGCGACGACGGGATTCATGCCGAATCTTCGACCGAAATAAACGGCGGAAAAATAGATATTAAAAAATCTTATGAAGGCATCGAAGGCTCGACCATAAAAATCACCGGCGGAGAAATCTCGGTTGTTTCCTCCGACGACGGCCTCAACGCCGCTGGCGGGAACGACAGTTCTTCTCCGAACACAAGAACTTACCAGTCCTCATCTTCAAACTACTGGATAGAAATAAACGGCGGGACAATTCACGTTGACTCCGCTGGCGATGGTATCGACTCGAACGGGTCTTTAACGATAAATGGTGGAACAGTTATTGTTGATGGCCCCGCAAACTCCGCGAACGGTGCTCTTGATTCTGAAACCGACGTCGTTTATAACGGCGGAACCATAATCGCCGTCGGCGCAAGTGGTATGGCAGTTGCTCCCGGAAATAAGTCCTCTGGCTACTCTATCTCCGCCTTCCTTGACAAAACCTATTCTGCCGGAACGACCATCTCCGTCAAAAACTCCGCTGGCGAGAACGTCCTGTCTTACGCCCCCATAAAATCCTTCTCTCATCTCTCCCTCTCCTCTCCCGAGTTTAAAGAAGGAGAAACCTACACGATTTTCCTCAACGATTCTGAATACGAATCTGTTACCCTTTCCGAAAAAACCACCCGTGTTGGCTTTTCTATCGAAGGCCAGATGATGCCTGGCGGCGGTTTCCGAAGATGAAACATAAGTTTTCTTGCAAAATCCACTATATATTATATATATGGTAGATGGAAGAAAAATATCATAAACGAAGAAAAATCCTCATTCTCGACCCTGTCGAGTCGCCCAGAAATGTTCTCGAGCGAGAAAAAAGAAGAACCCGCGTCGCCGCTTATGCTCGCGTTTCGACCGAACTCGATTCCCAGTCAAACAGTTATAGCGCGCAGACTTCTTATTATCTAAACTATATTTCGAACAACCCGGATTGGGAACTAGTCGAGATTTATTCCGACTCCGGTTTAACCGGAACAAATGTCAAAAAACGCAGCGGTTTCAGCCGCATGATTGACGATGCTATGAACGGAAAAATCGATTTGATTTTAACAAAATCAATTTCTCGTTTTGCTCGCAACACTGTTGACGCTTTGACAGTGACACGCGAGCTAAAAACAAAGGGAATCGAAGTCTTTTTTGAGAAAGAAAATATCAGTTCTCTCGATTCGACCGCAGAACTAATTTTTACGATTATGTCTTCTATCGCTCAAGAAGAAAGTCGTTCAATTTCCGAGAACGTTCGTTGGGGAATTCAGCGCCGTATGGAGGCCGGAAAAATAGTCCTCCCTTATAAAAGTTTTTTAGGTTTCGATCGCGGCGAAGACGGTCTCCCGAAGATAAACGAAAGCGAAGCAAAGATTGTCCGCCGGATTTATGATGATTTTCTTTCCGGCGACACCTTTCGCGGTATTGCACGAAAACTCACCGAAGAAAAAATTCCTTCTCCGCGTCTAAAATCCAAATGGTCGCCAGAAACTATTCGCAGTATCCTCACAAACGAAAAATACAAAGGCGATGCTCGTCTCGGAAAGACCTATACTGTCGATTTCCTCACTCATGAGGTCAGAAAGAACCACGGCGAGAGGAAACAATGGTATATAAGAGATTCTCACGACGCAATAGTCACGCCCCGGACTTTCTCAAAAGTCCAAACCGAAATTGCTCGTCGTCGCTCAGAAAAATAAAAGAGTTCCCCGGGCGCCCAGGGAACTTCATCGGCGGTATCTTGGAAGTGTAGCCGATGTCGGGAAGAACTTGTATCAAACTCACAGTGATGTCTAAGATGTAGGTCAATACAAACTTAACATGTTAATAATTGACCTTTGTAAATTTTATTATACGCTTAAGTTTTTTATTGTCAATACCATTTATGCTTAAACAAACCTTTAACAGGGAGAGAGAAATGGAAAAAAACCTTTGTTTCTTTAATCCGTGTGTTATAATAAAATTACAGAAGTTCTAGTGTCAGCCTTAGACAATAAAAAAGGACACTAAAAACTATGTCTAAAAAACTTATTGCTAGTGCCGGCGTCGTCGCCTCTCTAGCGGTCGCTCTCGCCCCGTTGGCAACCTTCGCGACAAACTCCTACTATCCTAATACTCATCAGGATAGATTGAGCGTTACGATTGAAGAGGTTTGTTCCTTCGGTCACACTTACGCTAATGGCGATGTCGTCCATCCCGGCTCTCATACCGACGGTACTGGCTTAGGTAGCCCGGCAGAAACCGGAACAGAAGCCAACACTCCAACTACTGGCATCAACGCCGGCAAAAGTTATGGTCATTGGATGACTGATGGTGTTGACGGAAACGACGACGGGGACTACGAAGATGATGGTGATACTGCCCCTGCAGCGCTTTCTGTCGCTACTGCCTACGACACGCAGGATACAACTTCTAATCCTAATGTTCCGTCTGTTGCTCCTACTAACACAACAGTCCTAACGGACACCGCCTATGGCGTTATGGAGACCAACACGGTCAACAATACATTCGCAAAAACCACGCTCGCCATCATCTGTAACACTTCTAATGGCTACAAAATCATAGCTGAGCCTGACGCAAACCTCGTAAAGACTGCTAATACCGACCCAATCCCATTCGTCGGCAATAATGCTATGACGAGCGCAACAAGCTCCGCCTATAACTTCTATGCTACCGACACTACTACAACTGCCGACACGGACATTACGTCTGTAAATTCCGGTGTTTCTACTGCTGGTGCAGGCGGTGCAATTGAGGTCGCTAAGAATGCATACGGAACAGCTCTCGCTGATACCGGAATCATCGCAACTCAAAATGGTGCCACTTCTACTCTTGGTGACCGTTTGACCATCACCTATGGTGTCGCTGTCGACGCTAATCAAGAAGCTGGTACTTACCAAGGCGTAATCACCTATACTCTCGTTCAACTTTAATTATTAGAGTAGACCTGATAGAAATCCCCCGTAAAGGGGGATTTCATATAAGGTTCCAAAGGAGTAAAAAGTGGAAGAAAAACTGTACTTTAAACCCGTTAATCATAACAAAAAGAAGCAAGCAAGGCAAAGGGTGGATAAAAATGCCAACGACAAAAAACGCGTGGCGCCTAAGATTGTCTGCCTTTTGCTTTTTTTGCTCATCGTTATTGTTATTATTTGGCTACTGCGTGGAAAGACTACTACGCATGGTCATTATCCCGAAAACGTTAAGAATATATCACTCACTTGCGTTTCTGATACGCTCATTCCACCAAAGCTCAACAGTGCCGTTTCCGACAATAGAGAGATTAAAATAAATGCTGTTTTTCATGGTGCGGATGAACTAAGAAACATTTCACTTATCTATACATTAAATTGCAGTTCTTCAGACGAAGCGTACGGATACGAGGCTAAGTCTCACGCGGATTTCAACAAAGCATTAAGTGCTTCGGGATACGAAACAAACAAGTTCAAGAATAAATTCTCTCGTTACGACAACAAACTTATCATCAACCTTTCGGCTAATGGCAATGAAATCGATCAATTTTCAGCACCATATTTCATGCTAAGTATAAATGATAACGGCGAAATCGCAAAAACATTTGCTGAATTTAAAAATAATTACGAAACTCAAGGCTTCATTTGCGAATCGACTACAAACAAATGAGACGACAATAGTTTTTAAGGAGGTTCATGAAACATTTTAACTATAAAGTTATTACAACACTTATATTCTCTGCGTTCTTTGCCTTATTTGGGATTAGGACACTGGCCTATGCGGAAGAAGAAGAAATATCATTTCAAGTTTCACCCATGAATCAACAAATCACGTTAACGCCAGGCGAACGGTATTACGGCACTTTTAAAGTGACGAGTTCAGTTGCTAATAAATATCCCTTTATCTACAAAACCGATATTCGCCCCTTCACAGTTAATGATAATTACGACGTTGTCTACGAAAACAATGGCGATTACAATCAAATAGTTGATTGGATAACCATAGTGAACGGCACTGGCATTATCCAACCTAATAACACAGAAATAATTCAGTTCTATATAGACGTTCCAGAAAATGCCCCAGCCGGCGGTCAATACGCCATAATAAACGTTTCTTCTGACAATCAGGCGACGGCAGACGAAGGAATAAACATTAAAGCCGAATACGCCATTGCGCATGTTATATACGCTGAAGTCGCCGGAGAAACTAAGCGTAGCGGCGACATTACTAAAGTTTCAGTCCCCAGTTTCTTATTCTCTGGAACTATTTCTGGTACTGCTAGCATAAAAAATACCGGCAATGTCCATTCTGACGCTTCTTACACTCTCCAGGTTTTTCCATTCTTTTCAAAAGAAGAAGTATTTAGCAACGAAGAAAATCCTAAAACAAATACAATTCTTCCGGAAGCGACAAGAACCACAACCGTAAATTGGCCAGAAACTCCGAAGATTGGCATCTTCCACGTTATTTATAGTGTCGAATACGAAGGTGTCGAGTCAAAAGTCGATAAATACGTTATTGTCTGTCCTATCTGGCTTCTTATCGTTCTTCTAACTTGTCTCTTTGTCGTCATTTTCTCTATCATTTTCGGAAAAAAGAAAGAGAAAAAAGGAAAAAAGAACTAAACCTAAAACCGACTAGCATATGAGGAAGCCGTTCTCGGCTTCCTCATGTTATAATAAAACCGGCGCACCCGTAGCTCAGTGGATAGAGCACTGGTTTCCGGTACCAGGTGTCGTGGGTTCGACTCCCGCCGGGTGTACCATTATCCAGAAATTCTGCCGAACCACTCTCCCGCTTTCTTCCGAAGTCTTAGAACAAGAATAAACAACAACACAACAAAAATTCCAGTTATACTCCCAAGAATCAAAATCTTACTCATCTTAAACAGAAACATAACTCCGGCTATCCCCATCGTCACCCCGACCATCGCGAACGCAGAAACCGTTAAAACAAGCGTATTTCTACTTTGTTTAACAACTTCCGCATCGTTTTCTGCGTCCAGCATCGGGTTCTTCAAATCAACTAAAATCCCCCAAATCTGCATCGCGCTCGGAATCGTGATCGAACCGAGAAGAAGTAAAGCCGTCTCGACTATCCCGAACTTAAACCAAATTGCCGCGACTAAATCCCCGATTAAAACTGGCGGCAAAATTATCGTCAGCGCAGCAAAAACCTTTGCCTTGAGAATTGTTGTCGCCCTCACCGGCAAAGTCTTTAAGATATTTATTCTTTTCCCCTCTAAAGAAATCATCGCTCCCGTTATAAAAGTCATCAACGTCATAAAACTCATCCATAAATACACTCCGACCGGCAACATCGCCTTCACTTCCGCAAAAGTTATCGCGCTATCTTCGCTAAACAACCTCTCGAGGTCATTAAATTTCCAACAAATCGCCCCAATCCCGACCAAAAACATAATCAACCCAAACCCCGCGTTCGTTACAAACACCGTCGACCCAAAAAACCTGTTCAGTTCTTTTCTCATTAACGCAAAAACCGGCCTTCTTGCTTTAAATTCCTTCGCTTCGACCTTTCGCTTCACATTCTGAGAAATTTTCAGGCGCGAATTGACCTTGAAATAAACCAAGGAAATCAGAATCACGACTAGAACCGTCACTACGATATTTATCAGTACAAAAACTAGCAACTCTCCTATTTTAAAATCCGTCGCCAATTTCATGTATGCTCCGGCTGGATAATAAAACTGCGCCACTCTCTCTCCTACTTCCGCATAAATATTGCCTAAAGCCTCTAAACCTTCATGAGTATGCGACATAAATGAAAGCCCAAACGACGCCGCCATTATCAACATAATCATCAAAAACGACAACAAAACTTTCACAAAATTGTTTTTCTTAAATCTCGCAGAAAAACAAGCAATCGCCGTTCCGACCAAACAAGAAAACAAAATCGGAATTATCGGCATCAACACCAGAGTTACGAAGGAAACAAGATAGAACGTCGGCTCGACCGGGACTCTTATCGCATAAACCACCATCATCGGCGCTAAAAACAGGGAATTATACGCTAGCTCAAACAAATAAAACTTCAGAAGTCTAAGCCAAATAATCTCTCTCCGCGAAATCGGTAGCGACAACAATAAATCATCGTCTTTACAGTTAAACAGAAGTGACTCGGATTTATAAATCCCCTCAATAACGGTCAAAAGCGTCGCCGCGAGCACAAAAACCGCGAGCAAACTCGACTCACGCCCAGTTCCGTTTAATCCTTCTAGAATCCCGAGGACATAAAACCCGACAGAAAAAGCAATCAGCGCGCTTAAACCAACAACTAGCCCCGCCCCTGATTTTTCCTTTCCAGTCTTTCGCGTCCTGACCTTGAACAAACTCATTCCTTCGGTTAAAGATGCCTTGAGCAATGTAAAAAACTTCCCCATTATCCCTCAAGCTCCAAGAAAACTTTTTCAAGTGATTTGTCGCCTTTTACGCTTTTCATACTCCCGACTTTAACTAGCCTACCTTTCTTTACGATTGCGACTCTCGAGCACAGTTTCTCCGCGACATCAAGTATGTGCGTAGAAAAGAAAATCGTCCCGCCTTTCTCCGCAATCTCTTTCATGACTTCCTTCATATCAAAAATCGCTTTCGGGTCGAGCCCAACAAACGGCTCGTCCATAACCAGAACTTTTGGTTCGTGTGCCAGCGCCGCAATCAGCGCGACCTTTTGTTTCATCCCGTGAGAAAACGAACTGATTTTGTTTTCGAGCACTTCGTCGAGCTCAAACATTTTTGCGTATTTCTCGACGTTTTTCTTCCGCTTCTCCTCAGAAATTTCATACATATCGCAAATAAAGTTAATATAGTCTATCGCCTTCATGTTTTCATAAAGTTCGGGATTGTCCGGAACGTAAGCCATGATTTTTTTACATTCAATCGGCTGAGTTTTAATCGACTTCCCATCAATCTTTATCTCTCCCTCGTCGAATTCATGTATCCCTACAATCGCCTTTATCAACGTAGTTTTTCCCGCTCCGTTATGTCCGATAAAAGCGAAGATTTCGCCCGATTCGACCGTAAAAGAAACCTCATCGAGCGCTTTCTTTTTTCCGTAACTTTTGCTCAAGTTTTTAATTTCTATCATAACTTCATTATACTATATTGACGAAAATTCTAACATGGGATATAATATATATTATATACAGATATCGTCCGGCCGAAAGGTCGGAAATTTTAGTATGAACTAATTTTAACTTTTATAGAAAGGAAAACATGGAAGGTCTCGATCTAAAACAAATGTCCGCGATGGTAAAAGTCATTGCTGAAGAAAAAAACCTCCCCGAAGAAACCGTCCTTGACGTAATTCAAATGGCGATTGCCGCCGCCTGGAGAAAAGACAACGGCGACAAAGATATGGACGTCCGCGCTGTTTTGAACGTCAACACTGGCGAAGCTGACGTTTTTGTCGCTCGAACGGTTATCGAAGATGGTTTAGCTTATAATCCCTCGACCGAAATCCCCGAATCCGAAGCAAAAGGGAAAAAAGTCGGCGACGTTGTTGAAGAAAAGCACAAAGTCGAGTCTTTCGGTCGCGTTGCTGCCCAGACCGCAAAGCAAGTTGTTGTCCAACGTCTTCGCGAAGCAGAGCGTGATGCGGTTCTCGCCATGTTTGAAGACAAAATCGGGACCGTTATGACCGGCATGGTTGCTCGCGTCGAAAGAAATATCGTTCGCATCGACCTCGGTCGTGCAACTGGAATTATGCCTCGCTCCGAACAAATCGACGGCGAATACTATTCCGTCGGCTCCCGTATAAAAGTCTATTTAAAGGGAATCGAGCGCGACGAACGCGGCGCCCAGCTTCTTCTTTCTCGTGGTTGCGCCGAATTTGTCGAATACCTCTTCCGCCAAGAAGTCCCCGAAATTGAAAACGGAACCGTAGAAATCCGTGCTATTGCCCGTGAAGCCGGTCGTCGCACAAAAATTGCCGTCATGTCGACCATCCCCGGGATCGACCCGGTCGGAACATTCGTTGGTGGTCGTGGCGTCCGCGTCCAAGCCGTCATGAACGAAATTGGCGACCGTGAAAAAATCGACATTATCACCTGGAGCGACAATGCTTCCGAATATATCCGCGAAGCTCTTTCGCCGGCCGAAGTCGTGAAAGTTGAAATAAAAGGAAAAACCGCGAAAGTTTATGTGACCGAAGACCAACAATCCATCGCAATCGGTCGCCAGGGTCAAAACGTCCGCCTTGCCTCGAAATTAACCGGATTTGACCTCGATATTGAGCTTTCAAAAGCCCCCGAAAAGAAGAAAAAGACTAACGTCGAAGACTCCCTTCTTTCTGCGCTTGAAGAAACTACCGAAGAAGACAAAGAATAAAAACCCTATCCCGTTCGTATTTTTCTTGACAAATCTTAAAAACTTTTATAAAATAGAGTTACTAATTTCACTTGTTTTTAACAATTTCTATTCATTATAAAAAGGAAAAATATGAACCAAAAAGAACAAGAGCGTCGCGCACGCCTGTTAAAACAGGGAGCTGAACGTCTCCCAGACATCAAAAAGCGCTTTGAAGAGGCCCAAAAGCGAAACTTTAACTCAAATTTTGCCGCTGGAGGGAAAGATGAAAATTTAGTGCGGTCCCACGGCTCTTCGAAAAAAAATAGCTCAAATGCCTCGAAAAAGGCCTCAAACGCGAAATCCTCCTCAAAAAAGGGTTCAAAATCCGCAAAAACCCCTAAACCCGCGAAAAAGCCGACTGAGGCGGAAAAGCGCAAGGTGAATCTTTCTGTTTCGACTAGAAAAGGCGAAATGGTTCACCATCAAAAGATGCTGTCTCAAGACGTAAACGCTCAAGCGACCCAACACATCATCGGTATCCCTGTCAACAAATCCCGTTATAACGGCTATAACGGCCAGCAAGTTACGAACTCCCTCCTCAAATCCGCCCGCCCCGATCCCGAAGCTGTCCGGATTATCCCTATCGGCGGTCTCGGCGAGATTGGAATCGGAAAAAACATGACCGTCATCGAATACAAAAACGAAATGATTGTTATCGACATGGGAGTTCTCTTTGCTGACGGCGATTATCCCGGCGTAAACTATCTTATCCCCGACATAAAATACCTAGAAGATAACAAAAACAACATAAAGGCGATTTGTTTCACTCACGCTCACCTCGACCACATCGGCGCCTGTCGTCATCTCCTCCCGAAGTTCAATCCCCTAACGCCGATTTATGGAACCGAATTTACTCTCGGAATGATAAAAAAACAAATGTCCGAGCTTTCCGAAGTTTCGGATTTGAACTATATTTCCGTCGATCCGTTCAAACACGAAAAAATCTCCGTCTCTGAACATCTTTCCGTAGAATTTATTCATACTCTCCACTCTATCCCCGGGAACACCGCTATCGTTGTCCGCACCCCGAACGGCGTGATTTATCTCTCTGGTGACTGGCGTCACGAAGCAAACCCCGTCGGGATTCAAACCGACTACGAGCGCATCGACGAAATCGTAAAAAACGAGGGAATTACCCTCATGTTGAACGAATCGACAAATATTGACTCCCCCGGAAAGCATCCTCATTCCGAATTTGATGTTGGCGAAAACCTCGGGAAAGTCATGGATAACTACGCTTCTGGCCGTGTCATTGTTTCCTGCTTCTCATCTCAAATCGGTCGTATCGAACTCATCTTAAAAGAAGCCGCCGCTCGCGGCAGAAAAGTTGCCTTTTCCGGCTTCTCGATGATAAACAACGTCGAAGTCGCTCTTCGCGCCCACTCGATAAAGGTCCCGAAAGATACGATTATGAAAATGGAAGACATTATAAAACTCCCTGATGAGCGTATCACGATTGTCTGTACCGGCTCCCAGGGCGAGCTTAATGCCGTCTTAAACCGAATGATTACCGGTTCTCATAAATTCATTAAAATCAAGCCGACCGACACTATTGTTTTCTCATCAAACCCGATTCCCGGGAACGAGCCCCACGTTGTTTCAACCGTTGGTGGTCTCCTTCGCGAAGGTGCAACTGTCATCCAAAATGGAAAAACCCATATCACAAACCTCGGCCCGCTCCATCTTTCCGGACACGCTTATTATGAGGACCACGTCGAATTTGTTACCCGCCTAAATCCGAAAAACTACATACCTTACCACGGCGAATTTTATATGCTCGAACATAACGCCGAAATGGCAGAGAACGTCATCGGAATCCCCCGAGACCGTATTGTCCTCGCCGACAACGGCGACGTTGTCGAATTAAGAAAAGACCAGACGATTCACAAAAACGGCCGTATTCCTGTCGGCAATAAACTATATGACGACGCAGACCAACCTGTCCATGAAGCCGTCGTAAAAGACCGGATTCATATCTCTCGCGAAGGAATTTTCGTGATTGTTCTGACCCTCTCGAAAAAAACCGGCCGCCTCGTAAAAACTCCCGACATTGTTTCTCGAGCCTTCATTTATCTCGACAACTCTGAAGAGCTGATTGGAAAGATTCGTCATTATCTCCGCGCAAAAACCGACAAGTCGATTTCTACCGACCCCGAGCTAAAGGTTCTTAAAGAAGAAATTAAAGAAGATATTACTCATATTCTCTTCGACGCGACCGGCCACACCCCGATTGTTATTCCTGTCATTAACAAAGTTTAAAAACATAAGTTTTTTCTAGAAATTTAAGCATTTCCGTTATATAATATATATAATATATAAACAAGGAATAGCTAAATGGCACTTCTAGATAAACCTTCCGAAGCTGCCCCGGATAAACCTACTGGGAACAGCCCCGGAGACATGAACAAATCAGCTTCTAACATTATTTATTCTGGTGCGACAGAACTATCGACCAACGCTTCGTTCGACGGCGAATCTTTCTCGTCTTCAGACGGCGGAGAAAACGCCCTCCTTATTACGGGTGGAGAAATCTCTCTGTCGAATGTCTCCATTAACAAAACCGGTGGAGAATCTGGAGAAGATTCTGATTTTTACGGAACAAACGCCGCCGTTCTCGTCACGGGCGGTTCCGCAAACATAAAAGGCGGGACGATTACGACCGCTGGTGCTCATGCGAACGCTCTATTCGCTTATGGTGATGGTGTGATTGACGCCCTAGACACAAAAATCACAACTTCCGGCGACAACTCCGGCGGTATCATGGTGACTGGCGGCGGAACGTTTGCGGCCGAGAACTTGGCCGTCTCGACCTCCGGAAATTCCTCCGCGGCGATTCGTTCCGATCGCGGTGGTGGAGAAATAACCATCGAAGGCGGAGACTACAAGACCTCCGGCGTCGGCTCCCCTGTTGTCTACTCGACTGCCGATATTTATATTCAAAACGGCGCTCATCTCACCTCCACTTCCTCCGAAGGAATCGTCATCGAAGGTTCGAACAGAGTTTCGCTTGAAGACACGACTTTAACCGCGACGAACAACTCCCTTAACGGAAATTCAGAAACATACAAATCCATTTTCATCTACCAAAGCATGTCTGGCGACGCCGAAGAAGGTGTCGGGACTTTCTCCGCTGACCGTTCTCTTATCACGACGAACAAAGGCGACACATTTTTCATCACAAACACAACCGCCGAAATCAATTTATCCGAGAACAAATTCGTAAATTCTGATGCTGATTCCGCCTTTCTTCGCGCGGGAGCTGGAAAGTGGGGAACGGCTGGCGCAAACGGCGGAAAGGTAAAGCTTGGCCTTTCCGAACAAGTCGTTGAAGGCGATATCGTCCTCGACGAAGTTTCGAGCCTGTCTTTCGAAATGCTAAACGAGAGCTTCTACAAAGGAAAAATAAATTCCACAAACTCCTCGGATTCGGTTATTCTCGCCCTCGACGAGTCTTCGACTTTCGTTTTGACGGGAGACACTTATCTTACCTCCCTTAAAAACATCGACGCCGACAATACGAACATTTATTCAAACGGCTTCAAGCTCTTCGTCAACGGTATCGAAGCTCGCATAAACACAGCTGAAGCTCCTGCTGTCCCGGAAGTAAACTTAACTGTCGCCGAATATACGGCCACAGGCACCATTTCCGACGCCATACTCGTCGCCCCCGCCGAAAAATGTCTCGGAATGCTTAACGGAAAGTGTACAGACACAGAAAACCTGATACCGCTTTGTGTTGGCGCTGGTTCGATTCTGCTTATCATCGTCTGTATTATTATTCTCATTGCCCGCGGGAAAAAGAAAGGAAAAGTCCCTCCCGTCTCCCCCGAAACTACCCCTTCCGAAAATCCTTTCCGCGATAAAGTTTCTCCTCTCCCGACCCCCAAGACTCCGGAAAACGAGCCCCAAAAGACCCCAGCGTCTTCTGAGCCGACGAATTCTCCGGACTCTAAACCCGAGCCGGAAACTCCGACTCATTCTGAGCCAGAATCTCCAGATTTCCTGAAATAAAATAACCCCCTCTCCGGAGGGGTTATTTTTTTAGTTGTTTTATTTTCTTTTTTATTTCTTTTTGTTTCTTCTTGACGACTTTTTGTGCTTTCTTTATCTTTCTTTCCGCTGCATTTTTCCCAGTCACAAGTTTCAGAATCATATTTCTCGCCAATCTTTTTATCTCGTTTGTCTGGTCTCCGCTCTTAAGTCTAAGTCGGACATCACGTTTAACTCGCACCACGACCCAAACCGAAGCGATTGTATCTATGAGAAAGAGTGCGGTCAGAATAAACGCGACAATATTCTCGTATCTTCCAAGCATCCCAACAAGCTTGACGACATTCGGATGAATCTGTTTAACTATTAAACACCCCGCGATCCCGAATAAAAGACTGTTTTGAAGACAAATTCTCCCGTTTAAGTTGAACTTCGTATCGTTTGTATAGTCCCACCATTTTATCCCAAACAACTTCTCGAGAACCCAGCTCGTAAAATACTCGATTAACGAACAAAGCCCCATCGAAACAAAAAACGTCATGATTAAATTATCTTTTACTGGTTCCGTCGCAAAATTTACCGCGAGCATCGCAAATCCATAAATCGGCAGAATCGGCCCAAATAAAAACCCGCGGATTACCAATTTTTTCTCAATAATCGAACAATAAATTTCCTCCGCTACGAATCCAATAAACGAATAAATAAAGAAATAAATTATAAAAGGAATAACCTTTTCCATAAAAGAATTATATCACAACCACTTAATTATTTAAGAAAATAATATATAATATATATATCCCCGGGTGGCGGAATTGGCAGACGCGCTAGCTTCAGGTGCTAGTTTGATTTATCAAGTGCAGGTTCAACCCCTGTCCCGGGGACCATATTCTCCGCAAGTTCTGCGGATTTTTTATTTTAAAAACTTATGGTATTATGAAAATATGAAAATAAACGACATTGATTTAGATTATACTTTAGCTTCCGAAATCCTCGAGGACATAAAAGAAGATCCAATGGGGGATTGGTTCTCCCTCCCGGACAACTTCCCGGATTCCGAACTCGAAAAAATAAAGACCGTTGCCGAGCGAGTCCGAAAAAACTCCGACTTTCTAGTTTGCATCGGGATTGGCGGTTCTTATCTTGGCGCCCGCGCCGTTTACGAAGCTCTCGATTGCGCTGATGACGACGAAAAAAAGACAAAACTCCTTTTCGCCGGAAACAATCTTTCCTCGCGAGAATTGAAAAAACTCATAAAAAAGCTTGATGGAAAAGATTTCTCCCTTAATATCATTTCAAAATCCGGGACGACCCTTGAACCAGCAATTGCGTTTAGAATCTTGAAAGCTGAACTCATAAAACGTTATGGCGCCGAGGAGGCGAAATCGAGAATTATCGCCACGACCGATCCGGAACAAGGCGCCTTGCGCGAAGAGTCCGAAAAAAATGGTTACGAAACGTTTGACGTCCCTCTCGGAATTGGTGGCCGTTATTCCGTCCTTTCTCCAGTCGGACTTTTCCCGCTCGCCGTCGCCGGAGTGAACATCGACGCTTTGCTTGCCGGCGCCCGCGAGTGTAAGGAGACTCAAACCTCTCCAGATTCGCTCGAAGATTCAATGCTAATTTCCTATGCTTTCTCTCGTTTCTATCTTTATGACGAATGTGGCTGCGATACAGAAATTCTCGCCTCGTTTGAGCCAAGCTTGTTATATTTTAACGAATGGTGGAAACAACTATTTGGCGAGTCTGAAGGAAAAAACAAACAAGGCATTTTCCCTGCCTCAGTAATATACTCGACCGACCTCCATTCTCTCGGTCAATTTCTTCAAGAAGGTCGTCGCAATATCTTTGAAACTTTCTTAAAATTCTCCCCCGAAAAATTTCCGCTTGTCGTCCCCGAACAAAAAGATTCGACCGACGGTCTTGAATATCTTTCGGGCGTCTCTCTCCCCGAAATTTCCGAAAAGGCTTGCGAAGCGACAATCCGCGCCCATGACGCTGGCGGAATATCGACCTTCGAAATTGAAGTTCTCGACTCTGACTCCGAGTTCGGGATTTCCGAGCGTTCTCTCGGCTTCTTAATTTTCTTCTTCGAAACCGCCTGCGCAATTTCCGCTCTTCTCCACGGAGTCGATCCATTTAACCAACCCGGTGTCGAAAAATACAAAAAAGAAATGTATAAACTTTTAGGGAGATAATATGCCAAAAAAACGTGTCGTTATTGCACTCGGCGGGAACGCTCTTCAAAAATCCGGAGAAGTCTCCGCTGAGTCTCAAAAATCCGTCGCGAAACAAGTCGGCGCTCTCATCGCGAAACTGTCTTCGAAATATGACATTGTGGTCGCGCATGGGAACGGTCCCCAAGTTGGGAACATTCTTATTCACGAAGAACAAGCCGCTTCTAAAGACGCTCCCGCTATGCCTCTCGAAACTGCGGTTGCTATGTCTCAAGGTCAAATTGGATATTGGCTCGCCCAGTCTATTTTGAACGCATTTTCGAAAGAAGGAAAAACTAAAAAGGTTGCGACCGTTATCACTCAAGTCGAGGTCGACAAAACCGACCCTGCGTTCAAAAACCCGACAAAGCCGGTCGGCCAATTCTACACCGAAAAAGAAGCCTTAAAACTCGCAAAAGAAAAAGGCTGGATAGTAAAAGAAGACTCCGGTCGTGGATGGCGTCGTGTCGTCCCTTCGCCAAAACCAAAGGGAATTGTCGAAAAACGCGAAATAATCGATTTAATAAAATCCGGCGCAATCGTTATTGCCGCTGGCGGCGGCGGCGTTCCGGTTTATCGCACAAAAATCCTCCGGACTTTGAAGGGAATTGACGCCGTGATTGACAAAGATTTTGCCGCCGAAAAACTCGCTGAACTGATAAAAGCTGATATTTTTCTCTCCGTAACCGCCGTTGACAACGCTTTTTTGAACTTTGGAAAACCCGACCAAGTCGCTCTAAAAAACCTCACTCCGAAAGAAGCCGAGTATTATTCTCGTCAGGGCTTTTTCAAAGCCGGCTCAATGCTCCCGAAAGTTCTCGCGACGACCGAATTTGCTGAAAAAGGAAAAATTGGAATTATCTGCTCTCTTAAAAACTTAGAAGAAGCTTTAAAACTAAAAAGCGGAACAATTATTGCAAAATGATTATGCTTTTTGTATAATCAGAAATATGGATATTTATCAACTAACAAATAAATCTCCGTCGCGAAAAGATTTTCTTGACACGACTGATTTTGACCAAGCCGAAATTCTCGACATCGTCAAAACCGCCGTCATTGTTCGAGACTACATAAAATCCGGCGGAACTCTTGATACTTTGTATCATAAAAACCTCGCGATGCTTTTCGAGCAAAAGTCGACGAGGACGCGCGTCTCTTTTGAAGTCGCTATGTCCCAGCTCGGCGGTCACGCTCTAAACCTCGCTCCCGGCGCGATTCAACTCGGCGCCCACGAAACAATCGAGGACACAGCTCAGGTTCTCGGTCGCATGTGCGATATGATTATGTCTCGCGTTGACCGTCACGAGTCGATTCTTGCTCTCGCGAAATACGCGAAAGTCCCCGTTATAAACGGTATGTCCGATTATAATCACCCGACTCAAGAAATCGGTGACATCATCACCATCCTCGACAACTTGCCTGCCGACCGAAAGTGGAACGACGTAAAAGTCGTCTTTGTCGGCGACTGCACCCAAGTCTGCGCTTCGCTCATGATGATTACCACGAAACTCGGCATGAACTATGTTCATTACGGCCCGGAGGGGAAGCTTCTTTCCGAAGAATACCAAAAAATCGGTCGCGAAAATTGCGAAAAATACGGCGGCTCCGTCACAGTTACGTCCGACCGTGAAGCTCTAAAAGGTGCTGATTTTGTCTACACAGACGTTTGGTATGGACTTTATGACAAGGAAACGCCGAAAGAAGTTTATATGAAAGATTTCTATCCGACTTTCCAAGTCAACGATGACCTCATGAACGCGACCGAAAACGAAAACGTAAAATTCATGCACTGTCTCCCGGCGAACCGTGGTGAAGAAGTAACGGATTCCGTTATGGACGGAGAAAAATCCGTTTGCTTTGACCAAGCGGAAAATCGTTTGACCGCTCAGCGCGGACTTTGCTTATATTTTGGCGGCGTTGCGCAAGCCACGCTTGATGAAATAAAATCTAAAAAGGAGGGCAACAACTAAAATGCCAACTAAAAAACCTAAATTCAGGCTGTTTAGCGCCGTACTCGCGACAGTCTGTATCGTTCTCGTGATTGACGCCGTCGCGCCGACCGCCGCAATCGGGAACTCTCAGTACGCGTGGTGGATAATCATGATTCTCGGCTTCTTTATCCCATACGCTTTAATATCCGCCGAGCTCGGGACGCAATACCCTTCTGAAGGTGGTATGTATACCTGGGTCAAAAAAGCCCTCGGAAAGAAATGGGCTGGCCGTGTTGCCTGGTTTTATTGGGTAAACTTCCCGCTTTGGATTGCTTCTCTCGCTGACCTCGCGACGACGCTTCTTATGACCATCCTCGGCATGGAGCCGACAATTGTCACAGCGCTCGTGATTGAGCTCGGCTATATCGCCCTGATTACGATTCTGGGACAACTTCGCATCTCCCAGTCCGCATGGGTTGCAAACCTCGGCGCCATTGTGAAGTTCATCACCCTCGCCGGCATTGGCGCTCTCGGGATTTATGTCTTCGCGAAACACGGTTCTGCAAACCCGATTGAGTCGTTCCATGATCTCTTGCCGCTCGTATCTGCGGAAGGTGGGATTGACTGGACTGGCGTCAGCTTTGTCTCTCTTATTATCTTTAATATGCTCGGCTTTGAAGTTGTCGGAACCTTCATCGACGACATGGACAAACCTAAAAAACAAATCCCTCAAGCGATTATTCTCGGTGCAGTTTTGATTGCTCTCTTCTATATTCTCCCGAGCTTTGGCATCGGCGTCGCTGTTCCTGTTGAAGAAATCGCCACTAACTCTGGTCTTCTCGACTCTTATCAAATCTTGCTCGAGACTGTCGGTCTTTCAGCGAGTGCAATTAGCGCAGTTATCACTGTTGTCGCTTGTTTCTTCCTCTATACTCTTGTTGCAAACATCTCTTCCTGGCAGTTCGGCGTTTACTCCGTTACGGCCTATGCTGCTAAGGACGGAATTTTCCCGAAATCCTGGGCAAAAACAAACAAAAACGGTGTCGCGACAACAGTTTCTATGTGGACAAGCATCGTCGCCGCCGTCCTGTCTGTCGCCGGCATTATCCTTGCTTATGTCTTCCCGGATTTTGAAGTCCTTAATAACATGTTCTGGGCATTCTTCGATTTGTCGCTCTTCTGTCTCCTTATCGGCTATATTCCGATGTTCTTTGCCTTTATGAAGCTACATAAAAAAGGAGTCCAAGACAAAAACGGTTATTGGATTAACGCTGGTTCGATTCTTTGTGGAATTATGGGCATTATTCCCGTTATCATGCTTATTATCTCCCTCTTCTTCACCCTTATTCCTGAATTTAGCATCGAAGCCATCATGGACAACATGACCCTTATCATAAGCTCCGTTGTCTGTGTCATAATCGGTGAAGTCTTGGTTATGAACATGACTCGAAAAGACAACGCAAGAAAGGCTCTTCGTCGTGCGAATCGTAGATAGAACCCCTAAACAAGACGGCTTTTATATGCCGTCGGAACTTAGCGAGCACTCGGCTACCTATCTCCTTTGGCCTGAACGCCCCGACAACTGGCGGGGCGGGGCCAAACCGGCCCAAGCTGCCTTTAAGAAGGTCGTCGAAACAATCGCAAAATACGAACCAGTTGTTCTCGGCGTAAATGAGTCCCAATACCTCCATGTTCTCGGAATGAACATGAAAAACGTTCATGTTGTAGAAATCTCAAACAACGACTCATGGATTCGTGATACTGGCCCGACCTTCGTTATAAACGGGAAAGGCGATATTCGCGGAGTCGACTGGGAATTTAACGGTTATGGCGGATTAGTCAACGGGATTTACTTCCCCTGGGACTATGACGACCAAATCGCCTCTAAGGTCTGCGGAATCGAAGGTGTTGATCGCTATCGCGCTGAGGGCTTCGTTCTAGAAGGTGGCTCGGTTCATTCCGACGGCGAAGGCACTCTTCTTGTGACGGAGGAAACCTGCCTCGACAAGGGAAGAAACCCCGACCTGAAAAAAGAAGAAATCGAAAAATTCCTTCTCGATTATTGTGGCGCCGAAAAAGTCCTCTGGCTCCCGTTTGGAGTTTATAAAGACGAAGACACAAACGGTCATATCGACAACATCTGCCAGTTTGTCGCCCCCGGAAAGGTTGTGCTTGCCTGGGAAGACGATGAAAAAGACCCTCAACACGAGCGCTCAAAGGCCGATTTAGAATACCTTGAATCCGTGACCGACGCAAAGGGCCGGAAACTTGAAGTGATAAAAATCCACGTCCCGAACCCGATTACAATTTCTAAGGAAGAGGCCGAAGGCGTCGATTCTGTCGAAGGGACATATCCTCGGATTGAAGGCGATCGTCTCCCTGCGAGTTACATAAACTACTATAACTGCAACGGAGCTGTCATCCTCCCCGTCTTTAACGACGAACACGACCAAGCCGCAATAAACATTCTTCAAGAATGTTTCCCAGAAAAAGTAATCGAGCCTATTTATGCTCGAGAAATTCTATTAGGTGGCGGAAATATCCACTGCATTACGCAACAAGTCCCGCTTGCTTAGAAAAATACCCCCGAAAGGGGGTTATTTTTTTATAACGTTCATGCTAAAATAAAAAAGTAACAATAGAATTAGACATGAAAACCCCCTACGTCTCGAAAGAAAACTCAACAACTTCCTTAAAACAAAAATCCGCTTCTTTGTTGTCGCGAGTTTTCTCTCGTCGAACGAAAAGAGGGGATACGCTTATCGAAGTCATGTTCGCTGTCGGCGTGTTCGGGATGGTTGCTGTCGGTGCGATTGGAATCATGAACCGCGGTCTCTACGGCGCTCAAGAAAACCTCGAGGTAACCATGGCTCGTTCCGAAATCGACACCCAGGCTGAAGCTCTCCGCTTTATCCACGATGCTTACATCTCGAACTCTGGCAACAAAAACAGTCCTTACGCCATTCTTTGGGAAAAAATCGCCAGCAACGCCTACAATCCCTCTCTCGGTGGAGGCAGCAACAGTCTTCCTGCGAACTTCTATTCTTCATATAGTGACGAAGAGTCTTATACCGACCGTTCCTGCGCCGATATCTACGCCGCAGAAACCTCGAGCATCCCGGCCAACGCTTTCGTCTTAAACCCTCGTCTTCTCGGCACAAAGGAACTAGAAAACGCTTATCAAACGGATTCGAGCCTGTCTGATGTGCTCGTCACCGCCTCGAACGGAAAACTGACCGAGACCCCGACTTATCCTCGTCTTCTTTACTCTAAGGGCGACGTCTCCGAAGATGACGAAACCCTGTCTGATGTCGATACGAATTCCGGCTTGAACCGTCTCTACGAAAACAGCGAATTCGACTCCGCCCAAGGAATTTGGGTGACCGGCGTCGCCTCTGGTCAAGGCATTTCCTGTGGGACCGGCGAAGGAAGCTATCGCCCGGATTATTACGATTTTTATATCCGTACATGCTGGAACTCCCCCGACGGAAAGGCGACCGCAAATACAGTCTCCTCGACCATCCGTCTCTTTAACCCCGACCAAATCAACATCTCAAAAGCCACCGACTTTATCTCCGAACCCCCGAGTCTTTACTTTGTTTTGACCTGGACAGAAAGTCGGCAACTCGATGTTGACTCGCATCTTGAAGGAAAAAACGAAAACGGAAACGACTTTCATGTTTCTTATGTAAATAAGAAAGCAGGAAGAACTTTTACGAACAGCTTAGGGCAAGAAGTAAACACCTTCTCCCTAGACATTGATTCTGTTAGTTCACGAGATTACAAAACATCAAGTGACGAATATTGCTCGAGCTATAATTGCGGCGACGGTAAAATAGAAGTTATTACTTTTCGAAAAATTTTCCCAGGCGATTACGAATATTATGCTCGTAACTTTACTGATGGGGGCCTACCATATAACACAGGAGGACGAACCGCCGACGTAAAAGTTCGAGTATTCTACGGATACGGTGACCTTGGTGTTGGTCAATGGCCCAAAGACAAGGCTCCGTTGGCGACATTCACTAGTACATCTGACCAAATCAACATCAACCTAAAAGTCATTGATCGCACCCATATCCAAATCAACGGCACAGATTATTATTTCGATACTCAAGAAATCCTTAACGAAAAAATCGACGAGAATGCCGGCGCTGGGAATTGTGTCCGCGCGACAATTTAGTGTTATAATATCCTTATGAATAAGCTCGATTTTAAAGGCCCGGTTGTTTTAGCTATCCTCGACGGAGTTGGCCTTGCTCCGAACGGCCCCGGGAACGCCCTCTCGCTTGCGCACACCGAGTTTCTCGATCGCGCTCTAAAAAACTATCTAAACATCCCGCTCGAAGCCTCCGGCGAAGCCGTCGGAATTTTAAAAGGCGACATGGGAAATTCCGAGGTCGGCCATAACGCTCTCGGTTCGGGCCAAATCGTTAAACAAGGAATCGCCCAAGTCGAAGAATACTTCACGACCGGAAAAATCTATAAATCAGAAACCTGGCAAAAACTCATCGAAAATGTCGTAAAAAACTCCGGGACAAATAAAAAGACCTTACATTTCTCCGGGATTTTTTCTGACGGGAATGTCCATAGTTCCATCTCTCACCTCGAAAAAATGATTGCCGAAGCCGATCGAGAAGGCGTCGAAAAAATCCGGGTCCATCTTGTTCTTGATGGTCGCGACGTTCCGCCCCAAAGTGAGCCGAAATACATCAACCGCCTCGAAAAATTCTTAGAACCCTTCCTTAAAAAAGGCCGTGATTATAAAATCGCTTCCGGTGCCGGGCGAATGGTCGCTGTCGCTGACCGCTACGAGGCTGACTGGAACGTCGTAAAACTTGGCTGGGACATGATTGTCCATGGCGTCGCCGAGCACAAATTCAAGAATGCGGCCGAAGCGATTAAATACTTCCGCGACAAAGACCCTTCCGCTCAGGACCAATATCTCCCGCCTTTTGTTATTGTTGACGAAACCGGCTCTCCAATTGGGCGCGTCGAAGAAGGCGACTCGTTTATTTATTTCGATTTTCGTGCTGACCGCGCAATCGAAATCGCTATGGCCTTCACCTACAACGACTTCCCGTATTTCGACCGTAGTCGCGATAACCGCGCGCTTTCGAACGGAAACACTTGCCCGAAAGTCTGCTTTGCTGGCATGACCGAGTATAATTCCGACACTCATGTCCCGGCGCTCACCCTCGTTCCGCCGATTACGATTTCCGAAACCTTAAACGACTTTCTCGGCGAAAAACAGATTTCCCAGCTTGCTATTTCTGAAACCGTTAAATTTGGCCATATCACTTATTATTTCAACGGAAATTCCTACGAACGTGCCCCTCTCGAAGAACATATAAAAATAGAGTCAGACACTCTTCCGTTCGACACTCGCCCTTGGATGAAATCCGCCGAAATCACCGACGCCTGTTTAGAAAACATTGAGAAGTATAAATTCATCCGCCTTAATTATCCCGGCGGAGATATGGTCGGCCATTTTGCAGAAATCGAACCGACGATTTCCGCCCTCGAGGCGATTGACTTATCGCTCGCCCGAATCGCGAAGAAGGTCGATGAACTCGGCGGAATTCTCCTCATTACTGGCGACCATGGCAACGCCGAAGAACTTCTCGACTCAGAAGGAAACCCGAAAACTTCCCACTCCTTGAACAAGGTTCCGTTTGTTTTTTACGACAACACAACCAACCGCGAGCTTTATGCTCCTAACAATTCCGTAGAAAATCCGGGCCTAGCGAATGCCGCCGCGACCATAGCGACCCTGCTCGGCCTTTCCGATATTCCGAACGCCTGGTGCGACTCCCTGATTTCCGTGAAATAAGCTATAATATAGAGTATGGAATTTATCATTCTCCTCATTTCGACAATCATCACCGCCTTTTTGTCGCTTGTTGGCGGTTTTCTCCTTCTTGGAAAGTCAAAACTGGCAGGCTTCTTGAACAAAATCGGAAAGCCTTTCGCTGCGCTTGTCCTGAGTTATTGTGTTTTCTTTGATTTGATTCCAGAAAGCCTTGAGGACGGCTCTCTTCCGCTTTGGGAAGTTATCGTTTTAACATTCATCGGGCTTTCAGTTTGTTTCTTGATAAACTACCTCGTGAAAAACTTCCACGAACACGGCGAAGAAAAAGAGCTGAAAACAAAATCCGAGGCTTATTCTATGCTTGTTGTCGATTCACTTCATACGATTACCGACGGCCTGGTTATCGGTGTTACCTTCGCGACTTCGCTCGGAACCGGACTTTTAGCTTGTGTCTCGACCGCCGCTCATGAAGTTCCTCAAGAAATTGGCGATTTCGGGATCATGATTCGTTCAAAAATCCCCAAACGCCGAATTTTAAAACTCCAAATCGCCTCCGCACTTTTGCTTGTTCCTTCCGCGCTCGTGAGTTTCTTCATCGGCGAAAGTCTTATCGACTCACTTCCTCCCTTGTTGGCGTTGATTGCGGGTTCATTTCTATATATTGCGCTCCGAGAAATTTTTGCTATGATAAAAGAAGTTAAACAAAAAAGGAAATAATCATGCCTATCACGAAAGCTATTATTCCGGTCGCGGGATGGGGAACTCGCCGTCTTCCTATTACAAAAATCATCGAAAAATCTATGCTCCCGGTCGGGAATCGCCCGCTTGTTGATTATTCTGTCCAAGAACTTATTTCCGCCGGCGTGACCGATATTTATATGGTCATTTCGAACGTCGAGCCCTGCCAAGTTCGCGAGTTTTATAAAGACAACCTCGCGTTAAACCTCTATCTCGAAGCTCGCGGAAAAGATGACCGCCTAAAACTCGCAAAAACCCTTCCCGAAAACGTAACTATCCACTACGTTTCCCAAGATCCTTCCGCAAAATACGGCACCGCCGTCCCGGTCGCGATGGCTGTTGAAGAATATAGAATCAACGAACCCGTTTTTGTTTATATGGGCGACGATTTTATTTGGAACCCTAACGGCGAAAGTGCCGCCGAATCCTTAAAAAAGGCCCAAAAATCCCCCTCCGATTCCGTCCTTCTTGGCGTGACAAAGCCCGAATCTGCGCTTCTTAATGGTGGCGCTTTGACAATCGAGGACGAAAAAATCGTTAAGATTACTGAAAAACCGACCCCCTCCGAGGTCACCGGCCTTGCCAGCGTCAGCAAATACATCATCTCTCCCGAACTTCTCCAAGAAATTGTAGAATATGTCAAAACCCACGATTTTGGCCCCCAAGACCAAGAATACATGATTACCGATCCCTTCGCCTCCTTTATTAAAAAAGGCGGGATTATTCGCGCCGCAAAAACCGAAGGCGAATATCTCGACGGTGGCTCGCTCGAAGGTTGGGTTCACGCGAATAACGTCGTCTGTGGAGCAGAAAACTAAACATGGCGAAACCTCGCGCCGAATTTACTTGTTCGAGCTGCGGTATGACTTTCTCGAAATGGTCGGGAAAGTGCTCGAACTGTGGCGAGTGGAACACAATAACCGAAACGCTTTCTGCCGAATCTGCCGCTTCGGTCGGGAAAAACGCCCTCTCGAAGAGTCGGATTTCCGGGAAACGTCTCGAATACGTCAGCTTAAAATCCATTGCCCCCTCTGAGTCGAAGCTACGTTTAAAAACCGGCTTTCCGGATTTGAACAACGTTCTCGGCGGTGGAATCTTAAAAGGGTCAGTTATCCTTCTGACTGGCCAACCCGGAATCGGAAAATCGACTCTCCTCATGCAAATTTGTGCAGAAATCGCTAAATTCCGCCCAGTTCTCTATATCTCCGGAGAGGAATCGGCCGGCCAGGTCAAACTTCGTGCCGAACGTCTCGGTGCCGATTCAGAAAAGCTTTCCTTCGCCTCCTCGACGTCCGGAAACGATATCGCAAAAACAATCGAATCCGGCGATTTTGATTTTGTTGTCGTTGATTCAATTCAAACCCTCTCTATCTCCGAAATAGCTTCTGCTCCTGGTGGCGTTTCTCAAGTTACTAATTGCGGAAACCTCATTATTCGCGCAGCGAAAGCCTCCGATACCTCCGTTGTTATTGTCGGTCATGTTACGAAGGAAGGCACGCTCGCTGGTCCGAAAGTCCTCGAGCATCTCGTTGATGTTGTTGTCAATTTCGAAGGTGACCGCTATGGTGGGTTCAAAACCGTCCGCGCGATCAAAAACCGTTTCGGCTCGACCTCCGAAGTTGCAATTTTTGAAATGGTCGAATCTGGTTTGAAAGAAGTAAAAAATCCTTCTGCCGCCCTTCTCGCCGAACGCCAAAACACCGACGGTTCGATTATTCTCGCGACTCTTGAGGGTTCGCGTCCGATACTCGTCGAGATTCAGGCTCTCGCCTCGAAGACTAATTTTGGCTATCCAAATCGCACCGCCTCTGGCTATGATTTAAATCGCCTAAAACTTCTTATCGCCGTTCTTGAACGCCGAACAAAACTAAATCTCTACGACAAAGACATTTTTATTAACGTCGTCGGAGGGATAAAACTCAACGACTCTGGCGCCGACCTTGCGATTTGTCTAGCTATCGCTTCTGCTGTTGCAAAACGAAAACTAAACGAAGATTACGTCGTATTCGGCGAGGTCGGGCTCGGCGGGGAAATTCGTTCCGCTTTTCGTCCCGACCAGCGAATCGCTGAAGCAAAAAAGCTCGGCTTCTCTCACGCAATCGCTCCCCGAACCTGTAAAGACAAATTCGTTATTCCCGTCCGTGACCTCCGCCAAACCTTAATCGAGCACATAAAATAATGAGAATTCTCGGTGTCGATCCGGGGACTGGGATTTGTGGTTTCGGAGTTATCGAAGTCCCAAAACGCGGCCAGCTTCGTCTGCTCGATTCTGGGGTTATCTCTACCCCTCCCCATACCCCTCTCCCTGAACGCCTCCTCGACATTTTTAATTCACTTCATGATATTATTTCCGAAGATAAACCCGACTGTATCTCGATAGAAAAACTCTTCTTCATGCAAAATATCACCACCGGCATCTCTGTTGCTGAAGCTCGCGGAGTTGTTTTGCTTGTTGCTGGCCAGGAACGTCTTCCGATTTACGAATATTCGCCAAACGAGATAAAAAAGGCGATGACCGGCTATGGCCATGCCGACAAAAAACAGATGCAGGAAATGGTCCGCCTCCATCTTAAACTCGAGAAGATTATCAAGCCCGATGACGCTTCTGACGCCGTCGCGGCCGCGATTGTCCATTCCATGTTTGCTAAAAACGGCGACACCGAACATGAAACGCGATATAATTAACCTATGATTTCTCACATAAAAGGTATTCTCGAAGAAAAATTTGCTAACTCTGTTATTGTTGACGTTTCTGGTGTCGGCTACGAAATTACCGTCCCCAGTCTTGACTTTGAGTCGGTAAACCTCGGCGACGAAGTAAAATTTTATACTTTTCATAAAGTTTCAGAAACCGACGAAGCTCTCTTTGGCTTCCTTTCTCTCGCCGCAAAAAAACTGTTTGAGCTTCTTATTTCCGTAAACGGTGTCGGCCCAAAAGCCGCCGTTTCGATTCTCTCGCTCGCTTCTCCCGAAGAAGTTCGAAACGCCATCGCAAACGCCGATTCCGTCTTCGTCTCGAAGGCGCCCGGAGTAGGGAAGAAATCCGCTGAACGGATAATTGTCGACCTTCGCGACAAAGTAGGTATCCCTTCTCGCTATGGCGCGACCGTCATAAATACCCCCGGAAAACCAAACGAAACCGACGAAGCTCTCGACGCTCTAATCGCTCTCGGTTTTCCGCTTAAAGAAGCGACCGCCGCTCTCGAAAATGTCGACCCGACTCTCCCCGTTGACGAGAGAATCAGACTTGCATTAAAGAAGTAAATGTGATAAAATGTCCCTAATTGTCTAAATAAAGGTTAAAAATGAGTTTTTCTATTCTACAAAAAATTGGTGAAGACCAGAAAAAGAAAGCTGTCGTCGACGTCCGCTCTGGCGACACCGTAAAAGTCACCCAAAAAATCAAAGAAGGCGACAAATTCCGTCTCCAGGTTTTCGAAGGCGTCGTTGTTCGCGTCGAACGAAAAGAGTCTCATACCGCTCGCATCGTTGTCCGAAAAATCGCTTCTGGTGTTGGCGTCGAAAAATCTTTCCTTCTTCATTCTCCGCTCGTCGAAAAAGTCGAAGTCGTAAAACGCGCTAAAGTCCGCCGCAACAACCTTTCCTACCTCCGCGAACGCTCCGGAAAATCCGCTCGTCTTGCTGCGAAAGATTTCGACCGCGCCGCTGTGAACTCTCTTAAAGAAGCTGAAGAAGTCCTCGAAGCCGAGAAAAACACCGAAGAAACTCAAGAAGAAGCTCGAAACCCAAAAGGTCCCGCCGAGCCTGAAGAATAGACCCCTCCTACTAAACCTCTCCCTCGACAACAAGTTGATGTATCATAAAAATCCGATGAGAAAGATCTTTGACGATTGTTGTGCTATTTGAGCGCCATCCTTCCGTCGACAACATCACGACCGCATAAGGACTATCCGCAAATATAATCCCAACTTCGTGATAATTGTTCCCGTACAACCCGTTTTTATACATATGTACCGGGCTCCCAGAAAAACTTAAATTATCCCAAAAATTGTTGATAAAATACAACCGTAGTTCTTCGCCATGTGGACTATTATTTATGAGCTCCCAGAGATGCTTCCACTCTGCAAGCTGGTCTTCGACCGTTGTATCGCAAAAATAATAAGTACCTCCGTATAATTCTGACCCCTTCAGATGTTTTTTCATCCCGATTTGCTCCCCATATCTTCTTAAATTCTCTATTCCAAATCTCTGGACAAGCGCGATATGTGCTGAATTGTCGCTATAAGTAATCGCTCGTCTAACCAGCGCTCGGCTCGTCGCATCAACATCTCCGGTTTCGAAAGCATACATTGCATCCGCCGTCTTCACTAAACTCGCCCCATAATAAACTTTTTCCCCCTGGAACATATAAGTCCGCCCTGTTTGAAAATTATAATATCCGAAACTAATATCCCACCCATTATTTTTTATATATGCTTCGAGTTCCTCGAAATTCTTCGTTGGCGTTGACTGGAAGGTGTACCACGTCTTATAAACAAACACGAGCCGTGTTGTTTCGGCTAAATTTCCCGCTTCGTCTCTTACGGAGTATTTCAACTTATAAACTCCCGCTCGATTCGTATCGACCTCGCCCGAAGTTTCGACTTTCTCGGTTAGTTCTCCGTCGACATCATCTCTTGCCGTAAAACCCGGCTCGAAGAAGCTCCGCCCCTCAAAAAGTCCGATCTCTGCGTCTCCCTCGAGCACAATTTCCGGCGGAGTCGTGTCTGGGGCGACTTCAGCTTCCACGGCCACGTCAATTTCTAGCGCGCTCCGCTTTTCTTCGCCAGAAGTCTTTATTCCTGAAAGAATAAATAGCCCTACTCCGAACAGGAGAAAATCAACAAAAATCATTCCCCCGGTTGCTAAAAGAATTGTCCGTTTTTTCACAATAACCCTAAAACCTTATGCTTATTATACCAAATTTCTCCCAAACTCAGAAAAGTTTCGTATAATTTCTATATGAAATCCATTCTCGGCATCGACGAAGTTGGTCGCGGACCTTGGGCCGGACCGCTCGTAATCGGGGCTTGTATTCTTCCTCGCGAAACAGATGATTCTTTGTCGTCGTGGACCGATGCGTTGACCGACTCAAAAAAGCTCTCGAAGAAAAAACGCGAAGAACTTTCCGATTTAGTTTTGAAAAACGCCCTAGCGACTGGTCTTGGTTGGGTCTCGAGCCATGAGCTTGACGGGCTCGGCCTCTCGGGCGCCCTAAAACTCGCCGCTCGTCGCGCCGTATCCGAGATTAAACTGAAGAAAGTCCCTTTTTCTGAAATCGTTATCGACGGAACCGTTAATTTCCTCGCAGACACTTCTCTAGAAAACTACGTCTCGACTCTCAAAAAAGCCGATTTGCTCGTCAAAGAAGTTTCCGCCGCTTCAATTATCGCAAAAGTTGCTCGCGATACCTATATGGAATCTCTCTCGGACATTTATCCGGATTACGGTTTCGAAAAACATGTTGGTTATGGTACTTCCGCGCATAAATCCGCCCTTGAACGCTTAGGCCCTTGCCCCGAACATCGTCTTAGCTTTCGCCCAATCCAAAAACTGGTTGATGGTACCGAAAAATCCTCTTCTTCTCCGTCTAAAAAATCCCCGACCACAAAACAACTCGGCGACCATGCCGAATCTATTGTTGCTGATTTTCTTGTCAAAAACGGTCACACTCTCGTCGCCAGAAACCACAAGACCCGGTTTTACGAAATCGACATTATCTCGACTAAATCTGACAAAATTTATTTCACAGAAGTAAAATACCGTAAGGAATCCTATCGCGGCTCTCCATTTTCTATGATTACCGAAGAAAAACAGTCCCAAATGACCTTCGCCGCCGAATCTTTCTTAAAGTTTTCTCCAATCTTAAAGGAAAACTTTTCGCCCCTTCTCGCCGTCGCCTCTGTTTCGGGCCCCGATTTTCATTTTGACGACTGGTTTCCGCTCTCATAAAAACCGCCCCTTGCGGAGCGGAAAGTTTTCGAAAAACTACAGGTTCATTTCTAGGAGAAAAGGCCAAATGAATTTGATGGCGAGTGCGATTGTTATAGCTATAAGAGTAAATCCGAAGAGCATGAGGAAAGAGCCAAGTAAAATCCTCACTAAATCATAAGCCTTTTTACCTCTCTCGCCATCTTCCTCTAATATGCTCTTGAGGTCGTTAGACATCAGGTTAGAAAAGAATAAGAGCATAACCCCGCACCCGCCTAGATATAGACCAATTATCCCTAAAAACAAAACGATAAAGAACATCAGTACCGACAAGATTGCTTCTTCCATAACCCCTCCTCTTGAAGAACTACTCTGGACTATATTTTTATTATATCAAAAATTCCTAAAATTGTCAAGTTATATTAAAAAACACTATATATAGCGTATTTTTCTATTGACAAACACTATATATAGCGTATATAATCAAAGCATAACCATTTTATAGAAGTCTAAAACAACTCAAAAAGGAAAAATGTCATGAAATACATTGTTTATTTTCAGCCCTCAGATTTAGAAAAATTTGACCTTACTCGTTATAAAAAGTCCCTAAACTCTTATGCAAACATCCCCGATGGCGCGATCGAAACCGCCCTAAAAAATCTCGACCCTTATGAGATGCCTCATGTCTCCCTTCTCGTCCGCACGGGCGTTTCTCTCATCGAAAAATACGCCGACGAAGCTTCCGCAAAAAAATACTATGACGACCATAAACAATATTTTGGCGAAAAATTTGAACGCCTCCGCCGAATCACCGGTTATCTCGTCGGTACTCTCGATCGCTGGAATGATGGAAAGAAAGCTGAAGAGCGCGAACGTGTAAAACACTCTGTGAACTCCTGTGTTGACGACCTCGTTCGCGACGCCCGCCTTCAAGACCAGATGCTTGCCCGAAACGCCGCCTACGCCGGAAAAATCTCCGAATAGCTCCGCATAAATCTCCTAAACGAGATTTTGAATATGCTATAATAACTTTATGAAACCAAAAAAAGCTTTTATTCTTAGCGGAATTTTTCTCGCTATCGCAGTTGTCTTTAGCGTCGTTGTTAGCCGTGTTAATGTTCGTCCTGTGGAGATGGAGTCCGACTGCCCTTCTTCCGAGATTTCAGACAACGATTCTTCCTGCACCGAAGAAGAGACAAAGCCTGTTGGTCTTGCGACCCTGAACGAATCCGTCCGTTCATTATTCTCCTACGATAAAAACGGCATCAACCAATTTTGGTACAAATTCACGAATATTTCCGGCGCCTTCTGCGTCCTTCCGGCTGTTTATTTCGGCTGTCTCGGGCTTTATGAAGTTGTAAAGAGAAAAAGCCTTAAAAAAGTCGATCTCGAGCTGAAGCTCCTCGCCGTTTTTTATATTGTTGTCGTCGCTGTATATTTCATTTTCGATCATCTGATTATCGTCAACTACCGCCCGACCTCCCCTCTCGAGCCTTCTTATCCGTCGTCTCATACTCTCTTCGCAATCACGATTTGCGGAAGCGCGATTCTTATCCTTCGTCGCCTCTATAAAAACAAAAAATCCGCCACTCTTGCGAGAATGTTTTTAGCAGTGCTTATAATCGCCACGGTTTTTGGTCGCCTTCTCGCTGGTGTGCACTGGTACACGGACATACTCGGCGGAATTTTCATCTCGATTTTTCTCCTCTCTGCCTTTTATACTGCTCTCGTTTCCCTTGAACCTAAAAATAAACCCGCGAACTCTACCCCTCTAGCCAAATCATAGTTTTTGTTATATAATATATTCATGAAATCCATAGACGATCTTGAATGTTATGTCATTTGCCGCATGTATGCCGGCGGATACATCAGTAACACTAATATCGGCCATGAAGTCATAAACCTTTTCTCCGCCGACAACGGTCATAACTACATTTACGTCACTGACGATGGTCTCGTCAACCCAAAATACAACAAAAAGGTCAAAGGTGTGATTCTCACCCGTATTTCTGATTCGATTCATAAACTAGAAGTTCTTGGTATTGCGAAACTTGATGAAACTTCTCAGATTTCCTTCAAGTCAAACAAGTTAAAACGTCCCGACCGACTCGAAGAACAAAATCGTATTGTTGATGAGTTTCTAGCGAAGGAATCCGTGAACTATGGCGGAGTTCCTGTCGAAAAACTCTTCAATAAAAATATCTTTCGTGGCAAGGAAGAAGACTATCACCTCATTACCTTCCGCGCTAAAGAATTCTTACTCCCCTACCAGTCCGAAGACAAAAAGGTTTATATTTGCGACAAAAAATATACGGAACAATCTTCCTGTAATCTTTCCGAGATTATTTTTCCGAGCGAAAAGCTAAAACGCTATATCGACAACGAAGACTTCCCCGAAGACTTCAAAAAAATCACCGAACTGATAAATGACGAAACACTCTGGGATAAATCCCGCAAGTGCGAAAAGTTAAAATATGTCGGAAAAGAATTGAAAGAAGACAGTTCATTTAATTATCTCGACATCATCGGCAAACAAGACGACGAAAATGTTTTTTCAAATCTAATATCCTACTTTCTCGGCAACGACCAAAAGCTTTTTGTTCAGTTTTGTAAAGAAGTCTTAGATATCCCCGATTTCAGCGCCGACGCCAAAATCGAACGCGAAAAATCCGCAAACCGTTCTCGTATGGACCTTTATTTCACCGACGAAAAATACGCCGTTGTAATAGAAAATAAGATTAAATCCGAGATAAACAGCATCAACGAGCGCCATAGTTTTAACGGCGACCTTGTCCAGTCTCAACTCGCAGATTATTATAACTACGTCGAAAAAACCGCGAAAGACCGCGTCCGTAAATACTTTATCTTAATGCCGAATTATCACCAAATCGACATCTCGAAATACAAACACAGCAAATCGTACAAAAAAATCTACTACGATCAACTTCTCAAATTCTTCAACAAACACAGCTACGCCAACAAAGATGAAGAAAAATACTACGAAGATTTTAAGAAAGCCCTTCTTCGCCACGCCGAGAACTATTATGACGACCAATACTTAATTATGAAGCGTCGTTTCCTTCGCAAAATCCAAGAATACCACCGGAAGAAAGACTAAACTTCCTAGAATATTATATAAAAAATATGCTATAATAACAGATAGAATTTAACGAAAGGTTGGCTATCAACTTAAAAATCGGCATCGTTGGCCTCCCGAACGTCGGGAAATCTACTTTATTTAACGCTCTAACTAACGCTGGCGCTCTTGCCGCGAATTATCCTTTTGCGACCATCGAGCCAAACGTCGGAATTGTTCCGGTCCCTGATGATCGCCTCGAACGTCTCGGGAAAATCTACGAAACCAACAAACTCGTCCCCGCGACTGTCGAATTTGTCGATATTGCCGGGCTTGTCGCTGGCGCTTCAAAAGGCGAAGGCCTTGGGAACAAATTCCTTGCTCATATCCGCGAATGTCACGCAATCTGCCATGTTGTCCGCGCCTTTAAAAACGACGATATCGTCCGCGCTGACTCAAAACCTGAAGATGACATCTTAAAACAAGCAAAAGACGACATCGACATTATCAACCTCGAGCTTGAACTTGCCGACGAAGAAACAAAAGAAAAGATTTCCGCAAAACGAAAAAAAGATCCGGCCGACGAGCATATTCCTTTCCTGACCGAAAAACCCGTAATTTATATGTTCAACATCGACGAATCCGGCTTGACTGACGATTCTCTAAAAACCTCTCTGAAAAATCTCGTCGCTCCTGCGCGCGCCGTCTTCGTCAACGCAAAACTCGAAGAAGAAATGTCTGGCATGTCTCGCGACGAGCGCAGGGAATTCCTTGCTTCTTACGGCGTAAAAAACGACGCCCTTGAAGAACTAATCGAAGCTGCCTACGACACTCTCGGTCTCCAAAGCTTTCTGACCGCCGGGAAAAAGGAATGTCGCGCCTGGACCATCAAAAAGGGCGCCACAGCCCCAGAAGCCGCCGGCACCATCCATACCGATTTCGAGCGTGGCTTTATTGCCGCTCAAATCTGTAACTACTCCGACCTCGTTCGTCTCGGAAGCGAAAAAGCCGTCCGCGAAGCCGGTCTCATGAGAACCGAAGGAAAAACTTACAAAATGCAAGACGGCGACGTTGTCGAGTTTAAATTCAACGTCTAAACGCTTGACTTTTTCTAGAATCTGTGGTACGATAGAGAATAAGGCTTCGACCTGATTTTTTCGAAGGTTAGCACCTTAGAGAAAACAAAATGGAAAGGAGGTGATAGGTTTGCCTAACCTATCAGATTCGAAAATCCACAGAGTCGCAGATGGACGTCGTGCTGCTTCCGATTCGGAACAACCCGCTCACATCAAAATCGCGAGGATTTTCGACGCTATTTATCAAAACGGTAAAGGCGATCCGAGACAGGCTTTAGACGCCTTTAAAGAGCTTCACCCTGATACGGCTTATCTAGTAAGCATAAAAGCTCTTGAGGTGATTTCCCGTCTAGGCAACCGCGCCCTTCTTCTCGAGTTTTATCAATATTGTTTTTCGCTCCCGATTTTTAACCACTTCGAGAACGACAATACGATGCTACGAAATCTCGAGTCGACCGGCTTTGCGGTCGAATACAAAAACCACAAGCCTCTTCGTGTTATTGACACGAAGATTTCGGAACTATAAACCATTTCTTTTCTCCCTTTTGGAACCCCTCTTCGGAGGGGTTTTTCATGCTAAAATAAGTTTATGAATCATAATTTAAAAATTCACGGCATCTACAAACATTTTAAAGGCGATTTATATATCTTAGAAGACGTCGCTATCCATAGCGAAACTGGCGAGCGACTTGTTATTTATCGCGGGCTTTACGGAGATACTCCGCTTTATGCGCGCCCTTTTGATCTCTTTTTCTCTGAAGTTGACCACAAAAAATACCCTAAAGTCTCACAAACATATCGTTTCGAACTTCAGGATATCGAATCTAAAAATACGAAATAAAATTGGTGATCTCTGGGAGAGTCGAACTCCCATTGACGGGATGAAAACCCGTTGTACTAACCGTTATACTAAGAGACCAACACCTTTTATTATACCAAACTTCAGTCTTCTTGACAAGAATATTTATACTCTACGGTATAATCCTTCACGCCATACGGATAAACCGGGAAAAACTGAGCCGTCGTTGTGTTTTTATCGCAGTTAAAATCCTTTGTGGCGAAGTATTTTTTATAAGCTTGATTTTTCCCATTTTGATATAATAATAATTGTCTCAAGGTTACCGGCTGAAGCCCGGTTTCTTCAAAAGTCTTCATCTTCGTATCGAACACACTCTCGTCAATCGTCTCGATAAACCTGCCATAATAGTATTCTTCGTAGTATTCTTTCGCCAGTTTCTCGAACTTTCGATGCGCAATCGCCTCTGAATTAAAAAAAGTCGTCAAGATTATTGTAAAAATTACCATTAAAGACGAAACAACCACCCCGATAATCGCCACCCTTCGCGCAACTAAAGAACCATTTCGGCGCCTGATTGACGACCCCATTCTCACGTCTAGCTTCGATGTATTTTTCGTCTTCTTTTTTCGCATAATGTAATTTTAACATAATCGTTGTAGAAAATCCATCTTTTATGATAAGATAAAGATATGAGCAAACTTTTCAAACGTACTAAAATCCTAGCGACAATCGGTCCCGCCGTAATGTCTGAAGAAGCTGTGACCGAATTGATTATGGCTGGCGTAAATGGCTGCCGGTTGAACTTTTCTCATGGAAATTATCTAGAACGTGACGAGCAAATTGCCTGGATCCGTGGCGCCGCCGCAAAAAAGGGTCGTTCTGTCTCTATTCTTCAAGATCTTCAAGGCCCGAAAATTCGACTTGGCGAGCTGAAAGGGAATCATCTCGACCTCAAATCCGGTGATGAGCTCATTCTCGATTCCGCCCTCGAGACTCATAATGGCGGAAAAACTATCCCCGTCCAATACAATCTCGCCGAAAAGACAAAAGTCGGCGAGCCCCTCTTTATGTTCGACGGAAAAATAAAATCCGAAGTCATCGAAATCGTCTCAAAAACCGCAATAAAAGTAAAAGTTCTAAACGACGGTTTTATTATGTCAAAAAAGGGCCTAAACCTCCCCGACACAGATTTTGGTGGCGATATTATTACCGAAAAAGACATGGCCGACATCGAATTCGGCGCTTCGCGTGATTTTGACTATGTTGCTCTCTCCTTTGTTCAGAACGCCGGAGACATAGACAAACTCCGTCAAATCCTCCTTTCCCACGGTTCTTCGGCCCAAATTATCGCTAAAATTGAAACCAAAAAGGCGATCGAAACCGACGAAACTCTCGAAGCAATCGTCGAAGCCTCCGATGGCATTATGGTCGCTCGTGGAGATATGGCCGTCGAAGCTGGCGCCGAAGTTGTCCCAATTATCCAGCGCAAGCTAATTGCCCTCTGCCGAAAGCACTCAAAGCTCTGTATCGTTGCGACCCAGATGATGGGCTCGATGGTCGATAACCCCGAACCTTCTCGTGCAGAAGTTTCCGACGTCGCGAACGCTGTCATCCAGGGCGCTGACGCCGTTATGCTCTCTGATGAAACAGCAAACGGGAAATATCCGCTCGAAGCCGTGAAGGAAATGAAAAAAGTCATCCTCTATACTCAGAATCACTCTAAAATTCTCCCCGTTGAAGTCGACCCGACTGGGGTTTCTATGACATACGACGCAATTTCTTCCGCCGTTGCTCGTCTTGCCGAAAAAATCAACGCCGACGTAATCATCTGTCAAACCGCCTCTGGTGCGACCGCCGCCGCGATGGCCGCCGAACGCCCGAACGTCCCGATTATCTCCGTAACCCCGAATTCCCGCGTCGCCTCTCAGCTCGCTCTGACTTACGCAAACGCCGCTTTCGTTCGCCCATATTCTGAAGATTTTGGAGTTGATCTCGCCCGTGAGCTTAAAAATTCCGGTTATTTGAAACCAAACGACGACAAGGAGGAGCTTCTTGCTGTCGTCATTTCTGGCGACCTCCGAAGGCGTGGGACCGATACTATTAAAATCCGTTACATCTAGTAAAATTCAGAAAAGGTACAGTTATGGAAGATAAATTAACAATCAAAGACGCTAAACTAAGAAACCAAATCATTTTAGTCCGCACCGATTACAACGTCCCTCTCGAAAACGGCGAAATCGTCTCAGATTTCCGGATTCGTGCCTCTCTCCCGACAATCAACTTCCTTCGTGAAAAGGGCGCAAAAAAGATTATTCTCATTTCTCATCTCGGTCGCCCCGAAGGAAAAAAGGACAAATCCCTCTCCCTGAAGCCCGTCGCTCTTAAACTTGCCGAACTTCTCCCCGGCGTCCCAGTTGAATTTGTTGATGATGTCTCTGGTCCGGATGTCGAAGCCGCCGTCTCTGGCCTTAAGAAAGGTGGCGTTCTCCTTCTCGAAAACCTTCGATTCTTTCCTGGCGAAGAAAAAAATTCCGAAGATTTCATCCGCGAGATAATCGACACAACCGGCGCTACCGTCTATGTCCAAGATGGATTTGCTGTTATTCACCGCGCCCACGCCTCGACTTCCGCTGTCTCGAAGCAGCTCCCCGTTTATGCGGGGCTTCTCCTAGAAAAAGAAATCTCCGCTCTCGAAAGCTTGAAAAATCCTAAAAAACCCCTTATGTTGATGCTTGGCGGCGCAAAAGTCGCCGATAAAACTCCTCTTATCGAAGCATTCAAAAACCTCGCCGACCATATTTGCGTCGGGGGAAAACTCGCCGCTGGCGGCCTTCCGAAAGAAATCCTCGAAGACCCTGCCCTGAAAGAAAAGCTTTATGTCGCAGAAGATTTTGACACCGACGGAGAAGGGAACAAGCTTGACTGTGGTCCTCTCTCGACAAACAAATTCGTCGAAATTGCTAAAAACAGTAAAACCGTCATCTGGAATGGCCTCCTCGGAAAGGCTGAAGACCCAGCTTTCGCTACTTCTTCGACGATTTTCCTAAAAACCCTCGGCGAGTCCCCCGAAATAACCTCGATTATTCTCGGCGGCGACACGACCGGTTTCGCCGAAGAGCTGATGCGCAAGGACAAAAAGCTAGAATTTGACTTACTGAGCACTGGCGGTGGCGCGTCGTTAGAATTCTTGTCCGGAAAATCTTTGCCCGGGCTAGAAAACATCGAAAACAAGAATTAAAAAAGGCCCCCTCGGGGGCCAATAAGTTTAGGCTTTGAATTCTCCTCTGGCGGTATTCGCCTTGTATTTCACGTTCTTCACGATCTGTCTCGGGGACAGGTTTCTCGCAGACTCAGAACCGCTGAAATTGTCGATGTTTATGAGCTCCATTTCGAACACGAAATCGTGTCCACTGCCGTCCGTGAAATCCTTCACGACCGCGTTAATATAAAACATTATCAAATTTTCATCCGTAACGCCGAATTGCACGACCTTGCCATCTTTGAAAGATGCATACAATCCATCTCTAGCCGGACCAGTCACAATGCTGAACTGATGCTGTTTTCCGTGCTCCATAAGACACGCTCCTTTCATCAAAACCAAAACTGTAAGGTACTCTATCCTTTCATTATAGCACAAATTACGAAAAAAGTCAATTCTCACCCTAAAATCTCTCTTTTCAACTCCTATTTTTTATGCTAAAATTAAGAGCGAACTTTTATTTTAATGTCTAAAAATTTTAATAACTAAGGAAAAAAATGGCAAACCCTGTCAAAGACCTATCAAAATTCCGCAATATTGGCATTATTGCTCATATCGACGCCGGAAAAACCACAACTTCCGAGGCGATTCTCTATCGCACCGGCCTGAAACATAAAATCGACCTTGTCAAGGGCGATACTGGTGGCGCTACCACCGACTGGATGGAGCAGGAAAAAGAACGTGGTATTACGATTACTTCCGCCGCCGTTACCGCTTATTGGAAAGGCCATAAAATCAACATCATTGACACTCCGGGCCACATTGACTTCACCGCCGAAGTCGAACGCTCCCTTCGTGTTCTCGATGGCGCTGTTGTCGTCTTTGACGGCAAAATGGGCGTCGAGGCTCAGTCCGAGACCGTCTGGCGTCAAGCCACGAAATACGGCGTTCCTCGTATCTGTTTCGTCAACAAAATCAACCAAATCGGTGGTGACTTCTATAAATCCCTCGATTCTATTCATAAACGCCTCTCGAAAAACGCCGTCGCCATCCATCTCCCGATCGGTTTCGAAAAAGACATCTGTGGTGTCGTCGATCTCGTCGATATGAAAGCTTACACCTATAAAGACTATGCCGACCACGAACTCACCGTTGGCGAAATCCCTGAAGACATGAAGGAAAAGGCGAAAAACGCTCGTGCTGTTCTCGTCGAAGAAGCTGTCTCTGCTGACGAAGCCTTAATGGAAAAGTTCTTTGAAGGTGGCGAAGAAGCTATCTCTGTTGACGAACTAAAATCCGCCCTCAGAAAACGTGTTCTTGATGGTGATTTCTATCTTGTTACCGGTGGTGATGGTCGTGGCGTGATTGTTGAGAAAGTTCTTGACCTCGTTGCTGATTATCTTCCGTCTCCGCTCGACCGCGACGAAGGCCAAACCGTCGGTGTCGACCCGAAATCCGGCAACGAAGTCATCCGCAAAGCCGACGATTCCGAGCCTTTAACAGCTCTCGCCTTCAAGATTGCAACCGACCCCTTTGTCGGGAAACTGATTTTCATCCGCGTTTATGCTGGAAAACTCGAATCAGGCTCTTATATCTTAAACGCTACGACCGGGAACAAAGAACGCGTCGGCCGTATCGTCCGTATGTTTGCCGACAAACGTGAAGAAATCTCCGAAGTTGGCGCTGGCGATATCGCCGCTGTCGTTGGTCTAAAAGACACCACGACCGGAACAACCATCTGTGATCCAGCTCATCCGATTCGCCTCGAATCTATTGAATTCCCCGACCCGCCAGTCTCAATCGCCGTCGAACCAAAAACCAAATCCGACCAAGAAAAAATGGCTCTCGGTCTCTCTAAACTCGCCGAGGAAGACCCGACCTTCCGCGTCCACACCGACGAAGAAACCGGCCAAACCATTATCTCCGGCATGGGCGAACTTCACCTCGAGATTATTATTGACCGCTTGAAAAAAGAACATAACGTCGAAGCTAACACCGGTGCGCCTCAAGTCGCCTACCGCGAAACTATTCGTGGTACCGCCGAAGCGCAAGGAAAACACATCAAACAATCTGGTGGTCGTGGCCAATACGGTGACGTTTGGATTAAATTTGAACCGAACGAACCCGGAAAAGGTTTTGAGTTTATCGACATGATTAAAGGCGGCGTCGTTCCTCAAGAATACCGCAAGCCAGTCCAACAAGGTGTCGAAGAAACCTTGAACGGTGGCGTTATCGCTGGCTATCCGGTTGTCGACATAAAAGCCACTCTCTATGATGGTTCTTATCATGATGTCGACTCCTCTGAGCTCGCCTTTAAACTCGCTGGTTCTCTTGCAACCCGTGAAGGTATCAAAAAAGCTTCGCCGGTTCTTCTCGAACCCGTCATGAAGCTCGAAATCACCACCCCTGAAGAATTCATGGGCGACGTTATCGGCGATATTAACTCTCGCCGAGGCCGTATCGACGAAATGGAAGACCTCGCTGGCGGAACAAAGGTAATCCGCGCCTTCTGTCCGCTCGCAAACCTCTTTGGTTATACCTCCGACCTCCGTTCTATGTCTCAAGGTCGCGCCGCGTCCTCGATGGAGCTCTTTGCTTACGAAGAAGTCCCACCAAATGTCGCTCAAGAAATCATTGAGAAGCGCAATTCGAAAGAATAGCAATACTATTGACAAAAAATCAAGCTTGTGCTATAATGTACCTATGTGATGAGCTTCGGCTCACCTATAGGTACATTTATTTTTCGGATAGATTGAGGAGGAAGAAAGATGTTGGAACTGGCTTACATTAACGAAGACGGAATTATTGTCGATCCCTTAGGAAAAATCGTCGAGCGCGCTAAAAAGGACGCGCAAGAGATTCTTGAAAAAGGTCATGCAGGAGGTTTTATCTGCGATCGTCGTAAGAATGTTTTGAAACAATCATATAACGACGAGACCGGAAAGGAGCTCTATGAGCTGTATTGCGAACTGCTCGATGAACAGGTGACAAACGCGCGGGGCCTGAAGAAAGGCACCTACGCCGCCGCTTATTTCTCGTCCTGGGAAGCGAAACCTGAGAAGCTTTTGATTTGATTGTGTTTTGTAAAATGAAGGAGGTCAAAGAAGATGTTTACATACGCAACCGACGATAATGGAAGTAGCATTAAAGGAGAAAAAACAACTTCAACCTACACATGGGTTTGGAAGACAAAGATTGACGAAGTCAGCGGTGACATAACAGTTAAGCTGATTCAGCGTCATCCTTCTACCGCTCCCATGGAGTATGAATTCCTGTTTGAAAGCAGAACTATCAAAAACTTGCTTCAGACAGAATGGAAGCTCGGCCGGTTCGAATTGCCGAGAAAGTTATCTGCGACTTCCCGTTTGATCGGCTTGGCTACTAAACAAGCTCTGATTGAGGCTTGCGCAGATGAACAATCTTTCCGGCCGAAGGATAAAGGCCACAGCGGCTTCCTCCAGGAACAAGGCTCCCGAGTCGTTCTTAATAAGCGTTATATATCAACAATAACGTATATTGCCCGGTTTAAGGCAATTTGGGCGGCTATGAGTTGTTTCGGTCGCTATGATTTCTATTACGGTGGCCGTAACTTCGATTATGGACAGATTATCTGTCCGGTCTATTTCGGAGCATCCCCTGTCGATTGACAGGGGATTTTTTATTTTTAACTCTTTACATTAGCAAAAAAATATAATAAAATATCAAGGTAGAGTCTCGGAGCTGGTTTTTATTAGTGCTCTTGAGAATTATAATAAAAAAGGAGAAACTAAAGAATGGCAAATTTTGACCGTTCCAAGCCCCACATTAACGTCGGCACTATGGGCCACGTTGACCACGGGAAAACCACCCTCACTGCTGCTATTACCGCAGTTCTAGCAAAAAAGCTTCCTTCTGAAGTTAACAAACCTGTTGCTTACGACCAGATTGACAACGCTCCTGAAGAGAAAGCTCGTGGTATCACCATCGCGACTTCCCACCAAGAGTACGAATCTGATAAGCGCCACTACGCCCACGTCGATATGCCGGGCCACGCCGACTACATTAAAAACATGATTACCGGTGCTGCGCAAGTTGACGGCGCGATTCTCGTCGTCGCTGCGAACGATGGTCCGCTTCCGCAAACTCGCGAACACGTCCTTCTTGCTCACCAAGTTAACGTCCCGAAGATTATCGTCTTCTTGAACAAAATGGACCTTGCTGACCCCGAACTCGTCGAACTCGTCGAGATGGATGTCCGTGAGCTCTTGAACAAATACGGTTTCGACGGCGATAACGCCCCAATCATTAAGGGCTCCGCAACGAAAGCTCTCGAAGGCGACGCCGAAAACGAACAAGCTATCATGGATCTCGTCAAAGCTATGGACGAATACTTTGATATTCCTGAACACGACCTCGACAAACCTTTCCTCATGCCTATCGAAGACGTCTTCTCGATCAAAGGCCGTGGTACTGTCGCTACTGGTCGTATCGAGCAAGGTGTTGTCCACCTAAACGACGAAGTTGAAATCGTTGGCTTGAAAGAAACCCAGAAATCTGTTGTTACTGGTATCGAAGCCTTCCACAAAACTCTCGACCAAGGTCAAGCTGGCGATAACGCCGGACTTCTCCTCCGTGGTATCGAGCGCGAACAAATCGAACGCGGTCAAGTTATCGCTGCCCCCGGCACGATTACTCCTCATACCGAATTCGAGGCTCAGGTTTACATCCTTAAGAAAGAAGAAGGCGGCCGCCATACTCCTTTCGCAAAGGGTTACAAGCCTCAGTTCTACTTCCGCACGACCGACGTAACCGGCGAAGTCGAACTTCCTGCCGACAAAGAAATCGTCATGCCAGGCGACCAAGTTACCTTTACTGTGAAACTTCTCGCCCCTGTCGCTATGAACGAACAAGATCGTTTCGCTATCCGTGAAGGTGGCAAAACTGTCGGTTCTGGTGTCATCACAAAAGTCATCAAATAACACTTTTCCGCGAAAACTTAAATCCCCTCGAAAGAGGGGATTTTTATAGCGATTTTTCTTGAAAATTAGCACTCAAGCCTTGACAGTGCTAATTTGTCTTTGTTATAATGTCTTTATGAAAGATGAATTTTCCGAAATAATGAACCAACTCTCCGAAAACGCCCGTTTCGCGATTCAAAAAGCTGATTATTATTCAAAACGCTATAACAACGGTTTTATGGGGACCGAGTATCTTCTTCTAGGTATCCTCGCTCAAGACACTTCCGAAGGCGCTCGTCTCCTCTCTGCTCGAAATATCTCCCTCGATGATCTCGAAAAGGCCCTTGATAAGACCCCGGTCGATGCTCCGAACGAAGGCATGATGGCGATGATGTCTCTTTCCGAATCTGCGGTTTTGACTTTGCGCATGGCGCACAATTTCGCCGTCGAATCCGGCCTCGAAACAATCGGAACCGAACATATCCTCTACGCAATCATAAACCAAGGAAACTCAAACGCCGCGAACATGTTAAAAAATGCTGGTATTGACCTTGATGAACTTGCCGACGAAATCGAAGAACTTTCCGAAAAAAATGCCGAAAAACTAAAAAACGCAAAAGAAAAAGAAAAATATTCCCGAAAAACCCCGCTCCGCTGGTTGAGTCGTTTTGGCGAAGATTTGACCGAACTAGCAAAGAACGAAAAACTCGACAACGTAATTGGTCGCGACCGCGAAATCGAACGCGTAATCACCATTCTCTCTCGCCGAACAAAATCAAACCCGGTTTTGATTGGCGAAGCGGGTGTCGGAAAAACCGCCATTGTCGAAGGTCTTGCGGAACGAATCGCTAAAAACGCCGTTCCGTCTTCCTTGATTGGGAAACATATTTACCAAGTTGACCTTTCCTCGCTCCTTGCTGGGACTAAATTCCGTGGCGAATTCGAAGAAAGAATAAAGGGGATTATCGACGAAGCCGTTTCTAATAAATCCGTAATTTTATTTATCGACGAGCTTCACCTTCTATCTGGCGCCGGTTCTTCTGAAGGAACAATGGATGCCGCAAACATCTTGAAACCGGCCCTCGCTCGCGGAAGTCTTCATCTTATCGGCGCGACGACTCTTGATGAATATCGAAAGGGAATCGAAAAAGACAAGGCCCTTTCTCGTCGTTTCCAGACTGTCCTTGTTGAGGAACCTTCTCCCCTAATTACCTTACGAATCATGAAGGGAATTAAGTCTCACTACGAAAAACACCATGGCGTCCAAATCCCTGACGACATTCTCGAAACCGCAATCACGATGTCAAGCCGCTATATAAACGACCGCTTTCTCCCTGACAAGGCGATTGATGTAATCGACGAAGCTTCCGCTATCGCAAAAGTTGAAGCCGACAAAAAAGGTGGTGGTGAACTGAAAAAACTTAAAATCGAGCACAAATCCCTCGAAGAAAAAATGTCCGTAGCCGCCGAAAAAGGCAACTACGAAAAAGCCGCCGAATATAAAACTCAGGCCTCAAAGCTCGAAAAAGAAATTAAAACCCTCGAAAAAAAGGGAATTAAAGAAGAAAACGTTCCGGTCTTGACCGAAGAAAACCTTGCGACTGCCGTCTCCTTAAAAACCGGTATTCCCGTTTCTAAGGTCCACGGCAATGAAATGGAGCTTCTTTCTCATCTCGAAGACCATCTAAAGAAATCCGTTATTGGCCAAGAAGAAGCGATTAAATCCGTCTCGAAAGCGATTCGACGCGGTCGTTCCGGAATCGGAAACCCTTCCCGTCCGATTGGCTCCTTCCTCTTCATGGGCCCGACTGGTGTCGGTAAAACCGAACTTGCTCGCGTAATCGCCCGCGAAGTTTTCGGGGGAGAAAATGCTTTGATAAAAATCGACATGTCTGAATTTGGCGAAAAACATAACATTTCTCGGCTTGTCGGTGCACCAGCTGGTTATATCGGCTATGACGACGGCGGAAAATTGACAGAATCTGTTCGCCGCCGTCCGTATTCCGTCGTTCTTTTCGACGAAATCGAAAAAGCTCACCCCGACGTCTTTAATATGCTCCTCCAAATCCTCGAAGACGGCGTTCTGACCGACGGCCAGGGAACAAAAGTAAAGTTCAACAACACGATTATTATTCTCACCTCAAATCTCGGCGCAAACGAAGCCTACCGTGAAGACACCTTCGGGTTTAACGACCGAAAAGCCGGGAAAAAGACGAAAAAAGAACTCGAGCGCGAATATGAAGAGTCAAAAACTTACGCGATGCGCGCGCTAAAGAAAACAATGCGCCCCGAGCTCATAAACCGTCTTGATTCAATTCTCGTTTTCCGCGCTCTGACCGAAAAAGACGTCGACAAGATTTTCGACAACCTCATTTCCGACCTGAAAAAACGCCTCGGCTCGAAAAACCTTGGCTTGAAAATTGACGAAAAAGTCAAACGCCGGATTATCGAACTCGGCTATGACCCGAAAAACGGCGCTCGTCCTCTTCGCCGCGCGATCGAAGACAATCTCGAGTCTCTTCTCTCCGAATCTATTATTGACGGGAACCTTAAAAAAGGCGACGTTGCCGTTGTGACTTACGTGAAAGAAAAATTCAAAATAGGAGTCGAGCATGCCTAAAAAATCAAAACTTCCACTTATTGTATTTCTTGTTATTTTGACGGGCCTCGCCGGATTTGCGTTCTCGAAACGCGCTTTGATTTCCGATTATCTTGCCGCCACAGCCTATTCGCCGACTTCGGAAATGATAAAAATCCGCTCTAGTCTCGGCCTGACTAACCGTGGAACTTTGATTTTTAACGCAACCCACCCAAGACTCGACTCTCGCGACGAATTCAATTTCGATTGCGATTCGTCCGACCCCGACATCGCCGTCTATGGCTGCTATACTTCCGACCGAATTTATATATATAATATAGACAATCCCGAACTTTCTGGTTTTCGCGAAGCAACGACCGCCCACGAACTCCTCCACGCCGTTTGGTATCGCCTCCCACTTTCCGAAAAAAATAACCTCATCCCCCTTCTAGAAACCGTTTATTCCGAGAACAAATCGCTCCTCGAAGAAGATTTGGAAAACTATCCCGACTCCGAGCGAATCGACGAATTATATGTTCGTGCAGCGACCCAGATAAAATCCCTTCCCGCCGAGCTCGAGGCGCATTATTCGAAAATCTTCTCCGACCAAGATAGAATCGTCGATTTCTACCTCTCTTATATCGCTCCGTTCGAAGAACTCGAGAAAAAAATCGAATCTCTCGGCGCTGAACTCGAATCAGAAAAAGCCATAATCGACCAAAAAACCGCCGAATATGAATCCCGCTCCGATATTTTTAATCGCGAAGTTGACGAATTTAATTCATGCGCCGAGACCGCCGGCTGTTTCTCTTCGAATTACGAATTCAACCTTCGTCGAAACGAACTCCTAAACACCGCTTCCGACCTCGACGCGCTCTACGCCGAGCTAGGAAACTTAATCGACGCATACAACATAAAAATCGACGAATACAACTCGAACATTCTTCATAACAACACCCTCCAAAATCTCGTCAACTCAAATTCAAAACCCGAAGACCTAAATTAAAAATCTTACTAGAAAGAAAGGAAAACATGACCTTAAGTTCTAAAAACTTACTAAAACCTAATTCCGCGAACGATTATCTTGTTCCGACCGTCGTCGAAGAAACATCTCGCGGTGAACGCGCCTATGATATCTATTCTCGACTTTTGAACGACCGAATTGTTTTTCTCGGCGAAGATGTGAACTCTCACACTGCCAACCTTGTCGTCGCCCAACTCCTGTTTCTTGCTCACGAAGACCCGAAAAAACCGATAAAACTCTATATCAACTCTCCCGGCGGCTCAGTCTATGACGGTCTCGCCATTATCGACACGATGAACTATGTCGAGCCGGACGTCGAAACTATTGGCATCGGCCTCCAAGCCTCGATGGGCGCGATGCTTCTTTCTTCCGGCGCAAAGGGCCATCGTTATTGTCTCGAAAATTCCCGTATTATGATTCATCAACCATCTTCCGGTACCGAAGGAAAAATCACCGACCAAGAAATTATGCTAAAAGAAGGGATTTTTCTAAAGAAACGTCTCGCCGAGATTTTTGCAAAAAACACCGGCAAAGATTTGAAACAAGTCGAAAAAGATATGGATCGCGACAACTGGATGTCCGCCGAAGAAGCCTTATCCTACGGCATCATCGACAAAATCATCAAATAGGTGTTTTAGAAAGTATTATTCATGAATTCGCAACCCAATCTTGGGGAGTAATTACAGACTTGCTCGTCTCGATAATAATAATCGAAGCTGTTCAGGACAGAGGGAATGATTGTCTCGACTTCTTTTCCTGAAACAGAAATACGAATATCTGTGTACTTATCTTCTAAATCGTTTATGCCTAATTCTTTTTCTGAGCTTATATCATAATAGTATGCTCCAATATTCGTGTATCCAGTTGCGCGATAAGATTGTACGCGTGTTCCGATAATAAGATATAAGATATTATCTCGCTCTAACGTATCGTATGTTACCGAAACAGAACATGGTCCTTTACATTTCCAATTATTGCTGTCTTCGCTAGCATACCCACTATAAGTATCGGATATTTTTTGATTAATTTGATTAGCGCCCTCAGTATCTAGATTGATTTTAGGAATACGAACCTTACTTGTAATAGTTTCTGGCTCTCCGTCCATTCGTTCAGTATCTGCCGGCCACGGGATTGATTTCTCTTCATTCAGTGCATCGCTGACTAACCCAGAGCTAGTTTCCTGCTGGGTCTCGTCAGTCTCAACTTTTTTCGATGAGCTACTCAACGTCGATACTTTTTGTTCTAGTTTATCAACCTGGCTTTCAAGATCAGATATGGACAAGTTCTTGTCACGAATACTAAAGAATTCAAAGATACTAAACCCAACTCCTCCAGCCGCTATTATTGCAACAAGAACTATAACAATATACAACCCAACGCGTTTTTTAGGTTTAGCACTTTCGTCCGTTGTTGGCGTAATAGGCGCGTTTGTATTCATCTTTATTTTCCTTTTTTAATACGATTATGTTTTTAGTATAGCACACAAGACCGAAGTTTCTAAAATAATACTCAAGCACCACTCATTACGTTCTGTTTCGACTCGGTTTTATGCTATAATAAAACTAATGACAACTACGGCAATAACAACTACAAAATCCGCAAGACGCACTAGAAAGTCTGGAAAAAAGACTCCACTTTCTATGAATATAAAATCGCGCGAGGAATTATTGTTTTTCATAAAAGTCGGGAAAAAGCTTAACGAAAAAAATAAAAAACGTCTCACGAGTAGTGAAATCCGGACTCTCTTGGAGATTTAATGAAGACTTACAAGGTGGTTTATGCGCCTCACTTTATAGAGAGTCTTTTAGAAATCAAATCCTACCTATCTGAAGAAAACCCAATCGCCGCAAGAATTTTAATCGACGGTATTTTAAAACGTTGCGATTCCTTTTCTCTGTTTCCAAAAGAAGGCAAACTTCGCCCAGAACTAGGAGCTCGCCTTCGCTCGATTCACTACGGTCATTTTTCGATTCTATATACGGTAAACGACAAAGCTGAGATAGTAGAGTTTAAACATATCTTTCGCTCATCTCGCAATATTGATATCCTTCTCAAAGACAATTAATCCTACACCTGTGTTATAATTTACCTATGAATTTGGAGGTAAATGGTATTCTTGTTGCGGCGCACGAAATGAAAGCGCCTCTCGCGCTCATGCGCCAACTTGCCCTCTGTCTCGACCCCGAAGACCCGAACGAAGTTCGCGAATATCAACAACGACTTATCTCCGTTTCTGAACGAACCTTGAAGCAAGTTTCTGATCTCTCAAAAGCCGCTCGTCTCGAAGATGGTCTGTTCGAGATGGAGCCGGTCGCCGTCAGAAATGTTTGTGACGAAGTTGAGTCCGAGCTGAACTCTCTGTTCCGCCTAAACTCGAAAAAACTTGAACTAAAATACACGAACAAATCTCGCCTCGTCATCGCAAATCACGATTTACTTTACTCAATAATTTACAATTTCTGCGTCAACGCAATAAAATATTCAACCGCCAACAGTATTTCTCGTCTTGTCGTCAAAGATCAAAAAGGCCATGTCCGAGTTTCTGTTCGCGATTTTGGTCCCGCTCTTCCAACCAAAATCTATAAAAAACTCGCCACGAACTCTCTGAATGCTCCCGTCGACATTTCTTTTCGTCCCGATTCTTCCGGCCTCGGACTCTTTATTGCGACAAAATTCGCGAATTTTATGCATGCTAATATTGGCGCCATCCGCCATCGCGACGGCACGAGTTTTTACGTCGAACTACCAATTTCTAACCAAGCGAGTTTGTTCTAATGACCTCAGGAAAAGTTACAAAAACCGAACAAAACCAGAACGAATTTCGAGCGCGTTCTGAATTTCCGACAAAATCCCCGATTTTTATTATCGATGATGATGAAATGTTCGCAGATTGTATCAAAAAGACAATCAAAAAAGTCGATAAAAACCTCGAAGTAATAATGTTTAAAAACATTATTGATGCGATGAACTCGCTCGACGAAAATCTGCCGAGTTTAATCTTCCTTGATATTCTTCTCCCCGGTCCGGACGGTTTTACTTTTTTAAACGAAATAATGTCTTATCCCGACACCTCAAAAATCCCCATAATCCTTATCACGAGCTTAAATCTCGAAAAGTTTGATTTGAAAGTTTACGGAATAAAAGGTATACTAAAAAAAGATAAAATGAAACCCGAAGAAATAAAGGTCTATGTCGAACGATATACGAACTAAAGCCATTGTTCTTCGACGGACGAATTTTGGCGAAGCCGACCGCATTATCACCTTCTTGACCGAGAAGGGAATTATCTCCGCTATCGCGAAAGGCGTACGAAAGGAAAAGTCAAAGCTCGCTGGCGGTGTCGAGCTTTTTTGCCTCTCGGAAATCACCGTCCATGAAGGTCTCAACAACAAACTTAGCATCTTAACTTCCGCAAAAATGCTCGAACATTATCAAAACATCGTTTATAAACTCCCCGAACTCGAACTTGCTTCTTTTATCATGAAAAAAATCGGTTCCGTCGCCGAAACGACTTCGGGCCCTGAATATTTCGACTTATTAAAACAAATTCTTGCCGCTCTGAACGCCGGCGTAAACCCCGAACTCGTCGAAGCTTGGTTCTGGTTCAACTTCGCAAAAACTGGTGGCGAGCAAGTAAACCTGATAAAGGACGTCGCCGGGAACAAACTCGACCCGTTCCGGATTTATGTCTGGGACTCGACTGAATCTGCTTTGAGAGAACAAATGGGCGGGAATGTTGGCTCCGAAGAAATAAAACTCATGCGCCTCATGCTAAGCTCCGATCTTAAAACCGTCTCTCGCGTCAACAATATCGCCCCGAAACTCCCGACTATTCTCTATATCGGGAAAATGGTCAACAAACAATAGCCTCTATAAAAATCCTGAAAATAATATATAATATATATATGTCAAAAATGGATAATATTGTAAGCCTTTGTAAACGCCGCGGTTTTATCTTCCCCGGGTCTGATGTTTATGGAGGTTTTGCCGGGACTTGGGACTTCGGCCCTCTCGGCGTAATGTTGAAGAAAAACTTAACCGACCTTTGGTGGAATTTCTGGGTCGAAAAACGCGACGATATGTTTGGTGTCGACGCAGCGATTTTGATGAACCCGAGGACTTGGGTTGCTTCCGGCCACACCGCGACTTTTGCTGACCCGCTCGTCGAATGTAAAGCCTGCCACGGTCGTTTTCGTGCTGACAAAATCGCCGACGGCATTTCCGAATCCGTCACGACCGAAGAGTTCAAAGCTTTAAACGTAAAATGCCCGACTTGTGGGAAAACCGACTGGGGTCCGATTCGGAAGTTTAATATGATGTTTGAGACTCATGTCGGCGCCGTTCTCCCTGAAGACGCAAACGGAACAAAAGAAGAACAAGAACTCTCGAAACGCTCAGTTGCTTACCTTCGTCCCGAAACCGCCCAAGGAATCTTCACAAATTACAAAAACGTTGTCGACACTCTCTATCCCGACCTCCCTTTCGGTCTCGCTCAACAGGGAAAGGCCTTCCGAAACGAAATCTCTCCTCGCGACTTTATCCTTCGCGACCGAGAATGTTCCCAAATGGAAATCGAATACTTTATAAATCCAAAAGATTGGGAGTCCGAATTCGAAAAACTTTTAAAGGAAACACATTATTTCCTCGAAGAAAAAATCGGTTTGAACGCCTCCGATTTGGAAGATTTAGAAGTTGCCCCCGCCGACCGCGCCCACTACTCAAAACGCACCATCGACGTCATGTTCAACTATCCAAACGGCGAAGAAGAACTGATGGGAATTGCATATCGAACTGATTTTGATTTGAAAAACATCGAGCGCGAATCCGGAAAGTCGATGGAATATCGCGATAAAGTTACAAACGAGTCTTTTGTTCCACACGTTATCGAGCCCTCGATTGGTGTAGAACGACTGATTCTCGCTATTCTCTCAACGGCCTATGTCGAAGAGCCTGTTGAAGGAAAAGACGAAACTCGAACCGTTTTAAAACTCCCCGAATCTCTTGCTCCGTACAAATTCTGCGTGTCTCCGCTTCTAAAAAACAAACCCGAGCTCGTAGAGAAAGCTCGCGAGGTTTACGACCTACTGAAAGAAAAATACACTTTCGTCACCTGGGACGATTCCGGCAATATCGGAAAACGCTACCGAAAGCAAGACGAAATCGGGACCCCAAAATGTGTCGTGGTCGACTTTGACTCGCTCGAAGACGGAACCGTCACTGTTCGCGATCGCGACACCACCGCCCAAATCCGTCTTAAACCCGAAGAACTATAGAATCATATCTAACATTCCCGGCTTCAGTTGCCTCGCAACTCAACAAAAATCGGAGAGCCTTAAAACTCTCCGATTATTTATAAGCTTAAACTAGTTTGTCGCTTCCTTAAACGCCTTTTTCGCGGCATCGATTCCGTTTTTTAACGCTTCTTTTGCATCATCGACCGTTTCGTCGAATTCTTTTTTAAGCTTTACTTCCGGATGGGCTTCGACATATCTCGCAATCGAATCTTCGATTACTTTCTTCGCCGTTTTAACGTCAGCAAACTCCTTGACTTCTGTTGTCCCGGGCTTCTTCAAATCTTTATAATGATTGAAATGGAACCGAATCTGCTCGATTAACTGTTTTGGCAAATCCTCGAGGGTTTTATATTTATCGCCATTATTTCTATCGTCCTCTGGAACGACGATGATTTTGTCATCAACTTCTCCACCGTCGACGAATTTCATCACGCCTAAAATCCTCGCCTTAAGCCAAATTCCGGTCGTCAAAGGTTGGTCCGTAATCACGAGCGCATCAAGTTCATCTCCGTCTTCGTCAATCGTTCTCGGGATAAATCCATAGTTACAAGGCTTCGCGAACGCAATCGGCTCAACTCGGTCGAGCATAAAACAAGCATGCTCTCTGTCCCACTCGATTTTATGATTCGAGCCAGTCGGGATTTCGATAACGACATTTACCAGTCCTTTCTGATAATCGCCGGTTTCTAGAACTTTATTAAAATCAGCCATAATTTTCCTCGCTTAAGTTATATATAATATATATTATACTTCATTCTAACCTAGGCGTCAAAAATCTTTTCGTTTTTGATTTCGTCCGGAAGATAATTCTTATCAAGATGGAATCCGGCTTCCCACTTTTGCCCCTCTCCAAACCCGAGTTCTTTCATTAACTTTGTCGGCGCATTCCTGAGCCAGGTCGGAACCGGCAATCCCATCGTTTTCTTCGCGAGACTCTGTGCCGCATACCATGCATTTGCCGAATCTCGATTCTTTTTCGATTTTGCTAACGCAACCGTCGTATGAGCTAGAATCAAACCTGATTCAGGCATCCCAACTCTCTCGACCGCTTGAAAGCAGGCAGTCGCAAGACTTAAAGCTCCGTTCCCGGCTAACCCAATATCCTCGCTTGCAAAAATCACCATTCTTCGCGCGATAAACTTTGGGTCTTCACCTGCTTCAACCATTCTCGCAAGATAATAAAGCGCCGCATCAACGTCGCTTCCCCTCATCGACTTAATAAATGCAGAAATATTATCATAGTGGTTGTCGCCTTTCTTGTCATACCCAGGTACTTTTTTCCCAGCCGCAGTTTTTACAACTTCAGCATCAATTTTATCCTTTGCTAAAGACAATGCCAGCTCGAGGTCGCCGAGCGCGCTTCTTGCATCTCCTCCCGAAAGCTCAGCAAGATAATCGACTCCGTCTTCAGTCAACTTCTCCGAAAACCCTTCTTTTTCTCCAGCTCGACGAATTACCTGTTTTATTGCGTCTTTCGAAAGTGGAGAAACAACAACGACTCTACTTCGCGATAAAAGTGGCGAAATGACTTCAAAACTCGGATTCTCTGTCGTTGCCCCGATTAAAATTATCAGTCCTGACTCAACATGCGGCAAAAATGCGTCTTGCTGGGCTTTATTAAACCTGTGAATTTCGTCCACAAACAAAACCGTTCGAGTTTGAAGATTCCAGTTTACCTTTGCTCGTTCGACAACTCGCTCGATATCTTTTTTCCCGCTCGTAACCGCAGAAATTTCGACAAAATCCGCATTATATTCTTTTGCGAGTATTTTCGCCATGGTTGTCTTGCCGGTTCCCGGCGGCCCCCAAAATATCAGATTGACTGGTTCTCGTTTTTTCACGATTTCAGTCAAAATTTTTCCATCGCCAATAATCTCGTCTTGTCCGATTACGTCTTCGAGACTTTGCGGTCTCATTCTTTCCGCCAAAGGCACTCTACTCATATAAAAATAATAACACATTTTTAGGGTTTTTAAAAGCGTTGACGTTCATTTTAAACTTTAGTAAAATGGTTTTGTGGAGTATTTTGGAGGATTTATGCGAACAAAACTTAAAACCTTTTTATTAGCAATTTTAGCAGTCGCCTTAATTATCGGCTCTCTTTTTGTTTTTAAGAAACGCCCTTCCGCCGCTTCTTATAGCTATTATGAGTCGCTAAAAATCGCCCCCTCCTCCTTGAACGGAAACTCCATTTGGGGCGCCAGCGAGTCATATGACACCGTTGTTGCCGCGAAAGGCCTCGATGCATGGGCCGCTTTCTACTCTGCCTCCCGGAAAACTTCCGGCGGGCTCGGGACCTCAGGTGCCTTGACAATTAACGGTGTTCCTTATCAACTCGGCTGGACCGGAACCAGCAACTACGACGGCAACGACACAATCCGCCTCTATTCCGGCCACACCGAAACAACGATAAACCTAGACACAATTGGCGCTTATGAACAGCTTTATGTCCTCGGAACTGCCGGTGGCCCTGGCGAAGGTAACTACGCAAATTTCGCCGTCCGTGTGAACTACACCGATGGCTCCTATGATGGAACCGACTATCGTCTTTACGACTGGTACGATAGCACTCCTGTCTCTGGCGTCTATAAATGGCCGAATCTCGCCCGTCGCCTTGTCGTTTCGAACGGCTCGGGCCGCACCCCGTCTTACGAATATGAAGGAACGACGACCGGCGCTCCTTACCTCCAGTCCGCAACAATCCGAGTCGACTCGAAAAAGCTCGTCCGCTCTATCGACTTAGTCCTGACCGGAGAAAACGACAGCTCTAATATCGACGGTATATATTGCGGAATTTACGCGATAACCGGAATGGTTAATGTCTCCGCCCCGGACCCCGTCGAAACCATCTACGTTAGAGATATTACCGAAACGACCGCTCACATCTATTGGGACTCCGTCCCAAGAGCGACGAGCTATCGCCTCGATATCGCGACCGACCCAGATTTTAAAAATATCTTGCCCGGCTACAATAACTTACAAGTAAGAGACACGAGTCTAACCGCCGAAGGCTTGAACGGTGACACCGTCTATTACACCCGCGTTCGTGCGGAAAATTCCGAAGGCCAAAGCATCAGCAGCAACGTCGCCGATTTTAGAACCGCGAACGAAACTGTCCCTCCGGAAGTTACCTTAAGTGGGAAACCAAACATTATCCAAATCAGCGATCAGTTGGTTATTACCGCCGTTGACGCGAGTGGTGTAAAAAACATTGAAGAATCGCTTGATGGCGGCGAAACTTGGACTGTTATCGCCGAGACCGACCGTGCCGACCGCGAAGTGACAGAAAACGCGACATATTGTTATCGCGCGACTGATGTCTATGACAACGTAAGTGAAAAAAGCTGCATAACTTATTCAAGTCTAGACACGAAAAAACCTGTAATTCGCGTCAACACAAACGGTTATGAAGAAGGAACCTGGACAAAAGACCCGATAACATTAACCCTCGAAACTCTGACTATTAACGTCGGCGAAACGAGATATTATTATTCCACTGACGCTGAAAACTGGAACACATATACCGATGGCGTAATCTTTAACGGCGAAACCACGACCGACGGAATCACTTATTACTTTAAAGCAATAAGCGAAGCTGGGATTGAAAGCGACGTTGTTAGTGCGTTCTTGAAAAAAGATAATACCGCCCCGACCGGAGAGATTACGAGCGAAGAAAACTCCTGGAACGAATTCTTAAACACGGTTACCTTCGGTCTATTCTTTAATAAAACCGTTGATTTTGAAGTCGAAGCGACTGATAGTCTTTCTGGCATCGACAAGGTAGAATATCTCGTTTCCGAAGAAGTCTTCTCGACAAAAGAGGAAGCAGAAACCGCCTCTGGCTGGAAAGATGTTTCCGGAGCCGTCTCCGTCGATCCCGAAAAAGATTTTGTTCTTTATTATAAATTAACCGATAAAGTCGGCAACGTCAGCGTCATTAACTCCGACGGAGTCGTCCTTGACACGACAAAGGCCCTGATAAAAGGCTATGCCAGCCCCGAAAACATCTATGAACTCGAAAACGAGAAAACCTATTATCTCACCAGTGCGGTTCTCGTGACAGACAACAAAGCTCTCGAAGAAATAAAGATAAACGGTGTTTCTGTTCCTCTCTCCGAGACAAATATCATCTCATTAAACGGTGCCGAAGACGGCGTGTATCATCTCGAAGCAAAGGACAAAGCTGGAAATGTTAGTGAAATCACAATAAACCTCGCGAGCATCAGCGACCTTGAACTTGATATAAACGAGGACAACTATAAAACCGATGACAAAGCTGATTTAGAGACTACGATTGAAAAACTTGAAGAAATCGCATCAGAAGAGGGCGCTCACGCTTCTGAAGAAGAACTGTCTGTTATAGACGATATGATTGAAAAATACGAAGACCTCGTCGATAAGATTGAAAGCCTCGAAGCCGAAATAAAAGATGAAGTCGATCGTGGGGAAGAAATTCCTGATATCGACCACGTAACCTCCGACGACCGCGAAACCATCATCGACCTCATCGAAGACATAAAAACCACGCTGGAAGAAGACGGGACTCATCTCACCCTTGAGGAAAACAATGACCTCCTTACCGAAAAAATCGAACTCGAAGAAAAACTAAACCGAATCGACGAAGTTCTTGAAAAAGAAGAAGAACTCGAAATCTTAAACGACACCGATGTCGAAATCATTAAAACAAGCGACAGAGAAGAACTCGAAGAGTTGTTAGAAACTGCGAACGAGCTTCTATCGGGAGACAATTTAACCGACGGCGAGCGCGAGGAAGTTGAGGCCGAGAAAGAAAAAATCGAGGAACTCCTAAACCGAATCGACGAAGCCGAAGCCGCAGAACACACCGAAAACATCGAAAAAGTCGACCCTCTCCTTCCGGACGACTACACGAGAGATGACAAGGAAGACCTCGAAAACGCTCTCGAAGACCTCGAAAACGCGCTAGAAAACTACAATAACAACTACACCGACGATGAACGCGATGGCATCATTGAAAAAATCGAAGAGATAATGAACGCCCTCGACGACATCGCTCGCCAAGAAGAGGAAGAACTTCACCAGACAACCTTCCCGACAATCTCCGTAACTTCCGAAACCGGGAAATGGATTATCTCTGATGTTGCAAGGATTACCGCCGAAGATAGATTTGGTGTCTCAGAAATTTCCGTTTCGAGCGACGGCGGAGAAACCTGGGAAAAGCTTTCCGAAACTGATTCTGCCCTATATGACGTTCTCGAAAACGGAACATATATCTTCCGCGCTACAAACTCCTTTGGGAACACCGCTGAACAAGTCGTCGTCTATCATAATATCGACCCGATAAGACCCATTGTCGAGATAAACAGCTATGGCTATGAACTTGGAACTTGGACAAACGAACCTGTCGTCTTGACTGCCGAAAATGTTGCGAATAACCTCAGCCCCGTTTCGCTTTATTTCCGTGAAGCCGGGAACGAGGAATGGGAGCCGTATCTCGGTGCAACTATGATTTCTGAAGATACCGACGAAAAAACTTTCGAATACAAAGCCGTTTCCGCCGCCGGATTAGAAAGCGAAATTGCTGATGCCGAAGTGAAAAAAGATTCCGTCTCTCCGTCTGGCGAAATCTCGTCCGAAGAAAAACAAGTTTCCGTTTTCTTGAACAACATCACCTTCGGACTATTATTCAATGAGACTAGGGCTTACTCCGTCGAAGCAAGCGATGATCGCTCTGGCGTCGATAAAATCGAATACCTTATTTCTGAAACCGAGCTAGAAAGCGAAGATTTAAAAAACCAAACTTGGACAGAAACCTCCGGCGAAGTCTCAGTCAACCCTGAAGAAACCACCTATATTTATTACAGAATTACCGATCGCGCTGGAAATGTCGCCGTCGTAAACTCCGATGGAATCGTTTTCGAAATCCCCGGGAAGAATTCCGCCGAAGTAACTATCGAAGATTCCGAAACCGGACTTAAAACAATAGTGCTTAGCTCCGGAGAAGTCAGAATCATCGACGGTCTAGAAACAAAGACAATCGAAGATTACGAAGAGCTTGAAGACGCAAAGTCCGTGCTCGAAGAATACGAAAACGAACACCCTTCGGAACTCGTCGAAGAAATTATAAATAACTACACAGAAACCTTAGAAGAAATCGAAGAAGCCGAAGAACGCTTTGTAATTATTGTTGAGTCCTACGAGACCCTCCCTGATAACGACCATGTTACATCTGATGACGAAGAAAAAATAAAAGACATTCTCGAGGCGATTGATGTCATTAAAGAAGAAAACTATAATCACCTGACCGAAGAAGAGAAAAGAATTCTCGAAGAAATTCTGGGCAGCTTGCGAGAAAAACTAGCCATCATCGAAGAGATTCAAGAGAGACTCGAAGAAGTTGACGAAGGCGTCAATAATTATACGGAAGAAACCGTTACTATTGAAGATATCGACGAACTTGAAGACCTTCGTGAAGAAATTGAGGAGTTATTAGGCGACGATAACGTTTCCGAATCCGAAAAAGAACATCTCGAAGAACTTCTGGACAAAATCAACGAACTTGAACAACGCGCGAAAGATGCCGAAGAAGCTCTCGAAAAGGCCAAAGAAAACGATAAAGCCGTCAATATTACCCCCGAAAACGTCCGTCCCGAAGACCAAACTACGCTCGAAGACGCGGCCCAAGGTTATGCTGAGGCTCTCGGTGTGTTTGACGGAAACTTCTCCTTGAGTGATTTGTTCGACATCAACAGTCGCATCTCTATTATCAACTCTGCGCTCGACATTCTTGACCAAGTTGCTGAATTCGAAAACATGGTTTCTCGCCTCCCAAATCCCGAAGAAATAAACTTCGGCTCTCGCGTCGCTGTTAAAGCCGCCCAAATCGCCTATAACGAGCTTTCTGAATACGGCCGCTCTCTCGTTGGACCGAGCCTAATGGCTAAATACAAAGCCGTTATAGAAGCCTACCGTGCTTTCCTTGAAGGCTCTCCGCTTCTCTACGCTTTTGAAACACTTGATGTTTTCTGGTGGGGACTTTCGACCTTCTTTATCGTTGGTGTATTTGTTATAATTGCAAAAAGAACCCATAAACGCTACGCCGAAAACTTAGACGACGACCGGTTCTAGTTACTAACTACATCCCGAAAAGGAGTTTTATGCCCGAAATAAAATGCCCAAATTGCGGTAAGGCTTTTACTATCGACGAAACAAGTTACGCAGATATCTCGCGCCAAATCCGCGATGCCGAGTTTAACAAAGATTTAGAGTCTCGCTTACATTCTCTCGAAGAAATGAACAAGCTAAAGGCCGAACAGAGCTTGAATTCTGCGCGCTCCGAATATCTAAAGCTAAAAACCGAAAAAGAAGCAGAAATCTCCGAACTAAAGCTAAAACTAAAAGCTATCGAGGATAAGGCCGAGACCGAAAAGTCTCTCGCCGTTTCGACTGCGACTTCTCGACTCGAAAAGTCTCTCGCCGAGCTAAAAAGCGAGTTAAAACTTAAAGAATCCGAATCAAAAACAAAAGAAATTTCAACGCGCGACAAATACGAATCCGCCCTAAAGCTAAAAGACGAAGAAATCGACCGTCTAAAAGACTTAAAGGCAAAGCTATCTACAAAGATGGTCGGAGAAACCCTTGAACAACATTGCGAAAATGAGTTTAACCGTCTCCGGCCGACCGCATTCCCAATGGCCTACTTCGAAAAAGACAACGCCGTCTCGAAATCTTCCGGCTCGAAAGGGGATTTCATTTTTCGTGACTATGATAGCGACGGTGTCGAGATTATTTCGATTATGTTCGAAATGAAAAACGAGAATGAAACAACCGCAACAAAACACAAAAACGAAGATTTCTTTAAAGAACTTGACAAAGACCGTCGCGAGAAAAAATGCGAATATGCGGTTCTCGTCAGCCTCCTCGAGTCTGATTCAGAACTTTATAACTCTGGCATAGTTGATGTTTCTTATCGCTACAAAAAAATGTATGTAATCCGCCCTCAGTTTTTTATCCCGATTATCACGCTCTTGCGGAATGCCGCTCTAAACTCCCTAAAATACAAACACGAGCTAATCGAAATAAAAAACCAAAATCTCGATATATCCCATTTTGAAGAAGATATGAACGCCTTTAAAGTTGCTTTTGCGAGAAACTATCGTCTCGCCTCGGACAAGTTTAAAACTGCGATTGAAGAAATCGACAAAACAATCGACCACCTCCAAAAAACAAAAGAGGCTCTTCTTTCGAGCGAAAACAACCTTCGCCTCGCGAACAACAAAGCCGACGATCTCTCAATAAAAAAACTCGTTCGGAAAAACCCAACCATGGCAAAAAAGTTTGCCGAACTAGAATCCGGGGAAAACACTAAAGAAATATAAAACCGAACGTCAAATTGCCTCGTGCACAGAGATAAATTTCTGTTTATCGTATTATTATTTTATAATAACCGAACAAACCTAACAGAGAAAACCATAAAGTGTATAATAAAAACCAGAAAAAATCAATATTGACGGCAAATATGCTTGTGATAAAATAAAAATAAGAAATTCAGGCGGATTCGACGTTGAGAGGCGTCTGAGTTTCAGAGGTGGGAATGTGTGAGTTATTCTTAGCTACAATGTTTTTCCACCTAGAAAAATTCAAAATGAAATAAAACTCGTAAAATGCGTCTCGCCGGGCGCATTTTTGTTTTTTAAGTCGATATGCTATAATAAAAACGCAAGGTGCTGTGGCGGAGTGGTTACGCAGCGGTCTGCAAAACCGCGTACACCGGTTCAATTCCGGTCGGCACCTCCATCTCTAGCCCGAGTGGCGGAATTGGTATACGCGTTCGACTTAAAATCGAATGAGAAAACTCATATGGGTTCAAGTCCCATCTCGGGCACCAAAAAAACAGCCTCCAAAGAGGTTATTTTTTTTACCAAACTTCTAATTCTTAAAATCTATGTTATAATCTCAATAATTACGCCACGCTTGCGGAGAAATGCGGGAATACAAAACTTAATCAAAAAAGGATAATAATACTCTATGAATAGAAAGGATTATTCCGTCATAGTGCCTAAAGATGTTTTCCCGAAGCCATCACCGCGAGAAATGTCTGCCGCATACGTCTTACTAGATTATTTTAAATCCGATATAAAGTTTGTTCCTAGAAGCAACAGAAAGACACCAGATTTTCTAATCAAAAGTCTACATTGGGAACTTAAGACCCCTACGGGGACCGGAAAATACAACATTCAACATCTTCTACATTCAGCAATCCAACAATCAAATAATATAATTGTGGATGCTCGTTTTTCGAAAATGCATATTTCTAGAATCGTTCGAGAATTAAAACTTCATTCAACTTTAACCACCAAGGGTATAAAAAACCTCATAGTAATTACTAAAAACAAGAAAATAGTTGTAATTATTTAGCGGTTGTGATAATATAAGAGTATCGAAAGTTCGACAGGCAGCGCTGTAACGCGCAGGTTCGGGACTTTCTTTTTTTGTGTAAGAATTATTGGGACGATTTGTCCCATACTTTAAATCGAATGAGAAAACTCGTATGGATTCAAGCTCCATCACGGGCACCAAAAAGCCTATATTTTTCTTGACAAAACTGCCCACTCTAAAGGAATACTTATGCTTATTGGATTCCTAAAGGATTCCGCCGAGAGCAGTAAATTATCCTCGACTATTGTATCATAACCGCGATAAAGAAATCAAATCCCTTTGATTGTTATTTTCGTAATCTCCGCCGATTTAAGAAAGTTTAGATATTGAAGCGGTTTTAGCGCTGTCGCGGTCACTCCAGAAAGCCCAGAAGTTACGATTAGCCTTGCTCGATTTGGCAATATCTCCATTCCGCGGATTTGTTCTCGCGGGAAAAAGCCTTTCGTAGGCGCGATTAGGCCTCCGTGCAAGCCGAACTTATCGACGATAGCGTCCACCCCTCTCGGAACGCAACCTCCGTGTGTATGCCCAAAAGAAAAAGCCTCAAATCCTCGGAGTTCTTTCATTTTTACCAGCTCATGAATCGGCGCATGCGAAAAAAACCAATTAAACTTTCCAGGCTTCGTTTCGAGTTTTCCTGTTTCGGCAAGTTTTTTCAACTTTTTTCTCATTTCTTGATAGTTTTCTCCTGTTTTTCCGTCTTTCTCAAAACAAACTTTGTCCTGAAAGAAACCAAACACTCGCAAATCGCCGAGCGTAAACCACTCGTCTTTTAATAATTTCACTCCAGTTTCTTTGAAAATAGCTTCCCATTTCTCGAATGTTCCTTCCGGTATAATAGGTTTTTCCGATCTGGTTCGGTTTTTCCGTGTTGAAATAAACAGGTCGTGGTTCCCAAACACAGTCACAGTCGGCGCCAATTCGGAAAGAAACTTCAAAACTTGTTTAGTTTTTCGGAAGTATTTCGGCTCGTCTAAAAATTCTGGCGAATCTATCAAATCGCCTTGAAGAAGGATAACATCAGGTTTAATTTTTTTAAGCCCAGTTTTTAAAAACCCGATTTGTTTTTCTGAAGTTATTGGTCCGATATGTAAATCTCCGACAAGAGCAACAACCATTTCGTCACTTCTATCATCTAAAAAAGGAATCGTATATTCTTTTATCTTTAAACTGCTAGGGTCTTTAAAACTCATAATTGTTATTCTATCATATTCATTCGGCTTATGTTATACTAAATATATGGAAAAAGTACCTAAGTCTCTCCCAAATGTTAAAAAAACCGATGAAACCTCGACCGACGAATTTAAGGAAAATTCCTCTGAAACTCGCTCGGAAAAAGCCCGCTTGGCTTGGATTGTTGTTCTTGCGTTTCTGCTTCTTGCTTCGTTTGGCGTGATTATCTGGCTTATCTTCTCCGGACGCGCAGACCAGAAAATTCATGGAGACAACCTCAGTATCTTCATGTCCGAGAAGTCTCCGGAAGATTCAGAAGACGACTCTTCGGAAATCGACCGAGGAATCGTCGTGAACGATACAGAAATCGACCTCACGAATTACGATTCAAACATAACCATCACCGCCTCCGGCGAACATGTTTTGACCGGGATTTTAAATTATTCCGTTTTAGTTGATTCTGACGGGCCTGTGAGCCTAGCTTTAAACGGCGTGACTATTTCGAGCTCCGAAACCGCCGCAATTATCAACTTCTCCGAAAACCCTCTTGAAGTTATCCTCGCAGAAAACTCAACAAACACCATTACCGACGGCGGAGACAGCGCCTATAACAGCGCTCTCTTTTCTAACGGCCCGCTCGCAATTAGCGCTCGGGGTGACGAAAAAACTCTCGGAAGTCTTATCGTCTCCGGTCGTCAAGCCGACGGCGAGGGAATCGCGACAAAGAACGCTGATTTAACTATAAAATCCGGAAAAATCATGATTAACTCAAATAGCGTTGGCTTAACCGCCGGCGGCGATAACGGGACGGTCGTTGTCGAGAGTGGAATTCTCTGGGTTAAAGCTGGCGGCGAAGGAATTTTTGCAAACAAGTCCATAAAAATCAACGGCGGAAATCTCCTCATTATGAGCACCGCTAAGGAATACTCTGCTTTAGATTCCGACGAAAGTATTATAAACGGCGGGAATGTTGTAGCTCTCGCCTTTGATACTTCTGAAGTTTCGACTGAGTCTTCGGCCCAGAAATCTCTTTCTGTAGAACTGACCGAAACTGTCCCTGCGGGCTCGACTGTCTATGTTAAAAACCTAAGCACGAATAAGGTCGTAAACTTCAAAACCGAAACCGAATTCCGAACGCTTGTCTTTAGTACTTCGTCGGTTGAAACAGGCGATTATGAAATTTCTATAGACGGTCGCACAATTGGAACAGGCGTAGTAAAATAGTCTCATGAGAGAAAAACTCGCTAGATTGTTTGATGAGTTTGGTTTGGCCTTGCGCGGGCTTTTGCTCGCAACGCGAAAAAAATGTTTTTGGTTTCCTTTTATTGTTACATTTGTCATCTTCGGAACTTTGATAAACTTACTCTCGAACGGTTTTTCTTCGTTCAGTCTCATTTTCGCTAATTTAAAATCGGGAGAAATCCTAGGCGCTCTTAATATTCTTAAGACTGCTTTTTTGGGAATTTTCGGAGTGAACAAATCTTTTTCCGACTGGGCGCTTAATTTCGTCTTGATTCTATTCCAATCAATATTAGTCGCACTTGTCTTTTTTGTCATAAAAAATCAACCAAATAAGAAAAAAGACAAATCTTCTGATTCTGGGCTCGAATCCTCGGCTATCGTCGCCGGTCTTGCTGTTCTTGGTTCTGGCTGTCCGACATGCGGGACGACTTTACTCGCGCCAATTCTCGGGACTCTCGCTTCCGGTGCAACCGGAGCCGTCTCGTTCGCCGGAAAACTGTCCATGATTTTAAATATCCTCGCGATTATCCTCGCGATTTTTGTGTTTAGAAAACTTGGCTTGACGACTTATGCTATAATCAAAAGTGAAAAATACATGAAGAAAAAGACGAAAGAAAATGAAAAGGATAATTAGAATCGCTGTCCTCGTTGGGGTGTTCGGGCTAATTCTCTTAGCGCTTATCACGAGCTCGATTAAGGAGCCTAACCTCGGCGAAGCTGTCTGGAACAATTCTATGACTCTCGGCGACGCAGAAACCGCCGTCCGTCACTACGTCGTATATACCGACTTAATGTGCCCATATTGTAACTATTACGGAAAAACCATCGCCGAAAACGACGAAGAGTTTAAGACCTATCTTTCTGAACATAAAATTCTTTACGAAGTCCGTGTGACCGATATGCTTTACGAAGGTTCCGGTATCGAACAGTCCCGTCCTGCCGCCGAAGCCGCATATTGTGCCTCAAAAGAAAACAAATTCTGGGACTATTACCACCTTGCTCTCGAGTCGATTTTTTCAGATTATTACGAAAAAGGCTTCGGCTATTCAAAAACCGCCCCGAAAATAACCGACATGACCGACGACTATTGGGAAAAAATCGGCGAAAAAATTGGTCTTGGTGAAAGTTTCAAACAATGCTTCGAAAACCACGAATCCGTTTCGGAAATCTTAGAAAACACCTATAACGCCTCTTCTTCAGCGGTGGGTCTTCCGTATTTTGTCTTTGGGCGCTACGCAACCGGTGGTTTCGACAATTCTTGGGGTTGGAGCGAAGTTAAACAAATGCTAAACGCCGGCCTTAAATAACCGAAAGTTCCGTTTCCTCGCCTGTTGAAAAATCTTTTTTCATGATTTTCCCGGATTTTAGCTCGTTTTCTCCGAGAACGATTCCAAACTTCGCAACTTTTGCCGCGTATTTTAGTTTGTCAACAAATTTCTTATCACTCAAAACTAAATCAACAGAATTTCCTGTCTTGCGAAGCTTTTCCGCAAACTGGAAACTCGCCTCCCGCGCTTCCTCGTCAACCGGAATAATTGCAAAATCGACAGGTTTTTTTGCCTCCGGTTCAACGAGTTGTAAATCCCTTAAGACAGAAAACAGTCTTGTCAGCCCAATCGAACCACCGACGCCAGGGAACTTCTGGTCGGAATATAATTCGGTCAAATTTTCATATCGTCCGCCCGAACAAATCGAACCGATTTTGTCGTATTCTGGAAGAATCGTCTCGAAAACCGTCCCAGTATAATAATCTAGGCCTCGAACTATTTTCATATCGGCGATTACTTTTTCGGAAGACAATTGGGTTTCTAACAATCCTAAAACGCGCGAAAGTTCATCAACTCCCTCGTTAAACTTCTGGTTTTCGAACATAAAGGCGCGTAGTTTTTCCTCGACCCTGTTTTTGTCGCCAGAAATCTCAATAAAATCCAACAATCTCTCAATTTTCTCTTCACCAATTTCGAGCGCAACTAGCTTTTCTCGAGTCTTTTCAGCTGGAACTTTCTCGGCGTGGTCGATAATAGAAAAAATCTCGTTCGAAACTTCTTGGAGGTTCATCTCCTCAATAAATCCTCCTAAAATTTTCCGATTAGAAACACGAACGAGAACCTTCTCGAGCCCCATCTTCCCAAGTGCTTCAACCAATGTCAAAATCACATCTATGTCGTATTCAATCGCAAGCTCATTTCTCCCGACGACATCAATATCAAGTTGATAAAACTCGCGGAATCGCCCCTTCTGCGCTCGCTCGCCTCGATAATTTTTTCCAGTTTGCGTGACGCGAAAAGGGAAAGAAAGGTCTGATTCGTGTTCGGTCACATATCGCGCAAGCGGCACAGTATGGTCGAACCGAAGCGCCTGGTCAGCCGACTCCGTCGTTTCTTCCGTTTTTATCACTTTATAAATCTGTTTTTCGGTTTCTCCGCCCGCTTTTGCAAATAATATCTCTTCACGCTCAATCGTCGGAGTCTCAATCGCTAAAAATCCATGTCGATGAAAAACTTCCTCGACTTCTCTTTTATATTTATTAAAAACGGCTTGCTCGTTCGGCAAGAGCTCGAGCATTCCAGAGATTGGGGAGGTGTTCATCTTTTTCATACTTTTATTATAACACAACCTGTGGTATAATAAACAACAGGTTGGCTCTGTAGCTCAGTTGGTAGAGCAGAGGCCTGAAGAGCCTTGTGTCACTGGTTCAAGTCCAGTCGGAGCCACCACAAAAAGAAACCTCGAAGAGGTTTATTTTTATGAGCTCAAGAAAAATCCCCCTAGAACTAGGGGGATACTTTTTCCCGAAAAAGTATCAAACCTTTTTACGGGCCGTAGTGAGAGGAGTTAAAACTTAAACAGGGAATAATTGATGAAAATCGGTGCGAGCGTATTTGCGGCTGTTGACATCATTTTAATAAAGATATCAAGCGCAACGCCAATCACGTCTTTTCTTGTGTCACCAATCGTATCCCCATCAACAACTGTTTTGTGGATATCGACATATTCTTTGCTTGCTTCGTCGATTTCTCCTAATGATGCTTTGGCTTCCCAGTACTTCTTCGCGTTGTCAAACGCGCCGCCGGAGTTGCCGTTAAAAATTGCTTGATAAACCGCGGCAACGGTTGCCCCGATTAAGAGTCCAGCTACAAATCCGAACCCAAAAACGATTCCGCCGAAGAAAACTGCCACAATCGCAATAATCGGCGGCGGCACCATTCTCGCAATAGCGTTCTCGGTCCCCTCTTTAACTAACGCTCGATAATCAGTGTCTTGAAGAGCTTTGGCTCCAGATACTACATCAGGAGTCATTAGCTTATCTCCGTGGTCGGCCATCTTTGCGGCCGACATAATCGTATCCGCTCCTAACATCCCGGAAAATTTACCAATTAGGCCTCCCCCGAGAATCATTCCGGCCAGAATCGCCGGTAGGGCCGACAGATTAAAACTAATCACAGCCACGCCTACAAACATCACTCCGATATATGCCAAAATCAACGAAGAGGTTGTTTGAGCGGCCGAGCCAATCGCGAACCCTTTGCCCATAGCGGCAGTCGTATTTCCTGTCGCGTCAAGTTTGTCAGTTATGATTCTTACTTTCGGGTCGAGATGTGCCGCTTCGGCAATCCCTCCAGCGTTGTCCGCAATCGGTCCGAAGGCATCGATTGATACCATCGCTCCTACAAAGGACAACATTCCGAGTCCAGAAATCGCTACACCATAGATTCCTGCTACAACTAACGATGCGACCGTCGAAAGCACAATCGCAAGTGTTATCCAAAACACCGAGTTCGAACCTAAGGCATCGCCTAAGGTAACCAAAAACGGCGTCCCCTCCGGGGCTATCTTTGCTAGTTTTTGAGTCGGTTTTCGAGTATCGCTTGTATAATACTCCGTAATTTTTCCGACCGCAATCCCGCTTCCTATCCCAAAAATCGCTGCCATCGCCGGAGAGAACCACCCCAGTCGAAAACTAGGATAAAGCTCTTTCTTGCTAAACAGCACTAAGGAAATGATAACCGTGATTATTACTGTAATTCCCGCAGAAAAAGATGTTGCTAAATCCAAATCCTTAGCAGGTTCTTCGCCAAGTTCGCGTTTGGAAATGAAAAATAGTCCAACTAACGAACCAAGCAGCCCGCCCCCAGCGGCAAGAATCGGAAACATCACTGTCGCGTCGAAAGTCGCTTTATAATGAAGCGCTTCCGCAACGGTCGTCGTATAAGGTGAATAAGCCGTCATCGCGAGCATAATCGAGCCCACAATTGTTGCCACAAAGCTTTCCAAAAGGTCAGAGCAGTTTCCGGCGATATCATTTACGAGGTCGCCGATAAAATCCGCAATCACGTTTGGAACACGAGGATCGTCTTCTCGGAGGTCATGTCGTTTTTTCCCGAGAATATCGGAAGAAATATCAGCTGATTTTGTAAATATCCCTCCCGCAACACGGTTAAACATTGCCACAATCGAACACCCAAGCGAATAAGTCGTTAGTCTCGTAATCGAGGCGTTGTTTCCCAGACTTAGCAGAATCCCATCGGCAGGCGAGTCAATCTGTACTCCCCCAAACCCGAAGAATACTACTAAAAATCCCAGAAGACCCAGTAAATGTACCGAAAGTCCAGGTACACTTCCGCCGACAAGTGCCGCGTGTACTGTTTTCCCTACTGATTGTGTCGAGCGCGCAGTTTCTGCGGTTTTTACATTCGCGTAAGTCGCTGCGTTCATGCCAAATACGCAAGCCATGGTTGACATGCAGGCCCCGACGATAAAAGTAAGTCCGCTGGTTTTATCTATAAATAGCGATAACATCCCAGCGACAACCGCGACCACGATTATGATTCGAGTGTATTCCGTCCACATAAACGTATTCGCGCCACTTCGGACTCGGTCGGCGACCCAGTTCATCTGGTCGGTTCCGTCCGGCATTTTCCGGATTGTGCCATAGTTCTTGAGTACGAATAACCCCGCTAAAAATATTACGGGATATACTAATAGCAAATAGTTCATATTCATAAATGAACCTCCTCTCGAATTGTGAAAGAACTCCCACTACTGAGGAAAGTTTAACATTTTTCCTATTGTTTCGCCAGCAAAAGCTTTTTATTCGTCCGGTTCTAGGAACTCGCGATATTTCGCATTGTTGAACATCGACCAATCTGTAAACTTCCTATCCGCATCAACATATATATTATATGCGCATTCTACATTTTTCTCGAGTTCAAACGTATCGCAGTCCTCCCTCCCCGGAAGAATCCTCACCTGGAACGCTCCGACCGAGTATCCATATTCTCTCCCGTTTTCTTCAAAAACCAAATCAGTATCCCCTTTAGTGTTTACGTCACATTTACTTTCGGCCTTCATCACAGCGGTTGCAACTTTTATGTCCCAATCATATTTTTCGATTTCGGCAACAACTCTTTCGCAATCGTTCGTCGCTAGTTTTACTTTTCCGAAATTGAAATCCTTATACCAAGTTTTGTTCACCAAAAGCGTATAACAAGCTAAAAAGCCTAGCCCAAAAACAATCAAAACCAGTATTAACTTTTTTAACATAACTTAATTATAGCATATTGACGAACTCTAAAAAACAGAGTATATTTTAATAAAGGTTATGATAAAAAAGAAATCTTTCTCAGTCTTCATTATCTTCGCGGTTATCTTTTCCGTGTTTCTCTCCGCTCTTCCGACATCGACTTTTGCATTTAACATTACCTCTGGTTCAAGCCGCGTAAAACCTGGGCAAACCTGTAGCGACAGCGATGGAGAAAACTGCCGCGTAGTTCGTATCTGTACAACCAACAGCGGATGTAACGATACAGTCTTTAAATCCGTCTCGACCAACGACGAAAGTTATAACGTTAAGATTCTTGAATCTAATGGCGGCGGTTATGATATAACCGTCACGAACGGAAGCAACACCGCTTCGACGAATATCGCAGAAGGCGATTTTGGACAGGGCATCACCGTCCTGGTAGAAGACAAAGATAGAAACAAAGTCGAGGAGCGTGCTTACTCTAGCCCGACTTCTTCGAGCGGAGACACTCTTGGTGGCTCTTCGGACCCAGATTCTCTAGGTTCTTCGACCGAAAAACCTGAAGCGACTTGTTCGAGCGAAGCTGAAGGTCTCGGCTGGATTTTGTGTCCTGTCTTTACGTCGGTATCAAATACGCTAGAACAAATCTATAACAATATCATTTCCCCGAGTCTAGAAATCGACGCAAGTTTGATCGGTACAAATGGCGATAACGTAAGTTATAAAGCATGGGGTGTTTTTCGAGACATCGCAAATGTTTTGTTTGTTATTTTTCTCCTCGTCGTCATTTTCTCACAACTTACAGGTTTCGGAATCGACAATTACGGAATTAAAAAATCATTGCCGAAGCTAATTACCGCCGCTATCATCGTCAACTTATCTTTTATTATCTGCCAAATCGCCGTCGACGTCTCGAATATTGTTGGGAGTAGTGTTTACGGGCTCCTCTCGAACATGACCGGAGAACTGAATGTCCCCACCGCGTTTTCAGATGCCGGCGTTGGTTTAGCCGCGGGAGGAACGGCGGTTACGCTCCTTGCTTCCGCCGTTGCGACCGGTGCATTTTTCGTCATCACGAAGGGTCTGATCGGGACCCTTGCTATTCTTGGCATCGCTATCTTAGGAGCCGCAATAGCTTTGATTATGCTCTTTCTTCTTTTGGCGGCACGCCAAGCAATTATTGTGATGCTCGTCATCATCTCTCCGCTCGCGCTTGTCTGCTATATGCTCCCGAACACAAAAAACCTGTTTGATAAATGGCTCAAAATATTCCAAGGCATGCTATATCTTTTCCCGATTGTCGGACTTGTAGTTGGTGGCGGGAAATTAGCTTCGACCATCATCATTAACAGCGCAGGCGACGCATCGGGTTGGACCATTTTCTTCTTTGTCATTACTGCCGTAGTCGCCGAAGTTGCTCCATTTTTCTTCGTCCCTTCTCTTCTCCGAGGCGCATTCAGGGCGACCGGCGCCATCGGCGCAAATCTGAACAGGCTTACGCAAGGCGCCTCTACTAGCGCTCGCGGAGGAGCGCGCAGAACGCTCGAGGGCAGTCGTGCGTTCCAAACATATCAAAACCGCCTTGTTCGTAAACGTCGTGTCAAGAGCGCCGAGAGAACAATCGACCGTCTTAATGAAGTGCAGAAGAGGGGGGAGTTAACTAAAAACCAAGAAGAACAACTTGCCGCCGCAAAAGTCGAGGTCGACAAGGCAAAAGAGTTCGAAGCGCAAGTCGGCCGTGTTTCTTCTCCTGGATATCTCGAACGTAACGCTCAGGGTCGTGAAGAAAAGGAACGACGCAGCCAAGAAGAAAACGAAATGGCGCTCATTATGCAGGGTAGCGTCACCGACCTGAACACGGGCGCCAAAGAACAAGATTTGTATAAAAGAGGCTCTGACGTTGATCAGATGAAAACAGATTTGGTGGGTTTATTGAACAAGGGCAAAGACGTTACCGAAGACGAGCGTGTTCGTCGCGGAGCACTTATGCGAGTCATGGCGCGGACTAAAGGAGCCGACAAACTTCTAAACGATATAGTATATGAACAAGACGGCTCAGGAAATTATGCCTTATCCGATGAAGGTCTGGCGGCCTTGAATGAACACCGCCTCCAAAACGGTGATGTCGCCGGAATGATGGCTAAGAAAGGCGCTGTTACTACCGCCTATTTAAGCGATTTAGCGGCTGGTAAAGTTTCTCGTCTATCAGAAGACCAAGTCGGTAGCGCCTATGCCGCGACTGCTCTCTCTGACGATGCTGACCTCGCGACGCAAAGCAGTGGCGAACTCAAACGATTCGTCAAATTCCTCGACGGCAATCGTATTGCAAATTTTGTCCAAAACCCCACTTATCGTCAACTTGTCACGGACGACGATAAAAGAAAAGCCATTGAAGATCATCCAGCCGTACAAGCAGCTAGTCTTTCCGCTCAACTTCAGGTTCATAACGCAGAGCGTCGTCAAATTGAGCAAAATGCGCTAGAACAACTTGGAGAAGACCAGAAGATCCGCCACGGAAACAAAAACACTGCAACTCGAACGATTGTCGATTCCTCCGGAGCTTCTCACACATTTAAACCCGGAAGTCTCTATAAAGTTCCGAAAGATCCTCGTTTCTTTAAAACGGGAACTGCGGGCACTTGGTCGGTTCGTGGCGAAGACGCTATCTATACAGAAGGAGATTATGAATGGAACGCCTCAACGGCGCACGCATCTAGAATAAACCCAATGCAAGACGTCGTAATCGGTCCAGTCCCTCCGGTCAAGCCTACGACTCCGCCTTCGACTACATAAAATCCTTGTCGAAACAAAGAATTTTTGTTATAATCATCTCACATACAACCGTGCGAGCGTAGCTCAGTTGTTTAGAGCGCTTCCTTGCCAAGGAAGAGGTCGAGAGTTAGAGTCTCTTCGCTCGCACCATTTTTTATGCAAAAATGCGAATGTATCTCTTAAAAAAGCGATTGCTAAAAAGTTCTAAAGCATATATAATTATATGTATATAAAAGGAGAAAATAATGGTTCCACTAATCATCGTATTATTAGTATTATTACTTATAATCGCCGTCTTTTGGTCGACTTACAACAGCCTCGTTAAACTCGACGAACGCGTAAACGAAGCTTGGTCCGACATTACCGTCCAGCTTAAATACCGCGCCGATTTAATCCCGAACGTTGTCGAAACAGTCAAAGGCTACGCAAAACACGAAAAAGAAGTTTTCGAAGGCGTCACCGAAGCTCGTTCCGCGGTCATGGGCGCAAAAAGCGTTAAGAGCGCCGCAAAAGCTGAAGCAGAAATGACAAACGCCCTCTCGAAAGTCTTTGCGATTGCCGAAGCTTACCCAGAGCTAAAGTCGAACACGAACTTCCAAAAACTCCAAGAACAGCTCCAGGACGTCGAGGACAAGATTCAAGCATCTCGCCGTTTCTATAATTCCGGCGCGAAAGAGCTCAACACAAAGATTAAGACTTTCCCGACCAACATCATCAACAACATCATCGGTCATTTCAAGACTCGCGATTATTTCGAAGTCGCGGAATCTGAGCGCGCAAAAATCTCGAACGCTCCCGAAGTAAAGTTCTAATCAAAACACACATATATAATATATATGTACAAAAATATCGCAGCAAACAAGAGGAATACAATCCTGATTATGATCGGATTTGTCCTTTTGATTGCTGCGATTGGTCTTATCTTTGCTTATGTTTATAACGACTATACGATTGCGATAGAAGTCCTTATCATCTCAGTCGTCTATGCGTTATTTCAATATTTCGCCGCTTCGCGACTTGCCGTCGCCATGACTGGCGCGAAAAAAATCGAAAAAAAGGACAACCCTCGCCTTTATCGAACTGTCGAGAACCTGACTTTGACGGCGGGTTTACCGATGCCGGAAGTATACATCATCGACGACCCCGCCCCGAACGCTTTTGCCTCTGGGCGAGATCCAAAGCACGCTCTCGTTTGTGCGACGACGGGCCTCCTCGACATTATGAACGACAAAGAACTGACTGCCGTCATGGCTCACGAAATCTCCCACGTTAAAAACTATGATATCCGCGTTTCGACAATAGTTTTCGGGCTCGTTTGTCTTATCGGGTTTATCGCTGATATAGGATGGCGTATGGCTTTTTATGGTCGTCGCCGAAACGACGACGATAACAGCCCCGTCGGCTTAATCATCATTCTTATTACTTCTATCGTCGCCCCGATTGCCGCGTCTCTCGCCCAGATGGCGGTTTCTCGCGAGAGGGAATATCTCGCTGATTCGAGCGCCGTCATGATCACCCGCTATCCCGAGGGAATGATTTCTGCTTTGAAAAAATTAGAGACTCATTCTCGCCCTATGAAACAACAAAATCCCGCGACCGAAGCTATGTTCATCTCGAACCCCTTGAAAAAACGTGGTTCGAGCAACCTTTTTTCGACTCACCCCCCGATAGAGAAACGCATAGAAAGATTAGAAAATGGCAAAACGAAATTCTAAAAAAAAGAAAGTGCCCGGCTCGTTTAAAACCGCCTTTAAATCTAGCTTCGAAAAAACTCGCGAAACAATCTGGAAGAAAAAACGCGCCCGTGTCCGTCTCCACCAGAGCTTTAAACGAAGTTATCGCGAAGATTACGTCCGTGAACTCGAAGTTCCTGGGCTTATGCATCACGCCGTCGACTCTTTCCGAATACTGACAAAAAACTGGAAACTTTTCGTCCCGCTCGTGATTTTTGCGGTCGTATTTAACTGTTTTTTAGTCGGAATCATGTCCGAAGAAAGCTATGTTACATTCCAAGAAGCTCTCGACGGAAGTGGTTATACCGCATTAAACTCCGGGAATCTCGCGAAAGCCGGTTTGCTTCTCGTCTCAACCATTACCAGCGGCGGCCTCTCTTCCGGGTTGACCGAAGTTCAAATCGTCTTCGCGGTTATTATTTTTCTTTTAATATGGCTGATTACGATATATCTTTGCCGTCATATCCTCGCTGGGAAAAAAGTAAAGCTCCGCGACGGTTTTTACAACGCTTTAACGCCTCTCATTTCTACTTTTGTTATTCTATTTGTTGCTTTTCTTCAAGCAATTCCGATTTTTGTCCTTGTTATCGCCTACTCTGCTGCCGTCCAAACCGATTTTCTCTCGACTCCGTTTTATGCACTCGTTTTCTTTATCTTCGCCTCGCTTCTAATTCTTCTTTCGGCCTATCTATTGTCGAGCACATTTATCGCTTTAATTGCCGTAACTGCCCCGGGCCTCTATCCTCTCCCGGCGCTCCGAACCGCGAGCGACTTGATGGCTGGCCGTCGCATTCGTTTTATCATCCGACTCATCTTTTTGATTCTTGTTGTCGCGCTTGTCTGGGTGATTATTATGCTCCCGATTATCGTTACTGACCTCTTTCTAAAATCTAAATTCGAATGGATGTCGGGCTGGCCTATCGTTCCGGTTTGTCTCCAAATCATGACTTGTTTTACCTTTGTCTATATCACGATTTATCTTTATCTATATTACAGGAGGATGCTCGCATATGAAGACGACAAATAAAGAAGAAGCAAAAGCCCGAATCGAAAAGCTTCGTGAGCTGATAAATGATTATCGCTATCATTATCACGTTCTTGACGAGTCGATTATGTCCGAAGCTGCCGCCGATTCGCTTAAACATGAACTATCAAAACTTGAGGAAGAGTTCCCAGACCTCATCACCCCCGACAGCCCGACTCAACGCGTTGCCGGAAAACCGCTCGATAAATTCGAAAAAGTTGCGCATAAAAAACGTATGATTTCCCTCGCAGACGTTTTTTCTGAAGAAGAGATAAAAGACTGGATTTCCCGGAACGAAAAACTTATTCCCGGCGGAAAAATCACCGAATTTTTCACCGATATAAAAATGGACGGCCTTGCCTGCGCTTTAAAATACAAAAACGGGCTTTTCGTTCAAGCCGTAACTCGTGGCGACGGACTTGTCGGCGAAGACGTAACGCTAAACGTTCGCACAATTGAGAACATTCCTTTAAAAATCTCCGAAACTTCGGACGTCGAAGTCCGCGGAGAAATAATAATGTTTAAAAAAGATTTTGAAGAAATCCAAGAAAAACAGCGCAAGCTCGGCGAAAAAGAATTTGCAAACCCGCGAAATCTCGCCGCCGGCAGTATTCGCCAGCTTGACCCAAAAATCGCTGCCTCCCGGAAACTTCGCTTTATTGCTTACGACCTTGTCTCTCCAAATCTCCCGACTCATCGCGAAGCTTACGAAAAGCTTCGTGCACTCGGTTTTCGCACATCAAACGAGGATAAAGTTTTTTCGTCGAAAGACATCCACGATTTATTTCAATATATCAGAAACCTCGATGAATACAGAAAGACCCTTCCGTTTAATACCGACGGCATGGTCATAAAAATCAACGACAGAAAGCTTTACGATTCTCTCGGGATAATTGGGAAAACTCCTCGCGGAGCCGTCGCGTTTAAATTCCCGGCCGAAGAATCAACGACCAAAGTCCGCGATATCGTTATTTCAATCGGCAGAACCGGTGCCGCCACTCCCGTCGCTATTCTCGACCCGACCGAAGTCGCCGGCTCAATCGTTCGACATGCCTCGCTCCATAATGCCGACGAAATCGCCCGTCTTGACGTTCGGGTCGGCGACACAGTTATCGTCTATAAAGCTGGCGACATTATCCCCCAGATAAAAGAAGTTCTCGTTTCTCTCCGTCCTGACGGCACAAAGCCTTTTGATTATGAATCCGCCCTAAAGCAACAATACCCCGACCTGACATTTTTCCGCCCCGCCGGCGAAGTCGTCTATCGCGTAAAAGGCGAATCTTCCGATTTCATTTTAAAACGTTCTATCGAATACTATGCTTCGAAGCCCGCCTTGAACATCGAAGGCCTCGGCGAAAAAAACGTTGCGCTTCTTGTTGATTCTGGGCTCGTAAAATCTCTCCCCGACCTTTATCGTCTCACCGCGTCGAAGATTTCTTCTCTCGAACGCTTTGCCGACCTTTCCGCAAAAAAGTTAGTCTCTAACTTAGAAAAGTCAAAGTCTCCCGCTCTAAACAAGTTCATCACAGCGCTCGGGATTCGTCATGTCGGAACTCAAACCTCGATTCTTCTCGCAAACAAATTTAAGTCAATCGAAAGCCTAAAAAATGCCGAAAAAGATGACCTTCTAGAAATCCCCGACATCGGCGAAGTTGTTGCCGAATCAATCCTCGCGTTCTTCGCCGACGAAGAAAACTTAAAAATGCTCGACGAACTAAAATCTCTCGGCATGAACCCAGTGTTCGAAGACTTATCAAAAGCCCCGCTTTCGGGAAACAGCTATATTATCTCCGGAACTTTAAAGAGCTATGGCCGTGAAGAAGCCGAAGAAAAACTGAGGAATCTTGGCGCAACTATAACCGGCTCCGTCACAAAAACTACGACCGCTCTTATTCTCGGAGAAAAACCAGGCGCCGGAAAACTCAAAAAAGCTTCCGCCCTCAACATCCCAACTCTAAACGAAGTAGAGTTTTTGAAACTGATAGGAGAATAAGTTCTCTATAAGCATACTAAAACAATCACGAATAAGAACTATCCGCCAAACCAACTGTCGCAATTTTTGCGACATTCCAAAGTTGCGGCTATAATCCGCTTATGTTAATATAAAAATATAAAAACTACAAAAATAAACACAAAACTTGCTTTTTTTACTAAAATATGGTAAAATATAAGCAATATAAAGGAGCTTCATGACTGCCGAGCAACAGAAACAAATAGAAGAAAGCCCAATAAACAAGGCACTTGTTTTGGCTTATTTTTCTTTTAAGGAATTCCTAAAAACCACCGGCTCTGAAGTAGAAGAAAAAACCATCAGATTTGAATCGGCGAAACCAACGGAAGGCGATAAATGGGAGATAGTTTTAAGCTATTCGCTTAAATCTGATGCAGAGCCAAAAACCGCATTTGAAGCACTAGAGTTTTCAAGAAGAAGAAAGAAATTATTCGTCGTGAATCCAGAAGAGAATAAAGTTTTATCGGTTTCAGAAATTGAATAATGAAGACAACACTACCCCCGATTATTACTAAAGATTTTTTTGAAACTCGATGCAGAAAAAAGGGAATTGTCCTCGATACAAATATCCTTAATCTATACATAATCGGATGCGCTAAGCATGGCAAGCTAGAAAAGGATACGCCTCTCGTAGAAAAATATAGCGAAAAAGATTTTAAGCTTCTCGAAGCGCTCGTAAAGATAAGCAAGAATAGTAACTCCCTCTACATCTCTCCGCAAACAATTCCAGAAACGCTATTTGAGCTTGGCGTAGAACCGAGAAGAAAGAAAAAAACTTCTAGACAAATACCGGCAGAAAAAATTAATAATCTATTCGAATACACAATAGCTATCCTGAAGGAATCGAACGAAGATATCTATCATCCGACTCCAGAAATAATCAATATCATGGGAGAAGAGCCAATAAAGATGTATGGTGTTCCCGACCTGTCGTTTATCCCAGGCATAAAGTCTAGAGAATATGCATTTCTTTCTGACGACCCAGCTTTAGTGGCATATATGTATAGTCAGGATATCTGTGCAATAACTTGGAAAGATTTTAAGCAAAATTATAATTAATCATAGAATACTTACAAAAGCATTTCTATACACTATAATACATATGTCAAAAGAAGCTAAAGAACGCGCTAAAGAGTTCATCAAAGCCCTAGAAAGGGATTATGCGGAAACGATCCGGAAACTTTCGGAAGTTTAATCCTTCTCGCTTACCCACTTCTCCATTTCTTTTCTTCTAATCTTTACTTCATAAGTTTTCCCAAACGCATCGTTAATCTTACCTTCAACTCCCGGCATCGGGTTTTCCGCTATAATTGTTTTTGTTTTATTTCTTTTGTTTCATAAAAACGGCGCGGATTTTAAAACGATTTGACAGCCCTGAGTCTTATTTAGGAGTTCAAATTGAATCGCTGGCCCAGTAGTTCTCGCAAAAGGAAAAACTGGATAAGAAAAGAAAAAGCCCAAGAAAACTTATATCTAGTTTTCTTTTTCCTAAGTCCTAAATATAACGCATCTATAACCGTCCCAATCGTTCCTATCGCAACGAGAAGGGAAACAAGATTAGAGAACAACTGACTTTCTAAAAATGATATCAGATTATAAGAGATACAGACAGATTCCATAAGAAAACTATAGTGTATATAATATATAAACAAAAGCAAAAGAATTTTAGCTAAAATTAACCATAAAAATCTTGACAAATCCATTCCGCTTGTAGTAAAATAAAGCCACAAAGGTCAATACAAAATTTAACATAAAAAGGACAATTCACACATGTCTAAAAAACTTATTGCAGGCGCTGGCGTTGTCGCTAGTTTAGCGGTAGCTTTGGCTCCTATGGCATCATTTGCAGCTGTAGCTGACGCTACTTGGAACTCCGACCAGCACACAGATACTTTGAACGTTACCGTTCTTCCTACCTGTGCTTTCGGTGCAGCTTCCGCTACCCCAGTTGTTGGTGTGGCTCATAACGCCGCGAGTAATACCCCGCTAGACAACAGTACAAACGCTGCTACCTGGACTAATGTTACTGCTAACGATAACCTCGGTATGACTCCGGATGCCGCTTCTCAAACTGAGCACGTTTCCGCCGACTCCGCCGCTTACAGTATCTATGCTGGTACTGCTGACGCTAACATGGGCGAAACTATCCTCAAAGTAGTCTGCAACCAAAACGCTGGTTATAAAATCTATGTTGAGGCCGAAAACCTTGAAGAAACTGGTGGGGATACTATCGACATCAAAGCCTCTCCGTCTGCAACCGTAACTGGCTACAACATCACGACCGCTGACACCGACAGTCGTGGCGCAACTACTGCTAATGTCACTTCGACTACAAAGACTGCTGCCGTTACTCTCGGTCAAGCTTCCAATGCTGCTGGTGATACATATACCTTCACTTACGGCATCGGCGTTGCTCCTGGAACTAAAGCCGCTACCTATACTGGTGACGTTGTTTATACACTCGTTCAACAGATCAATAGCTAATATTTGGTTTAAGCTACAGGATTTATCCCCCTCAAATCGAGGGGGATTTATTGTCTGGGGTCTTTACGCAATCCACCAAGTAAGCTACAATAGAAAGTAATTTAGGAGGTATTTTGGAAAAAACTGAAGAAAAGCTTTATTTTCGACCCGAAGTGGCCGAAAATAAGAAGGCTAATAAAAAGGGAACAAAAAGAGACAAGCGGTTTGTAAAAGCCTTAATCTTTCTATTTTCCATTCTAATAATTGATTTTATTATTTTTTGGTTTCTTCGAGGAAGCACTAAGACAACTGGTCAATATCCGGAGAATGTCCGAAACGAATCACTTGTTTGCGAAAACCCAAACATTGTCTATGAAAAAGTTAATAAGATAAACTCTGATAATAAAAACCTCAAAATCAGCATGATTTTTCTGGACGAAAAAACGCTGAGTACTGCGAATTTAGAATATAAATTGGTTTTCTCCGACTATCAAGAAGCTTATAGCGCGGAGGCGATTTCTCACGCTCAATTCAATCTTGATCTTCAAAAGCTAGGATATAATTCTGGAAAGTTTAATAACAAATTCTCTATACTCGATAATGAACTCCTTATATCTCTTAATCTTTCCTCAAGAACTTCTTTGGACGAAACAACTCAGAGCTATTTTTTAATAAACAATAAAAACAATGGGGGTTTTCCAGAAACGTTAGAGGAATATAAGCATAATTATGAAGACCAGGGTTTTTCTTGTGTCTCTACATCAAAACAATAAGAACGGAGGTAAAATGAAAAAACTTAACAAAACAATTAAAGTACTAGTTGTAGCTAGCCTAGCTATCCTTCTGTCATTTTTAGGAGCAGCCCCGACCTATGCAATCGGCCAGTTTGCGATTTCTCCAATGTATCAGCAGATCGTCTTGACCCCAGGAAAAACATACACTGGCAATTTCGAAGTCATTAATCCTGGCGACAACACAATCGATTTTCGTTACACAGTTAAGGTCGAGCCCTTTTCTGTCGAGGGCTTAGACGATTTAAGCTTTACAGCTAATGGAGATTATAATCAAATTGTCGATTGGATTGAACTTTCGAGAACAGAAGGGATTATTACTCCGAACGATACCCAAGAAGTTCGCTTCTCGATAAATGTTCCAGAAGACGCAGCTGGAGGCGGCCAATATGCAGCCATCGTCGTTACGTCTGAAGAATATAGAATGGATAATAAATCGGTAGATTTGCGCGAAAGATATGAAGCTTCTCACCTTATTTATGCTGAAGTCGCCGGCGAAACGGTTCGCAATGGAGACATCAGCGATGCCAAGGTCCGAAGTTTTATGTTCTCCGGTAATATAACTGGAAGTGCAACAATTGCAAATAACGGAAATGTTCATTCCGAAGCTACTCATACTCTTCAAATCTATCCACTTTTTTCAAAAGAAGAAGTTTATTCTAACGAAGAAGATCCGAAGCATTCTTGGATTATGCCAGGAAATACCGCTTTCACCTCCATGGAATGGAAAGAGACGCCGAAAATGGGCATCTTCCACGTGATTTATACTGTAAGCTTTGAAGGTGTCGAAAAAACCGTTGATAAATACGTTATCATCTGCCCAATCTGGCTTCTTGTTGTTATTCTCGCTATCATCTTCCTCATCCTCTTCAAAATCCTCTTTACTGGAAAAGGAGAAAAGAAAGCGAAGAAATAAGGTCCTTTTTCGCTTAATTTCTCAAAGCTCCCTCTCTAGGGAGCTTTTTGTGATAGAATACTAGCGTAATGAAAAAATTTTTCAACTATTTCGTTGCGCTTTCAAAAAAGCTTCTCTCGAAAGCTAATCTTATTCCGGCTATAATCGCTGGGCTAAGCTTTTATTTCGATTTTAGAAAAAACCTCGTCTTCGGGGATTTACCGAAATATTTAAGAGTAGCTGCGCTAGTTTTAATCTTTATAATTTCAAACCATGAGCTTTGGAAAGAAAACAAGATTGAAATCGACAAACTTCGGAACGAGTTAAAAGAAACAAAGAACCGAGTTCCGCGATATAGCGTCTCGCTTTCAGCTCAATTTGTCAGTTTTGATTTCGAGAAGGCAAAACAAGTATTTAGAAAAGAAATTCGCCAAGCCGAAGAAAAAATGAACTCCTACGCAAGAAATTTAATTTATTCCATCTCTCCATTTCAAGAGAAAAGTGACGCAGAATACCATTTAGAGAAAATTGCAGAGTACGAGAAAGAGTATAAAAACAAGGTTATAAAACTCGATGATCTATCTCTCTCGGCCTCAAAAGCTGACGAAAACGTTATCGTTAGGATAAAATCAACTGACGGAAAACTTATAACATGCAAAAATTTCGAGAGTCATGTTTTAAACGGAGAAGGATTTGTTATTCCGGTGGAACGGAAAGAAAAACATAACTTTTCTCGCCTGAATCCAAACGATAAAGTCGAGATAGATCCAGACGCAATATATTTTATTCTTGATTCACCAAACAAAACAGAAGTTCCGAAACTATTTTTCGAAATCTCTTCGAAAAATCTCCCGCACCCAATTAAAATTGAAAAAGCAATTAGATTCAAAAAATAGCCCCTCTCGGAGCTATTTTCATATATATAATA
>JAFQYO010000015.1 GCA_017406405.1 Candidatus Saccharimonadota bacterium
GCCACGCACACCTGGATAGAGATAAATAAAGCCAGCATCGACATAGGAGCTTATAGTTTTATAACTATATGATGACGGGGCGGATTGAGCTGAGTAGCCTGGGGTATTAACTGGAATAACGATTGGCGCAGTCTCTGCTGTGTAGTCGCCTTTCTTGCCAGTTTTATTAACCTCGCAGGAGTACAAATTATCATCGGCTTCTTTGCAGCTCATGTATTCTTCAGGGATATAAATGCCGAGGGTTTCGTTGCTGGACTCTGCATTTGCAAGGTAAGAAACCCCGATTTGATAATAAACGCCGTTTGAACTGTCATAGGACCAGTTACTTGAATCTAGTGTTAATTTCTCGTTGTCTTGGTTATAGTTTTCTAGAAGTTTTAGTCTTTCTTCGTCAGAAAATACCGAAACGACATTATCGCTTGATGGATTCGTCTTTGTTAGATTTATAATTAAAAATGTCGCCACGACAATAAATAAAACTGCGGCGACAGGAATGACGATTTTTAGAATATTTTTACGGTTTTGTTTATGGTTATCTTGTTCAGCGGTGTCCGTAGACATTGCTGGAGACCCAACTCCCGGCGAATTTGAATCCATTTTTTCTCCTATTTATTAACACTAGTTTTATTATATCATATAAACCGCCCCGAAGGGCGGTCTTGCAGCAGATTATTCTTCAGAAGGAGCTTCCGACGATAAATCTTTTGGGCGCTCGCCGTTTTCGAAATCTGGTAACTCTGATCTTTCGCCATCCTTTGGTTTGTGGCTTTCTAGCCATTCTTGCTTCTCTTCTTCGGTCATAGCGTCAAGTTTGGCTTTGATTTCGGCTTTCTTTTCTTCGCTTAGCTCCGGTCTTTCATGGAGTTCGCTAGATTCTGCCTGATCATTATTGCTACTTGTGGCATTAGCCATTTGGTTTGATGTTATTGCGGCTCCGCCGATGGTTGCGCCAGCAATGAGGGCAGAAGCGACAATTAATTTTTTATGGTTCTTGTTCTTTATAGTTCTTCCTTTCTTTATTATTTTTGTATCCCGATTTTATCAGTCAGAGCTTAAACAGAAATGAAATTTTGTCATTAATGGCGGGGAAAGGTTACGATAAATTTAGTCAAATTTTTATTGCTCTCGCAAGTTATCTGCCAGTCTTTGTATTAGAATTATATGCTCTAGCAGAAGCTAAGCCGACTATTAATACATGGCCGGCTTTCTACTTCATTGACATTGTTTTAAGCCTTTAGAGTCTCGTTATTATATTTGTAGCATCGAAAGCCGTCACAAGCGTGCCTAATTGCGTCAACTACAGCACGAGATATGCTTTTTTCTTCGCCGTTCTCTAAGCGCACTAAGTTTTTATCGTCAATAGTGATGACCTTTGGGTATCAAACAACGCGGCATCGAAAACATCAAAGCTGAAAATGAACAGTCGCTCGCCGAAGACCATCCGCTCAAGAGATCCCTGACGGCTTTGGACGAAGTCGCTGATAAATGGTAGAGACCTATCCGCAAAGATTGTGTTGTAATTTTTAAACTTCTTATGTTATAATAGGGTAAATAGGTCATATAATAAAAGGGCTTTCATGCTTCGGGCAAATGCTAAGAAAATTAAGCTGTTCATATGCGGGTTAGTGGGGGTTTTAATACTTTCGATGGCGCAACAACCAGCAGTATATGCGACGGATAACTATTTTACTGCAACGGGTGATGGTAATAGGGCCGAGACGACTGGCATGGCGACAGTGTTAGGTGGGGCAGTGGTTGCGATGATATTGTTCGCGATTAGAAGACTTTCGAAGAAGGGAGCCTAGGTGGCCGGAAATAGGATACTCAAAAGTTTTGCGACAGCGAGCGTAGGTTTAGTGATGGCTTTTGTTGCGGCTATGCCGGTACGTAATGCGGGAGCAACGGAGCCGGAGAAAATTACGGCTACATATCCATATTATGCTTTTGTTGAAGATGAGGAGAACCCGTGGGGTTCGGTCTATGATGCGCTAGATGCGACAGATACCATAGAATATAGCGATGAGTTTTTTAACGAATCATCGCCCGGGAATCATCCGGAACTTCGCGCAGTGTCGTATGCTTTGGCGTTGGCTGGGTATGAAAATCAGGCGGATGGATATCCTGCTGATACTTCGGTCGCAAATCCTAAGCTGACTGATTTTTTGAATCAGTTAGGGTTTTCTGATTATCAAAGTTGGGACGAGCGGTCTGAAGAAGATGGACATTCTTTTGGTACGACTATCGGGCATAAGACTCTCAATACGGGTCAGGAGTTGATTGTCGTCGCGCCGCGTAATTATAATTATATGACTGAGTGGCTCTCTAATTTCAACGTAGGGACGAGCGGAGACCATGCTGGTTTTTCCGAATCGGCAGGGTTGATGGTGGATAGGTTTAACGAATATCTTTCGAGCCATGATTTTTCTAATTATAAAGTTTGGGTGGTCGGATATTCTCGAGGCGGAGCGGTGGTTGATTTGTTTGCCAAAAACATTAACGCCAATATTAGCGATTATGGACTATCGCCAGAGGATTTTTATGTTTATACCTTCGGCGCGCCGAGGGCGAGCGTTACGGAAACGAAGTATTCTAATATACACGACGTGAAGGACGGAAACGATTTGTTGCTCGGGTATGTTTTCCCGGAGTTATGGGGATTCTATAATACAGGAGTTTATGAAGAAATTCACCCGGCGGATTTAGAAATAACGACTGAGATGGTTGATATTTCTGATTTAGCGGACAGCTCTAGGGCGATGAATCTACTCTCCTCTAACGAGGGCATAGTAGAGAGAGTCGGTACGATGAACGGGCGAGATTTTATGGATGCGTGGATGGAGTTTGTCACAGATGCGGGATTGACCCGGGAATATTTTGATACGGAAGTGAAAGCGCCGCTTTCGGAGCTCATGAAGGTCTATCAGCTTCGGACTCTCGACACGCAGAGTGATTTGTTGAACTTCATTAAGAGTACCGATAATGGGGTGGCTGGAATGGTTGCGGGGAATGCGTTTATGGATTTGGCGACTGGCGGATATGGCGATAGTCTGGAAGAGGCTTTGGCGAACTTTCCACCATATATAGATTTAGTAAAAATCCTGAAAGGCTCGGCGACAGAAGCCGACGTTGATGAGTTTTCAGATTATCTAGTAAATTATATCGGTGAATACAGTGACTATGAAAATGCCTACGGTACGCCGACGGTGACGGAAGCAGAGTTTATCGTCATTAAGGAAAACCTCCCTAAACTCGTGAAGGCCTTATCTCCGATTATTATAGCGGATGCTAAATATACTCAGGATACTTTTGGGGAGAATTATTCACTATTTTATACCTATTCTCTAGTTTCTAATGCCGGGGAGCTGGTGACTGGCCATATTCCCGAAAGTATTATGCCGATTCTGAAGAGTTTGATACCTGAGGATGAAATTATAATTCCAAAAGCGCCGAATACCGGCAGGTTTACTATTCTCCGATAGATTCGTCCGATCGAGACCGTACGATTGTTTAGTTTTTGATTTTTCGGTTTCCATGCGGGTTAATTCTTATGTTATAATGAGAATATGAAAAAGAAGATGAGTAATAAAAAGTGTTCCTTTATCGAAATCCTTAAGGCGGGAGGGATGATTCTTGCGCCGTTAGTTGGCGGAGTTATCATTACGTTGTTTACGGTCGACGCGCAGGAGGCGTTTGGGAAGTTCCAGCAGCCACCACTTTCACCACCGGCTTGGTTGTTCCCTGTTGCTTGGACAATTTTATATATTTTGATGGGAGTTGCGTCATGGTTAATTTATCGCTCGGAGGCGAAAAAGCCGGCGGAAAAACGACTTAAAAAGAAAGAACTGATACTTTTTTATACACAACTCGGGTTTAATTTCCTTTGGACAATACTCTTTTTCAACGCGGATTTGAAATATTTTGCGTTTGGGTGGCTGATGATAATGTGGATGATGATTCTCGCGCTTATGATAATGACTTGGCGAAATGCGCGGACGGCAACTTGGCTTTTAGTCCCATATATATTATGGTGTACGTTCGCGGCGTATCTAAATCTCGGAGTAGCAGTTTTAAACTAGGATAGATTTGTGGAATTCTTCTTAAAACTTGTCTTTATCTTTTATCTAGGAAGTACAGCTGGATGGGTGATTGAGCTGATTTTTCGGAGAATTGTGCATAAAAAATGGGTGAACCCGGGATTTTTGATTGGGCCATATTTACCGATTTATGGGTTTGGGTTGGTGCTATTGACGACTTTGTATCTCGGGTCGAAGGATATGTCGGCGAATCCGGTCATAATTATTCTTTTGATGGGGGTGGCGATGACTTTAATTGAGCTTATCGGAGGAGAAATCGGGCTAAAAAACAATGTGAGGCTTTGGGACTATCGCGACAGATGGTTAAACTATAAGGGGCTAATCTGCCCGTTGTTTAGTGCGATTTGGACGGCGATCGGGGCGGTTTATTATTATTTTCTAGCGCCCTATGTGATGGACGCGCTGACTTGGTTTAGCCATAATTTGATTTTTTCGTACGTTCTGGGGGTATTTTCGGGCTTGATCGTGATTGACTTTTTCCATTCTGGAAAATATTATGCAAAAATCCGGAAATTTGCAAAAGAAAACAAGATTGTTGTTAAATATGAACGACTGAAGATGGATATTAGGGATTTTCAGAAGCGAACACGAGAGAAATATTCGTTCTTCCTTCCGTTTAAACAGACAAGGCCACTTGAGAAGTATTTGTCGGAATATCGAGAAAAGTCGGCAGAAAAACAGAAGAAAAAATAAGGGCCCGAAGGCCCAGGTGAGAGGGTTGCTGGAAACTATCGGCTGTTGACGTATTCTTCGAGCGTTAAGTCGTTGTCCATTATTTCATGAGCGGTGGCTGAAGAACCGACGAATCGAATCTCGTAAGGCTCGGAAGGAATTCCCGTAATCGCTTCTTTGTTCGGAGGATAACGGTCGATGAAGCCATAATCCGCTAAGGTTTCGTGGAGAAGTCGGAAATAGGGGATTGTGGCTTGGCGTTCGGCGGTTTCTGTATGCCAAACTTCTTCGCCGGTTTCATCAGGATAAAGAATAACGACGTTCAGAAGCAAGCCGGTGTGATGCTCCGTGTAGCCGGGCTCGAGAACTTTGTTTGTTTCGGCCCAACCTTCGAGATTGCCGTAATAATCGTAAACTTCCTGCTGGTCATCGTAAGTTCGATATCCGCTGAACAGCCAGACGTCCATTCCCTCGTCTTTTAGAGCGATTTGGAGCTCGGAAAAGGCGAGGCTCGCGGCGCGTTCGAGATGTTCGGTCTCGCCATAGATGTTTGCGAGAGGAACCAAATCTGCCTGAAGAAGCTGGTCGTAATACCCGCCAAATTCGTAAGGGTGGGCATAGTTGACGACGGTCAGATAATCCCGCGCGGGATTCAGCTCGCCTACAAATTCGTCCGCAGACGTGGGGGCCGGCGGAACCAACTCAGCGGAGGCGGAGAGGCTGAATAGAAGCGACAAGGCGAAAACAACAGCAACAATTTTTCCAAAAGTTACTATACTAAAACTTTTGAGTTTCATAGAATGCCCCCTTTCTCAAAAAGGAAAATAGTATCTTTTATATTATAACATATTTTTAGTTTTTCTTAATTTTTCGGGGATTTCGCCCGCGCTCAAAATTTTTAACAGGGGTGAGAAAATAAAAAACCACAAAAATCCCCCGAATCTATGCGAAACGGGGGATTTTCTACTTCGGAAGCGGTCAGGCTTTAGAAGCGTTTCTTGCGGCTAGCAAGGTAGGCACCAGCAGAGGTAGCCAAGGAACCAGCGCCAACGATAGTCGCAGCGATGGAACCAGCACCGGTTTCAGGAAGAACCGTAGGGTTCGACGGAGTAACCGGGGTAGATGGGGTCACCGGAGTACTAGGCGTATCAGGGGTTTCAGGGCAGGACGGGTGAACAAGCACGTCGGCGTAATCTTGTTTCATCGTGTCATTTGCACCGATATAACCTTGAGCCCAGGAACGAAGCACGTTATCAGCGCCACAGCCGAGCTTTTTAGACTCAACAACTTTAGCGCGGAAGGTAACGGTTCCGGTTGCGCCAGCAGCGTAATCACCGATGTTGATACCTTTACCTTTGACGGTGAGGTTATCGCTTTCGATTTTTACACCATTTTTGTTACCACCATTATAAAGCATGGTAGAACCAGCAATATATTCTAAATCAGTACCGAGAAGTTCAAGGATTTGAACGTCTTTTTCGGTCGTGTTAGAAGTGTTTTTGTAGGTGATTTTGTATTCGACGGTGTCGCCAACTTTGGCGTAAACTTGGTCGAACCAACCTTTTTCACCACCAATGACACGAACTTTCTTCTCGACGGAGAAATCGTAGTCATAAACGGCTTTAACCTTGAAGGAGACGATTGCGGTGTAACCGAAACAGCCAGGGATTTCTCCATTAAGGGAGTCGTAACCGAGGGTAACGCCGGTGTAAACTAAATCGTCAGAAAGGGTAGTACCGTTAACTTTACCGTTGGACTCAATTCTAGCAGAGCCAGGGATATAGTTGAGGTGGAAATTTGAAGAACCTTTAAGGGTAACTTCATCCCAAACTTTGTTTGGAGTTGCGTTTGAGCTGGTAACAGTACCAGAGATTTTAAGCGCAGAAGCGGATTCTTGAGGAATCACGAAATTGGCTTTAACATCTTTAGCAACTTTTTCTTCACCGTAAGGGTTGTTGTTGTGGACATACATACGAATAACGTAAGTTTTGCCGTCTTCGACGGTCATTTCGTTTGGATTCCACAAGTTGTTAGTACCATCTTCGCGAGCTTGAACGAAGTAAAGCTCGTTTCCGATATTAGGGTTGTCAGAGATGGAGTTAAGGACAATTTTGTTGTCGATAGCGCCACCGTTGATTTGGTCTATTGTATAAGTGCTGCGACCACCAGCAGAGTCACCCCAAGCGAAAACGCTAGGAGCAATGAGGGTCGTTCCGGCGATAGCGGCAAAAGCAGCTAAACCGAGAACGGATTTAATATTTTTCATAATAACTCCTTAATTTGTTATTAAAATATCACTTTTTAGTTAAACTTGCTAGCCGAATTGTTAAAATTCATCGTCAAAACAGCCGAATCATCTCAAATACAAACATTTATTCTTGGAAACCCCCGGCGAAAAATTCGCCGAGGGAAAAAGTACTTAGTCTAAGAACGGGATGTCGTAATCGACACCTTCTTGTCCGGTTTGAGTCGACTGATCGCCGTTATAGGCCTCCGTTTGGGGAGTGCGGTCGCCACCAGAAACGGTTTGGGCGGCCGGAGCCGGCTGTAAGTCGTCTCGAGTTTCCGAGCCAGGAACATAACAATCCTCGGTCTGAGGATTTACCTGGGCCGGAGGAGCCGTTTCCTGAGAATGCGTCTGAGCCTGGTCTTGAGCGTCCGTACGAGGCGGAGCCGGAGCCGGGTCAGGTTCAGGAGTCGGAATCGAACTTTCGGTCTGAGAAGTGTCAGCCTTGCCCGTTCCCTGATCTCCAGGTTGTGGATTTGCTACTCGATCTTGAGACGGATCCTTCTGGGGACGTTCCGTTTCAGGCGTCGGCGGGTTTGTTTCCGGCGTCGGGACATCCGTTTCCGGAGTTGGTGGATTCGTTTCCGGCGTCGGAGTTACTTCTGGAGCCGGAGGATTTGTCTCCGGGGTCGGCGTTACTTCCGGGGTCGGAGGTTTTACTGGAGTATCTCCAGATCCTCCGGGCGTCGGAGTGACGGTTGGCGTCGGGCTCGGCGTTGATGGCGCCGGAGTGGTCGGGATAACCCGAGTTCCGGGGATGCCCGGACGAGCGTCTCCTGCATTAAACCAGATAGTAAAGTCGTAAAGACGGTCTTTACGTATCTTTGAACGCAGGATACCCCACGTATAAGTCTCGCCCGTCTCGATTCGTTCAGGCAAACGATTTCTGTCTTCGGTCGCGTTGTTCATCAGATGATAATGCGCAATCGGAGAATCGTTTGTGTAGTTAACAAATTCCATCTGGTTCAGGAGAGTACAGACACGAACCATGTTCGATCTGTATTCTGGACTTGTTACGAGCGTGCCGGCGGAATTTCTCCGGAGACAATACTCAAGTCCTCGCTCTCCAGCGGGATATTTCTCACTGTCGTTATACGACCTTTTGTCGATCTCGTCGCGATAAGCAACAAGAGTCGGATTTAAATCTGCGATGGTGGCGCCGGAAATAAGTTCAATCCGAAGAAGAGCTTTTAACCAAGCGATACCGGTCGCAGGGTCGGTCATAATACGACCCATGAGCAGATACTTTTGCTCTTCGCCAATTAAGTTATGATTCGGGGTAAACCCAGGACAAAAATGTTCCATCCAGGGCTCAAGGTCCACAATCGTATTTCCACTGGCGTCTTTGACGGCGATATAGTTCGTCGCCAGAGGCAAGCTCAAAGCATCGGACCAACCCAATGCGCCTTCGCGAACACTATCCATCTCCGTAAAAGGAATGAGGGAAAAGTTTTCGGGGGCGAAACGGTAGAAATCCGACATTTGAGTCTGGCGCTCGGAGAGATCAACGGTATAATACTCGTTAATCTCGGAATTGCTCGTCACAAATAACTTCGCAATTCGACGCGCTTCTGCTTCGTTGAGTCCCTTCGAGACAAGATAATTTATTCTTGCATCTTCAGACTCCTGGTCAAAAAAATCCTCGTCGATATAACTGGCATACCTTTCCGCCTCAACATCAGTCATAGATGCGTCTGCTTTTCGCAGATACGCGGCTAAGGCTGAGTTGGCCGGAAGAGCGTCCGCCCATGCAGTTGTGACTCCTGTCTCATAGAGGACAATGGAGGAAACACTAACTAACATGACCATAACGAGAAGTACAGCAACGGTTTTTTGCCACTTTTTAATCCTCATTTTCATCCCTCCTTTGTGGCGTTTTCCGCAGTTGCGAGTTTGGAAGGTTGTTACCTTCTTTTATCTTAGCGATTACGAAAAATGTCAGGGCAAGGCCACAGAACACGAGCGTAATCACCGAAAAAGCCGCAATATTGTTCGGCTTAGCCAGTTCGACAGTAGAATAATAAACTATCGAAAGTGGCGGCAAGAGGCAACCAAAAGCTGCCCAGGATCGTCTTCCACTGTTAATGATAAGCAGAAGAAGAAATAGAATAGAGAGCATACCGCCCAAAATAAGAAAGATAACGGAGATGACCGGACCGCCAATGAATCGGAGCAACAGATAACTGATTACTGCGAAACTAAGCAGGCCGATAATAAGTCCGTAAACTCCTCCATCTTCTGGGGGCCTCAGGTCCGAGTGGCGACTCTCGTAATCGAGAGCTATTTGTCTAATTGCTGAATGATAGATGCCAACTCCTAGCACAGAGACTAAAGCAGCTATCAAAACTTCGACGATTCTAACTATTATCATATTCTTCCCTCCTCCATATATGCAATAATAGTAGTTCCTAGACTATATTTTAAAATCAGACACTGCGTTTGTGTCTGAGATGATTCGGTTTTAATGACCCTTTACATAGGCTCAAAACGCTCCCATGCAGACTAACTTCATTATAGCACACATACGAAAAAAAGTCAATAGTTTTAACCATAAGTTGCGTTTTTTGCAAATAAAGAAAGCCCACCTTTTGGGTGGGCAAAGTGAGGGGAAGATAGGATGCGCCGTTTAGCGAAGGCCAAGCAGGCGCGGAATCGGCGGATCGTTCTTGTATACCCAGAGAGCATAGTCTCTTTCGGTCGCTTCTCCGAGAACGTTTCTTTCTTCGTCCACGAAGAGAAATCTGGCCTTTTCGGATTTCGGCTGCTCACCAGTGATGTCGTAATACTGCTCGGCGGTATACGGCTTTTTGCCGATAAAGAACGCTTTTTCAACGCGTTTTGCGTTTTCGGTTCTTTCGACAAAGCTGGCGAGCTGGGCCATTACCTCAAAAAGTCCATCTTCTGTGAGCGGGCTGGCGTGACGAGTTGTCGTCGCCGTTGCTTTCGGATCCGGTTTCTTCGGAGCAGGCTCAGGCTCGGACTTTTTCGTTGCCGGCTTCGGCTCGGTTTTCGGCTCATCTGCCGGTTTCGACGCGGGCTGTACTGCGGGTCTCGGCTCAGGCGACTTTGACTTTACTGCATCCCGGAGAAAAGCCGGCACAGAATCGGTCTCCGGAGCGTTAGTGGGCTTCGCCTGAGGCGGATTTACGCCAGCAAGCCGATCCAGGTTTGACTCCGGTTTTGGTGAGTCATTTGAATTGTTCATACGTTCTCCTCCTTTGTTTTCGAATAAACGATCAATCGTTCGTCCATCATCAGTTTCTCTTTTTCCAAAAAAAACATCACCAAACATTCTTTTACCCCTTTCTATTTGTAAAAAACTTACCTCTCGAAATAACCGAGGCACTGGCTTCATTATATCACAGAGTTGATTTTTTGTCAATAACGTTATCGAACGATGAGCTAATGACAAGGAGGGATTTTAGGGGTTAAAAACTGTTTAGAAAGTCGATTGCGGCGGTGGCGGCGGTGGCGCCGTCAGAGGTCGCCGTAACGAGCTGATGGAGCGGTTTTTTTCGGGCGTCTCCAGCGCAGAAAACACCGGGAACAGAGGTTTTACATGATTCGTCAGAGGAAATGTAACCTTCGTCATCAAGAGAAATGAAATCTTTAAACCTTTGGTTATCGGGAATGCGACCTATTGAGATGAAGAGACCGTCAAGAGGGAGAGTTTCTTCGGGCGCAGAGGAGCCGTTTGAGGCGGAGAGGACGACAGAAGAGAGGGATTTTTCCCCGGCGAGAGCCGAAATAACACGATTTTTGATGAATTTAATATTTTCTTTTTCTTCGGCACGGCGGACAAGGCTCGGTTCGGCACGAAAAACATTGCGGCGGATGATAAGATAGACAGTTTTAGCGAGATTTGAGAGGTAAAGAGCAGAATAGAGGGCAGTATTTCCTCCGCCATAGACAGCAACGGTTTTGTTTTTGAAAAAACTGCCGTCGCAAGTTGCGCAATAAGAAATACCTCGGCCGCTCAAACGATCTTCACCGGGAAGGTCAAGCTTTCGTTCGCGAGAACCGCTCGAGATGATAATTGTTTTAGCAAAAAACTCTTCGTCTTCGGAGGTTTTAAGAGAGAAAAGGGCGGGAAATTCGGAGGGAGTTTTGATTTTTTTAATCTTTTCGACGGTGGAGAAGTAGAATTTTCCGCCAAAAGAGGCAACCTGAGACTTCAGCGTCTTTGCAAAATCAGAACCGGAGATTTCTGGGATTCCGGGGTAGTTTTCAATCTTAGAAGTGTTGATAATCTGGCCACCGGGAACGGTTTCTTCGAAAATTAGGACGGATTTTTTCGCACGGAGAGCATAAATCGCGGCGGTCATGCCAGCGACGCCGGCACCGACGATAGCAATATCGTAAGGCGTTTTTTCTGAATTTTTCGAGATGAGCATAGAGATCCTTTCTAGACTGCGAGAGCTTTTTTGAGGATTTTTTCGAGTTTTCTCTTCGGAACGACGCCGACGGATCGGGCGATTTCTTCGCCGTCTTTTAAAAGGACGAGACAAGGAATTCCGGAGACCCCGAATTCTTCAGCGAGTTCGGGCGAGACGTCGATATTTACGGAGAGAAATTTAAGAGAGGGACAAGATTCGTAATCTTCGGCAAGACTGTCGAAAATCGGACCGAGGATTTGGCAAGGGCCGCACCAATCGGCATTAAAATCGACGAAGGCATAGCCGGACTTAGAGTGTTTTGAAAAGTTATCAGAAGTGGATTCGATGACTGGCATAGTATTTTCCTGTTTTATCCTATTATCGCATAAAACTGGAAAAATGCCGACGGAAAACTATAAAACCGGCGAAAACAACTACGCTCCCTAAAGCGAGAAGTTCAAAGGGCATCAAAACCGCAGATTCGCCTTCGGAAGTCACGGAACCGGTGTTCGGAGAGGCGACGGTCCGAGAAGCGATGGCATAATTAGAGAAGCTGGAGGTTTTAAAGGTTATTGTGTTTGTTAATGGGTCATAAACGGTCGGAATAACTTCGTAAGTTCCGTCATGTTTTTGGTGAACGATGACGACTTCGTTTCCGTCAATTCCCTCTTCAAGTTTAAAGGTGATGGTCGCTTCTTCGTTTAGATCGTCGATTTGGGAAACCCAAGCGTCAGAGTCGGTTCCGTCGCAGGTTTCTCCGCCTCGGCAGACGACGTTATAGAGGGAAATGTCAAGGTAGGTTTTTATGTCGTAGTCGCCAGCGGACTCTTTAAACCCGGTGATATCACCTTCGCTGAGCTCGACATCAGAGACGTTGAGCTGAGCAGTGCCGTATTCAAGCGAGGTTTGGTTATCGCCGAGGTCGATAGTCCCGGAAGAGATGCTTTCTGCGTCGGCATTTACTGTGTCTTCGGTCTCTACTACGTCGGCAACAAAGTAGGCGGCGCCGTCAGGGACGGTGAAGGTGAATCTTCCAACACCGTTTTCGTCGGTCTCGAGTTCGGCCATGTTGACGTTCATGACTTGGTAACCGTAATCTGGGATAACCTGCATAGTGATTCGTGCGCCAGCCGGAACTACGAGAGAGCCTTCAGAAAAGCCTTCGTTCTCTAAAACATCGAATTCGATATATCGGATATCGCATCCGCCACTCTCAGGGGTACAGACTTCGGCGTTTTCTTCATCTCCTTCCGTCCACCAGGAGCAATATGATTCTTCTACGTCACAATAATAGATAGTGTTCCCGACCGTAAAATCGAAGGAAACTAGAGCGAGGTTTGAGTTACCGATGTAATTATGACCGGGGACAAGGTTTCCTTCTTCGTCGCGGATGTATTCACAGGCTTCTTGGCCAGTTTCTTCGTTAAACTCGCAACGACGCTCGTATTGTTGTTCCGGGTCGGAAGTCCAAAGGAAGTTTCCTATCCAGGTGTGCTCGCTTTTTTGGACCTTTACGGAGATATCGTATGTATCAGCAATCGGGACATCTGGAATTGTGAAGCTGATGATTTGTCTAGAGTAGTGATTAAGATAATCTGCTTGGTTGTCATAATCGAGATAATCGGAAACGGTATAAGACTCGTTGTTGATGATGATTTCGTCAACGAACCTGAGGTGCCAAAGAGTAGAAAAAGTGAAGCTAACTGTCTTATCGCCTTCTTCGGCATTGTAAAAATAAGAGGCGCGACTGTAATCTTCGCCCTCGACGACGTCTTCGGGCATCATTTGTTGAGGGAAGGAGTCGTTGATAGCAAAGCTGGCTTCGTGATAAGTTTCGGAATAGGGGACGGTTCTTGCTCCGGCAGGTTCTCCATGCATGTCATAAATTGGTTCTTCGTAAGAGCCTTCTCCTCCGCGAAGGATAATCATCGCTTCTTTGTTTCCTTCAGGAACGAGTGGGTCGTCGCCGCCGTTGTCTTCTGAGTAAAGGTTAAACGAGACGTGTTCGTTCGTCGAGGAGGGGGAGTAGGTGGCGGTGTAAGTGAATTTTCTATGCGTTCCCTGCCACTCTTCTTCTCCGACTTGGGTTATTTCTAGAGACCCAGAGTCTCCGCCGACGCGAACGCCGGTGTCGGATTTCACGCTTTCGTTGGGGACGTGAAGTTCAAAGGTGAGAAAATATGAGCCATTAGGACTTAGGTAGGCGTCTTCTGGCGACCAGTCAACGCCGTCAATTGTGAAATCGTCAAGCCAGTCGGCGTTACTGTCGACGCTCGCGGTGATTCTGTATTCTCCTTCGCCATGATCGGTCGCATAGACCCTTGTAAGAGGCAAAAGACCAGCGAATATCAGACCAAAAATGAGTGAGAAAATCGCTAGTCGTTTAAAAAACTTGTTCATTAAAACTCCTTTTATTTCGCTCATGTTTTTATTATATATTAAGTCTTCGGAAATTGGTAGAGTTTATAAAAACAAAAATAGCTCGGAGGAGCTAAAGATAGGCTATGGTGCGAGTGGAGGGAGTCGAACCCTCATCCCAAGTTTGGAAAACTTGTATACTAACCGCTGTACTACACTCGCGACTATTATATTATACCATACTTTTTAAAATAAAAAGGCCGATGGCCATTTTTATTTTATGGGGTGGGATATCGGGAACTTTTTCTTCGAAAAAGTTTTCGGGCGTCAACTCGGAAAATCTTGAACAAGGTTCAAGATTTTCACTCGTCTCCTACGAAGTTCGCACCTTCGGTTCTCTCCCGATATCCCATATTCTTACCATAAAAATAAAAATTGGCCGATGGCCATTTTTATTTTATGGGGTGGGATATCGGGATCGAACCGACGACCTTCTGGACCACAATCAGACGCTCTAACCATCTGAGCTAATCCCACCAAGTCTTAGTGATTGTAGCATAAAAACTAGGTTTTGGAAAGTTTATGAGAGAAAAACTATTTCGGGAGAAGGAAATAAATGCCGACGCCGGCAGCAGCGCCAAGGATAATAGTCAAGAGAGCGATGATAATGGTCGGAATCCCAGATTTTTTGTCTTCTTCGTCGATGACGACGACTTCTTCGGCACGTTTTTTCTTTTTTTCTTCGGGAGTTGAGGCGGATTTCTTTTCGTAGAGGTTTTTCTTCGGGAGAGAATCTTCGAGTTTTATTGCTTTTTCGGCATCAAATTTTACTTTTTCGAAATTCTTTTTGTTGTCTTTCGGAACGGAGGAAGAAAGAGGACGTTTGTCGACGTTATAGCTGGCGAGGAAAGGAGACTTTCCGCCGAGGGTATAGAGATTATTGTCGGGGACTTCAGGAAGTTTTTTCTGAGAATCTTCGGAGAGCTTAGAAGGTTTTGCGACGGAAGGTTTAGGGGAGGGAGTTGAAGAGGCGCGAGATGAAGGGGCCGGAGCAGTCGAACGAACAGGGGCTTTTGAGGGCTTTGGAACAGAAGAGGATTCGGAAGGGACTTTAGGCTTTTTTATGACTTTTTTAGGGGCAGAGCTCGAGGAGGGTTTTGTCGCGACGATTTTTCGCTTCGCGACAGGACGAGAAATAAGCGGATCCGTCGAAGATGCACGACGTCCACCGACAAAGTCCATATAGCGAACAGGTTTTTTAGATGACTCGGTCATTTTTTACTCGTTTGGCTATTTCTATTATATCAGTAAATTCGGGAGCAATCAAACTTGCGCCGCCAATCAGAAGACCGTTACAATCTCTGAGAGAGAGATAGGATTCGGCATTTAGGGAACGGACGCTTCCGCCAAACAAAAGCGGGGTTTCTTCGGAAATTTTCGAGCCGAAGGCTTCCCTAAGGATATTTCGGACGAGCTTCAGGACATCCGCGACATCAAGAGGAGAGGCAAGACGGGCGGGTTGGCCATGGCCAGAAATCGCCCAAACTGGTTCATAAGCGATGAGGACTTTCGAAATATCTTCTTTCGGGACGTCGGAAAGACCCCCGAGGAGTTGGTCGCGGATTACGTCGACAGTTTCGCCGAAAGATCGTTCAGAATCAGTTTCGCCAATGCAAAGAATCGGCGTTACTCCGCCACGAAGGGCGGCGGCGACCTTTTTCTTGATGTCTTTGTCGGTTTCGCCGAAAATATAACGACGCTCGGAATGCCCAACAATCGCATAATCGACAAGGGAGCGGAGCTGAGAAATGGAAACTTCGCCGGTGTACGAGCCAAAGTCTTTATAAAAGAAATTTTGGCAAGCGAGTTTTATTTTTCGGCGGTCGGTCTGAAGCGAGAGAGTTTGGAGGGCGACGAGAGAAGGCGCAACAACCGTTTCAAGATCGCGATAGGCGCGGACTTTCGAGAGAAGTTTGTGTAAATAAAGCGAGGATTCGCCAACGGTGAAGTTCATCTTCCAGTTGCCGATGATATAAGTCTTCATGATTTTTATATTACACTAAAATTAAAGAAAACACAAGCGTAAAGGCATGAGAAGAAACTATTTCAGAGCGCCGGAAACACCAAGAATCCCGCGAAGAGCGTAAGCTGTGTCTTCGTGAGAACGAACGGTTATGGTGTCAATCCCCATTTCTACGACGGGATAGTCGTTTCCGCCGGGCTGGGTCATGTCGCCAAAATAAAGAATATCGGACTTTTCGGCGTTGAGTTCTTCCATGAGGTGAGTCATACCAAAAACTTTGTTCATTCCGGGGACAAAAGCGTTTATTGAAGTTGTTCCGCCGATTTCAAACTCAAAATCAGGAGCAAGGAGTTTTGCTTTTTCGACGATTTTTTCGCGCTTTTTGCAGTCAGGGTCCCAAGCGTATTTTTCTTTAGTCCCAGCGGATTGGCCAAGGGCAGAAAAGGTTACTTGAGAAAGGCGATTCTCGATTATCTCGTCGCCTGGTTTTAACTTGTCTTCCTCCCAAAAACCAAGCTCTTTTGCGGATTTTTCGAGCGCGGAGCAAATCTCCGAAACTTGAGCGTCTGTCAGGGGGAAATTATAGACTTTTTCCCAGTTTTTCGGGGAATAGGTTTTGTCGGAAGAATTGTAGCGATAATATTGAGTTCCTTGAGCGACAAAAAGGTGGAGGTTTTTAAGATCGGAGGGCTTTCCGCCGTTTTTAAGGATTGGGTCGACGATTTGAATCAGGAATTGGTCGAATTTTTGGCCAGAAATGGGGCAGATTTTGAACCCGGCGCGAAGTAATTTTATTAGAAGCTCCGAGATTTCTTCGGGAATAGGGGTTTTAGCGACGTTGAGGGTTTGATCTACGTCGAAAGCAAGAATTTTTTTCATTTTCCTCCTTAGTTGTTGCGGTTACGCTTTAGAAAATCATCTTCTTTTTCGAGTTCGGCGCGTAAAGTGTAGGACTTACACTTTCCGTCTTTACAATTTGTCGGTTCATAGAAATAAGAACCAAATTCGCTGTTTAGATAAAAGCCGTTTGGGTCCGTAAAAAGCTCCGGGTCAATCACCTTTAAGACGTCTTCGGAGATTTCTTCAGGATAGTAGTTTTTCGCAGGATAAAAGCTCTCTTCAAGAGCGTAATACATGGCGTTTATTGCGATTTTTCGTTTGTCATCTCGGAGCATAGCGTCAGAATTTCCCTTCTGGACAAAGAAGAGAATGAAGAGAAGCGCCGCAAAGCCTATCACCACAAGGACTTCGGGGACGGTAAAACCGCGCTTTTTCAAAAGCAATTTCATAGAACTATTATAACACGATTATTTTACTTTGGGGAGGGGGTGTGGTAAAATTAGTCGCGGAAGGGTGGCCGAGTGGTTGATGGCACTGGTCTTGAAAACCAGCAGATTAACGTCTCGCAGGTTCGAATCCTGTCCCTTCCGCCAAAATTGCGGGGCTTGGCGCAGCTTGGTAGCGCGCACGCATGGGGTGCGTGAGGTCAGGAGTTCAAATCTCCTAGCCCCGACCATAGATAACTCCCTTCAGGGGGAGAATTTTTATTGTTCGCGAAGGGCAACCGCAGAAAGGTCGGAATCTTTATGAAAGTCATCAGTCGGGGTTTTCCCGAGCAAGAAAGAAATGAGCATTTCGGGAGTTAGAAGCCCAACGATATTTCTAAATCTGTCAATCACTATCAACAAACAAGCATTTGTGCGTAGAAAAGTCGCAAAAGCCATCTCGAGAGAATAATCCATGCGAACATAATAGACGTTTGGGTCGAGGTATTTTAAGGCACGGTCAGCTTCGCGAATTGCGAGAGAGGTTAAGTTGTCAATCGAGAGAGTACCGACGATTTTCCCGGTCCCATCGACAACTGGGAAATGAGAAAAACCGGATTTATAAAGCTTATCGAGGACGAGGGGGCCGAGAAATTCAGTTTCTTTTACGAAGGTGATTGCGGGTTTTTCGAGCATAATCTCTCGAACTTCGGTTTCGGAAAAAGTCATGGCAGAGGCGATGATTTTTCTTTGTTTTTTCGAGAGAACGGTTTCGGGAGTACGACGCAGAACATCGAGAAGCTCAGATTCGGATTTTGGAGCGGGAATACGTTTTACGACCTCGACCGAAGGTTTTTCGCGATATTTTTCGAGCTTTGGGTCGAGATTTTTGACGAATTTCCGCATAAAAGATTCTTGAGAGTCGTGCATTTTATATATTATACCATATTCTCTGGGGTAATTGTTCAAAATCTAGAGAGATTGTGGTATAATTTTTTTATGTATATTAAGTCTAGTGAACTCAAAAACTCTCTTGGAAAAACTGTAACTGTCGCGGGCTGGGTTAATTCGCGCCGAGACCACGGGGGATTGATTTTTATAGATTTACGAGATTTCTCGGGAATTATTCAGCTTGTCGTCACGCCAGAAGTTGAGGAGAGTTTTAAGCTTGCGGAGTCAGTCCGAGACGAGTTTGTGCTTAGAGCGACTGGAAAAATGCGCGAAAGGGCGCCGGAGTTAAAAAACCCAAACATCCCGACAGGAGATATTGAGCTCGTGGTCGAAAAACTGGAGCTTTTGAACAAATCTGAGCCTCTGCCAGTCAACACGCATGATGACGGGCCGATGAGTTCGGAAGAAATGAGACTGAAATATCGTTTCTTGGATTTGCGCCGACCTAAGATGCAGAAACTTCTTAAAGAACGTTCGCGATATTATCAGTTCTTAAGAAATTACATGTACGAAAAAGAGTTCACAGAAATTACGACGCCGATTCTCGCGAATTCGTCGCCGGAGGGGGCGCGAGACTTTTTGATCCCCTCTCGGCTACATCCAGGAAAGTTTTATGCTTTACCACAGGCACCGCAACAGTTTAAACAACTTTTGATGGTCGGGGGAGTCGAAAAATATTTCCAAATTGCACCGTGTTTTAGGGACGAAGACCCGAGAGCTGACCGGCTTTATGGCGATTTTTATCAACTCGACTTAGAAATGTCGTTTGTTGATAACGGCGAAGTCGTTCGAGAAACAGTCGAGCCTTTGATAAAAACTTTGGTGACGGATTTTGCGAAAAAGAAACTATTGACCGAAAAAGTTAAACGCATTTCTTATAGCGAAGCGATGGAGAAATACGGAACAGACAAGCCAGATTTGCGCTATAAAATGGAGTTGGTCGAGCTTACTGATGTGTTTGAAAAAACAGAATTTAAGGTGTTTAAGGCTGAGTGCGTGAAGGCAATTTTAGTGAAAGACGGAGCAAGTTTAACTCGGTCTCAAATAGACAATTTTACAGAATTTGCAAAGAAAGAAGGGGCGGGCGGACTTGCGTATATATTATATATGGACGGAGAAGCCAAATCGCCAATTTTAAAGTTTATGAAACCGGAAGAAGTCGCAGCCATCAAGAAGAGGACCGGAGCGAAAGACGGAGACGCGGTTTTCTTTGGGGCTGATTCGCGAGAGAAAGTGAATAAGGTTCTTGGACAACTCAGAATTCAGTTTGCGGAGCATTTTAAGCTCGCAAAAGATGATGAAGTGGCGTTGTGTTGGATTGTGGATTTTCCGTTTTATGAGTGGGATGAGAAAATAAAGAAACTCGATTTTGGACATAACCCGTTTTCGATGCCGAAAGGGGGACTCGAAACTTTAGACAAAGCTAAAACTGACGAAGAAAAGTTGGCGATTGTGGCTGACCAATACGATATGGTGATGAACGGGTTTGAGATTTGCTCAGGCGCGGTTAGAAACTTCAATCCAGAAATCATGTACAAAGTTTTCAATATTCTTGGGTTTAATAACGAGTACGTTGAGACGAGATTTGGAGGTATGCTTTCCGCCTTTAAATTTGGGGCGCCACCACATGCGGGATGTGCGTTCGGGATTGATAGGATTTTTATGGTGCTGGAAAATACTGATAATATTCGTGATATTGTCGCTTTCCCGAAGAACGGTTCGGGCGTGGATTTGATGATGGACTCTCCGTCAAGCGTTGATGAACTTCAACTCGAAGAAGCTCATCTCGAAATCGTCGAAGACGAATAAAGATTAGCCTTTGATTTTCTTGGCGATATTTTTCGTTGAGAGTTGGTCGAGGGTCAAAACTGAGCAAATCGGAGCCGTTAATAGAATTGCGGCGATGATTTTTGTGACTTCGGAGCTGAGACCTATTAGTAGGCCGGGGTGGACATTCTCAGCGAAGAGAGAGGTCAGCATTGCGGAAAGCACGCTTGCGTCTTTTAAGGAAATCACGACGGCAATGCCGAGGCCAAGAACAGTCGAGAAAAAGACGGTCATAAGACAAAGCTCGAGAAGATAGAAGAAGTAAATAACGAGGATTTCCAGAGAGGACGCGCCGAGCGAACGGTAAAGCGCAATCGACTTGGCGTTTTCGCCAACTAGGCGAATAAAGGTGAAGACGGAAATCGTTATGGCGACGAGAAGGAGGGCGATTTCGCCATAATTGAAATAATAATAGAGGATATTTAGGGCGTGAGTTGTATTGAGCCGATCGCCGACAAGCTCAGAAACGGTATAGTTTGTGCATTTCCCTAGGTTTTCTTCAATGTTACAATCTTCGGCTGAATAGTAGGCGTAAGCATCGTCGAGGGATTTGAACTCGATAATCGGGAGGGCCGTGTTCCGTTCGGACGCATCGAACAGCTCGCGATAGTTTATGGTTGTGTCGCTGTCGCGTGCAACATAGAGGTCGGGTTCAATCACACGATTCGAAACGCTACTAAGGAAGAAATCAAGAATGCGGATGTCACGATAACCTTGAGAGATAGTGGTCGGAGTTCGCGAAGAACCGATAACACCAGCGACGACATATTCGAGAGTTTTTTCTTCGTAGTTCGCCTCTTCGGAGAGTTCTTCAAGAGCCGGATCGCCTTCGAGCAGTTCTTCCGAGACAAATGTGGAGGTCGGAACAGAGAATGATTCTGAAAATGTTTTTCCGACAGTTGCGGCCTTTAGGGCTTCGATTTCCGAGAGAGAATAGGTTTTTCTTCCATAAACGTAGGAGTTGTCGTCGGGACTGTTGACGAGTTTGTCGGCTTCGTCGAGGGAAATAATTTTAAAGAGCGTTCCGCGGTTGTATTGGTTCAGGTTTATTTCGATAACGTCTTTAACGAAATCTTCGTTGACAACTTTAAAGGAATGGCCACCGTTTTTATATGTGTAGATGTCGACTTTGCCGACGATTTCGCCGTTATAGGCGGAGGACTTTTGGCGGACGTACGGCTCAAGGGCTTCCCAGTCAAGACAGACGTTGTTCATGCAGGAATTAGAAGTAACATAAAGCTTTCTGCCAGAGAGAGAATTTGACGTGCGAACAAAAACGTCTTCAAGACCTTCAAATAGAAAAACTGCACCGAGCATGATTCCGAACAAAATGCCAATTGTGATTACGGAAAGGATGTTTTGTCTCTTCCGGGAGGCAATATGGCGACGACTGATTTGGATGAGACTAATAAACTTCATTTTGGGACTCTCCTAGAGTTATGACTTTTGTCGCGAAAGGGCGAATCGCCTCATCATGAGAAGCGACGACGATAGTCGTGTCGGTTTTTTCCTGAAAGACTTGGAGGATGCGAAGGACCTTGTTCGCGCTTTCTTTGTCGAGATTTGAAGTCGGTTCGTCGGCGAGAACAACACGAGGGCTAAGGAAAAGAGCTCGTGCGATACAGGCACGCTCAGCTTGACCGCCAGCAGTTTCGGCGGGGAATTTTTTAAGGGAGTCGGAGATGCCGAGGATTTTAGCGATGGTTTTTAGGCGCTCTTTTAGAGCCGGGGCTGGCATGTTTGCGAAAACACCCGGAAGGGAGATATTTTCGCCAATGGTGAGATTTGGGTCAAGGAAGAATCCCTGGAAGATAAAGCCAACATATTTTTGGTAGAGTTCTTGTTTTTCTCGGCCTTTTAGTCCGCGAATGTTTTTTCCGCCGACGATAACTTCGCCAGAATCAGGAGTTTCGATTCCGCCGATTATGTTTAGGAGCGTCGACTTTCCAGAACCGCTCGGGCCGGTAATCATGACAAAATCGCCGTCTTTTATCAAGGCACTAAAAGAAGTCAAAACTTGTTTGTTCTTAAAGCTTTTAGAGATGTTGATTAGTTTGATGCCCGCCACTTTTGATGCCCTTTTAGTTTTGAGTTTTCTCCGCAAGTTGTTTGTTTATGTAGTCCCGGAAGATAGATAAGGTTTCGGACTTTGTTTGGGTGTCACTTTTTATCCATTCGATTTCCTTTCCGTCCTCGCCGAAGAAAGCAGGAGTCGCGGAGATGTTTAAGGATTTTGCAATCGTGTCGTCGAAATTAACTTTTTTCTTTACGGCGTCGGAGGCCATATCAGAACGGAATTGTTCGACGTCGCCTTTGCCATCGGAAACTTCTTCGAAATAGGAGACGAAATAATCGTTTCGCTTTGCGCCGGTCGCATAAAACCATTCGGCTTGGTTCGAGAAGAGGAGGTCTCCGTATTCTTCCCAGTATCCTTGGAGGCCAGCGGCTTCAACCGCGGAGGAGGCGGCGATGGCGTTTGGATGGATGTTTGTTAGGGGGAAAGAACGAAAAACGATGCGGAGTTTCCCGTCATATTCTTTCAGGAGTTCTTTCGCCCAGGGATTAAAGTTTGCACAACCAGAGCACTGATAATCGGCGTATTCGTAAATAGTCACGGGAGCGTCGCTAGAACCTTTAACGTGGTCGGCAATTCCGCCATTGTCTTCGTTTGCGGGGATAATGGAGGTTATATCGTATTTCGAGAGGTCAATCTCGGAGGAGGAATCATCAGACTTCGGGAAAAGATGCGGCGCGGCGATTACAAATCCGAGAAAAGCGGCAACGAGAACAATAATCGTAATCAGGAGAGGTTTATTATTTTTCATATAGACTATTATAGCACATAAAAAGAAAAAGTCCCAGACGGGACCAATCTTTATTTTCTATTTTATATTTCGATAAACTCTTGCCAGGGAGCAGGAGTAATCTTAGACTCCTTACGTTCGGATTTTTTCCGAAGACGTTTCAGTCTGATACGCATTAGAGAATAATCTCCTTTGTTAGTTAGTCGCTCTTCGACCTGTTTAATAGTCCCCTAAGCGACAAAGGGTATTTTAACAAAGGTTTTTAGGTTCTGCAAGACTTGATATTTTCAGTAAAAATAGCTTAATTTGGTTTTAGAAGCTATTCGGTGTTTCTAAAGACGATTTTTTTGAATTTTTCGACGACGGGAGCAACTTCATCGAGGTTAAGGAAATAGCTCGCGAGGATATAGGCAATAAAGCTGACTAAGGTGATTAGACAGAATTTCGGGAAAGTTGTAAAAATCGAATCGTCGGTCGACATGAGCGGGAAGAATTTCGTCATAGAATAGGCGACACAAGCCGTAACGGCGCCACAGAAGAACATTTTTCTGATTGTTTCCCAAAAGGTTTTGTTTAGGAGCTTGTTTTTTGAACGATGATTTAAGATGAATAGAAGAACAAAGATTTCTGCGACGGCGCCGATACTTTGAGCCCAACCCAGGCCGTCGGGGCCGAAACCGAGTTTATAGAAGAGCGCGGAAAGGGCAATAGTCGAGCCGATCGCAAAGATACTGACAAACAGAGGAGTGCGCGTGTCTTGGTAGGCGTAAAAGCCGCGAGAAGCGATATGGAAGACGGATTGAGCGAAAATCGCAACGATGAAAGAGCCGAGAATGCTCGCGATGAGAGCATCGCCACCGTTCATGATGAAGCTGACAACATAACCCCGAGCGAAAAAGGCGACAATTGAAATCGGGAGTGCAATCCAGACAATCATGCGAAGCGCAACGCGGAAGGTCGCTTCGAACTCTTCTTCTTTTCCTTCGCCGAGTTCTTCGGTCAGTTGGGGGAAGAAAGCGGTAGAAATCGCGACACCAATCAGAGAAACCGGCATTTGGTGAAGGGCGGAGGCTTGTTGGAAGCTACGAAGAGCGCCAGCTCCCATACGGGAAGAGAGATTTGTCGAGACGATTGTGTTTATGTAGTCGATTCCTTGGTCGAGAGAACGGGCAGGCAAGAGGCGAAGAACGCCACGGAAACCTTGGTTTTTCCAGTTGATTTTAAAGCGATAGTCGAAACCGAGGCCAAAGAGACCGACCAGCGAAGTCAAGAGCTGGAGAACGGCGCCAAAGGCGACACCAATTGCGACACCCATAATCCCGCCTTCGAAGAGTTGAATCCCGAAAATAGAGATTCCGTTTGTGAAAACGGTAATCCCGATTAAGATGCCGACGTTATAAAGGGCGGGCGCGAGAGCATAAAAGACAAACCGGCCAAGAGCTTGTTGGATAGAGGAGATGACGGTCGAGATGGAAAAGAGGAAGGGGTTTAGCGCGATGACGCGCATCATGTTTATCGCGAGAATTGTTCCGGATTCGTCAAGGCCAGGACCGACAACATAGCGAACGAGAGGTTCGGCGAAAACCATAATAAGTACACTCGCCACGAGAGTAATCAGAGCGAGAAAATTCAGCATTGAGGAAGAAAGTTCCCATGCGGATTTTTTGTTTCCCTTCATCAAACGTTCGTTAAAGACAGGAATAAATGAGACGGCAAGCGCGCCTGAAGTCAAGATAAAGAACATAAAATCGGGGATTGTAAAGGCGGCAGTATAGGCGTCGATTCCGGTCGGATAGGTTTTTAGATAATAAGAGTTAAGAAGACGGTCGCGAAAAATTCCGAGCAAGGAAGAGACTAAGGTCGACGAGGCAAGAAGAATTGCGGCGGATTTTATCGAGAGTTTTGAATTTGCAAGCGCGACAACAGATTTGAACTTTAGTTTCTTCTTCATATAGGAATTATAACACTTTTGTTAAAGTTAATGGAGTTTTGCGAGGTCGGGGAGTAAAGCGGGTTTTAGGATAGGGGCAAGCTCTTCTTCTTCGAGAGTTTCTTTCTCGAGAAGCGCCGAAGCGAGCTCGTCGAGAATTTTTTTGTTCATTTTTAGGACGGCTTCAGCACGTTTCGCAGCTTCGTCGGTCAAGGATTTTATTTCTTCGTCAATTAGCTCCGCGGTTTTTTCGGAATATGGCTTTTCGGTCGTGATTGAGTAATATCCAGTCGCGGTGTCAGGAAAAACGAGGTTGCGGGTTTTTACGCCCATACCTTCTTCGATAATCATTTCTTTTGCAAGTTCAGCAGCGTTTTTGAGGTCGGAGGAGGCGCCAGTGGTGATGGCATCGGGGCCAAAAACAAGTTTTTCGGCAATACGGCCGCCCATAGCGCGAGCGAGAATATCTTTCAAATCGTAGATGCTTTTATAGCTTCTATCTTCCGGAGGAATGAACCATGTTACACCGCCGGTATGACCACGAGGAATGATGGTTACTTTGTGGACCGGGTCGGAGTTTGGGAGAACATGGCCGACGATAGCATGGCCTGCTTCGTGATAAGCGGTCACTCTGCGCTCTTGGTCGTTCATGACTTTCGACTTTCTTTCTGGGCCAATCGCGATTCTTTCGAACGCTTCGGTCAAATCGGCGTTGGTGATTTCTTTATGAGACTCGCGAGCGGCGGTAATCGCAGCTTCGTTTGCTATGTTCGCGAGGTCAGCGCCAGAAGAGCCGGCGGTTTTCGCGGCGAGATCTTCGAGTTTAATTCCCTTTACGGTCGGCTTATTCTTAAAGTGGACTTTGAGGATTTCGAGACGGTCTTTTCTCTCCGGAAGAGTAACGTTTACGTGACGGTCAAAACGACCCGGGCGAAGAAGCGCCTTGTCTAGCATGTCGATTCGGTTTGTTGCGGCGATGACGATGACTCCGGATTCGTTGTCAAATCCATCCATCTCGACAAGGATTTGGTTTAGGGTTTGTTCGTCTTCGCGACCAGCTCCGCCCCGAGCATCTCGTTTATGGGCGACGGCGTCTATTTCGTCGATAAAGATAATCGAGGGAGCGTTTTTCTTTGCTTTTTGGAACAAATCACGAACGCGAGAAGCGCCGACGCCGACAAACATTTCGGCAAATTCTGAACCAGAAATCGAGAAAAACGGGACACTAGCTTCTCCAGCGACGGCTCGCGCCATCAAGGTTTTCCCAGTTCCTGGGTCGCCTGCAAGAAGAACGCCTCGAGGGATTTTTGCGCCAAGAGTTTCGTATTTTTTAGGGTGTTTAAGAAAATCAACGATTTCTTCGAGATCTTGTTTCGCGGATTCGTTTCCGGCAACGTCTTTGAAGGTGATTTTCTTCTTGTCTGGGCCATAGAGACGGGCTTTTGCCTTTCCGAAACCGATGTTCTGAGAGTTCATTGACTGGGCCTGACGCATCATATAACCGAAGAAAAGAATCAGCGCAAGAATCGGGAGGACGATAAAAGCGGCGTCAATGATGGTTCCCCAGACATCAGTCGCCTCGACGTATTCAATCGTGGGGTATGTGGCTTGGCAGGCGGAGATTTCTTCGGGGGTTTCTAAATTAGCACAGTGGTCGACGAGGCCTTGTTCATAGAGGGTCCCGGAAGCATCTTTTCGGGATTTTTCGGTCGGATAATCTTTCCCCTTTAAGGTGATTTTTAGCTCGTTTCCGGAAACGGTGATTTTAGAGATGTCTCCAGAGGGGTCGTTCGCGCGAGAAATGACGCTCGAAAGAGGAACGGTTTCAAGAGTATGAGCCTCGCCGTTTAGGGAATTTATGAGGACGGCGGCAAGCGTAACAACAATAAAGAAAAAAATGCAACTTCGAATGAAATTCGAGGCTTTTTTGAGGTCTGATTTCTTGTTTTGGGGTTTAGAAAGATTATTTTTCGGCATAATAATATTGTACCATAAAAAATGATCTAGTTTAGATATAATATATATTATATATGCTTAAAAAACTCGTGGAGCGAATATGTCCGTCCGGGGTCGTGATTGCGTTTATGTTCGGAATTATCGGCGGGATTGTTTTTTCGCTTGTGTTCAGGGTGGCGTTTTTTGATTCGTGGCTTTGGGTGGTCTTCGTAATACTTGTGACAATTTTTGCGGTCATAAAGCCAAATTATTTGTTTGTTGTTGTTATGCTCGTGATTGGGGCAGTCTTAGGGGCGACGAGAGTTTCCGGGGAGTTAAAAGGGCAAGAAGCGTTCAGAAAAATTGTCGGGGAGACCGTAACGATTTCTGGGGAAATAAAAGGAGACCCGGATTTTCAGGGGGGATATTATAAAATTAAGCTAAAAAATATAATGATGAACGGAGAGAATATTCGCGGGGTGATATATGTTTCCGGGAGGTCAAAAAATGAAATTCGTCGAAATGATAGGTTGACAATTTCCGGAAAGATGGCGGAGGGGTTTGGAGTCTATGCAGGAAGTTTCTTCGACCCGAATATTGTCGAGCTGAAACGTCCCGAGAAAGAAAGTGTTTTGTTGAAGTTTCGGGAGAAATTCGCTGGGGCTGTTAAGGGGGCTTTTAGCGAGAACTCGGAGAATCCAGAGGAGAACGTTAAAGCTCCCGGTGAACGGGAGGCGAATCTCGGGCTGAGCTATCTTTTGGGGATGAGAAATGGACTAGATTCGGAGCTAACGGAGATTTTAAGCATGGTTGGGCTCACACATATTGTCGTGGCGAGCGGGACGCATCTCGGGATTTTGGTCGAGACTTTCCGGAAGGTATTTGGAAGGATTTCGCGGTTTGCGGGGATGTATTTTGGGATTTTGTTTATTGTCCTATTCGGAGGGATGATTGGGTGGACAGCCTCAATAACCAGAGCGGGAATTGTGGCGATATTGGGGATTCTCGGATGGTATGTTGGGCGAAAATTTGAGGCGTGGAGAATTATTTTAATCGCGATGGCGACGACGCTTCTAATCGAGCCAATGAATGTGGTCGACCTCGGGTGGTTATTGTCGTTTGGGGCGTTTATCGGAATTATGGTGGTCGGGCCGATGGTGACGGAGTTTTTTTATGGAAAGTGGGGGGAGAGGCGAGAGACTTCCGAGAGAGGCCCGGGAGTGGTGGCAGAAATAGTGATTGCGACGATTTCTGCGACGTTGATGTGTGCGCCGATTTTGCTCTATTTTTTCGGGAGTTTGTCGCTTATTTCCGTCGTAGCCAACTTGTTAATTTTGCCGACGATTCCAGTGGCGATGGGACTGACCTTTCTGACGGGATTGATCGGTTTCTTTCCGTTTTCAGGGAGGGGTTCGATAATTTTTAAAATAATTAGATTGCCCGTTGTAAAAATTACAACGATTTTATTAAAATATCATATCGCGGTGATGACGTTTTTCTCTAAACAAACAGGGTTCATAATCCAGATTCCAAAAAACAATCCTAAGGTGTTTCTTCTTTATATTCCGATTCTTGCGCCGTTTGTTTTCGGAAGTTTCGTCCGCGCTCGAAATAAGCAAAAACAGATGAAACTAATCCAAAAATATCCAGAAAGATATATAAGGTTGACAAGGGATAGATAGCGGAGACTGAGGGCTAGGCGCCGACGCGGTCTTTGCCGTTTTTTCTAGGGGCGTTGTGCTCGACGTATTCGATGATTTTTGAGGCAACATCGCGACCGGTCACTCTTTCGATTCCGAAGCCAGGAGAGGCGTTTACCTCGAGGACGAGCGGACCACGAGCGGAACGCATTAGGTCAACACCGCAAACGTGGAGGCCCATAGCTTTTGCGGCTTTAAGCGCGACTTTCTTTTCTTCGTCGGTCAATTTGACAGGTTTTCCTTCGCCGCCTTTGTGGAGGTTTGAACGGAAATCATCGTCTAGGGAGATGCGTTGCATCGAAGCGACAACACGGTTTCCGACGATAAAGGCACGGATATCGGTTCCAGCGGATTCTTTGATGTATTCCTGAAGAAGGATGTTTGTGCCGTCTTCGTTATAGAGATAGAAAGCCTGGAGAGCGGATTTTGCAGCTTTGCGAGTGTCCGCAAGAACGACGCCGTTTCCGTGAGTTCCGGTCGCAAGTTTGATAATCACAGGGAGGCCCATAGCGTCAAGAAGAGCGTCGATGTCCGTCGTGTTCCGGGAGACGAAGGTTTTTGGGGTGTCGACATTGTATTTAGCAAGGATTTGGGCGGCACGGAGTTTATCGCGGGCGCGAGTGATAGAGATAGAATTCGCCGAAGTCCAAACGCCTTGCATTTCGAATTGACGAACAACGGCACAACCATAACGGGTCATGTTGTTTGAGATGCGAGGGATAATCGCGTCAAAACCAGTCAGTTTTTTCCCTTTGTAGAAGATATCAGGGTGTTTGTCATCAAGGGAAAGATAACAGTTTTTGTATTTTATTACCTTTACCTTGTGGCCACGTTTTTCAGCCTCTTCAACAAGGCGCTTGGTAGAATAGTTAGCATTGCCGTTGGAAAGAATTGCAATTTTCATATGAGTCCTTTCGTTGAAGTTTACATATTTTTCGACTTATGTTTAAGATAAAACTTTCTTGGATTTTTTGCAAGTTCGTCGTTTAGCGGGGTGGTTTTCGGGTTTTTCGGGGGCTGAGGAACGGATTTTTTAGAGGTGTCGACGAGGAATTTTCCGGAAATCGTACGGCGACCGATTAAAATCGGAAAGTTGTTTCTCGAGCGGTCGGAAAGGTTAAAGAGGGCTTTGACCTTTTTCCCGCCAATTTTAAGAGAAAAAGGGGTACGATAACGGATTTGTTCTTCGCCGGTCGCCGAACGAACGACTGCGACTTTATAATCTTTGCGCCGGAAAACCTCACCGGTATAAAAGGGAGATTTAGGGGCAAAGAGGACAAACTCGAGGGCGCCATCTTCGGTGATTTCTATATTTGAGGCCCAAACTGAGGAAGAATCTGCTCCAGTGTCGATTTTTGCGGGGATTTTTTCGTAACGACCCGAAGTTCCAATCGAAACGTATTCGGTCGAACCGATAATCGAAACAGGGGTAGAGCTTGGTTGGAGTTGTTTGTCCATATGCTCTTTATTATATCACTTAGAGTTAAAAAAGTCAAGGTTAAAAATGAGAAAACCCCTGTCGTTGGACAGGGGTAAAAAGGAAGTGGATTATTATGAGATTATTAGACCAAATCGAGAGGCAACTTTTTCGTCGAGATTGACGATTGTTGCGTAGTTCGAAGGGACTTCAAGGATATGTTGAACGGTGCGTTTGACAAGGTTTGTCATTTCGGCTTTAATATGTTTCGTATTCGCGAGATAAATAGACATATTTCGATTTTCAAAGGGGATGGTTTTAAGATGGTGTTTTATAAGAAAATCGAAGATAATGTCGGATAATACCGGAGTCGTGAAGAGAAGCGCGCTCGGAGTCAACGAAGAAAGATAGGCACAGATCAGGCGATAATGATAATCCGTAATCGCATCTTCCGGAATCGCCCATTCGATTTCTGCTTCGTTAAGGATATGAGCGCCAGTCAAAGCCGAAATCAGGTCGAAATAATGGGAAGAACCTGTTTCTGACCAGTAGATTGCGCTGACGAACTCCTGAGCAAGCAGAAAAATACAATTTGTTCTAAAGCCAGGATCTTTGAAACCGTGATAGGCTTCGTAATTTTTTATCAGATTTGAGACAGGCAGGAGCTCTCCTCTTGCGAAAAACTCTTTTAAGTAAACTTTTGTTCCGGTGGAATATTCGCGACGCAAGGTGTGGTTTAACCTATAATAAAGCTCGCGCAAGGTCATTTCGTGGGGTTTCTTGAAATCAAGACGATAAATCATAGCAACCTCCTTTTCGTGGATTTTAAGGTACGATTTTTATATTATATCACAAAAAGATACAAAAAGCAATAGAAGTTTGCCCTAAGGGAATCAACGGAAGAGGCGGGTTATTTTATGATGGCGAAGCGATTTTTCCCGCGTTTAAGGATAGCAGGAGACGAGAGGACGAGAGAGTCGTCAAAAACTTTCTCGCCGTTAAGGGAGATGGCGCCAGCTTTGAGGTCTTTTCGGGCTTCGGACTTCGAGGAGCAAAGAGAGGTTTCTACGAGAGCATCGAGAAGGGGGGTGTTTTTCGGGACGGAGGGGAGAAATTCGGCGAAGGCGGTGAAATCTTTGGAGGTGAGGGAGGAAAAATCAGCGGATTTGTTAAATAAGATAGAGGTTAGTTTTTCTACGGCGCGAGCGGAAGACTCGCCATGGACAACAGAGGTCGCGCCAAAGGCTAGAGCGCGTTGGGCGAGGCGTTTTTCGGGGGAGGATTTGTGTTCGGCCATTAGGGAGTCGAGCTCGGGTTTTTCAATAAGAGTGTAGGTTTTTAATAAGGATTCGACGGAGGAATCTGGCTGGTTAAGCCAAAACTGATAAAAGTCAAAAACGGAGGTGAAATTCTCCGAGAGAGCGCCGGACGGGGTTTTGGCCGGTTTAGAAGCGAGCCAGACAGCGTTTCCTTCGGACTTACCGAATTTTTTCCCGGAAGCCGGGTCGATAATCAGAGGAGTCGACCAGACATCGGCGTCGGCGTTTTCGAGGCGTTTAATGAGATGGATACCGGAGGTGCAGTTTCCGTATTGGTCGGCGCCACAAAGCTGAAGGGAGACACCGTAAGAACGGTAGAGATGAAGAAAATCGTAACCCTGAATCAAGGTGTAAGAGAATTCTGCGTAAGAAATGCCCGAGCCGCCTTCACCGATGCGGTTTTGGACAAATTGACGATCGAGGAGCTGGGTCATAGAAAAAGCTTTGCCGACTTCACGGAGGAAGGGGAGGAATTTTATATCTTTGAACCAGTCGAGATTATCGACGAAATTCGGCTTTAGGTCGGGAGAGTTGTTTAGGACGATACGTTCGATTTGGGCGCGGATTTGGGACTTGTTGAACTCGACCTCAGAGAGAGGCTTCAAGTCGCGCTCGGAATTCTCTTTTGGGTCGCCGATTTGGCCGGTCGCGCCACCGACGAGAAAATATGGTTCGTATCCATGGCGGACAAAACAGGCGCACATCATCAAGGCAGCGAGGTTTCCAATAGTTAAAGAGTCAGCAGAAGGGTCAGCACCCCAATAGAATTTTTTCGAAGGTCGAGAATCAAGCAAATCAGGGGAGTTAAGGGTGGTTTTTGCGGAGAATCCGCGCCAGATAAGTTCTTCGGATAGTTTCATATAAAAATTATAACATAATCAGGGGGATTATTGGAGAAAAGCCGGGATTTTTGAGCCAATTCCGAGAGAGTTATGGCGTTCGAGGGAGGGTTTCGAGGAGCGCGAGGAGAACGCTTCGGCTAGAAAATCATCGAGAAGCGGAGAAACGGCGTCGGCGTATGTCTCGGCGGAACGCTCAAGGGATTGGTTTGCGTAGGCTTCGTAATCACAGTCAGAAGGAATGTATTTTTTGTCGCCGATACGATAAGCGAAACTCCGTTTGACGTCGAACCAAACCGGATTTGGGGGATAATCGTCGGGGCCATTGTTAATGATGTCTTGGTAGGCGTGGAAAGTTTCGTGGGCGAGGGTGTGGATAATGTCGGAGGCGCGCAACGGACGACTGAAGTTGCTTGGGAAAATCTCGACGACACCTCCGATTGGGCTTCCTTCGACGACAGAGTGAAGGGTATGAGAACCTTGGACGCCAGAGGAGATTTTCTCACCCGTAACGACGGATTGTCTCGGGCGAGGGCTCGTGTCATAGACCATGATTTTAGGGCGGTATTGTTTTGGGATTTCCATGGAATCGCAAATTAAGGCGGAAACGGTTTTACAGACAGAGGCATAGTCGGGTTTGCTTGCGTTGAGCGCGGTGGCGACTTTTTCGATTATTTTGGCGCGACGAGAAGGTTCGAGCGAGTTAAGTTCATATTTCAAGAGATGGGATTTTTCGTGAGCGTCTTTTTTTGCAATTTCCCAGCGAGCGGAGTCGCTTTCTTTCAAGATTTTTAGGGTGCGTTTTACTTCGTCGGCGTGAGTCTGGAGACGCGAATCGTCGATTGACCAGTTGTCGCCGAGGGAGGGGGAAGCTGATTTTAGATTTGACTTTGCGGAGACTTCGGAAAGCTTCGAGGCGACGGTTCTCAGGCGAGAACGTCTCGGGAGGTCAAATTTTTCGCGCGAAAAAGGAACGGAGTTAAGCGAATCCCAAGATTTAGGTCTTTCAGAATGAGAAGAATCAGGGGTTTTAGGTTCGACGGAATCCGAGGGTTCTTGAGGAGGATTTTGGTTGAGCTTGACTTTTTCCATAATTCGTGATATAATTAGAGTATAGGCTATTCTAGGGGGAATTTATCAACGCCAAACAAAACGGCGTATTCGCGATTTTCTGAGAGTTTTTTCAGTTCGTCTTCGGCGAGGTCGGGACGACCGAGCGTGCGGAAAATATCAGCGGCGAGGTCAAAGCGAGACGCATGGTTTAAGCTCAACATCTCGAGCGGAGTCGTGGTCGTTCCCTGTTCCTCGAACCCATGAACAGATAGGACGTCGCGAGAGGTGTAGTTCCTGAAAATGGATTTTAAGGTTTCGGGGTAGCCATGGAAAGAAGCGATAAGAGGGCGTTCGAAGGTGAAAAGGTCGCTGAATTGGTCGCGGGAAAGGGATTGTTCGGTCGTGCCGATTTTCCCGAAGGTTAAGGCGTTTATCCCGACAAAACGAAGGCGTTTTTCGGGGAGTTTTTCTTTTACGAGGTCGCGGGCACGAAGCATCTCGCGAGTCGGGATGTCGCCGACAGCGGTCAAAACCAGCTCGGGGTTTTCGTCGGAGGCGAATTGGAAGACGCTAGCACCGCCGTTGTCGAACTGGAATTTGCTATGATAAGAGTCAATCCAGCGGGGGTTGTCGTTTTTGTCAAAGGTGGTTAGGTTTATAACGTTTTCCGAGGAGAGCATGCGGGAAAAGGTTTCTTCGGCAGAGACGTCGTCAATTGGGAAAAGACAATTTACGCGATTTCCGGGGACGGAGAGGAGAGAAGAAATCAGCGCGGGAGATTGGTGAGAGTAGCCGTTGTGGTCTTGGCGCCAACACATACTGGTCGAGAGCAGGTTTACCGCGGGCCAGGGCTTTCGCCAGGAGATATTAGACATTTGGTTAAAGAATTTTATTTGTTGGAGGATTTGGGAGGTGATGATAGAGAAGAATGCTTCATAAGAGGCCATCATTCCCTGTTCGCCGTTCGAGAGGTGGCCAATAAGGGCCGCGAAGAGAGCGTTTTCACTCAGGAGCTCGATGATTCGGCCATCGGGGTCAGAAGGAAGGTCGAAGTCTTTAACAGGGAGAGACCAAGCACGTTTTTCTTCGTCATAGACGGCGGAAAGACGATTCGAGGTCGTTTCGTCGGGGGAGAAGAAATAGAAGGATTTGTCCTTTTTAAGGCGCTCAGAGAGGAGGCGACCAAAGGTTTTTGCGATGTTGGTTTTTTCGGCTCCGGGATATTCGACTTTTTCTATCATAAATTAAACCCCTTTCCTTCGGAATATAGTTCTTCGAATTTGTATGACTTCAGCCATTCCTCGAGGAGTTTTAGTTCGGCTTCGGAGGATTTTGCGTTCGGAAGAGGGATTTGGTGGGCGAGATAGTTCCCAGCGATTTTCTTTCCGTCAAGTTCGGTCGGACCAGTCGCGCCTTTTTCGGTTTTTAAGATTAAGAAAGGATGCTCGAGGGTTTCGGACTTTTCAAGGATAAACTGGAAACGTTCGGGATTATCGCCGGAAATCGTGAGAGGAGAAAAACCAAAGCCCCGGACGAACTCGTTCAGCTCGCGCTCGGACTTCCGCCCCAGGACAGTCGGGCCGGAGATTTTATACTCGTTAAGATGTAAAATCGGGAGAATACGGCCGTTTCTCGGGCCGGAGATAAGTTTCGAAAGATTTAGCGAGGCGAGGGCAGTTCCGGTTTCCATTTCGCCGTCGCCGAGCAGAACCGCGACGGTTTTTTCTGGGTGGCCTAAGGAAACACCGTAGGCAGTCCCGAGGGCATAGCCGAGTTCGCCGCCTTCGGTCACGACTCCGGGGGTGAGGGGGCTCGAGTGGCTTGGGAACCCGCCGGGAGCGGAAAAGTTTTTACAGATGTATTCTATCCCGGAGAGGTTTCGGGAGGCTTTCGCATCGACTTTTTCGAGGGCTCCATCAAGGAATAAATTCGCCTGGAGAGCGGGAAAACCATGGCCGGGGCCAAGAATAAACTGGAGCTCGGGACGATTTTTAAAGAAAAAATCTAAGTTCGCATAAACGACGTTGATTCCGTGACAAGTTCCCCAGTGCCCTAGAAGACGGGGTTTTATGTCTTCGAAGGTAAGCGATCGATCGAGGAGAAAATTCGACTTTAGGAAAAGTTCGGCAACGGTCAGATAATCGGCGGCGCGGATTCGTCGTTTGATTTTTTCATACATACAAGATAATTATAACACGGTTATGGTTTTCATAAAAGAAAAATCCTTTTGGCCTTAAAAACAATTACGTTTTCTTGACAAAAGATGGTAAGTGTGCTATAATGAGGAGATATGAACTTTGTCTTATTTTTTCTTCTTGTTGGGGTGTTCGGGGAGACGACATATCTTCTATTCTCGAAGCTCCAAGAAAAAAATCCCCGCGTTCGAGGAAAGCGGAAAATTTTTGTTGATACGAGCGCGTTGATAGATGGGCGGATTCTTGAAGTTGCGAAGACTGGGTTTTTATCTGATGAATTTTTAATTCCGAAAAGCGTTATTCGAGAATTACAGCTTTTAGCGGACGGAAAAGATAGCCTAAAACGAACTCGAGCGAGAATGGGCATGGACGTGGCAAACGAGCTTGAGAGGGTGGTTTATATAAATACAGAAATATTTGATGACCTTGAGCTCGGAAAGATGTTGGTTGATGAAAGATTGTTGTTGCTTGCGAAAAATCATCAAGGAATGATTTTGACTTGCGACTATAACCTTGAAAAAGTTGCTTCAACAGAAGGAATTGAGGTTCTGAATATCAATGACCTTGCGCTTGCAATCGGAAATAAGTTCCGCGAGGGAGACAAATTTCGAATCAAGCTGCTCGAAAAAGGGAGCAACCCAAAGCAAGGCGTTGGACACCTCAAAGACGGGACGATGGTTGTCGTCGATAACGCAGAGAAATGTATCGGCAAAGAAGTCGACGTGAACTATATCAGGTTCTTACAGACGAGCTCCGGACGAATGATTTTTGCGGAACTGGCAAGACCAACAAAGAAAAGAAAATAGGACTTCCCCCTGATAGCTCCGGGAGTTAACTCCCGGAGGTTTGTTTGCCGCCCGAGGAAGAGGAAGAGGAGGAAGAAGAATCTGACGAGGAGGAGGCAGGGATAGCTATCGTGCGAGAACCAGAGGAGACGCCGTTTGTGTCGGTTACGGTCACAGTCAGGCTTTCTTCTTTTCCGGTGATGGTGTAGCTCGGGGTAAAGGAGGCAGAGGAAATCTTCCCGGTCGCGACGGCTTTACCAGCGGCGTCGGTGATTGTGTAGGTTCCGCCGATGATGGCACTTCCGTTTACGGTGATGTTTAGATGAGTACCGCTTCGAGAGACGCTTACGGTCGGGGTCGAGTAGCTACAATCGTCAGCGTTTTCTCGGTCGTATCCTTCAGGAATATTCCAGACTTCGTTGTTTGTCATCGGGTCGATGGTTTTTGTAACTTCGATGGTTTCGGTGTCTTCTTCTTTCGTACAGGAGGAAGCGAGTTTCTTCGTGTATTTGTTGAACTTCAGAGATTCTTTGGTCACGCCAGAGGTCTTCTCGTTGTACCAGGAAGGCCAAATATCGGTTTTTCCGTTTACGGTTAGGGTTTGGAGGCCAGCCGGACGAGCGGGGGCATCGCCGGGGTGCCACTTTCCTTCCGCGGCATAGACGTCTTTATGGACGGACTCCATGTAGTTGTTGATGACGCGGCGGACAATGGTGTTGTCGGAGTTCCAGAGACCAGAGCCGTCATGATTTCCGTTCCAGACCACGGTCGAAATCGCTGACGAGAAGCTAATCATGAGAGAGTCTTTTGTAACGTTCGAGTTTGAAGTTGTCGTGGTTCCGGTTTTCGAGGCGGTTTCGACACCAGGGACAACAAACCCGAAGGCGTATGCCTGGGAGCCCCAAACGAGCTGAGAACGGGCGACCGGGTCTCGGAGAATATCCCAAATCATGTAAGCGACTTGGTCGTCAACGACTCTTTCTCCGGCGGTATCGGACCAGGATTCGAGCACATCGCCAGCGCTGTTTTTCACTTCGAGAACGTAGGTAATGTCTTTATAAGTTCCTCCTCGGGAAATCGAGGCGTAGGCGTTTGCATGTTCGACGATGCGGACGTTGCAGCCAGAGCCAATCGCAATCGAGAGGCCGGCAGTCTCGGTATTATCTTCGCAGTAGGACTTATCACCGAGTTTATGAAGGACATCAAGGGAGTTTTCGACGCCGTTGATGTAAAGAGCTTTAACGGCAGGAATGTTCAGAGAGTTCGAGAGGGCTTGGCGAATTGTCACATTTCCGTAGAAGCGGTTTGTGTAGTTTCTGAGCATACACGAACCTTGATAACCGCGGCAATAGACAGAGTCGATGTTCTCGTCTTTTAGGACTGTTCCGGGGCCGTAATTCTGGCCACTGCGCTCGATAAAGAGCGGGGTGTAGTCAAGAACAGGCTTAATCGTCGAGCCAGGCTCAATCAGTGCGTTCGCGGCGTTGTGGGCGCCATATTCGGCGTTGTTGAAGTCGACAGAGCCGACCATAGCGATAACTTGGGAGGTTTCGACGTCGAGAGAAGCAAGGGCGATGTTGTCGGAACCGTTATAACTAAAGAGGGCGGCGCCGGCAGCAACGGCGGCTTCGGCGGCTTGTTGGGCGCGGAGGTCAAGGGTGGTTTTAATGGTGAAGCCCCCGGAACGCATGGTCGAGTAACCGTATTTTTCTTCAAGAAGGGATTTTACTTCGAGGACAAAATGCGGGGCGAGAATGTTTTCGTACTGAGAAGCTTCGGGCTGGATGGTCGCGATAATGTCGACTTTTTTCGCCTCTTCGGCTTCAGCTTCGGAGATATAGCCATATTCGAGCATACGATTTATGACTTTCTTTTGGCGCTCGAGAAGAGCTTCGTTCCCGGCATCGTTATAGGGGTTTAAGACGGCAGGGTTGTTCGGAATACTGGCAAGGAGAGCAGCTTCGGCAATAGTGAGGTCTTTTGTGCTTTTTCCGAAGTAGGTCTGGGCGGCGGACTCGATTCCGTTTCTTCTACCGCCGTAAGGACTTTCGTTTAAGTACATGGTCAAGATTTGGTCTTTGTCGTATTGTTTTTCGAGCTCAAGAGCGAGAATCAACTCTTTTATCTTTCTTTTAATGCCGCCGCGGTTTGCAGAAGCAGCTTCGTCGGCAAAGTAAAGCTGTTTTATGAGCTGTTGAGTCAAAGTCGAGCCGCCCTGGACACTTTGACCGGAAACGGTCGCAATAACGGCACGGGTTAAACCAGCAAAATCGACGCCGGGATGTTCGTAGAAGTTTTTATCTTCAATCGCCACGGTGGCTTGTTTAACGTGGTCGGGGATTTCTGAGCTTTCAACCACAAGACGATAGTTTTCGGTTCCTGTGTCTTCCCAGAGGACATTTCCGTTTCGGTCGAGGTATTTGTTCACGGTTTCGGAAATGGAGATGTTCGAGAGTTTAATGTCGGCGACATCTTTCTTAAAATAGAGGAAAAGACCGCCGACGGCGATAATTCCGAGAAGAATACAAGCAGCGAAGATTTTTCCGATGGTTTTTAGGCCACGGAGAGAGAACCAATAACGAAAGACGCGTTTTGGAGAAAGATGAGCAAAAAAGCGAGCGACGGGCTGTTTCGGGAGGGTCGCAAGATCCTCGGCGCGACGGCGAGCTTCTCGGTCACGGCGAAGTTTCCGTTTTACGCGCATTCGTTCGAAGAAACCGAGGGATTTTAAGTCGCGCTTTGTCGCGGCACGGCTTGCGGCGTCGGTCTTTTTCTTCTTCGCACGAAGAGCCTTTTTCTCCGAGGAGGAGAGCTTTGTACGCTTTCTTTTTGTTTTAGGGGTTTTCGGCAGGATTTTTTCTGCCTTCTTTTTTTCGCTCTTTTTCTTCACCATACGCATATTATACCATAGTTTTTTAGCATAAATGGATTTTTATAAGTCCAGACAAAACTGGGGGGCTAAGCGAGTTTTACTTTCACCATCGCGGGGCGGAGAACGGCGCCATCATATAAATAACCAGGGCGGAGAGTTTCGGAAATAAGCTCTTTTGCGCCGTCGCCTTCGGTCAACACGGCTTCATGGAACTCGGGATTGAACTCGGTCCCTGGAGCGGTGTTAATCGGCTCTAGTTTGAGGGATTTTAGGGTTTTTTGGAGATTCTTTTCGAGGGGTTTTAGCTCGGGATAGGTCGTGAGGGCGCGAGAGAAATCGTCAAGAAGAGGGAGAACCTTCGAGACTTCGGAGAAGGCAGTGAGTTTTTTCAGGTTCTCCTTATCTTTTTCGATGTTTTTTCGGTAGTTTTCGAAATCAGCACGAGTACGCTGAAGGTCAGAGGTTAGTTCGGTGATTTTTGCGTTTAAGGCTGTTTTTTCGCTTTCTGGGGCGTTTTTTTCTTGAGCCTCGCTAGAAGGCCCTGTTGGGTCTTCGGGGGTTTTAGGGGCGGTTTTTGAGGTTTCTAGGGGTTTTTGTGATTTTTCCATATTTCTCCTTTAAAGTGAGTTTTCGAGCATTTGACCCGCACTGCGGACGAGAGTCATGACTTTTTGGTAGTTTTGGCGGGTCGGACCAAGAACGCCGATATAGCTGTTGTCCGAGAACGGAGAGCGGAATTTCGAGATAATTAGAGAGACGCCTGAGGACTTGCCGATAGGGTTTTCTTTTCCGATGAAGATGTTGAGGGGTTCGCCGGGGGCGGCTTCTTTTAGCCAGGGCTCAAGATTGTCAAGGAGTTTCGCAACGGCTTGAACGCGAGCAAGGTCGACAAATTCGGGCTGAGTCAAGAGGCGAGAAATGCCAGCAAGATAAAGCTGGTTGCCGATTGTGCCGAGACCGAGATTCCCTGTCAGCTCGACAAGAGAGTCGACTGCGCCACGAATCGCCGATTCGGCGGTCGCTTGGGAGGAAACGCGGACTTCGAGCACGTGAGCTCCGCGGTTGTATTCTTTTGGTAGAAAGACGGGAAGGGAGGGCTTTTTTGCCGACGAGGAAGGACGAAAATCTTCAGGAGACGACTCGGCCTCTGATTCTTCGACGAGGGAATTTACGTAATATCTGTATCCGGCATCAGTCGGAATCCGGCCGGCGGAAGTATGAGGCTGGGCGATAAGGCCAAAACTCTCAAGACGAGCCATTTCGGTACGAATCGTAGCCGAAGAGACGTCAAAAAGTTTGGCAAGCGTAACACTTCCAACAGGGGTCGCAAGCTCGGCGTATTGTTCGATAATTGTGAAAAGGATTTCACGTTGGCGTTCAGTCAAATTCATGAAACTATTATATAAAATTAGCAGTTTCACGTCAAGAGTGCTAAGTATGTTATAATTTTTTAATGCGAATACTTGTAAATGTGAAACCCGGGTCGAAAAAAGGACCAAAAGTCGAAAAACTGGAGACAGGGGAGTTTGTTGTGTTTCTTAGAGAAAAAGCGCATGACGGAGAGGCGAATGCGGCGCTTTTAGAACTTCTCTCGGAATACTTTAATGTCCCGAAAACGACGATAAAAATCAAATCCGGGGCAAGTTCGAGGAAAAAGCTTATTGAGTTCTAGCTTTAAAACCATTATAATAGGACTAATAACTAACGAGGTAATATTATGGCGAAAAAACAAGCGGTGGAAAAAACAGAAAAATCGGCTGGAAAAGAAGACGGTCGTTCGCAGGCGCTTAATCTAGCAATTTCCCAGATTACGAAACAGTTTGGTGATGGCTCGATTATGAAACTCGGGGAGGCGAAGAAAATTGATGTCCAGCTCATTCCGTCGGGTTCGCTTTCGCTCGACCTCGCGCTTGGGGGAGGATATCCGAAAGGGAGAATTATTGAGATTTATGGGCCGGAGTCTTCCGGAAAAACGACTTTGACGCTTCATGCGATTGCGGAGATTCAAAAACAAGGAGGAACGGCTGCATTTATAGATGCAGAGCATGCACTCGACCCGGCTTATGCAAAGCGGATCGGCGTCGATACTTCGAATCTTTTGATTTCTCAGCCGGATAATGGTGAGCAGGCACTTGAGATTTGTGAAACTTTGGTGCGCTCGGGGGCAGTTGATTTAATCGTAGTCGATTCGGTCGCCGCGCTAGTTCCGCAAGCAGAAATCGACGGAGATATGGGCGACGCACAAATGGGGCTTCAGGCTCGTTTAATGTCGCAGGCGATGCGCAAATTGACCGGGATTATTTCGAAGTCAAAAGCAACGGTGATTTTTATCAACCAAATCAGGATGAAAATTGGGGTGATGTTCGGGAATCCAGAGACAACCACGGGCGGAAACGCTCTTAAGTTTTATGCTTCGGTTCGGCTTGATATTCGAAGAATCGGTCAAATCAAAGATGGCGACCATATCGCCGGGAACCGAACTAAGGTGAAAATCGTTAAGAACAAAATCGCGGCGCCGTTTAGAATTGCGGAATTTGACATTATGTATAATGAGGGGATTTCGAAGGTCGGGGATATACTTGATTTAGCGGTTCAATATGGCGTTATAGATAAGGCGGGAGCATTTTTGAAGTATAAAGGTGAAACGCTCGGTCAGGGACGCGAGGCCGTGAAAAAATTATTCCGAGAGAAACCGGAGTTGATGAAAGAAATTGAAGACAAAGTCCGAGAGGAGTCGGCTAAGCGCGAGGAAAGTGTATTTTAATGAGCGATTATCAGAGAGTTTTAGAGAACGGAATTGTTTCTCGAGATGGAAAACTGTCGAGCGGAGCCTGTGTTTGGTTTTATAAAAAAGCTCAAGGAAAGATTTTTTTGCTTGCGCAAAAACGCGCGAAAACCGTTCATAACGGAGGGTTTTATGATGTTTCTGCGGGAGGGCATATCGACGGAGAAGAGACTCCGGTCGAGGGAGCGTTAAGAGAAACTGAGGAAGAACTAGGGGTTTCTATCAAGCCGGAAGAGTTGGTTTTTCTTTGTGCTTATCGGACGGAAGATAAAATCGTATATGTTTTTATATCTGATAGAACGGCGAAAGACGACGTTTTTACACTTGATCCTGGAGAGGTTGAGTCGGTCGAATGGGTTCCGCTTGATGAGTTTGAAAAATTTTTCGAGAAACAAATAAAACCAAATCTGAGAAGCGATAAATTTCATCTTGAGATTCTAAAGGGGACTCTCGAAAATAAATGAAGATTGTCAATCTAAAGGGAGAAATTTCTTCGGCTGAGCCGGAGAACGAGCTAGAGGAAGAACTCCCTTTTTCGAAAGCAAGTTTTGGACGGCGGGCTATAGATACAAATCCACATAAAATTACAGAGATGAAACCGGCCGTTCGGGATGAAAACCGAGTAAATATTTTTTTGGGTTCGAAATTCGCTTTTTCTCTCGACATAACGCAAGTTGTTGATTTTCATCTAAAAGTTGGGCTGGTGTTATCCGATGGAGAAATAAAAGAGCTCGAACACGCTTCGGAGTTTGGGAAGCTATATAATAATACGCTTGAGTGGGCAATGGCCAGGCCGCGCTCGGTAAAGGAAACTCGCGACCACCTTGAGCAAAAACTGATTCGACGAAAACTCGATAACCAGCGACGAAGAATAAATGCCGAGAGACTAAAAAGCAACCCAGAACTCGAGTTAAAGCGTGAAGAATATAAAATCCAAACAAAAGAGAGAAGGCTATTTTCCGAAGAAGATGCAGAAAAAGTCATCGCGAAGTTAGTTGAGAAAAAATATGTTGATGACTATAGATTTGCGGAGTGGTATATCGAGGCTCGTTCTGCGAAAAAAGGGATTTCCTTAAGACGGCTGAAAGATGAGCTCGGCAGAAAAGGGGTGAGCCGAGCAATTGTGGACGAGCTTATTGAAAAATCCGATCGCGATGATGAGGAGGAAGCAAAAAAAATCATTCGTAAAAAAGGCGGGAGAGTCAAGCCGGATAAGCTATTGAGGTATTTAGCGACGCACGGGTTTGATTATGAAATGTCTAAAGAGTTGGTTAAAAAGTATAAAGAGGACCCGGAGGGATTTTAAGAGTTCGGGAGGGATTTTAGGGCTTCGGTGACGCGGTGGTTATAGAGGTCGGTCAATTCGGGACCGAGTTCGGCGACCTTTAGTTTTAGCTCATCGAATTTTGACTGGATTTTTTCGTTGTCTTTTTCGTCGAAAATGGTCTTTAGTTCGTCGAGAGAGGTTTCGAGGTCGGAGAGTTTTTCTTTTGCCTCGGGGAGAGAGACCGAGTCTTTTAGAGCGGAAATCTTTTCTTTGTATTCGGAAATATTTTCGCTTGTAAAATCGGCGGGAGTTTCCGGGAAAAGTTCAGAGATTTTTTTGTTAAGTGATGTTTTTTCGGAAAGGGCGGACGCGATGGCGGTCAAATCGGCTTCGGTTTCGGAAGTTCGAGCGATTTTTCCCTCTTCGTAGCCCTTCCAGTAGGCTTTATAAATCAAAAACCCGGCAACGGCGAGGACCAGAACGAAAATCAGACTGGTTATGATGATTCCGGGAGTTTTAGATTTGTGGCGCGAAGTGGATGATTCTTTAGATTTTTTCATTTTTTCTCCTTTTTATCTTAAAGTCCAAAGTTCGCTATCAAGCGGCCAGGCGTTGAATGAGCTACACCCACGAAGACCAGTCGATTGTTGAAGCATAATCGGGGCTGGGCCGCCGTTCGGGCAACCTGTTTCGTGAGCATAGTGGCCGAGCCAATGGCCGACTTCATGATTTATTACCATGTGTTGGTATTCGCGAGTTGACATACCGCCAGCGCGACTCGCTTCAGTCCCACCAAGCCAACGGTCGTCGTTTATGATAACTTCGTTGTTCCAAGTCGTGCAAGAGAGGTCGCCCGAACAGCCGGGGGTCGCTTCGAGGTTTGCTGGGTTGGATAAGATGATGTTTAGATCCTGGCCGCTTGAGACTTCGACAAATTTCAGACCGGCGCGCGCCCATCCACGACTGTCGCTTAAAGTTTCGGCGACTTTAGCCTTAAAATCGGAGAAATCAGCATTTAGAGTTCCCCATGTGAGGGTTTTATAATAAATAACTTTCACTCCGTTTACCATATGACCGGTCGCGTTGGCCGTCGAGGAGGAGTTGGTTCCGTTTGAACCTGTGGAAGTTTCAGATTCTGGATCTGGCCATCTCTCGAAATTTGCGGGGAAAGGAAGTTCGATTTTTTCGGAAGTTAGCTCCGCGCTCAAAATATCTTCAGAGTCGGCGGGTTTCGGGTCGGTTTCAACCGGTTCAGCAAAGGCGATTTTTGAGAAAATGAATAGACTCAAAACAGAAAAAAGAGTGATTTTTGTTACCGTTTTAAGGGATAGGGAGCTCATGATTTTTCTCTTTTTTCGGCGGGGGAAGGTCTTTTGGAATCCGAAGTTTCTGCATTTCGCGGGGCTCTCGAGGAGGAGAAATCAGGCTCGCGGAAAGGATTCACGAAATTCGGGATAAAATCTTCTTTTGTTGCGAGTTTTTTAATTTTTTGTTCTTCGTCTTTTACGATAATTCGATAGTCGTTTATTTCGACGATTTCTTTTCGGGGAATAACGAGTTCTGGGTCGGAGAAGGATTTGAGGAAAGGACGCTTTACGATGAGTTGACGGACGGAGAAATCATCGCTGTCGACGGTGTAGTCGATGATTTTTCCAAGCTTTGTTCCCTTTTTCGTCACGACGGAAAGGCCAAACATGGAAAAATTAAGCTCGAGACATTTGTCGATTTTTATTACGTCGCCTGAATTTACGAAATCTTCGGCAGAGTCGATAATCAGGCCGAGGGGAGAAAATTCGCGAACATCACGCGCGTCGAGAATATCGCCGAGTTCGGGGTCGTTTTTTATTATGGGACCCCAAACACGAAAAGCGGAGATTTTTAAGCGATCTGGGTCAAGGACAAAGCTCTCGGTCGTCGCAACGGGACCGGCGATATGTAAGGACAGAACTGGAAAGCCGATGAGGCGAGAGGCGTTTATCAACATATTTTTATTATAGCATAAAATTTTGCTTATGAATTTTTACCATTTTATCCTTTGGGAGATTAAACATTTTCTCAGAAGCATAAGTTCGAATCGCGGTAAGGAATTCTTTGCGCTGAGGGATGGTTGTGGAGACTCCGGCGCGAAGGAGGGCAGCGCGGAGAATCTCAAGGGAGGTAGAATCGTTTAATTCAGAGAAAATACTACGGGAAAAGATGAGGTTTTCCGGGAGAATGGACTCGGTGAGGGAATCAATTTCTTTAACAAGTGATTTCTGGGCTTGCCAGAGTTCAAAAAGTGTAAGTTTTTTTTCGAGGGGGAGGGAGCGAGTTTTTTCGCGAACTCGATTTCGGAGATAAACCGAAGTCTCGTTAGTTGGGTCAAGCCGAAAATGAATATCGTTTTTCGAAGCGTAAGTTAAAATCGAGGATTTGTCGAAGGCGGAGAAACCAAACTCTTCCGGGTCAAGCAGGCCATCAAGAAAAGGACGGCGGATTCCGGGAGAACTTAAGCAGGCAAGGCCACGAAACCCAGTCCCGCGAAAAAGGTTTATGGTAATGGTCTCGACAAGGTCGTCGAGATGGTGGGCAGTAAAAATTTCCCCTTTTTCTTTAAAAGCAATTTTACGCAAAAAATCGTAACGGAGGGCGCGTGCTTTTTCTTCGGAGATTTTTGTGAGTTTTTCAGCTTTACCTCTGTAAACTGGAATTTCGAGCGCGGAGCAAACTTCCGACACAAAGTCGCAATCTTCCTTCGAACTTTCACGGGCAGAATGGTCAAAAGTCGCAACAACAAGCTCGGTCTTATCGAACTTTTTAACGAAAATGTCGAGCATAACCATAGAATCGACGCCGCCGGAGATTGCTAAGATTTTTTTCATTGGAAAAATTATAACATTTCTACTCGCAAAATAAAAAAGATTATGGTAAAATGGGAGTAATATAGTTTAATCAAAGGGCATCATGGTTAAAAAATCTACAAAGAAAACCACTAAAACCGTAAAGAGGCCGACCACAAAGCCTGCGGTTTCGAGGAAAAAGACAATTAAAGAATGTCTAAATGAGTCGGAAATTTTACATTTCCACATGAAAATCATAACAGTTCTTTCGATTGTCGTCGCGATTTTGGTTGCGGCGCTTGTGGTTGCACTGTTTATTCTCTAGAAAAGTTAGCTTTTTCTAAAATGATAACGCCCTCGCTTTTAGGGCGTTATTATGGTATAATTTTTTTATGAATTCTGACAAAATCCGCAATTTTTGCATCATCGCACATATCGATCACGGAAAATCGACGCTAGCTGACCGCATGATGGAAATAACAGGGACGGTTTCGAAGCGCGAGATGAAAGCGCAGTTATTAGATTCGATGGAACTCGAGCGCGAAAAAGGGATTACGATAAAGCTCGCGCCGGTAACAATGAAATGGAAGGGATATGAGCTGAACCTAATCGACACGCCGGGGCACGTGGATTTTTCTTATGAGGTTTCGCGGTCGCTTCAAGCGGTAGAAGCGGCAATCTTAGTGGTTGATGCAACGCAGGGAATTCAGGCGCAGACGCTCGCGAACGTATATCTTGCGCTTGAACAGGATTTGTTTATTATCCCGGTTATAAACAAAATTGATTTGCCGGCGGCAGATGTCGAAAAAGTTAAAAAAGAAATTATCGGGCTTCTGGGGTGTAAGGAAGAAGATATTATCGGAGTTTCTGCGAAAACCGGATTAAATGTCGAAAAAGTGCTTGACCGAATTGTGGAGGCGGCGCCGAAGCCTCGGAAGGAATTATCAGGGAGCGCTGATAGCCTTGAGACGAGGGCGTTGATTTTTGATTCGTATTTTGATGACTATCGCGGAGTTGTGCTCTATGTCCGGGTTTTTGAGGGGAAAATCGAGAAAAATGCGGCTATAAAAATGATGGCGGCGGAGACAAGTGGGCTCGCGCTTGAGGTCGGGACGTTGAGACCGACAATGGTTCCGAAAGAAAGTCTCGAGGAGGGAGAAATTGGTTATATCGTCACAAACTTGAAGACGACGAGAGAAGCAAAAGTCGGGGATACGGTCACGCTCGTAAAAGCTCCGGCTAGGAAACCGCTCCCGGGATATAAAAATGTGTTGCCGTTTGTTTATGCTGGGTTTTTCCCTGTTTCTAATGAAGATTATAAAGCACTAAAAGAAGCGATGGAGAAACTCTCGCTCTCGGATTCGGCGATTCAGTATGAACCAGAAAACTCGCCGATTCTCGGATTTGGACTTCGGATTGGATTTTTAGGGCTTTTACATATGGACATTGTTCGGGAACGACTTGAACGAGAATTTGGGCTCGATCTTGTCGTGACAAATCCGTCGACGAATTATAAAGTTTTGATGAACTCGGGAGAAGAAATCGAAATAAAATCAGCTTCGGACCTTCCGGATGTCTCGGAAGTAAAGGAGATTCGTGAGCCGTGGGTTAAAGGAGAGATTATTTTGCCGAAGTCGATGATTGGGGGAGTGTTGAACTTAATAGTTGAAAAGCGAGGGTTGCAAAAAAACTTGAGCTATCTCGAAGATAGAGCAGTGATTGACTTTGAGGCGCCGATGGCGAATTTGCTTACGGATTTTTATGACCAGTTAAAGTCTATCACTTCGGGATATGCATCGTTCAACTATGAGCTGAACGGATATCGAGCGGAAGATTTGGTTCGGGTTGATTTCCTTATTGCGGGAACGAAAAATGATGCGCTGTCGGTCATGTGCCACCGGACAGAAGCGGACGCAATTGGGCGAACTGTGACGAAAAAGCTAAAAGAGATAATTCCCCGACAGAACTTTGAGGTTGCGCTTCAGGCGGCGATTGGGGCGCGGATTATTGCGCGCGAGACCATCGGAGCATATCGTAAAGATGTAACTGTAAAAATCCATACAGGAGACCGGGACAGAAAAGCCAAGTTGCTCGAGAAGCAGAAGCGTGGAAAAGCGAGAATGAAGCGATTTGGGAAAATCGATATTCCATCCGATGCGTTTACAGTGATGTTGAAAAGAGATTAAGACGCGGCTGGAGGGTTAGCCTCTCGATGGGACTGGACGTATTTATATATCTGATTGACTAGTTCGGCAAAGACAACTTCTCGATCAAGGTCGGCTTTTACTTCGACTAGAATTCCGAGATTTCGATAATGAAGAATGACAGGAAGGGTTTTTTCGCGGAATTCGTCTAGACGTCTCTGAAAGATTTCAAGACTTTCGTCATCCTGGCGGTTTCCGCGGTCTTTTAGCGTCGCGACAGTTTCCCAGCGGTTGGTCACGTCAGCTTCAGAAATATTTAAAACAACGGCAAGTTTTATTTCGTGGCCAGAGGTTCTCGCGCGATCCATAACTGTATCTTCTTCGCCAGACCAACGACCAATTGAGCTCAAGACGAGCGGGAAGGGTTTTAGGTCTTCGCGGTCGAAATATGGCAAAACCCAATCATAAAAAATCTTTGTCGGGGTCATTTCCCCCCTTCCGGTGTAATTTTGGTTGCTGAGCGCTTCGTTCGAGCGAATGATTAAACCAGAAGACAGGAATTTTCCGCCAATTCCTTCAGCAAGACGAACGCCGACCGTATCTTTTCCAGACAAAGGGAGACCGAAAATGTTAATCGAGCCCGTTCCTAACCATTGTTTTATAGCTAAAAGTTTTTGTTCGATAGTCGGTTCCATAGGATTATTATAACATAAAAAGGGGTAGTGAGTTATTTTTCGCGACTTTATGGTTATAGCCCGCAAAAAGCCGCCCTTTCGGGCGGCTAATTGATAAATTGGCATCTTGCTAGTTTCCCGCTATTGCAGTATTATCGCCCCTACCAGGCTTGACTTCTGTGTTCGGAATGTAAACAGGTATTTCCCTGGCGGTATGGACGCCAAATAGCAGTGGGCACTTTTCTTTTTCTAAAAAAGAAAAGTTCCCAACGTCAAAAGAAAAAAAGTTCTTTTTCGAAAAGCCGCACATGTCGCCATTTTCGAAAAGATTTTTGACGTTGCGATTGACATCCATTAGATGCTAGATTTTAATTGACTTCGGTGCAAGCACCGATTGCTGATTAAGTCCAAGACATAAAAAGGCGATGGACCGATTAGTACTTCTCGCCTCCACACGTTGCCGCGCTTCCAGCTAAAGCCTATCAACCAGATCATCTTTCTGGGGTCTCATAGGGAATCCTAATCTTGGAGTGGGCTTCGCGCTTAATATGCTTTCAGCGCTTATCTCTTCCGAACATAGCTACTCGGCAATGCAGCAGGTGGCCACAACCGACACACTAGAGGTTCGTCCATCCCGGTCCTCTCGTAC
>JAFQYO010000016.1 GCA_017406405.1 Candidatus Saccharimonadota bacterium
CACCGCCCGTCAAACCATGAGAGTCACCAACACCCAAAGTCGGCTTCGGCTGCCTAAGGTGGGGGAGATGATTGGGGTTAAGTCGTAACAAGGCATCGGTACGAGAACGTGTCGATGGATTACCTCCTTTCTTGAGAAGGATTTGATGAGTCTGAAACAGTAATGTCGCAGATATCTAGGTCGGTTACGGTTATGGTTTGCAAGCTTGAATCATAACAATTCTGATTTTACAGACGTAACGTTAAGCTTTATACTGAAAAAGATGAAAATTGCACAACTAAGTTGTTAACAAGAGAGTCCCCGAAAGGGGATTTTTCTTGTGTTTTGAGGAGTGTTGTAAAGGTGGTATAATATGAAAAAATATGCAAGAAGATACAAGAAATTTAATCGATGAATACAAAGGTATGACGAATGAACAAGTTTTTGATGAGTTGAGCAAAAAAAGAAATGAACTCGAAATAGCGATTGAAAATGTGAGTCATGATTTTAATGTTGGGACGATCGTGAGGAGCGCGAATAGTTTTAATGTGAAGACGGTACATATAATAGGGAAGAAGAAATATAATCGTCGAGGGGCGATGTGTACAGATAAATATCTCGAGATAAAATATTGGGATGATTATAAAAAATTTATCCAGGACCAATGTAAACGTGGGTATGAGGTGGTCGCGATTGAGAACAATACAGAAAGAGCAAAGGCGCTAGGCGATAAAAAATTTGTACGAAAAACGACGTTGGTGTTCGGGAGTGAGGGGGAAGGGATTTCTGAGGAACTGTTAAAAGAAGCTCATGATGCAAGATTTATTGAGAGTTTTGGTTCGACGAGATCGGTGAATGTTGGTGTTGCAGCAGGGATTTCAATGTATGAATGGGTGAGACAATGCGTTTTGGAGTAAATAAACGAGTACCTTGGCTTAAATTCGGCGTTGTCGGAGTGATAGTGTTTTTTGGATTTTTAGTGTTCAGAGGAACATTTAGATATTTTTCCGGAGAGAAGGGGACTGTGATTCCGAGAACGCCGATGCTTTCGCAGGTGAAAGTTCCAGAGAGAGTGTTTAGGGGAGATTTGAATGGCAAGAAGTTAGTCGCACTGACGTTTGATGATGGTCCGTATTCGGAGACTACGCCTAGGTTGCTTGATATTTTGAAGGAGAAAGGAGCGGTGGCAACATTTTTTGAGTTGGGAATGAGAGCAAAAGATAATACAGAAATTACGAAGCGAGTGTTCGAAGAAGGGCATGAAGTAGGAAGTCATACGATGTATCATCAGGATTTAATTGAGCTTTCTAATGAGGCAGTGGAAGGAGATATAAAAGAGGCAAATGCGGTTTTTGAGGAGATTTTAGGTATAAAACCGAAGATAACAAGAGTGCCGTATGGGAATAGCAATCAATTTATAAGGGAGCACGTGAAAACACCTTTAATCTATTGGTCGGTAGATACAAAGGATTGGGAAACTAAGGATACAAACAAAGTAGTCGAGGAGACGATGAAAGCTACGAGTGACGGGGCGATTATTTTGTATCACGATATATATGGTTCGACGGTAGACGCGATTCCGATAGTGATAGATCAGTTGCGGGATCAGGGGTATGAATTTGTAACGGTTAGTGAGTTGGCTGAGCTAAGAGGAGTTAGGCTCGAAAACGGGGAAGTATATACGAAATTTGAACCGTAGGAGCTAGGCGGAAGGGAAAATAAGATCGACAAGGGCATTCATAAGAAGGTGAAAGAGGCCGGTCATGACGAGAAAGCCGAGACCAATGGCGATTAGGCCGGCGAGTTTTACTTTGTCGTAGCTGGAGACACCATGGGCGATAAATTCGGATATTTGGCGGTAAAAGATAAAAATAAGAGCACCGCCGACAAAAATCAAGAATCCGATAAAGAATGTTCCGACGCCATATTCCATAACGCTATTGTATCAAAAAATCCGTCCTTTTGGAACGGATTTTCTATTTCTAGGTTAGATGGTGGGGATATGTGGACTTGAACCACAGACCTCGTCATTATCAGTGACGCGCTCTAACCAGCTGAGCTATATCCCCAAATATATATGTGCGCGGGACGCGCTCTGCTAACATGATCTCGGCGGTGGACGCCTCGGACAAGAGCTGAGCTATTACCCCAAATTATCTTCGGATAACTCTGAGAGTGAATTTGGTGGAGTAACAGGGATTCAAACCCTGGACCTCCGCCTTGCAAAGGCGGCGCTCTAATCAGCTGAGCTATTACCCCAGTAACACATATTTTATATGATTTTTATCAAAAAAGCAATAGAGAGGGTATAAAAAATTGAACAACCTCGCAGTTTGTGATTGTTCAACGTACCTCTAGTATATATCATAAGCTGAATAATGTCAACCATCTTTTAAGGAAGATTTTTCCACAGTGGGGAAAAGTTTAGGGCGGGAGTTGTTCGGGAAAGTTCTTATAGTTAAAACATAAAAATTTAAAAAAGTCTATTGACAAAACTAAAGCGGTATTGTATAATGCTTATAATCATCCTAAAAAGGGTGGGTTAGTATTTAAAAATTGGTGGGCAGAAGGAGAGAACCAGATGGCTGGAACTAAAGCTGGCGGTCTTAAAGCTGCTGCGACCAACAAAGCAAAATATGGAAAAGAATTTTATGCTAGAATCGGTCGTAAAGGTGGTCAAAACGGTCACACTGGCGGATTTGCTGCTAACCCGGCATTAGCAAAAATTGCTGGTGCTAAAGGTGGACGTATTTCTCGTCGTGGACCTGCGAAAAAAGCTGCCTAATTTGAAAGAATGTAAAAGGAAAAGTCTCAGGAATTGGGGCTTTTCTTTTTTTGTGGTAGCATAGAGGAAGAAAGGAGAAAAATGTTAAACGATTATCAAGAGGCTGCTAAGGAATTTGATTTGTTTAGAAGGACAGGAGATTATAATACAGTGGCGTTTATTGAGAAAGTTTTAGGGTTGGTCGGAGAGGCTGGAGAAACGGCAGACAAGGTTAAGAAGATTTTAAGAGATAAGGAGGGAATGATTTCTGAGGGTGATAAGAGGGAAGTCGTGAAGGAACTCGGTGATGTGCTTTGGTATGTGGCAATGATTGCGGAGTATCTTGAGGTTCCTCTTAAAGAGGTGGCGGAAACGAATATTGAAAAATTAAGAAGTAGAAAACAGAGGAATCTCTTGCACGGAGCGGGGGACAATAGATAACTATTTTTTGTAGGTTTTCTGACAGAACGGACAGTAGAGGGTTTTTAGGTTTATTTCTAGACAAGTGAGGCCACAGGTTTTACAGAGGGTTTTTTGGTGGACCCAATCGCGGTAGGTGTTTAGGTCGGCCTCGGCGAGAGTTTCCGGGAAGGGAATGGAGAACTGTTCGCAAAGTTCGCGAGTTTTCTCCCAGGCGTCACGTTCGATTTCTAGGCGTTCGAGGGAGGTGTTGAAAGAGAAGTGACCGAGGAGAGCATGGGAAAGTTCGTGGAGGAGATGAGGACGAAAGTTCTCGTCAGATTCAAAATAAAAAATGGTTTTTTTAGGGCGAAAAAGGAATTTTTTTCCAGGTTTGAAGGAAAAATTAGGGTAGGCGGATTTTATGGTTTCTAAAAAGGTGAGATTTGAGGAGTCGGAGGGAGAGCAGATAGCGGTTTTTAAGGATTTTTCCATAAGTTAGTCTTTATAGTGTTCTTTAGAATAGAGATAGGCACCGTAGATTGTCGACTCGGTTGGGCGATGGGCTGGTTCTAGTTCTGGAAGAGAGGATTTTTCTGTTTTTAGGGATTTTTCTAGGAAGGATAAGAGAGGTTTTTTAAGGTTTTTGAAAATTAAGCCGAGGGGACCTCCGACGATGAGAAGATCGGGAGATTCGGACTTTAAGATGTCGATAAGACCGGAGGAGAGACGAGAAACGAGATCGGATTTTATCTCGGGAGTGAGTTTAAGGGAAGAGAGAGGGGAAGAGTAAGCTTTGGAGAGGGCTCTGGCGGAGGCAAAATCTTCCCATTCGAGGGATTTGCCGTTAAAAAGATATTTTTTATGACCAGGTTCGAAGGAATCCGAGGATTTTAAGAGGTGGGAGTTTTTGGCAAGACCGCCACCTATACCGGTCGAGAAAGTTAAATAGACGGTTTTTCCAGCTTTTTTTCGGGAGGATTCGTAGAGAGTAGCAAGATTTGCATCGTTGGCGAAGAAAATTTTACAGGAGAATAAATTTCTTAAAGGGGTGAGAAGGTCGAATTCTCCCCAAGGGAGGTTTGGGCAGGAGATTGAACAAAAATTTTGTTCAAATTTTATGCGGCCGGGGACTGCGATCGTGACGGCTTTAAGACGAGCGCGAGATTTCTCGGACAAAAAGGATTCGAGGGAGGACGTAAGGGTTTTCAAGAAAGCTTCGGGGGACTTTGGGGTCGGGAATTTGAGACGTTTCAGACAAAGGCCCCTAAAAGAGAATAAGGCAAGTAGGGTTTTAGTACCTCCAATGTCGATAGACAAAAACATGATTTTAGTATAGCACGAAAAAGAAGGAGCGACAAATAGGAACGCTTATCTTTACAAGCTAGAGAGAGTTTGGTATAATTTAGGGATATTTGGGCTCGTTCAAGAGTTTTCGGGAAGGTGGCGGAGGATTCTTGAACGAGTCCAAGGAAGGAATAATAATTAAATGGCAAAAGCCAAAAAACTAAGTATGGACGAACTCCTCGAACAAAATGCGGAGTTGGCCAAAAAAACTGTAGCCGGAGACACCCTACAGGGGATTGTCACTTCGGTAAAAAAACACGAAATTCTAATTGACCTTGGGATTCAAGGAACAGGGTTGGTTTCTCGAAAGGAAGCAAGCTTTGCAAGGAATTTGAAGGTTGGTGATGAAGTAACTGCTTCGGTGATTGATTCGGAGATGCCGGACGGAACGGTTTTGCTTTCACTTAGAAAAGCTGTGAAAGATAAGGGTTGGGATGAGATTCAAACCCGATTCGAAAACGAAGAGATTGTCGAAATTCAACCGTTCGACGCTAACAGAGGCGGTTTGTTGGTTGAATATGAGGGAATCAGAGGATTCTTGCCGGTTTCTCAGCTTTCTGCTGAACATTATCCGAGAGTTGGATCCGCAGATAAAGATGAAATTCTCCAGAGACTTAATTCGCTTGTCGGGCAAACGATTCGTGTTCGGATTTTGGATGCGAATAAGAAAGAGAATAAGCTTATTTTCTCAGAGAAGGAAGCGATTAAGGATGGTCTTGCGGAGAGATTTGCAGAACTTAAGGTCGGCGATGTCGTTAAAGGAATTGTGACGGGGGTTGTTGACTTTGGAGTCTTTGTTAATGTTGACGGTATCGAGGGGTTGATTCATATTTCTGAGATTTCTTGGGAAAGAGTAAATAACCCTGCGGATTATGTTAAAGTTGGCGAGACGGTCGAGGCGAAGATTATTGCAATCGACAAAGAACGCCTTAGCTTGTCTATGAAACAATTAGTTGAAGACCCGTGGCTTTCTGAGGTAGAGGGACTTAAGAAAGGTTCTAAAGTCGAGGGGACTATAACCAGAATTACTCCGTTCGGAGCGTTCGTGCAGATTTCTCCGGCAGTAGAAGCCTTGGTTCACGTTTCTGAACTCGGAGAGGGAAGCGATGTTGACCCGGAGAAAGTTTTCACTTTGAACGAGAGAAAGAATTTTAAAGTTCTTGATATAGATAAAGAGGGAAGAAAGATTTCTCTTTCTATTGCTAAATAAGACTTTAATAGCTATCAACCTTTCGGGCTTGAAAAAACCGGAAGGTTGATATATAATGAGTTTTAGTTTCCCGGGTAGCTCAATGGTGGAGCAAGAAGCTGTTAACTTCGAGGTTGCCGGTTCGAGCCCGGCCCCGGGAGCCATTTGAGGGAATTACGGAGGATTGAAGCTTTAGGGCTTCTTTTTTTTGTTGGTTTTTATTTTTGAGTGTAGTATAATGTAAGCATAATTGGAAAGATTGTGAGGTTTCCAAGATGAAAGAGATAAGAGAGGTATTCGCGAAGGCGCGAAGGGAGGGGTATTCTGCGTTTTTCTTTCAGCGAGGCGGGAAGACTCGGCTGGATTTTTTGTTGCCTAAAAAAGATGAGCAGAAAAAGATACCAGACAGGTTAGGGGTGCATTTTCAGGCGATGAGAAAAATTGTTTTTCGAGGAAGTGGAGGGGAAGCAAAAGAGAGGTGGATGGGGATTTTGACGATTTTGTACGGAGAGGGAGTTTTAAAGAAGGGGGAGAAAATAAAGATTTCTAGGGCAATTCAAGAGGGAGCAGAAGAAGCGTTAAGGGAACTCGAGGCATTGGATGAGAATTTAGCGAAGTTGTATTTGGAAGAAAAGACGATCGGGGAAAATGAGATAGAAATAATAGAAGATGAAAAAACGGAATTTGAACAGGGGTTTGAAGGAAAAAAGAGAGAGGAATTTGAGCAGATGAGTGCGGAGGAATGGTTCTATCGGAAGATTTTAGTGCCGGTTGTAACTGAGGAAGGTGGAAAGGAAACCGAGGTGATTCCACAGATGGAGTTTAGGAGTTTGTTCGGGGATGAAAAAGATGAGAGGAGGGTGGATTTTTTCTTGTCGAACGAGAGGGGAAAGGGAATGGTGATTGAGATAGACGACTCGACGCATTTAGAGAGAGAAGAGAGAGATGAAGAGAGAGATAAGCTGATTAGGGGGAATAGAATGAGGGTTTTTAGAATAAAAGATGAAGAATTGAAGGATGTCGAGAAAGCAAAAAAGACTTTTTTAAAGGCGCTGAAAGGATTTTATGAGCCTCTAGAAGGGCCGGAGAAGGCGCAGGAAGGGCTTTCTGGAGAAAGACGTAGTCCGAATGCGATTATGCTAAAAAATCGCTCAGAACGCGATTTTATAGCCTTTAACGGCAAAATTTATGTGGGGGAGGAGCCTGAGAATCCGGTTTTAGTGCAGGAAGTGGAGTTTCCGTATGAGATTTTGAATTATAGAACAAGGAGTATTGGGGAGAAAAAAATAGAGTTTTTGACGGGCGTGGAAGGGAAAGAGGTGATGAAGTGGCTCTTAGGTTATATTTTTAAGTTTTCGGAATTTAAGGAGGGGCAATACGAGGCAATTCAGAAGGTTTTACGGGGAGAAGATGCGATTGTTTTGTTGCCAACGGGGGCGGGAAAGTCGGTGATTTATCAGTTGTTAGGGCTAATTTTGCCGGGAGTAGTGATTGTTGTTGAGCCGTTAAGAGCGTTAATGGCGGATCAAGTGGCGAATTTAGAACAGAGAGGCATAAATCTTGTAGTGAACACTTCTGAGGACGGGACTTTGACGCAGAAAAAGCGAGTTTTAGAGATGATAAAGAATGGGATGTTTGGGATGATTTATGTGACACCAGAGAGATTGCAGATGGAGGAATTTAGGCGAGTTTTGATTGAGAGCAAGGCGAGAGGAGTGAGATATTTTTTGGGTGCGCTTGATGAAGCACATTGTGTTTCGGAATGGGGTCATGATTTTAGGGTTTCTTATCTGAGCCTGGCGGAGACGTTAAGAAGGGTGTTGAGATCTAAGCAGAGTAAACCGAGAATTTTGGCACTTACGGGGACAGCTTCGGATGATGTTCTAAGGGATATGGAGAGAGATTTAGGGATTTCTGAGGAGCAGACTATTCAGTCAACGAGTTTTGATAGGCCAGAGATACATTTTAGAGTTATAAAGACTTGTTCGGAGGGGAAGATGGCGATTTTAGAGGAGCTGTTAGAGGAGATGAAGAAGGATTTTCCGGGGGTAGATGAAAAAGAGCTGCGAGGGATTGTGTTTTGTGTTTATAAGACGGGAAGTTCGGAATTTGGGGTTGAGGGGGTGTATCGGAAAATTGCGGAGAGATTTGGGGAGGAGGATTTAGCGAGGTATTATGGAGGAGAAGAAACTGCGGTAATGAAGGAAAATATGAGGCGATTTAAAGATGACGAGGCAAGAATTATGATTGCGACGAAGGCGTTTGGTATGGGAATCGACAAGAAGAATATCAGGTTTACGATTCATTTCGGGATTACGAATTCGATTGAGGCGTATTATCAGGAGGCGGGAAGAGGGGGGCGAGACGGAGAGAAAGCGATGTCATATATAATTCTTTCAAACGATGCGCCGGAGCGAAACGAGGAATTGTTGACGGGGGTAACGATTGAGGATATGGGGAGAGAATTAAGAAGAGTTAGGGAGAAAGACAGAGATGATTTGTACCGGATTTTGTTCTTGCATCAGAGGAATTTTAATAAGAGAGAGATGCTCCGGACGGTTGGGAGAGTTTTAGAGAAATTAGGAAGGATTTCAACAGAACGAGAGGAAGAAAAACATATTGTCGCGGAAAACCGACTCGAAATGCAGAATTTTCAGAAGGTTTTGTTTCGGCTGAAAATTTTGGGCGTGATAGAAGATTATACAATTTTTGACTATGCGAACAATGAATTTTTAGTCTTGAACAAAAAATTTGAGCCGAAGAGAATTGTGATGGCGTATGGAGAATATGTTGCGAAATATCAGGAGGGGCAGAGATTGCACGAGATGAACAAAATCAAGCGTCAAAGCTATAAGAATCAGGGAGAATTTATTGTTGCGCAACTAGAGATTTTATTGGATTTTATAGATGGGGTGTTTGAGAAAAGTCGGAGAAGAGCGATTTTGAATATGCTTCAACTTGCTGAGGCGGGGGCGCGTATAAAAAATTTGGATGAAGCAGATAAAGAAATTAGACGGAGGGTATTAAATTATTTAGGCGCAACGAACAAAGAATTGTTAAAAACGATTTTGAATGATAAAAAAATTATTCAACAGGCGGTCGAGGCGATGAGGCGAGTTCGGAAAAAGGACGAAATGGGCCTTGTCGCGGAGGGCAAACGGTTGCTGGCGAGCTATCCGGAGCATCCGGGGCTTTTGATGTTAGTAGGGTTTTTAGAAATGATAGATGAAGAAACAGAGGTGAAACAGGCGGTTTTGGATATTTTGAGCGCGGAGGAGAACTCCGAAAAATATGGGATATCAAGTAGGGAATTCTCTGAGGCGATAGAAGATATGCTAAGATATAGCTATGGGAAGGCGAGGAGCGAGGGGAAATATAGGGAAGGGGTCGAAGAGCTGGAACGGAGACTAAGAAATAAGTATCCTGATATAAGAGAGAAGATGGTGGGGGTTTTGCCGCCGAGATTTACGAATTTGTTTCAGGGGGAAATACTGGTTGAAAATATGGTGATGAGTTTAATGAAGATAAGATATAGAGAGGAGGACTTATGGACAGGGAGGAATTAGAAAAAATTAGAAAACTGTCGGATAATGCGGTGGCGGAAATAAGCCGGCTTCAAGGGGAGATTTCTAGATATAAAAGCGGGGCGGATAGTTTTTTAGAAGGGACGAGAGCGATAAAAGATTTGGCGGCGATGGAGGAAAAAATAGGTCAGGAGCTTCGAGAAGTTATACTGGCTATTCCGGAGCTTGATACGAAGAAGATTCGAAATGAGGAGAGAAAGACCCGGGAGAGACTTAACAGACTCGCAGAGGAGATGGAGAAAAATGTTGAGGTGATGAAGGCGGTTGCTGAGAGAGAGGAGAAAAGAGATAGAGAGATGAGGCGAGAACTCAGGAAAATGAAGGAGGAGATTTTAGAAGAAATTAAGGCAAAGCCAAGAAAAGGCTTTAGATTATTTGGCAAAAAATAGGGTTTTATGGTAAAATAGGGGGAATAGATAAAGAAAGGAGCGTTTTTTGATGGCTGAGACAGACACGAAAGTTATTCAAATTGCGGGAGCGATTACGGTTGACGAGCTGGCAAAAGCGCTCGGACTTTCTGTTACTCAGTTGATTGGAGAACTTTTTAAGGAGGGGATTGTCGCGACGATAAATCAGAGGTTGGATTTTGATACGGCTTCGTTGATTTTAGACGAGCTGAATATTAAGGGGGTTAAACTCGAAAGAAAGAATACAGCGACGCAGACTTCGGAGATTCGAAGAGAGTTGTCAGATAAGGCGGTGAGTCGTCCGCCCGTCGTGGCAGTGATGGGACATGTTGACCACGGAAAAACAACGTTGCTTGATACGCTATTAAATAAGAAGACTGTTGAAGGTGAAGCCGGAGGAATTACACAGCATATTTCTGCATATCAGATGGAATACGAGGGGAGGAAAATTACTTTTCTAGATACGCCAGGACATGAGGCTTTTGCGGCGATTCGTCAACACGGAGCGATGCTAACAGATATGGTGGTGATTGTGGTGGCGGCGGATGATGGTGTAAAGCCACAGACGATTGAGGCGATTAAGTTTGCGCAGGGAGCAAATGCGAAGATTATTGTCGCGATAAATAAGATAGATAGAGAGGGCGCGGATGTTCCGAGGACGATGGCGGATTTGTCGCAACACGGTCTGCAACCAGAGGAATGGGGTGGAAATACGACGATGATTCCGGTTTCTGCGAAGAGAGGAGATAACCTCGAGAAGCTCTTAGAGATGATTCTTTTGACGTCGGATATTGAGGAGTTAAAAGCAGACGTTGATATTCCGAGCGAAGGGCTGGTTATTGAGAGTCATATGGAGATGGGAAAGGGAAGCGTTGTAAATCTTCTTGTTACGGGCGGAGAGCTGAAAACTGGCGAGTTTATTGTTGCTGGGTCAACTTATGCAAAAATTAGGACCATGGTCGATTATAAAGGGCGACCAAAAGGAAAGGCGACGCCTTCGACGCCGGTTACTGTAACTGGGTTTAAGGATTTGCCGAATTTTGGGGATAGATTTGTTGAAGTTGCTGATGAGAAGGCAGCAAGGAAGATGGCGCTTTTGAATGCGCAGGCAGAGTTAAATGCGAACGTGTCGGCGAACGTAACTTCTTCGGATTTGCTCAGAATGATGAATGTGGCGGATAATTCAAAGGTCTTTAATGTGATTATTAAAGGCGATGTTTTAGGGTCAGTGACGTCGGTAGTAGATTCTTTGAAGTTAATCGACACGAAGGGAGAAATTACGCTTAATATTGTCGCGACAGGGGTAGGGGACATAACGGAAAACGATGTTTATATGGCCGAGGGAGGGGAAACGGTGATTTATGGGTTTAATGTTTCTGTTCCGACTAATATTTCTAAGATGGCGGCAAGAGATGGTGTGAAAATTAAGACTTTTCGGGTCATATACGAGCTTCTTGATGATGCTAAATCAGAGATGGAAGAACTGTTGCCAGCGGAAATTGTCGAGGAAGATAAGGGGGAAATGAAGGTTCTAGGAGTGTTCAGGACTGAGAGGACGGCGATTATCGCGGGAGGAGAGGTTCTGAAAGGAGAGGTGAAACCGGAATACTTTGCACGGGTTTATCGGGGGAAGGAACTAATCGGAGAAGTGCAGGTTTCTGGGGTGCAAAAAGAGAAAATTGATGTTAAGGAGTTGGTTGCTGGCGAAACGGGCGGGATTGCTTTGAAACTTGAGAAGAAATTGACGATTGAAATAAATGATAGATTGAAATTCTTTATTAGAGAGAAGAGGAAACGCAAACTTTAGATTTTCTATAATAAAAAGGAGGTAAAGATGAGGTTTGATGAAACGTTTTTGAAGGAAGTGGGACTTTTGGCGATGCCAGAGGAAGAAAAAGCGGAGTTTTTGAGCTATGTCCAGGAAGAATTAGAGGTCAGGATTGGGGAGGAAATTGCTGAAGGGATGACAGAGGAGAAAATGAAGGAGTTTGAAGACGCGCAGACGGACGAGGAGGCTGAAAAGTGGTTGGCGACTAATAGACCGAATTATCGCGAGATTGTCCAAAATACCTTAAAGGAGCTGAAAGAAGAGATTAGTAGAAATAGAGATAAGCTGTTAGGGTAGGGATTTCAAGAGGGATTAGGGAACAAAAAAGTCCCATGGTGCGGGATAGGTAAGGGTGGGCATCACCTATCTCCGCGCTATGGGACCTTTTTTCACCCTATAACGCTTCCATAAGATACCGGGAGGACCCCGGAAGCGCGACCCACCTCACACAAATTGGGGCCCGCCGGTTATAGGGGTTGCTATGCCTTCAAAAGACCCTCAAAGTGGAGGTAATACTTATAAGACTTAAAACCATTGAAGAAGAAATTAAAAGTCTGAGGGGTTTTAAAAGCACGCAACTTCTGCTACACTAAAAGTGTAGCGAAAGTTATAATTTATTTAGGTACAGTTTAAGGCAAAAGCCTTAACTTGTGTTGATTATAGCACTTTCAAATAAAAAAGTCAACAATTTTTTCACATTTTTTATGAAAATCAAACAAATTTTGCCTCAAGAGAATAATTATACTAAGGTGTTGGAGCATATTGCGCTTATGCCTAAAATGTTGTATTATAGCGGAAAATGGCCGGAAGAGAGAGAAAAAACCGTGGCGATTGTTGGCTCGAGAAAATGCACGAAATACGGGGAGGGAATTGCTTATAAACTCGCTTTTGAGCTCGCAAAGAAGGGAGTGATTGTTGTTTCGGGACTTGCGTATGGGGTGGATTCGATAGCGGCGAGAGGTGCGATTGACGGGGGTGGAAAGACGATTGCGATTTTAGGGACGGAAATTGAAAAAATTTATCCTAAGCAACACGTGAAGCTTGCTGAAGAGATTGTTGAAAAAGGGGGAGTAGTGGCGAGCGAATATACGCTCGGAGATAAGGTTTATCCTCAGGCATCGTCGTTTTTGATGCGAAATAGGATTATTTCGGGATTGGCAGATACGGTAGTGATTGTTGAAGCGGCGGAGAGGTCAGGGAGTTTAAATACGGCGGCGCACGCTTTAGAACAGGGAAAAGATTTGTTTGCGGTTCCAGGGGATATTGGGAAGACGATGAGTGCGGGGTGTAATAGGTTGATACAGAAGGGGGCGAATGTGTTTTTAGGGGTGGAAGAATTTATGCAATATATGTTCCCGCCAAAGAGTAAGAAACAGAAGAATAGAGAACAGATTTCGCTATTTGGGGATGCTCCAGAGGAAGTGGCGATTCTCAAGATGATTGTAGAGGAAGGTATTAGAGATGGGGATTTGATTATGGAAAAGCTAGAGATGGCAGTTCCGGTTTATAATCAGGCGATTACGATGCTAGAGGTGAAAGGGGTGATAAAGCCGCTCGGAGCGAATCATTGGACGATGGCTTAATGGCGGAGGCCATTTAGGAAGCTTTTGGCGTCCATAGGTTTTCTAGAAAGTGGTTGGAGACGGTCGACTATGACGTAATTTCCGTCGGCGCATTTTATGGACAAAATTTGGTCGGACGGGAGAGTTGAACAATTTTTTTCTATGTGGGCGGATAAAATGATTACGTCTTGATTAAAAAAGTTGTACTTTGGCTTTGGGTAGTTTTGGAAGGCGATGATTTTTCGGAGAGTTGTTTCGGCGGAGTCGGTGGTTGGGGTGAGGAAGGACATAGATTTGTCGAATTTTGAGGTGAATGAGGCGGAGTTGTCATCTTGAAGATGGTAATCGGGAAAGAATTTTTCAGGGGAGGAAGGGTCTTTTCGGAACTTTTCAAAAACTGGGAGAGTTTTTGAAATCCAGGAGGCGCCAGCAGTCGCGAGGGCGGAATAGATTTTTGACTTATCTAAAGGGAGGTCGGAGAAGGAAACTTGATAATAGAGAGGGCCGGCATCCATAGCGCGAACGAGCTTCATGACGGAGACGGAGAAGGTATTTTCGCCGGCGAGAATAGTGGATTCAATCGGAGAAGCGCCTCGGTAGGCAGGAAGAAGGGACGGGTGGATGTTTAAGATGCCTTCGGGTTCGAACAATTCGAGGAAGTCGGGTTTAATCAAAACACCGAAGGAGGCGAGGATGCCAAAAGCGGAGGGGTTTGAGACTTTTAGAGAACGGGCGGTTTCTAGGTCGGCTTTTGAGCGGGCGTGAAAGAGAATTTCGTGAGAGGATTCAAGGACGGCTTTCGCGGAATCGGCGAGAGGGCCGTTCCCGAAGAAGATGATACTACTCATCTTTCCCCCAGAGAGAAACGTTGTTTTTTATTTTTGAATCGTAATCAAGAGGTTCGAGGTCGCCTTGGTCGTTTAGGAGGAAAAAGGCATCTTTTTTGTCGCGGATATGGTCGATAAAAAGGATTCCGTCGAGATGGTCGATTTCGTGAAGAAGAGTTCGAGCGAGAAAATCTTCGGCTTTGATTCGGACGGGAGTGCCGTCCTCGAGGAGGGCTTTTATCTTTACTTTTTTAGGGCGAGGAACGAGACCATAGCAGAACGGAACAGAGAGACAACCTTCATAGTCGATTTCGACTTTTCCGTCGGTTCGAATCACCTCCGGGTTTATTAGGGCGGTGAAGTTGTTGTTCTTTTTGTCTTCGAAATCTTCACGTATGATGACTATACGACGGTCGAAACCGAGCTGGGGGGCGGCCATGGCGGAAGTCATTTCAAAAGGATGCGCCTTTTCCCAATCGAGGGAAGCTTTGCGCATTTTCGCGATAATGTTTTTTACTTCATCGTCGATTTTAGTGACTTTTTTACACCTCTGACGAAGCCGCGGATCTGGCGTCGTGACTATTTTCATAAACATTATTATATCAGAGTAGAGAAGGCGGGTCAATAGAGAGATGGGGGTTTAGCTTTGGGTCAAGAGATGAGAGGGCATTAAGGAGCGTAGCACGAGAGGAAGAGCGAAGAACGATTTGCCAGGAAAAGCCAGTCGAGGAGCGTTCATGAAAACATGGGGTTGGAGGAGAGATTTTTAGGGAGTTTTCAAGAGAATGCTCAGAGATAAAGGTCGTGAGAGAGCGGGAGATAGCGCGGATTTTCGAAAGGGTGGTTTTTTCGGTTTTAAAGGTAACGGTGATCTTAGCGAGGTAGGAGAAAGGAGGGAGGAATTGGGACTTACGTTTTTTTATCAAGTACTCATAGAAGCCGAGATAATCGGAAGATTTTGCAAAGTTTATAATCGGAGAGTCGGGTTTATAGGTTTGAATGATGACAGAGGCGGTTTTTAGGTGGCCGCGACCGACGCGGCCGATAACCTGAGTTAAAAGTTCGAAGGTTTTTTCTTCGGCGGAGTAGTCAGGAAGGAAGAGACCAGCGTCGGCTTGGACGATGCCGATGGAGGCGAGGAGAGGTAAATCAAGACCGCGAGAGACGGTTTGAGTCCCGATAATAATGTCATAGTCGCCACGTTTAACTTCGGAAAAGAGGGCATCGAGAGTTTCGGATTTTTTGTTGTCAGCATCGAAACGGACGATTTTTGAGCGAGTAAAAAGTTTGTTCAGTTCGGATTCTAGGAGTTTTGTACCAAAGCCTTTATGGAGGATGCTGGGGTGGTGACAGTCTGGACAGGAAGAGGGGATTTTTTGAGAAAAACCGCATGTGTGGCAGATAAGAGAGTAAGAATCGGTATGGAGAGTCAAGGGGAGAAAACAGTTTGGACAGAGGGCTTGCCAACCGCATTTCTCACAGATAGTCATTGGGGCGGAGCCGCGCCGGTTGTGATAAATCAGGGTTTGGTGGCCGTTTTTTAGATTTGTAGCTATTGTCGAGAGGAGTTGGTCGGAGAAATAGCGAGATTTCGAGAAGGATTCTCGAGAGGTGAAGTCGACAATTTTGATTTCTGGAGAGATGGCGGTGTCTTTAGCTTTTTTTGTCAAGGGAACGAGGGAGTTTTTTGATTTAGCGAGATAATAATCGGCAATGAGGGGCGTGGCGGTTCCAAGGATACAAGGAATAGAGAGAGTTTTTGCTAAAAAAGAAGCAAGACGGAGGGCGGAGTATTTTGGGGGGCTTTCTTGGTAATAGGCGGTTTCGTGGGCTTCGTCGATGATGATTAAGCCGAGGTCTTTAAGAGGAGCAAAAAGAGCAGAGCGAGGGCCGATGACGATTTGGGGAGTTTTTGAGAGAAGGAGGTCTTCCCAGATACGGTGACGTTCGGCCTCGGTTTGTTTTGAGTGAATAAGGGTTACGGATTGTTTAAAGGTTGATTCGAAAATTTGGACGAGCTGGGAGGTGAGAGCGATTTCGGGGACGAGGAGAATGACAGAGCGATTTGATTTTAAGGTCTCTTCAGCGAGTTTTAGATAAATGTTGGTTTTTCCGGAACCGGTAACGCCAAAGAGAAGCTTTGTGGAGTTTTTTATAGATTTTAATGAAGAAAGGGCGGAGGATTGTGCGGAGTTTAAAGGGAGCGACTGAGGAGGGGCCGGAGTTTTTTCGGATTCTTTTTTGAATAAAGAGTGAGGGCGACGGCGAGTTTTTGAAACGCCGGCAGGAAGAATAAGAGATGCGACGAGCGGGAGAGGAGAGAGATAATAAGAGGAGAGCCAGAGGGCGGATTTTAAGAGATGGGGAGGGAGAGGGGTTTTATAGAGGAGTTTTTGAACGGATTTACAGGGAAAATCTGGTTTTTTCACTTTTTTTAGAACGAGGCCAGGACAAGAGGTTTTCCCGAGAGGGATTAAGACGATTTGGCCGGGGAGGAGGGAGAGGTCGGAAGTATAAGTCAGGGCGGTCGAGCCAGAGCGAAAGACTTTTGTCGGTATTACCTCGTAAAACATATTGATAATTATAGCACTTTAGATATTGTAAAAAAAACTTTTTTAGCCTATAATCGGTGTAGAAGAAAGCGAGGTAAAAATTAAAAAATGTTAGATGTGTTTATTACATCGAGAGTTCGACGGAAAATTCTGGTCGTGTTTGCGAAATACCCTGATTTTAAGACACATGTGAGGGGGCTTTCCAAACTGATAAAAGAAGACCCGGGGAATATTCAGAGAGAACTGAATCGGCTTGAGAAAGGGAAGTTTTTGATTATGACGAAAAAGGGGAATACGAAGATTTATCAGACAAACAAGCAATTTCCGATTTTGAAGGAGTTGCAGAGCATGGTTATCAAGAGCCAACAGTTGTCTCAACAGGGGAATAGACCAAATAAGACAATCGGTTAAGCCTAGATGTGGGGGCGACTGGGTTTGGGGTGAAACGCACGAGAAAGCGAATTAGAGGGGTTTAAGGAGAATTTTGAGTAGTTTATTTGATGAATTAGTGAGGAAAAGGGGGTTTTCTGAGGCATATTTGAAACCAAAATATGAAGATTTGGCGAGTCCGTTTTTGTTGCCGGATATGAAAAAGACAATCGAAAGGATAAAAAAGGCGAAGGAGACGGGAGAGAAAATAATTATTTATGGAGATTATGACGCGGACGGAGTTACGGCAAGTACGGTGATGAATGAGGCTTTGAAGCTGGCGGGGATAACAGATATAGAGATGATGTTGCCGGATAGGTTTTTGGACGGGTACGGAATGAGTAAAAAAGTTGTTCAGAGGGCGAAAGAACAGGGGGCGAAGTTAGTGATTACGGTCGATTGTGGAAGCGGAAATAAGGAAGTCGTAGATGAGCTGAAGGCGATAGGTGTCGAGACGATTGTAACGGACCATCATGAGTGCCCAGAGGAGTTGCCGAAGGCGGTCGCGGTGGTGAATCCAAAGAGGAAAGATGCGTATAAACAGGTTGAGGATTTTGAGGATAAGGCGGAAGAATTGGTTTGGTTGAGGGATTTGGCGGGGGTCGGAGTGGCGTTTATGGTCGCGAAGGCGTTGACAGAAGAGGGTATGATTCCGGACGGACAAGAGAAATGGTTGCTTGATTTGGTTTTGATTGGGACGATTTGTGATTCGATGGCGATGACGATGGAAAATCGGATTTTGTGCTTTTTTGGGGTGAAAGTGTTGAGAAAGACGAGGAGGGCAGGGCTAAAGGAGTTAATTAGAGAACTTGGGCCGAAGAAACTAAATTCGGAAACGATTGGGTTTCAGATTGGGCCGAGAATAAACGCGGCAGGGAGAATGGCGAATGCGGAGGTGGCGCTGAAGCTGATGATGGCAAAGAAAAAAACTGAAGCGGCGAGATATGCGAGAGAACTCGAGGAGCTGAATGCGGAAAGACGAAAACAACAAATAATGGCGATGAACGAGTTGGAGGAAAATGGAGTTCCGAGTGATAAAGTTCTTGTTTTGACGGGGGATTGGCACGAGGGAGTGCTAGGGATAATCGCGGGGAGAATCGTGGAAGAATATAAGCGACCGGCGTTTGTGTTGAGCGAAAAGGACGGTATTTTAAAGGGGTCAGGAAGGAGTTTTGGGGAATTTAATTTGGCAAAGGCGCTCAAGGCCTGTTCGGAAGTAATTGTCGGAGGAGGCGGACATGCAGGGGCGGCTGGTGTGAAGATTAAGAAAGAGGAACTCGAGAAGTTTCGAGAGAAAGTAAATGAATATTATGAGAGTCTTGGGCTTTTAGAACAGGAGAGGTTTTTTGAGCGGGAGGAGGATTTAGAGGTTGAGGAGCTTTCGGGGTTAAATAGTGAATTGCTTAAGGAGCTCGAGGGGTTGGAGCCGTTTGGGCCGGGAAATGAAGAACCGGTATTTAAACTGAAAGATGTGTTTGTGCTTGAAAAAGGGTTGATGGGGGAGGAGGGGAGGCATTTGAAACTGATTGTTAGGGGGAGTGATGAGAAGACTCTGAAGTTGGTCGCGTTTGGGGCGGACGAGGAATGGAAAAAAGTAGAACAAGGAGGGCGAGCGGATATTTTGGTGAATATCGAGGAGAATGAATGGAACGGGCTGATAAATGTAGAAGGGAGGATTTTAGACCTGAGGGAAGAATAGGGGTTGTTAAAAGCTGAGAAATTTGGTATAATGGGGGCAATATGGCTATTAAAGTTACTAGAAAAGACCAGTCCGAGGCGAACGAAAACGTGATTCGTCGCTTTAACCGCAAGGTTCTTCAGAGCGGAGTGATGCCACTTGCGAAATCTCAACTTCGTTTTTCTAAACCTATTTCTAAGAGGGAACGTAGAATTAAAGCGATTCTTAGAGAACAGAGAAAAGCAGAAAAGACGGAACGGATTAAACTCGGGCTAAGATAATTATTGTAAAAACGCCTTTAGGGGCGTTTTTTTGTGTTATAATGAGGTTATGGTTATTCTTTTTGGACTGGCGGGGAGCGGAAAATCAACTCAGGGACAGATTTTGGCAAAAAAGAGAGGGATGACTTGGCTATCGGTCGGGCAGGTTTTAAGGGATACAGGAGAGTTTGATGAGATTTTGAAGGCGGGGAAGCTGGTTGATGATGATATGGTGATAAAGTTAATGAATAGAGAGATTAGAAAGATACGAGACCAGGGCGGAGATGTGATTTTAGACGGGTTTCCGAGAGACGAATATCAGGCGAAATGGGTTGCGAAGAATTTAAGTAATGAGATTTCGAGAGCGGTGTTTATTGAAGTCCCAAAGGAGGAACTTTGGGCGAGGATTGAGGCGAGAGGAAGGGCTGATGATACGCGAGAAGCAATCGAGAGAAGATTCGGAATCGTTGAACAAAATATTTATGCAATTTTAGAAATCTTGGAGAAATCTGGGGTAGAGATAAGACAGGTTTCGGGAACGGGGACGATTGAGGAGGTGACAGAGAGACTTGATAAGGAATTGTTCCAGATGAGACTGCCGAAATTTATGGTATAATTTTTATATGAATCAAGAAAAAATCGACGCAATGAGAAAAGGGGGAAAAATTTTAGGGGGTGTTTTAAGGGATTTACGAGCGTATGTGAAGCCGGGGATGAGTGAAAAAGAAGTTGATGAGTGGGTGAGGAAGGAAATTGTAAAGCGAGGGGGAGGAGTCGCTTATGATATGTTACCGAAGGGTGAAGAATTCCCGGGGGCGATTTGTATTTCTGTGAATGACGAGCTTGTGCATGGAGCGCCGAGCGACTATGTTTTTGAGGAGGGGGATAAGGTTTCTTTTGACCTCGACGTGTTTTATAAGGGGTATTTTACGGATTCGGCGTTTACAATGATTGTGGGAGAGAAGGGCTCGCCAGCGGTCAAAAAGATGATTTCTGTGACGGAGTCAGCGATGTGGGAAGGAATTAATCAAGTGAAGGCGGGGGCGAGGATTGGGGATATTTCGGCGGCAGTCGAGAAGGTGTTAAGGGCGGGGAAGCTAGGGGTGATTGAAAATTATGTGGGGCATGGGATTGGGAAAGAAATGCACGAAGAGCCAGAAGTGCCAAATTATGGGAAAAAAGGACACGGTTATAAATTAAAAGCGGGGGATACGATTTGTATTGAGCCGATGAGCTGTCTCGGGAAGCCGAAAAATTATGTTGATAAGGAGAATGGGTGGACGGTGAAAATGAAGGACGGGTCAATTGGATGCCACTGCGAGCATACGGTTTTAGTGTTAGAAAACGGATATGAAGTTCTGACGCTCCCAGACGAAAAATAGTTGTTTTTTTGAAATCCTTATGGTAATATGAAAATATGGATGAAACTGTAAGATATGCTGTTGGACTTGATGTAGGGACGGAAAATGTTCGGACGGTTGTCGCGAGCTTGACTAAGGAGGGGCAACTTTCGATTGTCGGATATAACGAAGCGAAGAATACGGGAATGAGAAAAGGGGTACTCGCGAATTTAGCGGGGCCAGCGGACGCGATAGATAAGATGCTTGGGGAAGTCGAGAGGATGTCGGGATATGAGATTCATTCAGCGACAGTTTCAATAAATGGGTCGCAACTTTTGACGACGAAGACGGAAGGGATGATTGCGGTGGGGACAGTCGAGCATGAGATAAATGAGGAAGATTTGTATCGAGTCGAGGACGTTGCTGTGACGGGGCGGGTGCCGGCGAACCGAGAGATTTTAGATGTGATTCCGTTTGGGTATTCGATAGATGGACAAGAAGGGGTGAGAGACCCGATTGGAATGACGGGCGCACGGTTAGAAATGAAGGCGAACGTGGTTTCGGCTTTGCAGCCGAATTGTACGAATTTAAGGCGAGCGATGGAGGGGGCGAAACTTGAAGTTGAACGAATTATTCCGAGCGTAGTGGCAGGAGCGCGAGCGGTTTTGAACGAGAGACAGAAGGAAAACGGGGTTGCGGTTGTTGATCTTGGTGCGGCGACGACAGGCGTGGCGATTTATGAAGAGGGGGATTTGCAGTATGTCGGAGTTGTGCCGGCTGGTTCGAATAACATTACTAATGATTTAGCGATTTGTTTAGAGATAAATACTGAGGTGGCGGAAGAGATAAAGCGACGGTATGTCACGGGAAGTTTTTCTGGAGAGAAAGATATCGTAATAAAGGTAAATCGTGAAGAAATGGTGTTTGAACGCGAGAAAGTCGATGAGGTGGTGAGGGCGAGACTCGCGGAGATTTTTGAGAAGGTAAAGAAAGAGCTCAAGAAGGCGGGGTATGAGAAGAGATTGCCGGAGGGAGCGGTGTTAATCGGCGGGGGTGCAAAGATGAGGGATATAGAAGTGTTTGCGAAGACGGCGCTCGAGATGAGCGTTAAGATTGGTGCGCCGAGAGATTTAGGTGGAGTCGCGACGGCGGTGGAGAAGCCAGAATATGCGGCGGCGGTCGGGCTGATGTTGGCTTCGGTCGAGGGGGGAGGAAATAGAGATTTTAAACAAGGGAATAAGGCAAAAAAAACAGGAGGATTTCTCTCTGGGATATTGAAAAAGTTTCGGTTCTAGGTTATACTGGGGGCAGTATTTTGTAAAGTGAGGAAAAATTTATGCCTGAAATTAAGCCATCTGAAGTAGAAAGTACAGCCAGCATTAAAGTAATTGGTGTTGGGGGTGCGGGTGGCTCGGCGATTGATCGAATGAAAGAAGTTGGGCTTAGTGGGGTGGAGCTTATAGCTATCAATACCGATGCGCAAGCTTTACATCATTCTTCGGCAGATACGAAAGTACATATTGGGCATGGGCTTGGGGCAGGTGGTGACCCGGAAAAGGGGAAAGAAGCGGCTGTCGAGAGTAAAGATGTCATCGCGAAAGCGCTCGAGGGGGCGGACATGGCATTTATTACGATTGGTGCGGGCGGCGGAACTGGTTCGGGAGCGGGGCCGATTGTGGCGGAAGAAGCAAAGTCGCGAGATATTTTGACTGTTGGGGTGGCGACAAAGCCGTTTACGTTCGAGGGGGCGATAAGAAAGAGGAATGCGGATAAGGCGATTGCTGAACTTGCGAAGAATGTTGATGCGCTGATTACGATTCCAAATGATAGGCTTTTACAGACGATTGACCCAAGAACGCCTTTGATGGAAACGTTTAAGATTGCGGACGATGTGTTGAGGCAAGGCGTACAGGGGATTTCTGAATTGATTACGGAGCATAGTTTGATTAACCTTGACTTTGCGGACGTGAAAGCAATCATGAAGAATGCTGGGTCGGCTTTGATGGGAATTGGGCGTGCAAGCGGAGAAAATCGAGCAGCGCTAGCGGCGCAACAGGCGATTGAGTCGCCACTTATTGAAGTGAAGATTGAAGGTGCGAAGGGAGTTTTGTTCTCAGTCGCGGGGGGATATGATATGTCGATGTCAGAGATTCAGGAAGCCGCAGAAGTGATTACGGGAGCGGTGAGCCCAGATGCGAACATCATCTTTGGGGCGGCGATTCGTCCGGAACTTCAAGACGAAATTGTGATTACGGTCGTTGCGACGGGATTTGATTCGGATTATTATAGAGAACTTGAGGCGCAGGAAGAGGCGGCGAGACGCGAAGCCGAAGAGGCTGAACGGAAGGCTAAAGAAGCGGCCGAGGAAGAGGCAAGGAAGAAAGAACTCGAAACGACGGATTCGAATGATTTTACGGCGGAAAACAAGGGAAATATGTGGGATTCGATAAAAACTCCGGAACCGGAGGAGGACTTAGATATTCCGCCAAGCTTAAGAAATAGATTGAAAAAATAAAAGATTTTCGGAGATTTCGCCCGCGCTCAAAATTTGTAAATAACAGAGGTAGAGAAGAAGAAAGGGAGGGAAATGAACTATAAGATAAAAATCGGGGATAGTAAGGTTTTGGAAAGCCGAGAGGCGCTTGATGGGACGATGATTCGACGAAGGCGAGTAACGTCGGACGGAAAACATAGGTTTACGACGTATGAGCGGATTGAGATGCCGCAGTTAATGGTGAAGAAGAGGAGCGGGGAGAGGGAAACATTCGATAGGGATAAACTTTTGACTTCGGTCAGGCGGAGTGTGGGGAAGTTTTTGAATTCGGAGCTCGAAGTCGAGGAAGTTGTTGAAAAAGCGCTGGATATTTTGTATGCGGAGGGAACAGATATAGTGACGAGCGAACAAATCGGCGAGGCGATTTTAGAGGTTTTAGGGCAGATGAACGAAGTCGCGTATGTTCGATATGCGAGTGTGTTCAGGAAGTTTAAGACGCTTGATGAATTTGAAAAGATAATTAGGGAGCAAAGAAAGAAAAAATGAGAGTTTTGGTGGTTTTTAAAGAATATTCGGATAAGGCAAGAGAGGTGTTTGAGTGGATAGAAGAATTTGAGAGAAGAAGCGGTAGAAAGGTTGAAAAAATGAACCCAGAGTCGAAAGACGGGGAGAGTTTTTGTGTGGCGCACGATATCGTTGAATATCCGACGGTTTTGGCGATAGGAGAAGACGGGAAGGTTTATGAACAATGGAGCGGAGTGCCTATGCCACAAATAGACACGATGATAGGATATATGGTATAATAAAAGGATGAAATATCAAGCTGGAAAGAGGCGTAGAGCCAAAGAATACGAGAGAGCCATCTCTGAATGGTGGAAAAAAGATAAGACTTTTGAGAAGAGTATTGAACAGCGAGATATAGATAATTCTTATGTATTCTACGATGGGCCGCCGTTTATTACGGGGAATCCGCATCATGGGACGCTTTTGTCGTCAATCGTAAAAGACGCGGTGCCAAGGTATTGGACGATGAGGGGGAAGAGAGTCGAGAGAAGGTGGGGGTGGGATTGTCATGGGCTTCCGGCGGAGAATTTTGTTGAAAAACAACTCGGGATTTTAGATAGGCGAGAGATTGGGACGAAGATTTCTCTAGAGTCTTATATCGAGAAGGCTCGAGAGAGTATGGTTGCGAATAGTGAGACTTGGCGGGGGACGATTGATAGGATTGGGAGATGGGTGGATTTTGACCATCCATATCGAACGATGAACAAGGATTTTATGGAGAGTGTTTGGTGGGCGTTTAAGACGTTGTACGAAAAGGGGAAGATTTATGAAGGACGAAAAGTCCTGATGTATGATACGAAATTCGCGACGCCAGTTTCTAAAGCAGAAGTGACGATGGATAATGATGCGTATCAGACAGTAACCGACCCGTCTGCTTATGTGAAGTTTCGGCTTAAACCAACGTCTTCTAAACTTTCAGATGTGGTTTCGGGCGGGGATGTTTATGCGCTAGCTTGGACGACGACTCCGTGGACCTTGCCTGCGAATAAAATGTTGGCAGTGAATCCAGAGGTGGAATATGGGTTATTTAAAGACATGGTTTTGTCGGTCAAGATGGCGGAGAAGTTGTTCCCAGGAGAGAAGCCGGCGGTGAGGTTTAAGGGGAAAGAACTGGCGGGGACGGAATATGAAGATTTGTTAGGACGAGGGATGCATAAAGTATTCTTAGCGGAATTTGTCGGAAATGATGAAGGGACGGGGATTGTGCATTGTGCGCCAGCGTACGGCGAAGATGACTATGGGCTTTTCTTGGAACACGAAGACGAGGTAGAATTTGAAGACGTTTTAGACGAGAATGGGTATTATCTCCCGGAGATAGCGAAGATTTTGCACGAGCTAGGAGTTCGAGATACGGACGAAAACGGAATCGAGATTTGGGCGGGAAACAAGTTTATCGCGAAAGTTCTCGAAGAAAAAGGGATTGTTTATAAAATTGAGTATATAAAACACGAGTATCCGTTCAATCCGCGTTCGAAACAGAGGATTATGTATCGGGCGTTTCCGAGTTGGTTTTTTGATATCCAAGGGTCGAAGGACTTGATGATTGAGGAAAATGAGAAAGTAAACTGGTTCCCAGAATACATCAAGGAGGGGAGATTTAGGAAAAATATTGAGGCGGCGCCGGATTGGAATTTGAGCCGGGATAGGTTTTGGGCAACGGCGATGCCGGTTTGGAAAGGTGATAAGGGGTCAATAAAAGTTGTGGGGAGCTATGACGAACTATATAAGTTGTCTGGTGTGAAGCTTGAAGATTATCACCGGCCGTGGGTTGATGAGATTGAATTTGAGATAGACGGGGAGCACTTTAAGAGAATCGAAAAAGTGTTGGATTGTTGGTTTGAGTCGGGAAGTATGCCGTTTGCGCAGTTGCATTATCCGTTTGAGAATAAAGAGAAATTTGAGAAGAATTATCCGGCAGATTTTATTGTTGAGTACGTTGGGCAAGTTCGAGCATGGTTTTATTATGTCCACGCTGTGAACACGGCGCTGTTTGGGGAAAATGCATATAAAAACGTGATTGTTACGGGGACGCTGGCGGGGAATGATGGCCGGAAAATGTCGAAGTCGCTCGGGAATTTTACGGACCCGAACGAGCTCATGGATAAGTTCTCTGCGGATTCTTTAAGGTTTTTGTTGCTTTCGAGCCCGGTGCTTTCCGGAGAGGATTTCGCGCTTTTAGATAAAGACGTTTCGGATACGGCGAGAAAGTTGTCGATGGTTTGGAATGTTTATGATTTCTTTACTATGTATGCTGAAGTTGATAATTTTGATTCTGACGACGCTTATTTGGGCGGCGCATTGTTTAACCGGGGCGAGTCAAATGAAGAAGTTTTGAAGAATTTGTTGGATAGATGGATTGTTTCGAGAGTATTTCAGCTGAGAAATAGCATTGTCGAAGCGATGGAAGAATATAACTTACCGAAGGCGACGAGCGGAGTTTTGCCGTTTATCGACGACCTTTCAAACTGGTTCGTGAGACGGAGTCGTCGACGTTTTTGGAAATCGGAAGACGACGGGGATAAGGCGGAGGCTTATCAGACACTTTATTTTGTTTTAGTTTATCTTAGCAAACTAATTGCGCCGTTTGTGCCGTTTCTGAGCGAAGAATTGTATCAAAATATGACAGGAGCGGAGGAATCGGTACATCTTTTGGATTATCCGGAAGCTGGGGAGATTGACGAAGATGCGTTAGAGAATATGCAGGCGACAAGGGAGGCAATCCAAGAGGGGCTGATGATGAGAATGAAAAAGTCGGAAACGGAAGAACAGATAAAGGTGCGCCAGCCGCTTCAGAAATTTGTTTATCGAGGAGAGAAATTGGCGAAGTTTTATGAGGAGATTATAAAAGAAGAGTTGAACGTGAAAGAAGTTGAGAACGGGACGGAGTTTTTCCTTGATAAGAAGTTGACGAAAGAATTGAGAGAAGAAGGATTTGTTAGGGAGCTGATTAGAGTCGTTCAGGCGGGAAGGAAGAAAGCTGGTCTGAATGTTGATGATAGGATTAAACTGTTTACGACTTTCAAGATTCCGGAAGAGTATGTGGAGATGTTCAAGGGAGAGGTTTTGGCGAAAGAATTGAGGGAAGAGGGGAATTTTGAGTATGATGAGATCGTCAAAGTTAATGGCGAACAGGGGGCTATAAGTTTAGAGAAAATTTAAGGGGTCGCAAACCCGTAGCCGCGAATGTCGTTGCTCTGAGGGTGCAAGCCTGATGAATGGAAGTATAGGTTGTAGGAGTACGTAGTATTGTGGGGACGAAGCGACCAATAGAGGCCGTACGAACCTTTGTAGTTAAGCCCCGTAGAGGCCCAGGCGTAGTCGCCACTCCTCACATACGATAATGGAGCGCTGAGGAGGCCGAAGTCGCGAGAGGAAAGCGATACGCAACGCATCGCAAACCCGTAGCCGCGATTGTAGTTGTTCCGACGGTCTAAGTCCGATGAGTTGAAGTTCAGGTAGCTGGAGCTCGTAGTATTGTTGGAACGAAGCGTCCAATAGTAGCCGTTCGAACCTCTGTTGTTAAGCTCCGTAGAGCCCCAGCCGTAGTTGCCACTCCTCACATATGATAATGGAGCGCTGAGGAGGCCGTAGTCGCGGGAGGAGGGAGTTTGAGAGTTGAGGCGGCTGGGGGTTTGGGGAGGTGAGGAGTTTTTTGTGCACCGCAAACCCGTAGCCGCGATTGTAGTAGTTCTGAGGGGTCAAGTGCGATGAGTAGAAGTACAGGTTGTTGGAGTACGCAGTATTGCTGGAACGAAGCGACCAATAGTAGCCGAGCGAACCTCTGCTGCTGAGCTCCGTAGAGCTCCAGTAAGTGCCACTCCTCACATACGATAATGGGGCGCTGAGGAGGCCGTAGTCGCGGGAGGTTCTTGTGTCGCACCGCAAACCCGGTTCCGCGAGCGCTGTTGTACTGAGGGCTCAAGTTCGACGAGCCGAAGTACAAGTAGTAGGAGCTCGTAGTATTGCTGGAACGAAGCGACCAATAGTAGCCGAACGAACCTCTGACGAAAAGTTCGGTAGAATAATAACGGTAATCTCCACTCCTCACATACGATAATGGAGCGCTAAGGAGGCCGTAGTCGCGGGAAGGGAAGAGAAACAACGCGTACCGTAAAGCCGAGGCCTCGGGCATAATCGCTGTTTCGAGGGTAGAAACTTTGCGTGCTGTATCTTAGGAAGTTTGAGGTCGTGGTGCTATTTGAGCGAAGCGACCAATAGTAGCCGTTCGAACCTCTGTTGTTAAGCTCCGTAGAGTCCCAGTCATAATCTCCACTCCTCATATACGATAATGGGGCGCTGAGAAGGCCGTAGTCGCGGGTAGGGAAGATGTTGCGCAACGCACCGCAAACCCGTAGCCACGATTGTTGTAGTCCTGAGGGCGCAAGGCTGACGAGTAGAAGACCAGGTAGCCGGAGCCCGTAGTACTGCCGGAATGAAGCGACCAATAGTGGCCGCGCGAACCTCTGTAGCTAAGCACCGTAGAGTTCCAGTCATAATCTCCACTCCTCACATACGATAATGAAGCGCTAAGGAGGCCGTAGTCGCGGGTAGGGAAGAAGTGTCATTAACAGAGTTAGTTTGACAAAAACAAAAAAAATAAGCATAAAAGTTATTGACAAAAATTCGAAAGTGTGCTAGACTAAAAACAGTTAGATAATAAAACAAAAATCTAACAAACAAAAATACAAAATAAAAAACACAAAAAGGCAAACAAATGAGCGGAAACAATACAAAAATTAACGAAAGGAGCGATAGGGAGAATAAAGTCCCGGAGGAAAACGTTTTTTATATTCCGCGCGAAGGACGAAAAGGGAAAGTTGTCAAAGCGATGTGGCGAGATGATGTCGAGGAGATGGCCAAGGATATAGATGAAGAAATTGGCTATGAAACGTTTAAAGACGAAGCTAGTTATGAATCTCCTTCCGACGCACAAATTGTCGATAAAGCGAAATTTGAGGACGAAAAGAAATTGTCCGAAATCATAAAACGCGCGAAGGCTCAGAAAATTGGAATTAAAGTCCTCGGAGTGTATAGAAAGGCTGCATAGAAACCTATGTAAGAGAAAATATAAAACCGAACATCTTGTTCGGTTTTTTCTTTAGAAGGTAAAATGGTTAAGATTTGTCTTGTTTTTCTATTTTGGTTGTGGTAAAATGAGCTAAAATAGGGAGATTAATAATGAAAATAAACAACAAAGAAGTTCCAAATGACGAGATTGTCCGTGAGGCAGTTTTTGATTTAGTTAAAGAAAAAGGGGTTCCGGAAGAGGAGCGTGAGCAAGAAATAGAACGAATTGAGAAAGAAATAGACAAGAAGATGACGGACGAAATTTTGTCGGCGCTTCCGACGGAAAGTTTAGAAGAGCTGAAAGCAGTTTTAGCAAAAGATGATTTTTCTCCCGAAGAATTTGAAGAAGTGGTTAATAAATCCGGGATTAAACTCGAGAGTGTTGCGCAGAAAGTTTTGCGCGAGGTTAGAAATGAATATTTAGGCGCTGAAGAAGAGCCAGGAGAGGAGGAATAATGTCTTTAAACGACCTTCAAAGATTTCCGGATAAGGGGCTTTATGCTGGCGTTGATATGGACAACGCTTTTGAGAGAGAACAGAGAGCAAGAGAGTTAGCTCGGAAGGATTTAGCGGAGAGAAAGAGAAAGCTAGAGGAAGAAAAAGAACGCTCGAGAATGAGGGAGATCGGAACGTCTTTACTCGACGAGACGGTTTTTGAAGTTGAGCCGAGGAAAGTCGAAAAAATTCGGATTGAGGATATTGAAAAGAGTTATGGTGCGACAAAGCGAGCGCGACGTTCACGCGCGATTGAGAAAACACCAGCTCAGAAAGATGGTGACGCTGGGACGTTCAAGATTCCGGAAGGCGGAGTTGTTGGAAGAGATGGCGAAGTTATAAATGAACCGGTTGAAGGCGATAGTAAGTCTGAGGCTAGCTCTGATGAAGCTAAAGAAGATGTTGGCGCCGTGGTCAAGGACGACAATGCGACCGAACTGAGCGGCGAGAAGGCTGAAGCTTCTCAAGGTGGTGAAGCAGGGGAAGGTGAAGGCGAGCCAACACCTAGCATAGATGAAGTTGTCGACCAGATTAGCGTGAATCTAGATAAGGATATTGATAAGCAGATTCAACAGATACTTGATGAAAGTAGTGATAAAAAGAAAGAAGAAGCGGACCGAGCTTATCGTGAGCAGTTAAAGAGAGAAGTTGGGGAGGCTTTTGAACGAAACCCGAAGGCGAAAAGGTTCTTCAAGGGAATGAAGATGAAGATAATCGCAGGGGTGCTTGCGGCAATGACTTTGGCCGGGGTTGGATTCGGAGTTTGGAAGGGAGCGAAAGGAAATTGGTTCGGAGGTAAGGCGAGAACAGAAATGACTGGCGGGGAGCTAGAGGATTCTTCTGAGGAGGCTTCTTCCGGGGCGACGCTGGATAACACAGGAAGAGAGACTGAAGCTTCTTCTGGAGCAACATTAAACAATACAGGAAGTGAGACTGAAACCGCAAAAGAGACGGAGACAGAGAAACTTCACAATGAAGGAAATAAACCGATAAATGAGACGTTGCCTTTAGATAATCGTGAGGGCAGGGAGACTGAAGCTTCTCGTCAGGAGGATTCTACGGAAAAGCTCAGATTGGCGATTCTGAATAATACGGGAGATGGCGGAGCTAGCGAGACGGAGACGGAAAGGCTTGATAATTCCGGAAGTCGGGTAGAGACAAAGAAGTTTTATGAGATAACGGATGATGGATACCAGAAACAGGCTTTGTTCGGAGACTTTAAGAATAAAGGAAACGAAGTCGCGTTTACGGCGGGATTCCAAAAGGTCAAGGAAGCCGTTGCGAAGGAGCTAGGTAAGACGCCTGAAGAGGTTTCGTTCAAAGAGGCGTTGATGTATGCGGCAGGGAACCAGGCTGAGGTTGCGGCGGATTATATTTCTTCACTTCCGGAAAGTCTGAAACCAGAAGCATTCAAGGGAAAGACTATGCTCGAAGCAGAACGAATTCTTGAGAACGCTTCGAAGGAAGAATATAACGGGTATTTGACCGCTCTTGAAAAGGTGTTTGATAACTCGAAATATAATTATACGACTCTTAATGGTGATTATAGAAATGCCTTTATAACCTGGAAGGACGCGAGTTTGCCGATTACGGCCAATAATATGACGCTCGTTCAAACATCTACGCACGAGAACGGAACGCCAGCGATTCAGATTACGTGTCTTGATGAATATGGGAGCCCAGTCGGCGATATGTTTATGAAGACGTATTGTATGCAGATGGTAGATTTGGCAAATCATGAGACTAATAAATATGTCGATGCTCCGGAAATTGTGGTGGATGAGCCGGTCGTAACGCCAGAAACTGAACCGAGGACGCCCGAGACTGAGACCGTAATCGACGTTCCTGAGCCAGAAATTATACCTCCGATTGATATTCCTGAGCCGACTCCAGTTCCGATACCAACTCCGACGGAAACTGAGCCAGAAACACCTGATACGCCAGAGACCGAGCCGGAAACACCAGAAACGGAACCGGAAACATCGCCTGAAACGGAACCGGAAACATCGCCTGAAACTGAGCCAGAAACACCACCAGAGACGGAGCCAGAGACTCCGCCAGAAACGGAACCGGAAACGCCACCAGAGACAGAGCCGGAAACACCGCCTGAAACTGAGCCAGAGACGCCGGCGCCAAAGAGCGGAGAGAATCAACAGAGAATTGTTGAGAATGCTGATACGGCGGGAGAAGTCGGGGTTACTCAAGATGTAACTCAGGTTGAAGACGTGACGACACGACCAGAGAATCCAGTCGAGAATCAGGAAGCAGTTCCGACGGTTTCTGGCGGAGCGGAAAATGATTTAGCGCAGGAAATGGCGAATCAGAACGAAACTGAGCAAAACAACATGACGATTGAAGAAGAAAATGATTTGATTGATGATTTAATAAACGAAGCGCTCGCAAAAGGAGGTCAATAATGAATAAAACAAAAACAAAAAGGGGCGTTGTCGTTAGTGCGTTAATGCTTGCTTTGATGGGGGTGGTAAATGTTGCTAGAGCGGTTCCGGCAGCGTTTGCTTGGGGGCCAGAGAGGACGACTTATACAAACGAAAATCCTGCACCGAAGGCCGTGTTTAACTCGATTACGAATAATGCGGCGGTCGGAGATGAGCGTGATTTTGTTCGGATTGTTGAAGTTCACGAAGACGGGACAAAAGATACTTATGCAAACGAGGTTTCTGTTTCGGGAGGGAAGACATATGAAGTATATATTTATTATCATAACGATGCGAGTTCAACGTATAATGACAGAGACCATGACTATGTTGGGGTTGCGAGGGAGTCGAGAATTTCTGCTTCTTTCCCAGAGTCAATAAAGGAGGGAGAGAAAGGCGAAGTTAACGCGGTGATTTCTTCTTCGACGACAGCAGTCCCGGAAGTTTGGGACGAGGCATATATGCTTGCGACCGAAGACGTTTCGCTTGCTTATATAAATGGAACGGCGAAGATTTTTAACGACTGGGAAGCAAACGGAAGTGTGTTGTCAACAAATTTGTTTACGAGCAACGGAACGTATATCGGACTTAATCAGCTTAATGGGATTATCCTTGGGTGTGATGAGTTTTCTGGGCAGGTTGTGTTCCAGGTGAAGGCGACAAGTACAGGAACACCGGAAGATACTCCGTCGGCGGGATTTGAGCTTGATAAGAAGGTGAGCAATAATGGAGGAGTGAGCTGGGTAGATAGTGTTGATGTTAAACCGGGAGACGAACTTGAGTTTAAGGTCAGCTATAGAAATACGGGTAGCGTAGCTCAGAAAGATGTAAGCGCGTTTGATACGCTCGAGGAAGCGACTGGGATGGAGTATATTCCCGGAAGCACAAGAATCGTAAGGAACGGGGTTGAACAGAAAGTCGACGATGCGACCGAGACAGGGATTTTTAGCGGGGGGTTGAGGATTGGTGATGTTGCGGCGGGAGAGGAAGTCGAGATTTATTATAAGGCGAAGATAAGCGAGAATACGGAGACGTTTAGCTGTGGGAAGACTGTTCTTCATAATTTAGTCGGAATGAGCGGTCGAAGAGCTGACCAGGAAGATGCGGGACTTGCGACGGTTTATGACAAGGTTTCTGTTAATGTGATTAGAGATGGAGATGGCTGTTTGCCATCGAGGTTGCCGGAGACGGGTCCAGCGCAGGTGATTCTTGCCGGAGTTGTCGGAGGCGGGGTGCTTGTCGGATTTGGGTATTGGTTGAATTCGAAGAGACAGCTCAAGAAGATGAAAAAAGAGGCCAAGGGTGAGATGAAAGAGAAGAAAGGCGAAGGAGAGAAGAGCAAAATCGCGGAGAAAAAAGAGAAGACGGGTGAAGAGCACAAGGCCTAGGGGTTGAAAAAGAGGGGGAGATGTGATAAAATAGCAGAGCTATTAAAACACAAGGAAAGTTATGAAAAAAGCAGTCATTAAGCTTGGCGGAAAGCAATATATCGCCAGCGAAGGTGAGACCCTTAGGGTGGACCTCCTCCCTGAAGGAACTAAAGAGCTCGAAATGGACGCTTTGCTCGTAACTGATGGCGAGAAGACTGAAGTCGGAACGCCGACAGTTAAGGGAGTGAAAGTTAAAGCGAAAGTTGTTGAGCCGGAAGTTAAAGGCGACAAAGTTCGCGTTATTCGCTATCACTCTAAGAAACGTGTTCATAAGGAAAATGGACACAGACAGAAATACTCGGTTATTGAGATAACTTCAATAAAATAAAAAGTATTCTCAGGGGGCCAAAGGGACTTTATTAAAGTCCCTTTTTGTGATATTATTGTGCATATGGCTATTGTGATTTGTATTACGAATCAAAAGGGAGGTGTCGGAAAAACGACGACAGCGGTTAATCTCGGGTATTATCTCGCGAAGGACAAGTTCAAGACGCTGATTGTTGATTTTGACCCGCAGGGAAACGCGACGAGCGGTCTCGGGGTGGACAAAAATGATATCCAGGCAGGAATGACGGAAGTGATGGCGGGGAATTTAGGGCTCGAGGGGGTGATTTTAGAAACGAAATATAAGAATCTTGAGATTGCGCCGACGACGCCTGAACTTGCGAACGCGGAAGTTGAGCTTGTGAATCGGAAGGGTAAATTTACGATTTTGAAGAACTCAATTAAGAAAATCGAAGCGGGGTATGATTATATTATAATCGACTTGCCACCGAGCTTGTCGCTCTTAACAGTGAACGGAATGATTGCCTCGAATTATCTTTTGTTGCCGGTTCAGACGGAGTTTTATGCACTCGAAGGGGTGGCGCAGTTGCTCGAGAGCATGAAGCTTGTTAGAAAGGCGATGAACCCGGGATTGCAACTTCTCGGGGTGCTGGCGACGATGTATGATAAACGAACATCGCTTTCAGGACAGGTTTTAGCGGAGATAAAAAAGTATTTTAAGGAGAGGACGTTTGAGACGACGATTCCGAGGAATGTGAGAATTGCGGAAGCGCCGAGCCACGGAGCGCCAGTCGGGGATTATGATAAGTTTTCTAAGGGGGCGAAGGCGTATAAAAACTTGGCGAGAGAAGTAGAAAAAAGAACGGGGAAGGGAGGAAAATAAAAAATGGCAAGCGGAAAAGGATTAGGGAGGGGTTTCGAGAGTTTAATCCCGACGGATTTAGTGGATGAGGATTTCGGTCCGACGTTTTCTGAGGACGAAAAACAGGCTAGCTTAAAGGAGCTTTCGCTTTCGAAAATCGTGCGAGATGAAGAACAACCGAGGAAGGATTTTAATGCGGAAGCGCTCGAAATGTTGGCGGCGTCGATAAAGGCAAACGGAGTTTTGCAGCCAATTGTGGTTGTTCGAGAAGAAGATAAATATAAAATTGTGGCCGGGGAGAGAAGATACCGCGCATCAAAATTGGCAGGGCTCGAGACGATTCCGGCAATCGTGCGAACGATAGATGAACAGAACCGACTCGAACTGTCGATTGTCGAAAATGCGCAGAGGGAGGATTTGAACGCGATTGAACTTGCGACGGCGTATGCGAAGCTGAAAACACAGTTTAATCTCGAGCCGGCGGAAATTGCGAATCGAATCGGGAAGAGCGAAACGGCGGTCGTGAATACGATGCGGCTTTTAAACCTGCCGGATTTCGCGAAAAAGGCGATGGTCGAAAATAATTTGTCCGAAGGGGTGATGAGACCGTTAATTCCGCAAGAAGAAAAAGTAATAAAAGAAGTTTTGCCGAAGATAATTGAGGACGGTTGGTCAGCGAGAAGAGTCGAAGAATATTTAAAAACAAAAAAGAAAAAGAGTTCGGCGGCGGTTTTGAAGGAAAATAGATTTTTAGAACAGGAAGAGAAATTCGTGAAGAAGTTTAAAGCTAAGAGAGTTAAACTTACGGATAAGTCGATTATGATAACGTTCAATAATAATAAAGAACTCGAAGATTTGTTGAAAAAATTATAGAAGAACGGCGACTAGCTTTTTGGGAGGAGCTGGCGGAGTTTTTGACGGGCGTGGGAGGTGAAGATTTTATCGAGCCAAGAGGTTTTTGGGGTTTGGCTTTTCGAGGTAAGGATTTCTACGACGTCGCCTTGTTCGAGACGGCGATTTAGGTTTGACATTTTTCCGTTGATTTTTACGCCGATAACATGACTGCCGATTTCCGAATGAAGCCGGAAGGCAAAATCGAGCGGGAGAGAGCCCTTTGGGAGGTCGATGATGTCGCCCTTTGGGGTGTAAACGAAAATTTTGTCAGCAAAGAGGTTAAGGCGGAGCTTTTTTAAGTCAATCTTTTTTCCTTCCTTTAGCTTTGCGGCGGTTTCTTGGAGTTCGGTAATCCAGAGGAGGTTGGTCGGGAGGTGCTGGATTTTTCCTTTTTTGTAGTTTTCGGTCAGTTTTTGTTCGTTGTAGTAAAAGCTGGCGGCGAGACCGCGTTCGGCGTAATCGTGCATTTCGCGCGTGCGGATTTGGAACTCGACGATTTTTTTGTTTTTTGTGATGACGGTAGTGTGGAGAGACTGATAACCGTTTTGTTTAGGGACGGCGATATAGTCTTTTATGCGTTCGTTCATCGGGGTATAAAGGGAATGAAGTAATCCGAGAGTGAGATAACAAGAAGTGATGTCAGGGACGATTATGCGGAGGGCGGTCAAATCATAGATTTCTCCCATGTTTTGGTTGTGTTTTGCGAGTTTTTTATGGAGAGAATAGACGGATTTGATGCGACCGGAGATTTCGAAGTCGATTTTTTCTTTTTTCAAGATGTCGGAGACTTCTTGTTCGATTTGCTTTAGGGCGCGAGAAGCTTGTTTGTTTTGTTCTTCGATGAGGGTTTTTAGGTAAGTAAAGCGTTTTGGGTCAACGTAAGAGAAAGCAAGGTCGGCTAGCTCGACGCGAAGACGGCCCATGTTCAAGCGGTCGGCTAAGGGAGCGAAAATTTCGAGAGTTTCGAGAGCGATTTTTTTCTGTTTCTCGGGAGGGAGGGCGGAGAGAGTTCGAGCGTTATGGAGGCGGTCGGCGAGTTTTATAATGAGGACACGGATATCCGAGCCGAGAGCAATCATAAGACGAAGGAAGTTGTCTTTTGTCTCGGGGAGATAAGTGTCGATGTCGTTCATGTGCTTTCGAACGGCAGAGAGTTTTGTTACACCATCAACGAGGAAGGCAACAGAATCGCCAAATTCGGCTTCGATGTCGGAGAGGGTGATAGAGGTGTCTTCGACAGTGTCGTGGAGAACGCCAGCGATAATCGTGTCTTCGTCCATTTTCCATTCTTCGAGGATCTTTTTCACAGCGAGAGGGTGAATGATATAAGGTTCGCCCGTCCGGCGGAGTTGGCCTTCGTGCGCGGAAGTCGCAAGTTCGACGGCGCGAGTGATACGAGGAGAATCTTCGGGCTTTCCGGAGGATTTTGGCTTTTGAGCATGGGCGGAGGAAGGTTTTGAATCGGGTTTGGTGACTTTCGGTTTCTCGCTCATTATGTTATTATTGTATCATGACAAAAAAGTTATGGACAGACGGAAGCGCAAGTCCGAATCCAGGGCCGGGAGGGTATGCTGTGCTTAATGACAGAGGAGAACCGGTTCGGCTTGGGCATGAAGCAGATTCATCGAATATCAGGATGGAAGGAGCGGCGTTGATTGCGGCGATGGAATATGCGGGAGAAGAAGAGTGTGAGATTTATACGGATTCGCAGTTTTGGAAGAGTGTTTTAGAGCAGTGGGCGGAGAGTTGGGAAACGCGGGGGTGGACGAAGAAAACTGGGCCGATAAAAAACTTAGAAATGGTAAAGATGATTTGGAAACTATATAACGAGAAGTCAGTCAGATTAAGATGGGTTCAGGGACACGCAGGGACGGAGCTGAACGAGATGGCAGATGAATGGGCAAACAGAGCAAGGAAGGGCGCAAAACTCGACGAAGAATCGGAAATTTTGAAAGGAATTTTAAGATGAGAAAGATTGTAATAAAAGTGAAAGTGCGGGGGCGAGACGAATTTGAAGAAAAAGTGACAGAGCTCGGACATGATTTTGGACCGCTTTATTGGCAACATGACCGGGTTTATGTTCCGAGAGGGTATAAACGAGGACAGAACTATCCGAGATTTATTATGAGGACGGAGATGAAGGCGATTGACCGGCCGGCAAATTATTTTTTGATTTTTAAACGGCATATCGAAGATACGGGGATTGAACTCGAGAATATGACGATGATAAAGGATTATGCTGAGGCAGTCGAGATGATAATGCAACTTGGGTTTACGCTTCAGAAGGAAGTGTCGAGAAAGAGACAAGATGTGAAAATTTCTAACGAAACGAAACTTTATCTCGACAAAGTCGAGGGGGTGAGCGGAGTGTTTGCGAAAATTGAAGCTGAAATTCCGGAGGATAAGAAGATTGTTGAAGTGAGAAATGAGGCAAGAGAGTTTTTTGAGAAAGTCGGTGAAAAGAATTTTTATGAGAAAACTTATGCGGAGCTCTTGAACTAAAAAAGCGTTAGGAGTATAATAAGAACGTTAGTAGCGGATATTGTTTCTGATTTGACGATATAGGACGAACGACCTAACCTATAAAGTTAAAAAGGAAACGGTTATGAGTCAAGATTTGACGCAGAATGAGAAGAGCTTTCGGAGACGAAAAAGGGAAGAATATGATAGGGTTAAGGCCGAGGTAAAGAGACTTGAACAGTCTAATTTTTCTCGGTTGATTTTGTTCCGGAGTGGGGCAGAGTGGTTTAAGATGGGGGGGAATTCTCTTTTGATATATTATTTTGATATTGCGAGGAAGATTCTTAGTTTAAAGCCGAACATTCAGCCGGACACGGATTATTCGAAGACGATTTTCGAGGACGGGATTTTGTCGTTTCGGGGGATGGAGGGAATCGAGGAAAGATTAAGAAAAGCGGAAGTGATGGAGTCAAAGAAAGTCGGGAAGCAGACGGTTGTGTTCCAACTTAACTTTAAGATTTCGAAGGAGGAGTTAAAGGGGCTCAGAGAGGAGCTTAGAGAGGAAAGAGAGCGGGCACTGGCGGTTTTGAGGCCGGCGTCGATTTTGTATCCGGAGATTTATAAAAATATTCGACATATTCAGAAAAGATTGTTCGAAGTCGTAAGAAAGCTGTCGGCGTTTGAACGGGAATATAACGGAGATTTGATGGCGGATTATAGTCGGAAAATTGCGAAATATTATCTCATGATAAATAATGGAATGTCGCCAGAGAAAGAGGGGTGGGCGAAGATTCTAGAACTGATAAAACATTTGATGATTGAGATAATGTTCGCGAGCGAGCTCGGAGAAATTCGGCACGATGTGATTGTTTCGGTCGGGGCGGAGTTAGTCGAAGTTAGGAGGCAGATTGAACGGATTTCGGGGGCGGGGAGAGACTAAATGGCAGTGCATAAACAAAAAGCAGGAGAGAGTTTTTCGGACTGGCTTTTAGTTGAGTTGAATCGGGCGTATGTCGAGGCACGAAAAGGAAAACGAGCGACGGCGGACGAGCAGATATTTGAGATGAACGAGGTCGAAAATTTGTTAAACCTCAGGGATACGATAGTTAATAGAACTTATACGCCGAGCAGGGGAATCGCTTTTGTGACGCGGAGACCGGTCATCAGGGAGATTTTTGCGGCGCCTTTTCGGGATAGGGTCGTTCACCATTTTCTTTATAATGCGGTTGCGGATTGGTGGGATAGAAGGATGATTTATGATTGTTATTCTTGTCGAGTCGGGAAGGGGACTTGGTTCGGGGTGAAGCGAGCGTCGAAAAATATGCGCCGAGCGAGCAATAATTATACGAAGAAAGCATATATTATTAAACTCGATATACAAGGATATTTCATGAGCTTGCCTAGAGATAAGTTGTTTCAGAGGGTGGTTTGGGGGCTGAAGCGACAATTTCCGGAGCGGGGGATGTTGTACGACACCTTGAAATTTTTATGGGGGGAGGTGATTTTTGACAATCCTGTCAAAGGGGTGACAAGAAAGGGAAGCCCGAAAGATTGGCGAGACCTTCCGCGGAGTAAGAGTTTGTTTTGTCAGCCGGAGGGAAAGGGGATTGTTATCGGGAATTTGTCGTCGCAACTTTTATCAAACATTTATCTTGATCAACTTGATAGGTTTATGATGTTTGAGCTGGGATATAAAGAGTATGGGAGATATGTAGATGATTTTTATTTTATCGTTCCGGAGGAGAGATACGAGCAAGCGAAACAGGACGTGAGAAGAATTGAAGAGTTTTTAAGGGAGATTGGGTTGACGCTTCATCCCAGGAAACGATATTTTCAGGAAATAAATAAAGGTATGGCGTTTCTCGGAGTGGTGATTTATCCGGGGAGGATTGTTCCGGGGAAAAGGGTGGTGAGTAATTTTAAGAAAGGAGTGCGGGCGTTTTCGGCAGGAGAAAAAGACAAGGAAACGGTTGTTTCGTATCTTGGGTTTATGAAGAATTTGAACGGAAGAAAGAAAACGGAGGAAGTGTTTCGGGAAGTCGGCTGGGATTATAAATAATAAGAATAAATTATTCGTTTTGTGATATAATTTTTAAATGAGGCTAAAAATGAATAAATCTAAGAATGAGAAAAGCTATCAAACACGAATTGGCGAGGCGGTCGCAAGAGCGAGGGGAGAAAAGGGATGGACGCAAGCCGAGCTCGCGCAAAAAGCAGGAACGAGCCAGTCGGCGATTCATCGAATCGAGAAGGGGGAGCAAAATGTTTCTCTCGATATGGTGAAAAAACTTTCGGAAGTGCTTCAGAAGCAAATCCTATCTGTTGACGACGAAATAAGTCAGTCGTATATCATCAGAGGCGGGAAGGAACTTAGGGGGGAAATTACGGTTAATACGAGCAAAAATGCGGCGGTGGCGCTTCTTTGCGCGGCGTTGCTTAATAAAGGAAAGACGACGCTTCGGGGACTTGCGAAAATCGAGGAGGTTTATCGGATTATCGAGGTTTTGGAGTCGATTGGGGTGAAGATAAACTGGACAAATTCTGGAAAAGATTTGGAAATTATATCACCAGATGAATTAAAAATCAAGAATATAGATATTAAGGCGGCAAGAAGAACGAGGTCGGTTTTGATGTTTATGGGGCCGCTTTTGCATTTGTTTGATGATTTTGAACTTCCGTATGCGGGAGGATGTTCGCTCGGGACGCGGACGATTACGCCTCATCTCAAAGGACTCTCGAACTTCGGGCTTGAGGTCGATGCGAAGAGTCATAGCGGTTTTTATAAGATAAGTGTGGATAGAGAAAAAGGGTTTTCTAGAGACGAAAACGGCGAACTAAAGCCGAAGAAGATTGTTTTAATCGAGCGAGGGGATACGGTTACGGAGAACGTGTTGATGGCGGCGGCGAAATTCCCAGGAGAAACGATTATCGTCGGAGCGAGCCCGAATTATATGGTTCAGGACCTTTGTTTCTTTCTTCAGAAACTTGGGGTGAAGATAGACGGGATTGGGACGACTACACTCAAGATTATGGGAATGAGAGAAATCGAGAAAGACGTCGAGTATTATCCTTCGGAAGACCCGATTGAGGCGATGAGTTTGATTGCGGCGGGGATTGTGACGAAATCGGAGATAAAAATAAAACGAGCGCCGATTGAATTTTTAGAGATTGAGCTCGAGGTATTGAAGAATATGGGGGCGGAAATTGAGGTCGGGGAAGAGTATCTTTCGCGAAATGGAAAAACGAGATTGGTCGATCTTGCAATTAAAAAAGCGAAGCTGGTTGCACCGGAAGATAAGATTCATCCGATGCCTTTCCCGGGACTTAATATTGATAATTTGCCGTTTTTCTCGGTGATTGCGGCGACGGCGAGGGGAAGGACGCTGATTCATGACTGGGTGTTTGAGAATAGGGCGGTTTATACGACGGAACTTGCGAACTTAAATGTGAAAGTCGAGCTCTTAGACGCGCATAGGGTTGTGATTGAGGGCGGGACGAATTTCCGTCCGGCAGAGATGATGGCCCCGCCAGCGCTAAGACCGGCGGTGGTGATTTTGCTTGCGATGCTAGCGGCGCCAGGGAAGTCGATTCTCAGAAACGTTTATATGATAAAACGAGGATATCAGGATTTTGCGGAGAGATTAAAGGAATTAGGGGCAGATATAGAGGCGTACTAAATGAAACGGAATGAAAAAATAGAAGAAGTGTTGTTCAAGGGGTTAAACCCGCAACAGAAGGAAGCGGCGAAAACGCTCGAAGGGCCGCTTTTGATTCTCGCGGGAGCGGGGTCGGGGAAAACAAAAACGATGACGCATCGGATTGCGAATTTGCTTGTTAACGGGGTGAGCGAATTTGAGATTCTCGCGGTTACGTTTACGAATAAAGCGGCGCGAGAGATGCGAGAGAGATTGTGGAGTTTAATCAGTTCGTTGAGGTTAAATGATGGATTAGAAGACGAGGGAGGCTCTGAGTTGCCACGCAATTTTATGCCTTATATGGGGACGTTTCATGGGATTTGCGTACGGATTTTGCGTATCGAATATGAAGCGGCGGGACTTGAGAGGAGTTTTACGATTTATGATACGGACGACCAGCTTTCGCTAGTTAAGCGAACGATGAAAAACTTAAGTATAGACAATAAAACTATGAAACCGAAAATGGTGCTCGGGGCGATTTCGAAAGCAAAGAACGAGGGGGTCGGGCCGGAGGAATATTTTGCGCAGGCGATTTATCCGAACCAGAAGGGGACTGCAAAGGTTTATGCGGAATATGAACGGGAAAAGGAAGAAGCGAATGCGCTCGATTTCGACGATTTGTTGTTAAAAACGTTAAAACTATTTCGGGAAAATGTCAATATCAGAAATAAGTGGCGCGAACGGTTTAAATATGTTTTAATAGACGAATATCAGGACACAAATAATGTCCAATACAAGTTGATAAAACTACTTGTGAATGATAAACATAATATTTGTGTGGTTGGGGACGACTGGCAGTCGATTTATTCTTGGAGGGGGGCGGATTTTACGAACATTTTGAACTTTAACCGAGATTTTCCAGAGGCGAAAGTGATAAAGTTGGAACAGAATTATCGTTCGACGGGAAATATTTTGAAGGCGAGCCAAAAAATTATCAATCAAAATAAACAGAGGTCGGAAAAGACGTTGTTTACGGAAGCGGGAGAGGGGGACCCGGTGGAGATTAAAACGACGAGAGACGAGACGGACGAGGCGAGGTTTGTCGCGAGGAAGATAATCGAAATGAGCGAAAGGAGAGCTTTTTCTGATTTTGCGGTGCTTTATCGAACGAATGCGCAGAGTTATGCTTTTGAGAAGGTTTTTATTGATACGCACATCCCGTATAAGATTGTCGGCGGAGTTCGATTTTATGACAGGCGAGAAGTCAAGGACGTGCTTGCGATTTTAAGGCTTGTGGTCAATCCGAAGGATAAAGTGAGTCTTTCGAGGGTGACGAAAAATGTGGTTTCGGGAATCGGAGAGAAGAGTCTAGAAAAAATCTTTTCTTATCTCGACCAGGGAGGGAGGCTTGGAGATGAAGAGATGCAAAAGGGGTTGACGGCGAAGGCGAGGGGAAGCGTCGTTCGGATTGCGAACTTTGTCGGGCAAGTCAACCAGGCACAAGAGACTCCGGCGGAAATTATCGAGCTTTGTGTGAAGTATTTTGATTTTCCGGAGTTGCTTGATGACGGAACGCCAACAGGAAAAGAAAGAATAAATAACCTTGTTGTGCTTGCGGATAACGCAGGGAAGTTCGAGACGCTTGATGATTTTTTGTCAGAGGCGGCTTTAATGTCGAGCGCAGATGAAAGCTCGGAAAAGAATTCGGTGACGCTTATGACGTTGCACGCAGCAAAAGGGCTTGAGTTTCCGGTTGTGTTTTTGGTCGGGCTTGAGGAGGGGCTGTTCCCGAGCGGACGAGCGGAAGAGGAAGCGGATATTGAGGAGGAGCGGAGGCTTGCTTATGTGGGGATGACGAGGGCGATGGAAGATTTGTTCTTAAGCTGGGCGCAGAGTCGGTTTAGCTTTGGGGGGAGGAATTATACGATGCCGTCGAGGTTTTTAACGGAGCTTGGGTTTGATCCGTATGGGTCGAATGATTATGACGAGATGGGAGATGCGGACGAATTTGACCCGTTTCCAGAAGAAGAGGGATGGGACTATGGATATTAGAAGGGGGGATTGACATAAATTTAGGGTCCCCTGCGAGAGCGGGGGATTTTGTTTTTAATTTATATTTGGTATAATTAGGAAAGTTAAGAGAGGTAAAAAATGGAAGAATTTGATGTTTTTCAGTGGGCGAATGAGGTCGACGAAGTAAAAAATAATGTTTCTGTCGAGCTGTTTTTGTTCAATAAAAATTATACGCCCTATAAAGTAAGATATTCGGACAAGTTGACGAGTTCGGTCAAGGCGATGTTTATGCAGGAGGCGATTTCTTACATTATTAAAGAGGCAGACAAGGGGCTTGAATGTCGAACTTATGAGAAAAGCGACGGAGAAGATAAGGTAATTTATAAAACGAAACTCGAGAATATCGGGAGGGCAGAGACGCTGATTCATCTCATCGAGAATGAATATAAGGATATCGACTTTTTCTCGGACAATGAATATGAGTTTAAGAAGGTGAAGGGAATTATTGCGAAGTTTAGTTATCCAGGGGGAGACGAGGGGACGAAGACGTTTTATATTGCGAAAGGGATTTCGGCGAGCGCGGCGCTCAAGGGAGCGACGAGTTGGGAGCTCAACGGGGAGAGTTTTGAGCCGTTTTCGGCGGAAGTGGCGATAAAAATGCCGGAAGATAACCAAGTTGCGATTGTTGATAAGACGATTGTGGTGTTTAATCAGACGAAGTTTGAGACGCTCTTTCAATATGACTATAAATCTCAAGTCATCGCGGACGCGAAAGCGAAAGAGTTGCAGGAGAAATATAAACTTTCGTTTGCGGAGGGGCTTACACTCAATGCGTTGCTTCAAGACCGGAAGCCGTTACTTAAGAAAATTCAGGATATAGATATTAACGAGGCGATGACGCAGGAACAGATGATAGATTATTCGGACGAGATGCAACTTGACCTCATGACTGACGATGATAAGTCGATTATTATTATGGACGATAAGGACCTCACGATGTTTGTCAATCTTTTGAACGAGGATTATTTTGTTTCTCCGGTGACGGGGCTTCGATATGAGATTAAATCGAAGAAGTTGATGGGAGAACCGGACGGTGGGGAGCCGCCGAGGGGATAAAACTAAAGGGTCGGGAGGAGAGAGATGAGCGAAAAAGTCAAAATTGATAGAAAAAAATTAAAAAGAGCTGCACGGAAAGACTTAAAGGCGAACTATTTTAAGGTCGTTTTAGTGTCGTTTGTTTTTGCGATTATTATGGGCGGGGGATATCAGTTTGTGTCGCAAGTTTGGTTTGGAAATGAAGAAACGAAGAATGAGATTCTTACGATATTTGAACGGGATAAAGCGGAGGGGGAAGAAGAGATATCGGAGGTTGTCGAGGAGGTTTCTGAGGATGCGGAGCAGGAAGTTGTTTCTTGGGAAGAAAAGCGTGAGGCTTTAGACGGGATATTGGCGCCGGTTATAAATCAGATTTTTAAGGACAAATCGGTATTTAATCATTTGGTTGATACGTATGAATTGTTTATGACGAATAAAGATTATGGGGCTGGGACGATTTCTCTCTTGACGTCGCTGGTGCTTCTGTTGTTTTATGTTTTTGTGAAACTGGTTCTTAGGGTAGGGAAAAACCGGTTTTTTCTTGAGTCGCGGAGATATGAAAAAACGTTTGTTGGGAGAGTGTTATATCCGTATCGAACTCGCAGGGCAATGAGAATGTCTCTTACGCTTTTTTTGAAAGACATTTATGAGTTTTTGTGGTTGTTTACGATTGTTGGTTATCCGATTAAGTGTTATCAGTATTTAATGATACCTTATGTTTTGGCGGAAAATCCGAATATAAAAACTAGGGAAGCGTTTAGTTTGTCGAAAGAGATGATGAAGGGGAGAAAATGGGAGGCATTTAAGATCGATTTGAGTCTTTTTGGCTGGAAAATATTAGAGATTGGGTCGTTCGGGCTATCGGCGGTTTTTTATTCGGAAGGATATATAGATTATGTCTGGGCGGAGTTTTATGCGGAGCAGAGGGAAAGAAAGAACGAGTTTAAGTATGGGAAGTTGTTGGCTGACGAGGCGTTGTTTGTGAGCAAAAGCGTGGACGCGGACTATCCGAGTGAAAAGTCGTTGGTCGAGCTGAGAGAATTTAAGATAAACACGGATTATAATCGGAGATATTCGGGCCGGAATTTGATTTTGTTCTTCTTTACCTTTTCATTTGTGGGGTGGGTTTGGGAAGTAACGTTGCATTTAGTTCGGTATGGGCAATTTGTGAATAGAGGAACGTTGCACGGGCCGTGGTTGCCGATTTATGGGATTGGGGGAGTGCTGATTTTGGTTTTACTCCGGAGGTTTAGGAAGAATCCGGTGGTGTTTTTCTTGATGACAATGGTCGTGTCGGGGGCTCTTGAGTATGTCACGCATTGGTATTTGCAAACGTTTAGGGGGATGGAATGGTGGGATTATCACGGATATTTCTTAAATATAAACGGACGGATTTGTCTTGAGGGGCTTTTGGTGTTTGCGATGGGGGGAGCGGGAGTAACTTATTTTGTCGCGCCGATTTTGGATACGTTTTATAACAGGTTGAAGCCGGAAGTGGCGGTTTTGATTTGTGCGGTTTTAGTCGCGGGGTTTGGGACGGATTTTGTTTATTCGTTCAATCATCCAAATACAGGAGAGGGAATCACCAGTGAATAGTTTTCCACAAGGTTGTGGAAAAGTTTTAAGGGAAGGTGAAAACTTGAAAAAATGCGAAAAAAAAGTCTTGATTTTTCTTTGGAAAGCGGTTAAACTTAATTCAGGTAGAAGTAAAAATAAAAACTAAACATAAAAAATCTACTGAAGGTACATTAAAATCAGTTTGAGGACGGTTTACAGGGAGTTTTGGCGCGCGGTTAAATTTAGCGATACGCGTCAACAAAATCGTGAGTACGTTATGAAACTAACACCTCCCAATTAAAACTCTGAAGAACAAAACATATGTTTTTTTCTTTGCAACCAATTACACAATAAGTCTCTCAACGGCCACAATTTATTGTGGTGGATCTAAAGTGTAAGGGAAAACAAAAATCTAAGCAAAAATAAAAACGCTGAAATTTCTTGTAAAGCGTTCTCAAACTAAAGAAGAAGCAATATGGTATAATATACCATATGGAAGAACTGCATAAACCAGTTTTGTTGTCAGAAGTGCTTAAAGTTCTCAACCCGAAGCTGGGCGAGTCGTATTTAGACTTGACGGCGGGATATGGAGGACATGCGAGCGAAGTTTTGGATTTGACACGGAATTATAAAGAGTCGGTTTTGGTCGACAGGGATTCTTTCGCGACGGAATATCTAAGAGGGAAGTACAAAGGTGAACCTATAGATATCGTGAATGATGAATTTTATAACTCGGTGCTGAAGGAAGTAGAGTGTGGTAAAACTTTTGACATGATTCTGGCGGATTTTGGAGTTTCTTCACCGCAACTAGACCAAGCAGAAAGAGGGTTTTCTTTTTCGAAGGACGGGCCGCTTGATATGAGAATGGACAGAAGACAGGAGTTGACCGCGGAATATGTCGTGAACCGCTATTCGGAACGGAAGTTAGCGGAGATTTTTCAGAAATACGGAGAAGAAAGACCTGGGAACGCAAAGAGGATGGCTAGGGAAATTGTACACGCGAGGCCGTTTAAGACGACGACGGAGCTTAGCGAGTTTATAAAGAGTAAGAACGGATATTCGAGAGTCCATCCAGCGACGAGAATCTTTCAGGCGATTAGGATTGAGGTGAACGGAGAGTTAGAGAGTATAGAGAAAACTCTGCCGATTTTGCCGAAGCTTTTGAAGCCGGGAGGAAGAGTCGCGATCATAACCTTTCATAGCTTAGAGGATAGGATTGTGAAACAGTTTTTTAAGGACGCGAGTAGCCACGGAGAGGAGTCGGAACTGAGGATTTTGACGAAAAAACCAATTGTTGCGGAGCAAACGGAGTTAGTTATCAACCCGAGAGCGAGAAGTGCGAAACTTAGGGCTGCGGAAAGACGCTAAATAACAGAGGTCAGACGTTAGGATTGTCGCGAATCGTGAGCGCGCTCGAAATTTTGTGATTTTTCGATTTTCGGTGTGATAAAAATAAAAACCAAATACAAAAAGGAGGCAATATGCCAAAGCAAATCGTAGTCTCGAACAAGAGTCGTGCACAAAAAGTTAAAGTGACGTTTTGCTAAGTGGGGGCTCTTTAGCGGCTTCGGACCTGGTTCGATAAAATGAGCGGACTGGTCCGAAGGAACGCCGGCTAAAGAAAAAATGGGGGAAGACATGGCCCAGAACGGGCTACCACAACTACTATGGTTGCGGAGTCTTAAAGAGAGTGTGTTAAATATATGACCTTCCCGAGGAGGACCCAAGTTACTTATTGCTCTGCTTGGACAATCCTCTTCGGACTATGTCACATACACCAAACCAAAACAAAAATAAACAAGCGAGGATGACATTTTTAATGCGTGAATCAAGTTCAACATGGGTGAGAAACAGGAATATAGTTCGACATACCCCAAAGACTCTTGGGAGCGTTTCTCAAACGGTGATTTTTGGAGTGTTGGTGCTTGTTGTTGGGTTGATTTATGTGACACAGGGGACAAAAGCGACGAGTTATGACTATGAACTTTCGAAAGTGGAAAGCGAGATTGCGGAGTTGCAGGCTCAGAAGGAAGATTTGGCGTTTGAGCGATCGAAGTTGACTTCAATCGGCGCGAACAGTTCGAGCGAAGTTGCGGCGAATATGGAAGTTGGACAAGTTTCTGGGTACGCGGAATAAACCGAAGATTTTTGAGCATGAGGGGTTTGTGATATAATGAAAAACATAAGATGGATAATCGAGTAAAAACACTTCGAGTTGTTTTGTTTGCCGTTGCGGGCATAATTTCGCTGCGGCTGTTTTTTGTGCAGATTGTTCAGAACGGGAAGTGGGTCGCGAAGGCGGAAGAACAGCATACGCTCGAGAACACGATTAAGGCGAAGCGGGGGGAGATTTATATGATGGATGGGAGCGAGCCAGTTCAGGTCGTGATGAACGAGAGGGTTTATACGATTGTGATTGACCCGATGGTGGCGAATGAAGAAGAAGTCGGGAAAATGATTTTTGGGGAAGACATGAAAGGATATCTGACGGCGACGAAGGAAGAGGCGTTTTCGGACAAGACGAAAAGGTATTTTCTTGTCGCGCGGGGGGTTCCGCGGGCGGAGGCGCTTAAAATTCAGAGTGAGGAGCTTTCGGGGGTTTATATCAAGGAAGGTACAAAACGAGTTTATCCGGAGGGGACGCTCGGGGCTAGGATGCTTGGGTTTGTGAACGCCGACGGCGAGGGACAATATGGGGTCGAGGGAGCACTCAATGATGAGCTGAAAGGGAAGGACGGGCTCTTAAAAACAGTGGCGGACGTCAATAGCGTTGCGCTTTCTATCGGAGATAATAATGTGAAAATTCCGGCGGAGGACGGGAAAAATGTAGTTCTCACTATTGACAGGAATGTTCAGAGTAATGTCGAGCGAATTTTACAACAGAAAATGGACGAGTTTGGGAAGGACCAAGCGAGCGCGGTCGTGATGAACCCGAAAACGGGCGAGATACTCGCGATGGTGAATCTTCCGGGGTATGATCCAGCAAACTATGGAGATGTCGAGAGCGCGGATATATATATAAATAGAGTGACGGAAGACCCGTATGAGCCAGCGAGTGTTTGTAAGGGATTTACGTTTGCGACGGGAATAGACTTAGGGGTTTTGACGCCGGAGACGACTTATACGAACTATGGATATGAGACGATAGACGGGTGGCAAATAAAGAATGCGAGTCAATATGAGTATTTGCTCGGGACGACGAGTATCCAGAAGGCGTTTAACTGGAGCTTAAACACGGGGAGTATTTATGCACTGAAGCTTATCGGGGGAGATGCGACGCAAGTTACGGAGGAGGGGAGAAAAAAGTTGTATGAGTATTATACGGATAAATTTGGGCTAGGGAGAGAGACGGGAGTCGAGCTTTATGAGAGTCTTGGGCTGATTGGGGACCCGGTCGAAGGGGACGGGCGAGATTCGTTGTATGCTAATATGACGTTTGGGCAGAACATGTTAGTTACGATGATGCAGGTGATTTCTGGGTATAATACGCTCGTAAACGGAGGAAAGAAGGTAACGCCAACCATAGTCAAGGGAGAGATGAAGGACGGGGAGCTGATTGAGAAACAGAGAGGAGAGGGCGAGCAGGTTATCGCGGAGACGACGAGTGCGACGATGAGGGAGATGTTGTACGGGACGAGAACGGCGTATCGGACGAACGGGACGGACCCGGCGGGATATTATATTGGGGGAAAAACGGGGACAGCGCAGGTTATTAGAGACGGGAAGTACTCGATGGACGAGTGGGTCGCGACGTATGTCGGATTTGGGGGAGTCGAGGGGGAACTGCCGGAGTATACTGTTATGGTGAGGATTTGGAAGGACGGGGAAACGACGAGCGCGGAGACTTATGCGCTTCCGGTGTTTAGCGAAATATCAAATTATATGATAAAGTACTTGAAAATAAAGCCAAAGGAAGGGTAAAATAGAAAAGTATGTTTAAAGCGACAATAAATCATGAGCTGTTTTATGGGATGATTTTGACCCTGGCGGCGTTTCTTTTGGCGATGTTTTTGACCCCTATTTATACGTATTTTGCGTATAAATATAAGTTTTGGAAAAAACAGAAAAAGACGGCGGTTGATGGGAAGAGTTTGCCGGTTATGACGAAACTTCACGCGCACAAGTTTAAGCGAGCGTTTCCGACGATGGCGGGGGTGGTTGGGGTCGTGGCGGTTACGATTGTGACAGTTTTTTGTAACTGGGATAGAGGGCAGACGTGGTTGCCGCTCGCGGGATTTCTCGGGGGAAGTTTTGTCGGGTTGGTTGATGATTTGATAAATGTATTTGGGAGCGGGAAAGGTGCGGCCGGGCTTCGGGCGCCAGCTAAGTTTTTGATGATTTCGGGCGTGGGGCTTGTCCTCGGATGGTTTTTTGCGTATAAGCTCGGATGGACGACGGTGATGGTGCCGTTTGTGGGGAATTTGGAAATCGGGGGGATTGGGATGGTGATTTTGTTCGCGTTTGCGGTCGTGGCGACGAGCAACGCGGTCAATATTAGCGATGGGCTTGATGGGCTTGCGGGAGGGCTGATGATGCTGGCTTATGGTGCGTACGGGGTTTTGGCGTTATTTCAGGGACAATGGATGTTGTTTGGGTTTTGTTTGACGGTTGTCGGGTGGCTTTTGTCGTATGTTTGGTTTAATGTGCCGCCGGCAAGGTTTATGATGGGAGACGTCGGGTCGTTTGCACTCGGGGCAGGGCTTGGAGTGGTGGCGATGATGACGAATGCGTTTTTGTTGCTTCCGGTGATTGGAGCGATGTTAGTGGTTGAGGCGGGGAGTAGTTTAATTCAGATAATAAGTAAGAAGTTCTTTAAGCGGAAGATTTTTATATCTGCGCCGATCCATCATCATTTAGAGGCGAAAGGGTGGGGAGAGGCGAAGGTTGTGATGAGATTTTGGATTTTGGCGGGGATTGGGGCGATTCTAGGACTGTTTTTGGCTAGCGTTTCGGGGATTATGTAAAAATGGCTGAGGTGGGACGGATGGCAGGAGTGAGGAAACATAAAAGCGATAGGATTATTTCTTTTATGACGTTTTTGTTGCTTCTTGTTGGGCTGATTGTGATTTATGCGATTGGGCCGATGAGGGTGAATTTTATGAATGCGGCTTATGGGTCGGAACTTGGACAGAATTATTTTTTCGTTCATCAGTTAGTGAACGTGGCGATAAGTACGGCGGCGTTTGTTTTTGCGTTTAAGTTCCCATATGAGAAGACGAGAAAATATGGAAAATGGGTGCTTGTGGTCGGGTTTTTGTTGTGTGCGGTTTTATATGTCGCGGCGAAGGCAGGGTCGGGGATTGCGAGATGCGAACTCGGGGCGTGTAGATGGATAAATCTCGGGGGGTTTGGGAGTATTCAGCCGGCAGAGATAATAAAGCTCGGTATGGTTTTGTATTTGTCGCAACTTGCGGCGGAGAGGAAGCGGGAAGGGAAGCTCGAGACAAGTGATTTTTGGCTTCCGCTCGGGGTGGTGAGCGTGCTCGCGCTCGGGTTTGTAGTGGTGCTACAAAAGGATTTAGGGACGGGAATTGTGATTGTTGCGATTATATTTTCTATGGTGTTTATGAGCGGAGTGTCGATGGGGAGGATTGTCGGGGTTGGGGCGGCGCTTTTAGTCGCGGGGGTGCTCGCAGTGACGACGAGCGCGCACAGAATGGAGAGAGTGATGACGTTTATTAACGGGGAAGGGTCGGATAATTATCATATTGAAAATGCGTTGATTGCAATCGGGACGGGAGGGCTCGCGGGAGTGGGGATTGGGAACAGCGTGCAGGCGACGGGATATTTGCCTGAGAGTATAAACGATTCGGTGTTTGCGGTGATGGGGGAGACGTTTGGGTTTTTGGGGCTAATGGGGATTGTGATGGCGTTTATGGTGCTTTTGATGAGGATTTTGCGGGTTGCGGAATATGGGGCGGATGATGAACAGAGGTTGGTGGCGATTGGAGTGTTTGCTTGGGTCGGGGTGCAGATGGCAGTAAATGTGATGGCGATGACGGGGCTGATTCCGCTCACGGGGATAACTTTGCCGTTGTTGAGTTATGGGGGGACAAGTATGATGTTTGCGGCGCTGGGATTGGGGCTTGTGGCGCAACTTTCGTGCTATACTAGAAGAGAAAAAGAACTCAAGCAAAAGAAATACAGTAATGAGCATTTGAGAAAGGGAAGATTGAATGAAAATTCTAGTCGTAGGCGGAGGTAGCGGGGGACATATTACTCCGGCGATTGCGGTCGTCAGGGAGATTTTAGAGAAAAAACCGCGGGCGAAGATTGAATTTTGGACAGACCGAAAATATTATAAAAATGTTGTAAAACTTACAACACTTGGGAAGGAGAGAGGGGAGCTTCCTATCCGAGTTCGGAAAGTTTGGTCGGGGAAATTCCGGAGATATGCGGGATGGGGTTTTTTGGATTATTTTCGGAATTTTCAGATTACGTTTGTTGATTTGATTTGTAAAAATTTTGTCGGATTTTTTGGGTTTCTTGGTGGGATTTTACAGAGCTTTTTTAGGCTTGTTTCGAAAAAAGAGCGACCAGATGCGATTTTTCTTAAAGGCGGGTTTGTCGGGCTTCCGGTCGGGCTAGTTGCTTCTTGGCTGAAAATTCCGTTTGTGATTCATGAGAGCGACGCGACGCCGGGTCTTGCAAACAGGGTTTTAATGAAGAAAGCGAAAGTTGTCGCTATGGGGGTGAAATTCGAGGTTTCTGAGGAGGATAGGGAACGGAAGAAAAATTGGGAGTGGGTCGGGATTCCTATCGGCGATGAATTTAAGAGGGTCGAGCTTCCGAAACAGATAAGCCTTAAACGGGGATTTGGGTTTTCTACGGAGAAGCCACTCGTGGTCGTTACGGGGGGGAGTCAGGGGTCGGAGCATATAAACGAGGCGATGACAAAGATTTTGCCGGAGATGCTGAAGAATGCGAGCGTGGGGCTTATTGCGGGGAGGAAACATTATGAACAAATGGTTGAGCTGAAAAAATATGAAGAATGGGAAGACGCGACTCTAAAAAGCAATTTTAGGATGTGGGAATTTAATTCGAACATGGACGAGCTGCTCGGGGCGGCGGATATTGTGATTTCTCGGGCGGGGGCAACGACGATTGCGGAGCTGGCGGCTTTAGCGAAGGCGGTCGTGCTAGTTCCTTTTGAAAAACTTCCGGGAGGGCATCAAGTCAAGAACGCAGAGCGGCTTGAGAAACTCGGGGCGGCGGAGATGGTAAGAGATGATAAAATGGTCGAGAAGCCGGAGTTGTTAATTGAGAAGGTTAGGGAACTGGTCAAGAAGCCAGCGAAGCGGAGGGCGCTCGCGGAGAAGCTTCATGAAGAGGTGAAGGCGGACGCGGCTAAGAGATTGGCGGAGATTGTAATAGAGGTGGGAGAGAATAAAAAGGAAGGTTTGTCAAGAGAAGATAATAAGAGTAAGGGTGAGCGGAATGGTCACGACAGGTAAAACAATCGCAGGGCGAAGGTCGCGACCGGAGAGCGATTCGGAGCGAGAACGGGTTAGGAAGAAATATCGAAAGCAGAAACGGGTTTCGGTTTTTGCGGTTGTGGTTTTGATAATTCTTTTAATCGTACTTTCGGTGAAGGCGGTTCAGGGGTGGATGGATTGGCTCGAGCGGAGAGGACGAGAAGAAGTTGTGATTAGAGAGCCGAGCGTTGAGGTGATTGACGAACAGAGCGGGCAGGTGATGAAAGAACTGCCGACGAAAATTCGAGAGTATTTAGTCAATCTTGAGGACGAGTTTAGTGCACTCGGGAGGAAGATAACCCGAGCGAGGTTGCCCGCGGATAAAGTTAGAGAAATCGATGTTGAAGTTGAGGGATTTTCTGGGTTTTTGAAGATTTCGCTTGATAGGAATCCGGCGGTCAGTGCTGAGGACGGAGTGAAAATGATAGATTATCTCGAAGGACAGGGAATTAACGAAGTTCAGTATGTCGATGTGAGAGTCGAAAGGAAAGGGTACTGGAAATAGGGGCTCTAGGGGGCGGATTTTCTGAGGTTTTTGGAGATTCGCTCCGCGCTCGAAATTTTTCGTGTGGTATAATTTTTATAGGGTAATCGTACATTAAGAGATAGCCGGAAGGGGGTGAGGATTTGACTCAAGTTGTTTATAGATGGACTTATTGGATTTTTGTTATCGGGACGGTGTTTGTTGGTGCGTATGGAGCGATGAAGCTTTCTCGGATGATTTGTCGAAGAAAAGGGAAGACTATGTTGTCCGAAACCGGGGCGATGGTGTTTGTGATAGCTGGGATGGGGATGGCTGTAATAAACTGTGTGTTGGTTTTCTTGGGTGGGTTTAAGTCTCGAGAGTTGACACGGAATGTTGTCCTGCGCGGAAGGGAATATGATTTAGAGGAGGGGAGCGAGAGAATTGAGGAGATAACAAGCGAACGAATTCCCTGGGTCGGAAATGTGATTCGAACGAGAGAGGAAGATATAGTGAGGGTGGATTTGGTTGGGGTCGAGACAAGGAGTAAGACAGTTTTTTTATGGAGAAGGTTCGATACGGATTGGGAGCTTCAGAAAAGAGAATACTGGATTTATGTGCCAAAAGATTTTTGGCTAGAGCTTGAGGAAGTTTCTGACGAGACAGCCGGTTTTTGAATGCCCTGAGAAATCGGGGCTTTTTTAGTGGTTTTAAAATGGTGAGGGTTGGGAAGTTTAAGCGGGGTGCGGGGATTATGCGGTGCACCGCAAACCCGTAGCCGCGATTGTGGTAGTTCTGAGGGCTCAAGCCTGATGAGTCGAAGCCCAGGTTGTCGGAGTTCGTAGTAGTGTAGGAACGAAGCGACCAATAGTAGCCGCTCGAACCTCTGTAGCTAAGCCCAGTAGAGCTCCAGCTGTAGCTGCCACTTCTCACATACGATAATGGGGCGCTAAGAAGGCCGTAGTCGCGGGTGGAAAGATTTGGCATGTCGAGGACGACCTTATTTATGAAAAGGGAAGAATATGACCCTAGAAGTGTATCGCAAAGCCGTAGCCGCGACGGTAGAAGTTCTGAGGATCTAAGTCTGATGAGTAGAAACGTAAGCTTTTTGAATATGCAGTATCGTCGGAACGAAGAATCCAATAGTAGCCGCGTGAACCTCTGAGAAGAAATTCCGCGGAGTACCAGCTGTAGTAGCCATTCCTCACATACGATAATGGGGCGCTGAGGAGGCCGTAGTCGCGGGAGGAAAAGAGATCGGTATTGAGGGATTATAAATTGTGAGGATATAAACTTTTGATACGCAACGCGTCGCATACCCGTAGCCGCGATTGTCGAAGGGTTTTGGGTCTAAATTTGTTGAATAAAAAGTTAAGTAGAATGATTCTGAATTTGTGTGGGAGCGAGATATCCAGTAGCGCGCGCGAGAACCTCTGTAGTTAAGATTTGTAGTGAGCCAACTGTAGTGACCACTCCTCACATATGATAATGGGGCGCTAAGGAGGCCGTAGTCGCGGGAGGCGCACCGCAAACCCGCTTCCGCGATTGTTGTTGCGCTGAGGGTTCAAGCTTGATGAGTCGAAGTACAGGTAGTTGGAGAGCGTAGTATTGTAGGAACGAAGTGACCAATAGTGGCCGCGCGAACCTCTGTAGTCGAGCCCCGTAGAGTTCCAGACATAATCGCCACTCCTCACATACGATAATGGGGCGCTGAGAAGGCCGTAGTCGCGGGAGGAGAAAAGAGGATACGCAACGCACCGCAAACCCGTTTCCGCGAGTGTTGCCGTACTGAGGGTCTAAGTACGATGAGCGGAAGCTCAGGCAGCTGGAGTTCGTAGTATTGTTGGGACGAAGCGACCAATAGTAGCCGCCCGAACCTCTGACGAAAAGTTCGGTAGAATAATAACGGTAATCTCCACTCCTCACATATGATAGTGGGGCGCTGAGGAGGCCGTAGTCGCGGGAATACACCGCAAACCCGACGCCGCGACGGTCGTTGCTCCGAGGGCTTAAGTGCGACGAGTAGAAGCTCAGGTAGTCGGAGTACGTAGTATTGCTGGAACGAAGCGACCAATAGTGGCCACGTTCGCCTCTATAGTTAAGAAATGTAGATGCCCAGGCGTAATCTCCACTCCTCACATACGATAATGGGGCGCTGAGGAGGCCGTAGTCGCGAGAAGGGAATTATTGCATAAGCAGAATGTGTGGTATAATTTAGACATGGAAAAACAAATTCGGGAATACGAGAAGTTTATTGAAAGGGAAACTCGGGCAGGGAAGGAAAGAGGAAAGAGGCTTTTCGAGCTCCATTCGGAGATGGTGAAAAATTTTCAACACGAGCGACTTATCCATCTTCTTGTTATGTTGTTTTTTGTCGGGATAACGATTTTGTTGCTTGGGGTGACGATTGGGCTGGAGCTATTTATGGTCCTACCAACGAGCATGCTAATTATGTTAGGGATACTTGATTTGATGATGACCGGGATTTCTATCGCGTATGTGCGTCATTATTATTTTCTCGAGAATCATGTCCAGGGGCTTTATAAGTATTTTGAGAAGATTAGGGAACTTTAGTTTTGTTTAATTCCCTAAATGTTCGGTTTTTGTTCTTTGGAAATTTTGTTGGATTTTTTATTGTAAAACTTTTTTCAGAAAATTTTTTCTCGTTTTCATAAAAAAGTGGGGAAAAGCAGGGAAATGCGAATTTTATGGATTTTGCGTGAATTTTATGAATTTTAGCGAGGCGGCTGGTCAGTCGGCGAGTTTTATGAATTTTAGGCGGTTTTCGTGATGGTCGTGTGGTGGAATTTATCGCTTCATGGAGGCATAGTTTATAGGTTGTTTAAGGTGGAAAAACATTTGTTTTCCACCTTATAGTTGCATCATATAATATATGATAGCTTCCGGCAGAATGTTTATTTTTTGGACTCGTTTCAGTATTCCCCTCTTGGTTTATTTATTCTAGACGATAGTGTAATCGTCTTATAACCATAAGCGTAATGTCTCAAAATAGTTATTGTGCGACATTTGGAGTATGGAAAGAAACGAATGTTGGATGCCGCGGGAAAAATGATTTGGCCGAGTAAAAAGGCCGAGAAGTCTCGGCCTAAAAGTGTTCTATCGCGTCAAGTTGCTCTTTTAGCGCTTTTATCGTTCCGTTTTTGCCCGTATCGAGGCAAAAGATAAGGATTTTTATTCTTTTGTCGATAGAGTCGCTTTGATGGAGCGTATCGTGGCGTTCAAGTTGGATTAACTGAATAAGTGTCTCATCACATAAGACTGGGGACGGAGGAGGAATGTATGTCACCAGACGATGGATTCTCTGATGTAAGGTTGTAGGAATATAGATCCGACAATACCAGAACTCGCGCAAGGCTTTTGAGCTCGGGGTCTGATTCCAGGTACGTCTGTCCCAGAGTAGATGGTGAAGATTCTCTTCAGTATCAGGTGCATCGTGATTTTTTCTCATTGTCTACCCCCTTTGAAAAAATTGTCGACAGGGATATTATATGACAGATTTTATAGAGAAGAAAGCATGGGCTTAATGAGAAATGGAGAGGAAGCCTTCCGATGCTTCGGATTGTTCGCGGAGAGAGATAATTCCGTCACCGTTTTTATCAAGAGGGGGATTTGAGGAGTTCGATAGCTTTGGAGCGGCTAGAGAAGCTGGATTTGGGGCGACTGGTTTTGGAGAGGAGGTTGGCTGAACCTGAGCGGCTTTCCGTTCCCTTTTTTGGCGTTTTTTACGGCTTTTAGAGCGTTTTGAGGGCTTTTCTGAAGAAGAGATGATTCCCTGTTCGTTTTCGGGTTTTTCTTCTGATTTCTTCTCGGCAAATAATTTTCCAAGGTCTTTTAAGCTCGGACGGTCGGATTTTTCTTCGGCTTCAGAAGGGGAAAGTTTGAGTTTTTTGAATTGTTCTTGGGGGGTGAGCTCGCGAGGAGGTTTGTACGGTTTTTGTTCGGCTTTGAAACGAGCTGCTTCGGGTTTGTAGGACTTGGATTTTTGAATATCGGACGATTTAAACATGAATTTCGGGGGAGCGGAATTTGTGATGATTCCCTGTTCTCCGGAGGGCTTTCCAGAGGCAGAGAGCTCGCGTTTGTATTTTTCGCTCGCTTCAATTGTCTCGCGAATTTCTGCTTCGACTTCGGAGCGAGGGCGGGAATATTGAGCGCGACTCGAGTCTATGATTTCTTCGAGGTTATCGTGAGGGGAGGCCGGGATTTGGAGGGTCGTAGCGGAGAAGGCGGGGACCTTTTCCCCGTTAATAATCATAGAGATAATGAAGTTTCGGTTGTTCATTTGGATAAGGTCGTTCGTGTCGAAAGTTGGCTCGAATTGTTTTACGAGGAGCGGAGCGTCGTCGGCGGAGACGCGGAAGGAAATGGTCGTGCCGACGTTTCCGAAGACGGCGTCGCGGACGGAATCAGTCATTTGGGCGATGTATTGGTTCGCAACGGTGAGGTTTAGGCCATATTTTCTTGCTTCGGAGAGGATGACGGCAAATGAGTCGGTTGCGAAGTTCTGGAATTCGTCTACATAGAGGTAGAAAGGACGGCGGTCCTTTACGTCGGGGATATCAGAACGAGACATGGCGGCGAGTTGGACTTTTGTCACGAGGAAGGCGCCAAGGATACCGGCATTGTCTTCGCCGATTAAACCTTTAGATAGGTTTACTACTAGGATTTTTCCTTCGTCCATGATTTTTCTGATGTCGAAGGAGGATTTTGGCTGGCCGACGATGTTTCGGATAATTGGGTTCGCTGTGAAAGCGCCGACTTTATTCAGAACCGGGGCAATACTTTCGGTTACTTGTTTTTCGTTCCAGGTTCCAAATTCTTGTTTCCAGAATTGAAGGACGGTTACATCTTTACAATAGTCGAGAGTTTCCTTTCTGAAGTCTTTGTCGGTTAGCATCCGGGAGATGTCGAGGAGAGTGGTTTCTGGGCGGTCGAGAAGAGCAAGGAGAGTGTAACGGAGGATATGCTCAAGACGAGGACCCCAAGAATCGCCGAACATGCGTTTTAGGACGCCGATGACTTCCGAGGAGACGTTCGGCTTGCGAGCTGGGTCGGAGAGTTCGAGAGGGTTAAAGGCGACAGGATGGGCCGTGTCGGCGGGGTTGAAATAGACGACGTCTTTTATACGGCTTTCGGGGATAAAGCGAAGGTTGTTTATTGCGAAGTCGCCGTGGGGGTCAATAATACAATAACCTTGGTTGTAGAAAATATCGGAGAGAGCAAAGAGTTCAAGAAGGCCAGATTTTCCGGCGCCTGTTTGGCCGATGATATAGACGTGGCGAGAGCGGTCGCGACGAAGCAGACCGAACTGGTGGTTTATGCCGCGGAAATTTGTCATGCCAAAGGCGGAGATGTTTTCGTCGGTCGCGGGGTTTCCAGTCAAGAGCGGGAGCTTTGCGGGGGGTTCGGCGGTTTTTGAGTTCGCCCAGACGATGTTCGGGGTTTCGACGCTGGTGTGGGGGAGGTGATAGACGCTGGCGAGCTCGCTGATGTTTAGGATGAAGCCGTTGTCGGTGAATTGGCGGAGTTTATAAGCGTCGAGAGCTTCGGGGTTGAAGGTGCTGTTAGCGACTTTAAAACCGTTTAGGTTTGTTGAGTTGAATTGTTTAAAGGTGCCGACGAGGGCTTGCATGTTTAGCTTTGCGTTTATTTCGTCGTTCCCGAGGTAAGCTAGACGAATTTTTACTTCGTAACCGAGCTTTGTTGCTTTTTCTTCGGCTTTAGCGATGCGAGTTTTGTCGCGTTCGGAGATTTCCGAGCCAGAAGCGCCGTCGCTACCAGAAGGAGGAGTCCAGAGCGCAGCGATGAGCTCTAAAAGATATTTCATATCGAGGAAAGTCGTCGAACGGCCGATTTTCCCGGACTTTACGCGGGAAATCCAGCGGTCGGTCGTGGTTTTGTGCCAATCGTCGGCAATCGGGCGGGTCAGGATTTGAATCCAGAGTTCTTCGTGTTGGTCACTGTCGAGCTTCGCTAGAGTTCCGGTTATCCCGGCGAGTGGGTCAACTTCGAATGTATCGAAGGTTTTTATCGGGAGAGCGGAATCTTCAGTCAGAGTCAGTTCGGAGGAATAGATAATGGAGTGTTTATGGCGGTTATCGACGTAGTCGTCGTCACATTTGAAGATTTGGACGGTCGGATATTGGGAGTAAATCTGGCCTTCGACAAAGGACTGGAGGATTTTGGGGACCCAGACGTAAAAGCGAATTTGGCCGCCGGTCGAGACAATTTCAAAAGAAAGGTGTTCTTGGACGCCACCTGAGTTTTTAAGCTCGTTTTTGTCGCGGAGGATGCCATGGAGAGAAGCGAAAAGTTGTTCCGCGGCAAGTTCCTTTTTATCGTTCGTGCGAGGGATTTCGAGCATGAGAAGAACTGAGTCGACATTAAGGACCTTTAAGCGGTTTGCTTGTTTATAGTTTCGATAAGTCAGGAAGGCAAATAATCCGACGAGCGGAATCCATACAATCGGGGTTAAAATAAAATGAATAAATTGCACAAACATTAAGACTATTTTAGCATATTTTCGATAAAAAGTCTAAAGATTATGGTTAATTTTTAGTAGAGACGAGACGATAGGAATTTTTGTCGACGCGTTCGAAAAGTTTTTTGTTTTGAAGATTGAGAAGAATCGTAGTTTCTTTTACTTTGCGGGATTTCAGAACCTCGGCGACGATTTCTTCTCGGGAGAGTGGACGATCGTAGCTTTTTAAGATGCCGATAATAATGTCAGAGACAGTTCCCTTTTTATAACCCCAAGTATCAAGGGCGTAAATTCCGCGACCAATCAGGACAAACCGAGGGTCTTTGATTAGTTCGTTATGGATGGCTTGGGTTGTGACGTTTTTGCGTTTGAAATTTGACTCTGCGATTGCGGTCGCAATGTCGTTAAAATGCATGGGTTGTTTTTTTGTTTCGAGGATGACGTAGATTTTGTCGCGAATGTTTTTCGGGTTTACGGTTGGCCATTTCGAGAGACCCCAGAGACCGTTAAGAGTCGAGAGGAGTTTAGAAACGGAAGCTGTTGCGGAAATTTGAGAAGGATGTTCGTAAGAAAGTTTCATATCGAGCTCGTCGAGAGTCATCGGAGCTTTGTTTGATTTTATGATGGAGACGATTTCATCGACTTTTGCGCGGATTTGTTTTTCGTCGCCGGCATCAGAAATAGCGATAGCGCTGTTGTATTTGTCGTTTTCGGAAACAACGGTTAAGGCGGAGGAAATATCGCCGAGGAAGGTAAGACCGGCTTTTTCGGGATTTGTGGTGGAGCGACCATAAATCTTATCAGCAAGGGAGTTTACGCGGGCGACACGGCCGATTTCGGCGAGATTTCTGATGATGATTTTTTCGGCTTGGGCGAGTTCGGGGATTTTTCCTTCTCTTGCGGCAACACGGAGGCGGACAAGAATGACTTTTTCGAGTTGACGAACACGTTCGCGAGTAACGGAGAGAGTCTCACCGATTTGTTCGAGAGTTTCTTTTTGACCTTTGAGACCAAAACGTTTTTCGACGATTTGCCGCTCACGGTCTTGTTCTATAATCTGTAGGCTGCCATTAATCGCACGAGCGATAATGTCCGCATTTTGCTCCATTGGTTTTTCCTTATTCCACCCCGTTAATATTAAAAATTTAAATATATAATATCATAAAAATTACTTTATGTCAACTGGAAAAAGTTGGACTTCGTAGATTTAATAAAGGTGCTTTTAATAAAATTTATCCTAGGAATTATTGTATCACAAATTTTACAAAAAAAGCAAGAAAATTATACTTGTGTTTACTTTTTTGTGGTTTTCTTTACTGATTTTTTTGATTTGACGGATGATTTTGATGATTTTTTTGTGGAAGATTTTTTGGTTGTCTTTTTTATAGCATCAGAACCAGGAAGAGCACGAGTTCCGAATTTTTCAAGAAGCATTTCTTCGGCTTTTTTCTTTGTGATTTTTTTCGCATCGAGGTCTTTAGGGATTTTCAAGTTGTTTCGGCGGCCGAGGCCTTTTATGTATGGGCCGTACGCACCGTCTAGAATCATGATTCCGTTTCCGAAGTCTTTAATGACAGATTTAAGTTTCTTTTCGTAAAATTCGTTCGCGGTCGAAAAATCGATTTTATAGGGGTCTTGACCCTTTATTGAGATGTTGTATTTTCCTGCTTTTAGGTAAGGGCCGAAGGGTCCGGCGGCGGCGATGAGTTCGGTCCCGTCTTTTGCTTTTCCGAGCGAACGGGGGAGGGAGGGGAGAGAAAGCTGTTTTAAAGCTTCTTCGAGCGTTATTTCTTTGACGGTTTTTCCTTTCGGGAGTGGAGCAAAGCGGGGTTTTTCGCCAGATTCTTTTTCGTTTTCGCCGAGCTGGATAAAACCACCGTTTTTACCGATTTTTGCATAAACCTTTTTTCCGGTTTTCGGGTCGATTCCGAGCTCGGTTGCGGAATTGTATCGTTCGAGGAAGGCGGAGTGGTCGATGAGTTCGGAAAATGGAGTATAAAAATCTCGGAGCATTTTTATACGGTCGAGTTTCCTCTCGGCGATAAGGTCTAGTTTTTGTTCGACGTCGGCGGTGAAGCCATAGTCAACGATTTGGTCGAAGTTGTCGGTGAGAAAATCCGAGACTAGCTCGCCGACGGGCGTAGGAATGAGTTTTCCTTTTGTTGCGCCGGCTTTTTCGGAAACGACTTCGCGGGAAATAGAAGAATTTTCGAGTTTAAGCTCGATTACGTCGCGTTTTATTCCTTCACCTTCGCCTTTTTTGACGTAGCCACGGGATTGGATTGCGGACATAATCGAGGCATAGGTAGATGGACGGCCGATTCCCAGCTCTTCGAGCTTTTTTACGAGGGAGCCTTCGGTGTAGCGAGCAGGGGGTTTTGAGAAGGTTTGGCGAGCGGTAATAGAAGATGCGAGGACTTTGTCGCCGATTTCGAGCGCAGGGAGTTCGAGGTCTTTCGACTTTCCGTAAACTTTTAAGAAGCCATCAAAGATAACGACTTCGCCACGCGCGACGAATATGTTTTTAGGCGCGGTGCTTGGAGTGAGAAAAATGGTGGTTTTTGCGACTTTTGCGTTTGACATTTGAGTCGCAATGGTGCGAGTCCGGATAAGATGATAGAGACGACGTTCGAAGTCGTTTGCACCGGCGGTTTCGACTTCAATATGGGTCGGGCGAATTGCTTCGTGAGCTTCTTGAGCGCCGGCAGATTTGGTTTTAAAATGACGGACTCGAAGGTATTTTTCGCCGAAATTGGATTTTATATAGGCGGAAATTGCGGTAAGGGCTTGGGTCGAGAGGTTTAAGGAATCTGTACGGTGGTAAGTAATATGGCCGGCTTGATAAAGACCTTGTGCCGCGCGCATGGTTGTCGAAGACGAAAAACCGAGACGGGCGTTTGCTTCGATTTGGAGAGCGGCGGTGGCGAACGGGACGGGATTAGCCTTGTCGGCTTCAGAGCGGTCGACGGCAGAGACTTGATAAGACGCAGTTTTTAAGGAAGCCAGAAGGTCTTTTGCTTCGGCTTCGGACGAGGGGGAGTTTTTTTCTAAGACTCCTTGAAAATGAGTGTCGTCTTTTGAAACGAAGTCGCCAGCGACTTTAAAGTTGAACTTTTCGCCAAAGTTTTTTATTTCACGTTCTTTTTCAACAACCAGACGCAGGGCGGGGGATTGGACGCGTCCGGCAGAAATGGCACCAGGGACTTTTCGGCGGACGATGCCAGAGAGGTCGAAGCCAACAAGCATATCGAGGGTTTGGCGGGCTTGTTGAGACGAGACCATTGACATATCGACGGTGCGAGGATTTTTTATCGCGGTTTCGAGAGCGGGTTTGGTGATTTCGTGGAAGGTGATTCGATGGGTCGATTTCGGGAGTTTAAGCACTTCGAGAAGATGCCAAGAGATAGATTCGCCTTCGCGGTCTTCGTCAGTCGCAAGCCAGATGACATCGGCGGATTTGGTCGCTTTTTTAAGTTCGGCGACGACTTTTTTGTGGCCAGGGTCGATTTCGTAGGTAACAGCAAAATCGTTTTTTACGTCGACTTTTGTGTCCTTTCGGATGTGCCCAACAGAAGAAAGAACTCGAAAGTCTTTTCCGAGATATTTTTCGATTGTTTTTGCTTTTGCGGGAGACTCGACGATAACTAGGTTTTTTGGCATAGTTTTATTTTAGCATGGTTGTCAAGCGGTTTAGGACTTCGGGGAGTTTTTCTTTTTCGGCGGGAGTGAATTTCGAGAGAACAAAATCGACATCTCCGATTTTTTTCCGAAGTTCGTCGTTCCCTGTCCCAAGGCGAAGACGAGGAAATGTGTCGGTTCCGAGGGAGGAGATGACGGATTTCAGGCCGTTGTTCCCTCCGGAGGAGCCTTTTTTGCGCGAGCGAAATGTTCCGAACGGGAGGTTAAAATCGTCGCAGATACAGAGGATATTTTCGGACGGGATTTTATAAAAGTTTTTCCATGCCAGAACGGAATCGCCGATGTTGTTATAAAAAGTTTGGGGTTTTATATATATAATATTGTCGATTTTCTTATAGATTGAGTTGTATTTTTCGTGGGGCTCCCAAGAATAGTTATTTAGCTTAAAAAAGAAGTCGAGTGCAAGGAACCCGAAATTGTGGCGAGTGAAGTTGTATTCTGGGCCGGGATTGCCGAAGGCAACGATTAGTTTCATAGAAGAATTATAACACAGAAAAATAGTCGGAATTTAAACAAAAACGGGTTGATTTTAGAAACCTTAAAAGTTATAATGAATAATGAAATGTTAAAACCTTTGAAGAAGTTTAGTAAAAAAGCTAAGATTATTGCGCTAGTTTTGGCGATTTTTTTGGTTTCGGCGGGGTCGGCTTTTTTCCTTATGACCCGTGAAAAATGGGCTAAGGCGGCGATTGGTGGGACGGCGACGATTTCTTCGACTGGAGTAGTTTTTTCTTATGGCGGGACGACAACGCGGATTTATAGCGTGTCAGGAAACGCCGGGACATTTGAGGCGATGTGTGTTCAGCCGAGTAAGGGCGTGCCGGCTGGGACTGGGACGATTACGGAAGTTTCTGATTCTCGTTCGGGATATCAGAGCATGGTTCAGATTATGATTTTGACGGATGGTCGACACGAAGGCGGTTCGGCGACTCCTTGGGGAGGATGGATGCAATCCGGATATGATTCTTGGGTGGATATTTTGACACAAATTGCTGGTTCTCACAGCGTAACAAACGAGAATGACGCAGCTTTTGTTGTTGGACATATTATGGTTGGGTATTTGTATAACGGAGATACGAATGGGGTCGCAAATGTGACAGCGTTAAATAATTGGATTACGACAATAAATAATTATTATGCGGGCAATAGTATGTTCTCGCAGATGTATAAGTCCTATACGATGTATGTTGCGATACCTGACGACTCGACAAAGCAGACCGTGGGGTGGATTCAATATGAGGCGGCTCTTGCGAAGGTGAGGGTGAGGAAAGTCGATGAAAATGGAAATGGGTTAGCCGGAGCGACGATTGTGGTCGGGTCTTGGGATGGTACAGACGCGTATGGCGGGACAAGTACAACGAACTCAAACGGATATACTCAGTATTTTAGCGTGCCGGTCGGCGTTGTGATGAGTTATTATGAATCGGCACCTCCGAGCGGGTATCAGCTAAATAATAATACATATACTTATACTCCGAGCTCTACTGGGAAGCAGACGGCGACGACGGCGATTCCGAATACGCCGATCGCAAAAGGTGGGGTGAGTGTTCAGAAGACTGCGAACTATTATAATTTGGGGACAGGCCAGACGAGTTTGGAGGGGATTCAGTTTGGAGTGTATAGTAATTCGAGTTGTACGACGCTTGAGCATACTTTAACGCTTAACTCGAGCGGGTATGCGGCAAGTGGCGATTTGTGGTATGCGGGGACGACGCATTATGTGAAGGAGATTGCTAGTACGGCGACGAGTCATGGATTTGTTGCAAATACGGAATGTAAGTCGTTTACGGTCGGGAGTAGTGGAGGAACAACTGCACTTAGTTTTACAAATAACGCGATTAGAGGCGGAATTAAAATTACGAAGACGCATAGTGTGTATGGTGGAAGTAATACTGCGTTTGCGGGGGTGAGCTTTAACATTAGAAATAGCTCAGGAACAATCGTGAAGACGATTACAACTAATGCGAGCGGGGTGGCATCGACCGGAGCGAACGATTTGATTTTTGATACGTATACGGTCGAGGAGGTGAGTGGGACGGTAAACCAGGCGTTTACGGCAATTTCCAATATAACCGGAGTTGGTGTGAGTACGAACGGAACGATTGTTGATCTTGGGACGAAGAATAATGATTTTAAGGACCACCCGAGTTTGTCGACGGTCGCGAGGAATAGCAATTCGACGGCGGCAAGTCCAAGTAAAGATATCGAGATTTCTGAGACGGCTAGTATTACGGACGCGGTGAGCTTTGGGACAACGCTTCAGAGTAACTTGAGTTATAGGTTGGTTTCGACGCTGTACGAGGTGAGTTCGAGGACGCAGGTCGCGAGCGCGACTACAAGCGTGAGCGGGGGGAGCAGTAGCGTTGAGACCGTGTTTAGCAGCTTTAATTCTTCGAATTATATCGGAAAAACTTTGGCCGTTAAACAAGAGTTGCAGGTGCAGAATAATGGAAGCTGGTTGACACTTGCCGTGCATAACGCGGATTTGACTGATGCTAATGAAACTGTAAAGGTTAAGGAAATCGAGATTGATACGACGGCTTTGAGTGAACGAAGTTCGAACAATAAGACTTTGCTCGTCGGGAATGTGAAAGTTCTGGATACCGTAGAAATAACAGGTTTGATTAAGGGCAGGAATTATTATGCAAAGGGGCAGCTGATTGATCAGAGTGGGAATGCGATAACTTTGACGAACGGAGATAGCGGAGATGCAACAACTAAGACGCAAAGCATAAGTTATACCGGGACAACTGGCGCGAAATACACGATGCCGGCGATGGAGTTTTCTTTCGATTCTTCGAGTTATGCAGGACAGAATATCGTCGTTTATCAGACATTGTATAGTAGTGATGGTACGACAGTGCTTCAGACGCATAAGGACGCGACAGATGCCGATCAGACCCTGAGAGTTTTGGTTCCGGAAATTTCAACGACGGCAACGAACAATGGGCCGGGGACCGAGACGAAGATGCTTAATGTCGGGAACACGAGCGTGAAGGATATTGTTAGCTATAAATATCTTGCGGCCGGGACGACGTTTGTACTGAAGGGGGAGTTAATTAACAAAAGTACTGGGGCGAGAGTTGGAGATGTTCAAAGTGTGAGTTTTACGGCGACTGGGGAGGAAGGCACGACTTCGACGACGCCGATGATATTCCCTGTTAATACGGCTGATTTGTTTGTGCTTGGGGCGAGCGAACAGCCGAAGCTGGTTGTGTTTGAGAAATTATATCGCACAACAACTTCGACGACTGCTCTTGCGACGCACGAAGATTTGAATGACGCGGACCAGACGGTCGGTATTGTTACGCCGACGCTCGAAACGACGGCGACGAATAATGGAAGCGGTGACGACGAAAAGATGCTTAATGTCGGAAATACGAGCGTAAGAGACACGGTCAGGTTTACTGGGTTGGTGCCGGGAGACACGTATACGTTAACGGGGACTTTAAGAAATCTTGATAATGGTGCGGCGGTTGTGAGCGGGCCGGTAACGGTAACGATTGCGCAGAGCGAAATAGACGCGGACGGAAGCGGAGAAAATAGCGCGATGGTGTTTGAACTTGATACGACTTTGTTGTTTGATTATACAAAAAATGAACAGGCAAAGTTAGTTGTATATGAGGGGTTGTTCTTTGGAGATAAACAGATAGGAAAACATGAAGATAATGACGATGCGGGACAGACTGTTCAGATTAGAGTTCCCGAGATTCAGACGAAAGCTGTCGATAAATACGGAGAAGAAGGTAAAGAGCAGTTAATTATGGTCGGAGATGCGACGGTAAAAGATACTATTAAGTACGAAGGATTGGTTGAGGGGGATTGGTATATGGTTATGGGGACATTGATGGACCCGGAGACTGGAGATATTTTGACAATAGATAATCAGTTTATTAGGAATAGTACTACGTTCAAGGCGGGTGAAAATGGCGAGGGTGAAGTAACTGTTGAGATAAACTTCGACACTACGAGATACCAAGGAAAGCATTATGTGGCGTTTGAGACGCTTTATCGGAGCCAAGATAAGCATGGAGACGGGAGAGTGCTTGCAAAACATGAAGACTGGAACGATGAGGGACAGACGGTGACTGTTAAGGTGACGAAAATTGGGACGATTGCCAAGGACGGAACGGGGAGTGAGCCGGACGGAGACAACGTTGTGATGCCAGAAAAAGACCAAGTTATCGTCGATACCGTGAGTTATGAAGGGGTGATGAGAGAGGAAACTTATACGTTAGTCGGGACGTTGGTCGATAAGGAGACCGGAGAACCGATTTTAGTGAATGGAGAGAAGATTACCGCGAGTACGACCTTTGATAGTCCGAGCAGGAAGGATTATGGCGAGATTGAGATGACGTTCACGTTTGACGCGAGCGAGATGCCTGGTCAAGAGATAGTTGTGTTTGAGGAGTTGTATAGGGGTGGAAGCGATGGGGATTTAACGGCAGAGCATAAAGACCTTGAGGACGCTAACCAATACATTAAGGTTAGGGAGAGGATTGGGACAATCGCGGCGGATTATATCGACGGAGACCAAAAACTCGGGGTTGGGAATGCAATAATTGTCGATACCGTAAAATATGAGGGGCTGAAGACTGGAAAGAGCTATGTCATGGTCGGGACTTTGATGGACAAAAGTTCAGGAGAACCGGTTTATCTCGTTCAGAGATGTATAGAGAAACCTGAGAATACGGGAGAAGTTAATGACGGAGGAGATGAAGGAGAGAGCGAAGAATGTTTTGTGAGCAAGAGTGCAGTGGAGATAGCTCAATTTACGGTCGGAGAGGAAGATACTACCGGAGGCGGAGAGACGGAAGGAACGACCGGAACAGTTAAATTGTATTTTGGAGTGAACACTAGGGACCTTGCCGGGAGAAAGTTGGTTGTATTCGAAACACTTTATACTGCTGAGGAATATGAAAAATTAGTCGAGGGGGAGGATGCAGAACCCGTAATCAGTCACGAAGATTTGGAAGATGAGGGCCAGACTGTCGAAGTAAGCAAACCGAGAATAGCTACGACGGCGATTGATAAGATCGATGATGACAAGGAGCTTAGTGCTAATAGTGTGGTCGTAGTAAGCGATAAGGTTCAGTACGAAGGATTGATCGCTGGGACAAAGTATAAACTCAAGGGAGTTTTGATGGATAAGAGCACAGGGAGAGTGGTTGAGTTCCAGGAAGAGAGTGAGACGGAGCAAGAACTTGAGTTCGTCGCTCGGGGGGATTCAGGAATTGTTGAGCTTGATTTTCAGATAAATACGGAGGGGATGAGCGGAACGGAGATTGTGGTGTTTGAGAAGTTATATACCGAAGACGTGAAGACTGAAGATGGTGAGGAATTTGAGGTCGAGGAGACCGAGATTGCTGAACATGAAGATATAAACGATAATAACCAGACGGTTTGGGTTAAGGTGATTGCTGATACTCCGGACACGGGGCTTTTCTCGAAGCAGTTAGAAGGCGCGAAGAAGAGCGGGGCGGTCATCGCGATTGTTGAGATAGTGATTTTGAGTACGGTAGGAGTGGTCGGGGTTAGAGTCACCCGAAGAAAGAAGTTCGGGTTTTAAGCTAACTTAGATTTGTCGTCGCGGAACGAAAACATGATGGGCGTTCCGACGAATGGATAGACTTCACGGATTTTGTTTTCTAGAAAGCGTTTCCAGGACCAATGAAGCGTGGAAAGGCCGTGACCATGAACAACGAACCATGGCGGGCAAACGTCCGTCTGGACAATGTATTTTGGCTTTGGGCGGGTGTTGTTTAGGCCGGCTGGAGTGTGGGATATAATGGCATCGTTTAGGATTTTGTTTAGATCGGTGGTTTTTATTGTCGTGTGGCGGGTTTGGTCGATTTCTAACGCAAGGTCGGGGAGTTTCATGATGTTTGAGCCGGTCAAAGAAGAAGTTAAAAGAACGGGGGCGTAGGGGATGAAGTTGTAATCGTATTCGAGCTCGTCGAGGATCTTGTTGGTGTCTTTAGCTAGGTCGGTTTTTGCCAGAACGACAATAATTCCCTTCCCGGCTTTGGTGATTTCTCCGGCGAGGGATTGGTCAAGCTTTGAGTGGGGTTCGGTCGCATCGATAAGAAGGGCGCAGACATCGGCTTCTTCTATAGCGGCGAGGGTGCGGAGGGCGGAGAATTTTTCTATGCCCACTTCGCGACGGCCGGGTTTTCTCAGGCCGGCGGTGTCAAGGATTTCTAGAGAGCGAGATTTATAACGGATTTTTACGCGGTTTATATCGCGGGTCGTTCCCTGACGGGACGAGACGATAGCTTGTTGCTTTTTTGCGAGGGCATTAAAGAGGCTGGACTTGCCTACGTTCGGGCGACCGATAAGAGCGAGCGTAAGAGAAGGTTCGGAAGGAGCTTCAGTAGAGGAAGTCGATGCGATTTTTGATGAAACTTCGTTTTTTATCGAGGATTTTAGGTCTTTGATTCCCTGGCCGGTCGTCGCGGAGGTGCGAAAAGTCGAGGCGGGATTTATTCCGAGCGAGCGGAATTCGTAATCGGGGAGAGAGGTACCGAGATCGGATTTGTTCAGAACGAGAAAAACAGGTTTTTTCGACTTTAGGGCCATTTTTGCGATTCTTTTGTCTTTTTCCGAGGGAAAAAGAGCGGAATCGAGAGTAAGAAGAATGAGGTCAGCGGAAGAAATTGCGTCGGAAATTTGGTCTTGGATCGAGGCTTCGAAAGAATCTTCGGGGTTTTTAAGGCCGGCGGTGTCAATAAGGAGAAAACAATCGTCGATTTTTGCGGAGACGTTGTCACGGGTCGTCCCCTCTTCGCGTGCGACAATAGCGATATTTTTCTTCGCGAGACGGTTAAGAAGGCTAGACTTACCAGCGTTAGTTTGGCCGATTAGAGCGACGATTGGAAGATGTTTCATATGTTTATTATAACATAATTCTAAAGAAAAAGCATATTTTTATTGCTGAGGCGGAGAAGATATGCTATAATAGGCGATGTGTAGTGGTTCCGTCGTCTAGTGGTCCAGGACGTCTGGTTCTCATCCAGAAAATCGCGGGTTCGACTCCCGCCGGAATCACCAAATTTAGGGTTTCTAGCGCGTTTAGGGCGCTTTTTTTATCATCGTACTGGAAGTTTAGTATTGGACGAGTCCGTAGGCCGGGACGGCGGAAATCCAGGTTTGGCCGGGAGCGAGGGAGATTTCTTCTCCGGATTCGTTTCGGAAGATGATTTGAGAAGAAGGGGAGGACTTTTCCCAGGTTCCTTTTATTACGCCGCCGTTTTGGAAGACGTAAGCGTCGCCGGCACCAATCGAGGAGATGTCTTCGTGGTAGTTGTCGTAGGCGGCTTTGGTTTCTTGGACGACCATAGCGATAACAACAGAAGGAGAAAGTTGTCTCAGAGAGCAGCTCGTTTCAGGGGTGATTTCGCCGCCCTGGCCGGTGCAATCGTAAACTTCGTGAGGCAAACCAGTTTCGTAGCTGCGGCGGTAGGTGTTTGTCTCGGAATCATAATCAAAAACAGGGTTAAAGTTCGGAATGTTTCCGAAACGGAAGGAGAAATGGTCGATTTTCGGGCGGAGCTCATCTGTGTTTCCGTCGGCGGGTTTGTCGATTTTTAAAGGATGGACAGCTTGGAGGTCGACGCGGTTTTTAAGGGATTCGTCGGGCTTGAAGCGCGGGAAGGATTTTATGTCGGAGGTTAAATAGCCCTTAGAGTCGTTGAAGGCTTTCAGAAGGTCGCCGGAGGTGAAGAGGTTGTTCCAGAGGCGGTTTAAGTTTGCGTTCGCGTTTGTGCGCCACATGTAAGAATAATCTTCGGAGAGGTCGCGAGCGTTATAGGTTTTTAAGGCGGCGATGGCGTCATCGGCGCCGCCAGCATGGACGACAGTGCAATCGAACGGCATATCCCAGTTCAAATAATAGATTCTAAGGGAGCGAATCGGGCCGATTACGGCGGGGGGATTTTGGAAAATGGCGGCGAAGCGCGTGATGCCGGACTCGGCGATTGCTTCGAAGACGATTTTTGCGTCGGTCAGGCCGGCTTGAGGGCGAGCGCCGTCAACGCCGTTCGGGACTTGGACGCAGTAAGTCGGGGAGGAATCTTCCGCCTCAGAGGAAATCGGCTCTCCGGAAAGACGAGAGAAATATTTCGGGGTTTCTTCTTTTTTAGAGGTTTCTGGCTCGGGGGTGAAAGAAGTGGACTGGGATGTGTCGACTTCGGGCTCACGGGAGGGTTTATAAACGAGGAAGTAATAAGCGGCGGCGCCCCCACCAAGTAATAAGAAGATGGCAATGACGGAGAAAATAATGAGCTTTTTCTTGTTTTTCTTTTTCTTTGCGACGGTTTCGTCGGTTTCGACGGGCTCAGGCGGAAGGGACAGGTTTTCAGCGCGTTTTTTCGCGATTTTTTCGGCGAGTTCAGCGGCAGCCGCGGCTTCGTCGGAGGACGGCAAAGGCGAATCGGCGCTTTTTGAATTATTCTGCATATGTTTATTGTTGCACAAAAATGAAGATGTTTCAAGACCTATTCGCCATCAAGCAAGAGGGAGGATTTTGCAGCGCGAAGACGAGCGAGCGTTGTCTCTCGGCCGAGAACAGAAAGCGTTAAATCGAGCGCCGGCGAAAAAGGAGCGAAAGAAACAGCAATTCGAATCAAGGAGAACAATTCGGCGGGCTTTCGACCGGTTTTTTCGAGAAGAGAGTTTAAGACGGTTTTTAAGTTTTCTTCTGTCCATGAAGAATCGTCGAGGGTTTCGAGGTCGGAAAGCGACGTTTCGAGCAAGGCTTCGAGGTCGGATTCGGAAAGTCCAGCTTTTTTTAGGAATTTGTTTTCGAGAATCATTTCGGGGAGTATTTTCGGGTCCGAGAAGAAGTAATCGGTCATTTCGCGGAGGTCGGAAAGGGTTTTTAAGCGGTCGTAGATAATAGCGAGGACGCGTTTTTTATAGTCGTCTTCATAAGCATCGGCGCTTTTAGGCCAAAAGCCCAGCGTTCGGGGAAAAAATTCGTCAATTCCCTGTTCGGTTACGAGTTTTCTAATCCATTGGCCGTTCATCCAAAGGAGTTTTGTTTCGTCAAAACGGGCGCCGGAATTTTGGATTCGGGAGATGGAAAACTTTTCGAGAAGTTCGGATTTTGAATATATTTCTTGTTCGGTTCCGTCGTTCCAGCCAAGGCAGGCTAGGTAGTTTAGCATGGCTTCCGGAAGGATGCCGCCGGCGCGATATTCGGTCACGGATTTTGCACCGTCGCGCTTTCCGAGCTTTTTATTGCCCGTAGGAGCGAGGATATGAGGCAGAGACACAAGTAGAGGCCTTTCAATGTCAAAAGCCTCGTAGAGGGCCAAATAATTGGGTGTGGAGGGCAAATATTCGACGCCGCGAGCTACCATGTTCACATTCATAAGAAAATCGTCGACAATGTGGGCGAAATTGTAAGTCGGGAGGCCGTCTTTTTTAATCAGAATAATGTCGTCCTGGACTTCGGGGCCAGCGGAAAGATCGCCCATGACTTCGTCATGCCAAGAACGAGGTTTTGGGTCGGCTTTGAAGCGAATGGGAGCACCTTTTTGCCAGAGGCTGATGATTCCTGCGGGGGAGAGATCGGCTTCTTTAGGACGGTGATTACGGTAAAGATACGGAATCTTTTTTGCGTTGTCTTCGTCGCGGTATTTTTGAATGGTCTCAGGATCGGTCGGGTCGGCGTAGGCGCGGCCTTTGAAGATAAGCTTTTTTGCCCAATCTTGGTAGATGTCTTTGCGCTCAGTCTGGAAGTAAGGACCGTTTTCTCCGCCGACTTCGGGGCCTTCGTCCCATTCGAGGCCGAGCCAACGAAGGGTTTCCATGATTAGCTCGGTCGCTCCTTCGACGTAGCGGGCTTGGTCAGTGTCTTCAATGCGGAGGATAAACTTTCCGTCGGTTTGACGAGCGGCGAGATAAGGATAAATTGCGCTTCGGACGTTGCCGATATGAATGTAGCCCGTCGGGGAGGGGGCGAAACGTGTAATAATTTCCTTCATGTAATTTATTATGTCTAAAAAATGAAAAAAGTCAATCCTTGCGAGCACGAGCGTTAAAAAGTATAATTAAACTGTAGCGGTTTTGTACCGTCTACGAGTGTGTGTAAAAAAAATGACTAAACTGCGAACGAATTTGGAACGGCTTTTTGAGCTGGTTCGAATCGCGTTTATTGTGTGGCTTGGTCTGTTTTTGGTGTTTCCAGAAATGATGCCAGAGGAAGGCTCCACAGAGGCGGGTGTGCCCGCGACGCCAACATTAGCTGTTTCTCCGTCTGGGACGCTCTCGATCACGGCAGAGGTTGGGACGTTTAGAACAGTTACTCAAGAGCTAAGCGTAACGACGACTAATTATACGGGCTATAGTTTAATACTAGAAACTTTAGGTGCATCGACAGATTTAGTTCACACTGAAAATGCGGCGCTGACGATACCAACTATTGATTTACCGAGTGGCCGAACGAGTATTACTTCATCGGAAATGGAAAATGAATACGGCTTCAGTCTTGACGGAGCGACCTATTTCCCTGTTCCTGAGCTTGAGGACTCGGCGTTATTAAGGACGACAAATATCGCCAATGCAACGGCGGAAGTAACAAATTTGACTTTTGGAGTGGGTTTGACGAGTCAGAAACCAGCAGGAACATATGTAAATCAGTTTAGAATTTCTGCGGTTGCAAACGAGTCGACTTATCAGGTTACGTACGAAGCGAATGCAGGCGAAGATACAGTAACCGACATGCCAACTCCGCTCACACAAACAGGTTCGGTGTCTGGCGTAGAATTATATCTTGATTCGGCGATCCCGAAAAGAAGTGGCTACGATTTCTTAGGTTGGTCAGTAGATCAGAATGAAACGGAGCCAGAAATACCGAGGAATAATTTAGTCTATTTGTTAGATCCAGAAACTACTAATCAGATTACACTTTATGCGATTTGGGCGGAGAATGTTTGTGAGGCTGGATATATTTGTTATAACGGGAATGGTGATGATGGAACTGGGACGATGCCAGACCAAGCGGTAAATTCTAATAGTCGCGTAACTTTGGTTGCTTCTAATTTCTCTAGAACTGGATATGGACTTGCAGGTTGGAATACAGAGCCAGATGGAAGCGGGACACAATATGGTCAAGGTCAAACAATACAAATCGGAGATGTTAGTGGAGAGGGGTTAAAACTTTATGCAAGATGGATACAATCAGAAGGCATCTTGCAAAACTGGACGGGTTGTTCGAGCATGAGCGTAGGCGATGCAACGGCATTGACAGATTTTAGAGACGGTCAAACATATTTTGTCGCTAAACTAGCGGACGGGAAATGCTGGACGAGCGAGAATTTGCGATTTGATCCCCGGGCGGCCTTATTATCCAAAGCCAACACAAATAATCCGACAGATGCTTTCCTTGATACTGCTGGTCTTTCTACCTCGACGACGTCTTTGTGCTCGACGGATACAGAAGCTTGTATTAACAAAGTTGCCTATAATCTTAATAATTTAGATCGCAACTTGACGCAATCTCCAACAAATAATGATAATAGTAGTGCATGGTACAGCTATGGGGCGATGTATAACTGGTTTACCGCGACGGCTGGTAACGGAACATATTCTACAGCTAGCGGTTCTACAAACGGAGACATTTGTCCAGCGGGATGGAGGATTCCGACGGGCGGTCAAAATAGCGACTTGAGCGCTCTGAATGCGGCCGTGAATAATGGAGTAACGTCAAACGATACGGGACTAAAAACTTATCCAGTCAACTATTATTATTCAGGAGATTGGAACACGAATGCTCCGACTGGTCGAGGTACGCAAGGTCGCTTGTGGAGTCGGACAGCGGCTAGTACAACGAAAGTCTATAGACTTGGATGGAGTCCATCTTCTGCGACAGCCTTGACAAATACTTGGAATAAGACAGTTGGTTTCCCGGTTAGGTGTATAGTAAAAACAGATAATCCGAGTGCGATAGGGTCGATTCATTATGATGCAAATGGTGGAACTGGAACGATGGCGGACGATACGGGTGTCAATCTTTATACGGCGGCGGCTAAGGTTAATAGTTTTACTTTCGAAGGATACGCTTTCTCACAATGGAATACGGCAGCTGACGGAAGTGGCACTGTAGTTAAAAATGGTGATATGGTTGCGGAAGCGGCAAAAGACTTAGAATTAGGAACTGGAGATACGTTGACTTTGTATGCGATTTGGGGGCAAGAAGTAACTTTGAATTACGACGCTAATGGTGGTACTGGTGCACCTGATGCGACGATGATAATTGCAGATTCGTCTCCATATACTTTTACGATTACAAGTGTTAGCCCCTCGAAAACGGATCATGTGTTTGTGGGTTGGGCGACTTCTAGTAGCGCAACGAGCGCGGAATATGTTGCCGGAGATACATTCACGACTACGAACACGAATAATACTTTATATGCAATTTGGCGGGCGACAGATTGTAATGCTGGACAGATTTGTTATTTTGGAAATGGAGCTGATGAAGGGACGTCCTTGGTACATGAAGTAGCGAGTGGTGGATCGTCAGTAACACTTTTCCCGTCAGATTTTTCTAGAAGTGGGTATGGTTTTCTTGGGTGGAATACGCGTGAAGACGGCACCGGGACAACTTATGGAGCTATGGGGACAATGCCGGTTGGGGATTTGTCGGAAGAAGGTATTATAGTTTACGCTAAGTGGCAAGCATCGGAAGGAAACATGCAGGAGTTTACGAGATGTTCTAGTATGAGTATTGGCGATGTAACTGCGTTGACGGATGTGCGGGACAATAATACATATGCGATCGCTAAGCTTGGAGATGGTAATTGTTGGATGATGGAGAATTTGAGGCTTAATCCAGCGACGGCGAATCTTACCGCTAGCAATACTAACCTTCCGACGAGTAATTTCTTGACTGGAGCTCCGAGTTCGAGTTCTGCGAATGCTATGTGTAAACAAGATAATATTGCTTGTGTTGATACGATCTCGTTCTACGCTAATAACATCAATCGTGCGCTTCCGGCGGCCTATAATGCAACTGGGAATAATTATTCTTTGTATAGTTATGGTGTACTTTATAACTGGTATGCTGCTTCGGCTGGGAATGGGACCTTTTCTATGACAAGCGGAACTGTAGCGGGGGATATTTGTCCGGCAGGATGGAGATTGCCAACAGGCGGATCTGGTGGAGAGGTTGCGCAACTTAATACAGCGATTAATAGTGGTAATACAAACAACGATGCTGGGCTGAGATTGTATCCGGCGAACTTTATATATAGCGGGGATCATAATGGGAGCACAAACGGGGGTAGGGGAACTTATGCTAGATATTGGACAGCTACTCCATCGAGCAATAATAATGCGTATCGTTTTGGGATACGCTCAGGCGAAGTAACTCCAGTGAAAGATTATAATAAATGGGACGGTTTCGCGGTGAGATGTCTTGCTAAATAAGCAATGACGATTGTGAGAATAGTCAAAAAAAAGAGGATTAGGAAGAATGGAGAAAAAATAAGGACGAGGGTCTCTGATTTGATTGAAGTGTCGAGGGCTTGAGTTGAGTAACTTACGCGGTATAGGCCGATAGATGGGGATTTGGCCCATTCTTGGAATAATTCTTTAGAGGTTTCGGGATAGAGTTCAGTTGAAAGAGTATCAAAATAAAGTTGTTTTCCAAAGAGCGAAGACACGGAAAATGTGGAGACTACGGAGAAATCAATGTTTCCGGAGTTTTTAACGGAAACGTTGGTAGAAGGATGGCTTTTTATGAGAATAGTAGGAATGCTTGGTTTGGAAAAATTCACGTTGCGGTAGGGCTCAATTGAGGAAGAACCATAGAGCTTTATCCCGGCGCGAGAGATAAGTTTGATCGAGCTGGATTTTTCGAGAGAAGGAGAAGTTTCGGCGTAGATTGTTGCGTATTGGCCGCCGGCGGGAAGGGTTTCTGGATAAACAATAGAAAAGGTGATTTCTTTAGCCTCCTTTGGGTTAAGTTCGAAAGAGGTTTCAGAAAGACTAATCCATTTGGCGAGCATGCCGTAAGCTGAATTTTTGAGCTCAAGAGGAGGTTCGACAGAAAGATTGACATCGAGAGGTTCTTCACCTGTGTTTTTTACGGTGAAGGAACGTAAAGCTTCTCGCTCGGTTTCGAGCGAGAAGCGGAATTCAAGCGGGGATACCTCAAGCATTAGAGGGAGGTAACAATTGACTTAATTTGTTTTTTTGTTAAGTTATTCCCGGAGGAAGTTAATTTATAGACGATCCCGCCGTTTGTCCAGGCGGCATCGGAGCCGGAAATGAAAATTGTGATTCCTTGTTCGCGGATAGAGGTGTAATTTGCACCCCAGGTGGGTTTTGCGTAGGAAGATTCGAGGGTGTCGTTGTCCCAGGTGGACTTTTCTTCGGAGAGGACGAAGCTAGCTCCTTCGGAGTTTACGAAGGTCATTTCAAGCTTCCCTTCGGAAGAGACGATATCGGAGAGAGAATAACCGCGAGGAATGTAAGAAGGATAGGCGGCTTCGATTCCGGACTGCATAGCGGCGACACGAACGGAAAGGTCAGGGGAATTTGTCGAGACAAAATAGCCGATGATGCCGACGGCAATCGCGGCGCAACCGAAAGCGAGGAGGATTTTCTTTGCGCCGAAGGAACGTTTTGTGGAGATTGTGGCGGGGGCGGAGCTGTCTTTCTCGGCCTCAATTATTTCGACGGACTTCAAAGCGGCTTTAACAGCGGTATCTTTCGCTTCTTTGACGGGCTTTTCTGGGGCAGACGAAGAAACGAGGTTTTTCTCAATGGAGGCAGAGAGAGGTTTCGGAGGTTCCGGAGCTATCGTTGGGGCAGAAGGCGGTTCGGAGGCAACAACCGCAGAGCTTTCCGAGACGGGTTTTAAGGTCTTTCCGGATTTTAAGGCGGAGATGCGTTCGTGGTTTATCTTTTCGGCGAGGGCTTGGCGTCGTTTCAAATCTTCGGCGCGGCGTTTCGCGACGGAATTAAGCAAGTCGGTTTCGGAAGCTTTTCCAGGTTTTTTAACGTATTTTCGGTTTAATGTTGTTGACTTCTGGACGCGCTGATGAGAAGCAGAGCTAGACAGATTTGTCTTTTCGGCGTCAGGATTATTCTCCATTGAATTTATACCTCGCTGTTTATAATACTTATTTCTATAATAACATTAAGCACTTTTTTATTGCAAGAGCTATTTTTTGTAAAATTTTTATGATATAATTTCTCTTAGGTATTATATATATTATATATGGACGAAAGAGAAAGAATCCAACATCTTCGGCGCATAAAAGTCATCGTAACAGAAATATTTATGTTTATTTCTGTGATTTGTCTTGTGGTGTTTTTAACGCTGGTTGTGACTGGGTATAGTTTTAATTTGAAAAAACTCGGCGGACAGGGAGAAGTTATCGAACGGACGGGGCTTATTCAGATTTCTTCGCTTCCGACGGGAGCGACGATTACGATTGACGGTGGCATTCCGCTTTTGCTTCGTACGAATGCGAGTAGAGCGCTTGGAGTTGGGGAGCACGAAATATTGCTTTCGCGCGAGGGATATGGAGAATGGAAGAAAACAGTTTCGCTTAAAGAAGGAATGATGTATCGAGTAAACTATCCGAGGTTGTTCCTCGAAGAGAGAGAAGCGGAAAAAGTGACGACCCTCGAGGGGTTGAGTGCGACAAGCGTGGCGCCGAATATGGAAAAAATGATTGCACTCGCGAACGGGAAGTTTTATTTGTATAGTTTAAACGAGACAAAGTCGACGATTGAGGCTCTTGAAGTTTTGAACGGAGATAAAGTGGTCGAGAAAATTGAGAGTTTCGAGGAAATCGAGTGGGGTGGCAATAGCGAAAGATTGCTTGCGAAGATAAACGGAAAATACGGAGTTTTAAGCGTGAAGAAAACGGCGGAAGTTGTGTTTTTAGATGAAATTTGGAAAGAACTGAAAGTTAGTAAGGTGAGACTCGAGAGCGAGGCGGGAGATAAACTGATTGTCCTAGATGAGGCCGGAGAACTTCGCGAAATTGATTTGAAGAGTAAGAAAATAAGCGAGGTGCTTCTTAAAGGGGTTTTAGGGTTCGATAATGACGGAGAGGACGTAGTCTATATCAGGAAACGGAGCGACGAAGAGATGAAAGCTAAAGCCGAAGATGAGGAAGAGACGGAGAAAAGTCGATATACCCTCGAGGCTTATCAAATCGGCGCAGAGGAGAGCTATTTAATAGCCGAGCTTTCGGACGAGAAGCCGAAGATTTCTACCATGAAATATTTTAACGATAATTTATGCGCGGTGGTGAGCGGGGGAAAGATTGAGGTGTATGCCAGCGAAGAATGGCCGGGCGAGGACTTTGAGATGGAGAAAGTGTTCGAGGGGGAGATTGGGTTTGAGGCGAAAGAGTTGCTTAAGCGCGGGAAAGGAATGGCCTTTTCGATTCGGGGAGTGAACGGAGAGGAACTTGTGTATGACGTCGAGGCGGAGAAGATGATAAAAGTGGAGCTTTCGACGACAAACGGATGGGTTGATGAGTTTTTGCGGTTTGAGCTCGGAGAGGAAGGAGAGATGAGTGTAGTCGACTATGACGGTCTTAACAAAAGGAAGCTAGTAGAAAAAGGAGTGAACGGGAAACAAAAGATCGTTGTTTCCGGGAACAATAAATGGCTGTATTATTTCAAGGGCGAGACTTTAACTAGAGAAAGAATTATCTAGAAAAATAACCCCTTCCGGAGGAAGGGGTTATTTGATGGTTCATATATATATATATATTACCAGACTTTGACGAGGAGTTCTCCGCCGAGGCCGTTTTTTGTGGCTTCTTGGCCGGTCATAATTCCCTTTGAGGTCGAAATGAGAACGAGACCACGACCGGATTTTATCTTCGGGATTTTATCAACGGGGACATAGACGCGACGACCCGGTTTGGAAACCTTTTCGATTTCGTTAATCTTCGGGGCTTTGTCTTTTTCGTTGATGGTGATGTGAAGAGTACTCCGAGGGGAGTTTTCAATGAGTTCGTAGTCTGCAATAAATCCAGCTTTTTTCAAGGCTTCTGTGATAGAAACTTTAAGCTTTGAGGTCGGGAGATAGACTTCGCTCTTCCCTACCATGATAGCGTTGCGAATACGAGTCAAGAGGTCTGCAATTTGGTCAGTTGATTGTAATGACATATCTTCTCCTTTCTCCTACCAGCTACTCTTGGTTACGCCTGGGATTTCTCCCTTTGAGGCTTTTTCACGGAAGTTAATACGGCTCATGCCGAAGCGACGCATATAACCGCGAGGACGACCATCAAGCATATCGCGATTTTTAAGACGAGTGATGGAGGCGTTGCGAGGGAGTTTTTGAAGCCCCTCGAGGTCGCCGGCGGCTTTTAGCTCGTCGTGCTTTGCTTTATATTTTTCGTACATTTTTGCGCGTTTTTGGTCACGGAGGACAGCAGATTTTTTAGCCATATTATTTTTCCTCCTTCTCAAACGGCATGCCAAAGTTTTCTAGCAATTTTAGACTTCCTTCTTTTGAACCGTTTTTAATAATAAAGGTGATTTCGAGGCCGTGGAGAACAGCGGAATCTTCGAAGGTGATTTCTGGGAAGACGGTCTGTTCGCGAAGGCCAAGAGAATAGTTTCCTTGGGCGTCAAAGGCTTTTCGGGAGACGCCGTGGAAATCGCGGACGTGAGGGAGAGCGATGTTTATCAATCTGTCGACAAATTCGTACATTTTGTCGTTTCTTAAGGTGACGAGATAGCCGACAGGAGCGCCCATGCCTTTTCTGATTTTAAAGGTCGCAATTGACTTCTTTGCGAGGCGAGAAGTCGGGACTTGGCCAGAAATCTTCTCGAGGGTAAGCTCGACGGTTTCTGTGAAACGTTTGTCTTCACGTTTTTTGCCGACACCAGAAGAGATAACGACTTTCTCGAGTTCGGGAACTTCGTTAATGTTTTTTAGCTTTAACTCTTTTTCGAGAGATTTCTTGATTTCTTTGTTATAAAGCTCTTTTAAGCGGGGGATATATTTTTCACTCATTATTTTTTACCCTCCTCTTTCTTCAAATTAGAAAGGTTGATGCCAACATGGATTTCTTTCTTGCCTCCTTTCGGGTTTGCATAGGAAGCGCGCATGTGGCGTTCGCGGACGCCGATTCCTTCGAGGAAGGCAAGGTTCTTCTCGCGGTCGACTTTAACGACTTTAGCGGATTTTCCTTTGTTGGCGCCAGAAATGATTTTTACGGTATCTCCGGTTTTTATTGTAGCCATTTTAGAGTACCTCCGGAGCTAAGCTGATGATTTTTGTGAAGCCGAGGTCACGAAGTTCACGAGGAACGGGGCCGAAGACTCGAGTTCCTTTAGGGGTTTTGTCGTCGTTGACAAGCACGGCGGCGTTGTCGTCGAAACGGATGGTCGAACCATCTGGGCGACGGATTTGTTCGCGGGTGCGGACAATCACGGCGCGGACGACAGCTTTTTTCTTGACTCCGCCGGTCGGGGAGGCATCTTTGACTGAGCAAGTCACGATGTCTCCAACACGAGCATAGCGAGCACGAGTTCCGCCAAGAACACGGATGACTCCGAGCTCTTTAGCGCCACTGTTATCAGCAACCTTTAATCTTGTTTCTTGTTGTATCATTTTATTCTTTCTCTCCTTCTTCAGAAGCGGTTTCGACGGTACCCTGGAAGGCATCGTTTGCGTCTTCTTTGAGTTCGATCGAGCCGTGAGACCTTTCAAGGACCTTTACGAGCGTATATGCTTTGGTCTTTGAGAGGGGGCGGCAGGCGGCGATTTCGACCTTATCGCCTAATTTTGCTTCGTTTTTCTCATCGTGAGCGGTGTATTTACGAGTTTTCGTATATTGCTTACGATAGAGGGGGTGGGTTTCGCGATTCGTGATGGAGACGGTAATGGTCTTGTCACGTTTATCGGAGGAAACGATCCCGACTAATGTGTGTGCCATAATTAGAACTCCTCTTTCTTTATGATTTTTGTACGAACCGGTAATTTGTGGCCAGCGAGGCGAAGGGCTTCTTTAGCTTGTTCTTCGGTCACGTCAGCGATTTCGAACATAACTGTCCCCGCTTTTACTTTTGCGACGTAGAACTGAGGCTCGCCTTTTCCGCTTCCCATTTTTACGTCGAGCGGTTTTTTCGTGACTGGGGTATGGGGGAAAATCCGAATCCAGATTTTTCCGCCACGTTTAATGTAACGAGTGATTGCTTGACGAGCGGCTTCGATTTGGCGGGAGGTAACACGCTCGTTTTGGAGAGACATGAGACCGTAGTCGCCGAAAGCAACAGTGTTGCAACGAGTAGCTACGCCTTCGTTTTTCCCTTTTCTGACTTTTCTATGTGCGGTTTTCTTTGGAAGTAAAATTGCCATGATTATTTCTCCCCTTTATAAATCCAAACCTTGACGCCGACAATACCAGCGATGGTTGGGGCGTGGTGGCAATAGAAGTCGATGTCGGCGCGGAGAGTATGGAGAGGGACAGAGCCTTCGATGAACTTTTCGCGACGAGACATTTCGGCGCCATTTAGACGGCCGGAAACTTCGATTCTAACACCTTGGGCTCCAGCGGCCATAGTGGACTGGCAAGCCATTTTTACGGCGCGGCGGAAATTCATACGTTTTCCGAGTTGGAAACCGATGTTTTCGGCGACGAGTTTGGCGTTTAGCTCGGGTTTTTTAACTTCTTCGACGTTAATACGAATCGGGCCAGAAACGACTTTTTCGAGTTCTTTCTTCAATTCGTTGATTCCGGCACCTTGTTTGCCAATCACGGCACCTGCTTTTGCGGTTTGGATAGTGATGGCGGTGAGGTTTGCGGAACGTTCGATGTTAATTTTCGCAATGGTGGGGCGAGATTTGAAGCGATTTTCGATAATCTCGCGGATTTTTATGTCTTCTATCAGCCAGTTTTTGAAGGTCGCGTTTCTTGAGAACCACTTCGAGGACCAGTCTTTACTGACTTGGAGACGATAAGAGATAGGATTTACTTTTTGTCCCATTATTTCTTCTCCTTATCTTCCGCCTTTTTTGCGGGTTTCTTTTCGGCTTTGGCGGGTTTCTTTTCCTTCTCCTCGCCAGCTACTTCGACAAAGATGTTGGACGAGATTTTTTCGAACGGAAGAGCGCGGCCACGGGAAGCAGGGACATAACGACGGATGCGGGTGCCAGCGGTAACAGAAATGCGGGCGATACGAATCGACTTCGGGTCAATCGAGGCGCCAGAGTTAAGCAAGTTTGCGTTGGCGGATTCGATGGCCTTCAAAACGGCGCGAGCGGCGCGGCGCGGAGTGTGTTCAAGAATAACAACTGCGTCGGCAACATAGCGATCGCGAACTAGCGAAGCGACGATGCTGGTCTTTCTTGGCTGGGAGTCGGTCCCTTTTATGTATGCGTGAGCGAATTTAGTAGCCATTAGTTAGCTCCTTTCGCTGCGGCGGCTTCAGCTGCCTTTTTACCGCCGTGGCGGCGGAATTTACGGGTTGGGGCGAACTCTCCGAGTTTATGACCGACCATGTTCTCGCTGATGAGAACAGGGACATGGGTTTTGCCGTTATGAACGGCAATCGTTCGACCGACCATTTCCGGGGAAATTGTCGATTGGCGAGCCCAAGTCTTGATGACGGTTCGGTCTTCAAGGGAGAGAGCCTTTATCTTCTTTTCTAGCTTGTAGTCCACGAAAGGACCTTTTTTCAAACTACGAGACATTATTTCCTCTTTCCTTCGTGACGACTACGCACGATCATTTTATTAGTTTTCTTATTATGACGAGTTCGATAACCGAGAGTGAGTTGTCCCCAGGGAGTGCGAGGGGCTTTGCCGGAGCCATGACGGCCGCCGTCACCACCACCGTGAGGGTGATCGGTCGCGTTCATGACAACACCGCGGACAGTCGGACGAATACCTTTTCTGCGGACACGGCCAGCGGCGCCTTTTTTAACGTTTTGGTGCTGGACGTTGCCAACGGTACCAATCGAAGCTTCGCAGGTTTCGAGAACTTTTCTAACTTCGCCTGAAGGCATCTTTAAGGTCGCGTAGCCGTTTTCGCGAGCCATGAGCTGGGCGGAAGAGCCAGCAGCGCGAACCATTTGAGCGCCACGACCGGGGGTGAGCTCGATTCCGTAAACGAAAGTACCGACAGGGATTTTCGAGAGCGGAAGGCGGTTTGAGGCTTCGACAGGGGCGTTTTCGCCAGTTTCGAAGACTGTGCCTTTTGTCATTTCTGTATCGGCTAGGACGTAATAATAATTTCCGTCTTGGTCTTCAACACGAGCAATTCGGGCCGAGCGGTTTGGGTCGTATTCGATCTCGCGGACGGTCAGTTTCAAACCCGTCGGGAGATTGTGGGTCAAGAGGCGATAGTGGCGTTTTACGCCGCCGCCGCGATGACGAACGGTTATGCGGCCCTGATTGTTTTTCCCGGCTTGTTGCTTTTTAGCGAGCGTAAGAGATTTTAAAGGTTTTTTAGCCGTGATTTGGCTAAAATCCTGAGTTGTCTTTTGGCGCTGAGCCGGAGTAGTTGGGCGATAGGCTTTTATACTCATTATTTCTTCTCCTTGTCTGCTTTCTTGTCAGCCGATTTGGCTTCCTTTGCGCTGACTTTTTTCTCTGCCTTTTTAGCAGGTTTTTCTTCTTTTTTCTCTTCGGATTCTTCGAAGACGCGAATCGAATTTCCTTCGGCGAGGGTAACATAAGCGAGCTTATGGTCGCGACGGAAAGTCGTTCCAGGATAAGCGTGCTTTCCCTTAGAGTATTTCGTTTTCTTTCCCTTTCGGACGAGGGTGCGGACATCTTCGACAGTAACGTTAAACTGGTCGGAAACTTGGTTTGCAATTTCTTGTTTCGAAGCGGAAGGCTTTACGAAGAAGGCGTAAGTTCGACGGGTTTGTTCGAAATAGGTTTTTTCGGTCGCACGAGGAACGAGAGAAGCTTTAAGGTCGAGGATTTTTTCTTTGGTTTTCTTTTCGGCCATGATTATTTCTCCTTTCCTTCGGTTTTAGAGGTTTCAAGAAGCCAAGCTTCGGCGTCTTTAAGGGCTTTAGGCTCGAAGACGATTGCGTCAGCGTTCAAGATATCGAAGACGTTTAAGTAGGTTGCGCGAATAAGAAGAACGTTCTCGAGGTTGTTCGTCGAGCGAAGAAGCTCGTCGGATTTTTCGGAAACAACGATAAGAACGGCTTTATCGGCGAGTTTAAGGTCGGTAAGGATTTTTAGCATGTCTTTTGTTTTTCCGGAGACGTTTAGTTCGGAAACAAAGACGGCTTTCTCGGAGTTTTTAAGCGAGAGAGCTTCGCGAACGGCGAGTTTTTTCGAGCTTTTAGCGATTTTCTTCGTAAAGTTTTCTTCGCCGGTGCGACCGAAGGCGACGCCACCGTGACGCCAAATCGGGTTTCTTGTCGAGCCAAAACGAGCGCGACCAGTTCCCTTTTGTTTCCAGGGTTTTTTACCGCCACCGCGGACTTCACCACGTTTAAGGGTTTTTGCGTGGGAGGAACGAGAGTTGGCGAGATATGCGTCGTAAGCGAGCTTTAGGAGCTCGTGGTTTTCGACTTCGACATTAAAGATTTCTTTGTTCAACTTTGTAGAATCTGCCATGTTATTCCTTTCCCTCGATCGTTATGATTCCTTTTTTAGGACCAGGAACTGCACCTTTGAGACCAATAAGGTTGTTTTCTTTGTCGATGTAGGCGACGACGAGATTTTTAACGGTAACTTGGTCATGACCCATACGGCCAGGCATTTTCTTTCCTTTGAAGACCTTCTGGGGGTACATGGAGCCAATCGAACCGACGCGGCGAATATTTCCTTTGAAACCGTGAGTGTTGCGGGATTCGTTGAAGTTCCAACGTTTTACGGTTCCGGCGTAGCCTTTACCTTTTGAGATTCCGGTCACTGAGACTTTGTCGCCGAGACTGAAGGCTTCGACGGTGATTTCGTCGCCGAGCTTGACTTCGGGGACGTTCTCAAAGCGGAACTCTTTAAGAACTTTAGGGTTTATGTTTTCTCCGGCCTTTTTAGAGTGGCCAGAAACCGACTTGCTCAGATTCTTACCCTTACCAAAACCAAGCTGGACAGCGTTATAACCATCGGTTTCGACGGTTTTAATCTGAGTCACTGTCGCTGGGCCGGCTTTGACAATCGTGACGGGGGTCACAACACCGTCTTTGCCGATGATTTGGGTCATACCAATTTTGGTGCCGAGAATGACTTGCATTCTTTTCCTTTCCCTTAAATTTTACATTATTAAATCTAGACTTGTAAGCAGTTTCCTTCCCAACAGGGGTGGACTTACTTTTTCGTCTAGGTATAGATATACGCCTGTCATTATATCACAAAAATCTAAGGAGAGCAAGGGATAAAACGGAAAATTTTGAGCGCGGAGCGAATCTCCGAAAAATCTGAGAAATAAGACAACGAAAACCACCGTAAAAACGGTGGGTTTCGTCAGCGAAGGTTTTCGCTAGTTTACATTCCGGCGAGGTCTTCTTCGGTCGGGCCGGAGGGGGATTCGTCGGCGGTATCTAGAGGCTTTACGCCGGTTCCGACAGGAATCTTGCGGCCGATGATGACATTTTCCTTTAGACCGTGGAGATGGTCGATACGACCGTTTATGGCGGCGTTAATCAAGACGCGAGTGGTGTCTTGGAAGGAAGCCGCAGATAGGAACGAGTCGGACCAAATCGAAACTTTTGTGATTCCGAGGAGGAGCGATTCGAAGGAAGCAGGGGTTTTTCCGAGTTCTTTAAGCTCTTTGTTTTCGGTTTCGACGGCGGAACGGCCTACGATGTCGCCAGTAACGAAAGAACTGTCTCCTGGCTCGGTAATCATGACGCGATTGAACATTTGACGAATGATGACTTCGAAGTGTTTTGAAGAAATTTCGTGACCCTGGGCGGCGTACACGGACATAACGTCGTTCATGATGTAGCGCTCGGTCGCTTCAGTTCCCTTGTATCGGAGAAGGTCTTGGAGGTTAAGGGAGCCGGTCGTAAGGCGGTCGCCAGCTGAGACGATATCGTCGGTTTTAACGACGAGTTCGGCGGCGTTCGGGATTTCTACACGAACAGGGGAGCCAGCGTTGCCGACGAGGACAATGGCGCCTTCGACGAGTTGAGCGTTCGCGTCGAACGGAGCGATGATAGGCTCGGCGCCTTTTGGCTTTGAGGCGATAACGTCGCCGGCTTTAACGGAGGCGCCGTCTTTTACCTTTGGTTTTCGGCCATCAAGCTCGATTCGGACGGTTTCGCCAGCTTGCGGGGTGATGGTGACAATAAAGTGGTTTCCGTCTTCGTGGGCTTCAACGGTTCCGTCGATTGGAGAAACCCAAGCTTGACCCTTTGGAGAGCGAGCTTCGAGAAGCTCCTCGACACGCGGAAGACCACGAGCGATAGCACCGGAACCAGCAACACCAGAACCGTGTTTTGTATCGAGAGTGAGCTGGGTACCAGGCTCACCGAGAGACTGAGCGGCGATAACACCGACGGGTTGGTTCGGCTCGACGAGTTCGCGGGTCGACATATCGACACCATACGCCTTTCGGGGGACGCCGTTTGTGGCGGTCGTCGAGAGAACGGATTGGATTTTTACGCTTTCAATCTTTTCGTCGGCTTCGAGTTGCGCGGCGAGCTCGTTTGAGATGAGTTTGTCAGCTTCGAGATAACCCGGAATAGCTTCAGCGGTATAACGACCAGCGATACGGACGGAGAAGTCAATACCGGTTTGTTCGGTTTCGGACTTATAAACGGTAAAGCCTGGGTCGTAAGCTTCTTCGTCGGTCGTAAAGACGTCTTGGGCGACGTCGACAAGACGACGAGTGAGATAACCGGAGTCGGCAGTACGAAGCGCCGTTGAGACCTGGCCCTGGCGAGCACCACGAGTCGCGATGAAGGATTCGAGGGTGTTAAGACCGTCTTTATATGAGGACTTAACGGGGAGCTCGATTTCGTTGTTGTTAATGTCGACCATGATACCGATTTCTGCGGACGCGAGTTTAATATTCGAGACGGAACCACGAGCGCCGGAGTTCACCATGACGGCGATATCTGTGTCCATCGTGGAAAGCTTCTCTTTTAGGAAGTCAGAGATTTTCTTATCGATATCTCGCCAGTTTGCAATCGTGAGGTTCTTTCTTTCCTCTTCGGTTACGAGACCTTGGTTGTATTGGTCTTGAATCAAAGCGGTTTTAGCGTCGCCTTCGGCGATGAAGTCGGCGATTTCTGGATATGTCGGATAATCGTCTTTTGCGGTCGAAACGGAAGCGATTGTCTCGTATTCGAAGGCGAGGTTTTTCACGGCATCGGCGGTTTTTACGGTTACTTCGGGGCCGTAAGAGTCGAAAATGTTCGCCATGACCTGCTTGAGCTGTTTCGAGGTCTGGACAGAGTTATCGAACGGATAATCGGCCGGAAGGATTTCGTTAAAGATGACGCGACCGAGAGTCGTGTTGCGGATTTCCTTTTTCGCGAAGACACGAATCGGGGTTTGGAGCGCAATCAGGCCCTTGTCGTAGGCCATTTCGGCTTCGTAGATAGAGGAGAAAGCGCGGACGTGCTCTGTGTCGGTTCCGGGCTTGTCGTAAGTTAGGTAGTAAATACCGAGCACGACGTCCTGATAAATTGCGAGGACCGGAGCGCCATCAGCAGGTTTCAAGAGGTTCTTTGTGGCGGACATGAGCTCGCGAGCTTCGGACTGGGCGGCATCAGAGAGCGGAAGGTGGACGGCCATTTGGTCACCATCGTAGTCGGCGTTGAAACCGGAAGCGACGAGCGGGTGAAGCTGGATGGCTTTACCGTTTATCAGCTTTGGCTGGAAGGCCTGGACGGAGAGACGGTGGAGAGACGGAGCGCGGTTCAAGAGAACATAGCGACCTTGAATAACTTCGTCGAGAGCGTCCCAAACGACGTTTTCGCCGGCTTCAATCATGCGGGCGGCGGCACGAATGTTGTTAGCGTATTCGTGGCCGATAAGCCAGGAGATTACGAACGGCTTAAAGAGCTCAAGCGCCATTTGTTTCGGGAGACCACATTCGTTCAACTTTAGTTCCGGGCCAACGACGATAACAGAGCGGCCAGAATAGTCGACGCGTTTCCCGAGGAGATTTTGGCGGAAGCGACCCTGTTTTCCTTTTAGAAGGTCAGAGAGAGACTTGAGCTTTCTACGGCCGTTTTGGGACGCGGCAGAGCGGGAGCCGTGAGAAGCAGAGTTGTCGATAAGCGCATCGACGGCTTCTTGGAGCATACGCATTTCGTTGCGGCAGATGACTTCCGGCGCGTTCAAATCGAGGAGTTTCTTCAGACGGTTGTTACGGTTTATGACGCGGCGATAGAGGTCATTCAAATCTGAAGTCGCGAAGCGTCCACCAGGGAGAGAAATCATTGGACGAAGATCAGGAGGAATCACCGGAACGACAGTCAAGATAAGGTCGTTTGGTTTTATTCCGGCAGATTGCATGCCTTCGAGAGTCTTTAAGCGTTTGATGATTTTCTTAGCTTTTTGGCCTTTTGCGGTTTCGGAAGCTTCTTTGAGCTCGTTTATCAAGAGGTCGAGGTCGATTTCGTCGAGAAGTTTTTTCACGGCGGTTGCGCCCATACCGACTTCAATCAAATCTTCGTATTCTTCGGGGAGATTTCGATAATCGTTTTCGGAGAGGATTGCGCCTTTATGGAAGCTTTCGAGTAAGGATTTGCGTTTTACGAAGTCGGATTCGAGTTCTTCGAGCTCCTTTGACTGGGCCTCTGCGAGAGCGTGGACGTCGGCGCCTTCTTGTCCGCTTTCTTTTTCGTAGCGGATTTTAATGGCATTTCTCGCGGCTTCGGTTTGGGCCTCGAGGTCAGCAAGAACGCGCTCGATTTCTTCGTCTTTTGCGTCGGTGATTAAGTAGGTCGCGAAATAGACGACTTTTTCGATGTTCTTTACGGTCAAATCGAGCAAAATCGAGAGGGCGGACGGAGTCCCACGCATGAACCAGATATGCGTAACGGGAGCGGCAAGGGCGATATGACCCATGCGTTCGCGACGAGTGATGGACTTTGTGACGAGATTCCCTTCTTTATCGACGGCGGCTTCGCGAGAACGAACACCTTTTAGCTTCGCGTCGTGGGGGTTAATGTCTTTTACTGGCCCGAAAATCCTTTCGCAGAACAAACCGTCGCGTTCGGGTTTTTGGGTTCGATAGTTGATGGTTTCTGGCTTTAGGACTTCGCCGTAGCTCCAGTTAAGGATATCTTCGGCGGAGGCTACGCTCAGGCGGATTGAATCAAAATCGCTGGCGCTGATATAGTTGTCTATCCAAGCCATATTAGAGCTCCTCTCCGAGATCGGTCGTTCCTTCTTCGTCGATCTCTTTTATTTCTACGCCTTCGTCATCTAAAATCTCTTTTGCTTCGTCGGAATCGAGGTCGGTGATCATTGCCTCGGTTTCGGCTTTGTGTTGGGCGTAGATTTGTTGGTCATCTTTTTCTTTTTCTATTTCGCGAGACGTTTCTTCGATGACGTCAGAAGCGTCGTTCATTTCGCCGTGGTCGAGCAAATCGACTTTAAGGCCGAGACCTTGAAGTTCTTTCACGAGGACGTTAAAGCCTTCTGGGAGTTTCGGTCCTTCGATTTGTTCGTTTTTAATGATGGCTTCGTAGGCTTTTGCACGGCCATAGACGTCATCGGATTTTATTGTCAGCATTTCTTGGAGGGTAGTGGCGGCGCCGTAAGCTTCGAGAGCCCAGACCTCCATTTCCCCGAAGCGCTGACCACCGTTTTGGGCCTTACCGCCGAGAGGCTGTTGGGTAACCATGGTATAAGGACCGGTCGAGCGGGCGTGAATTTTATCTTCGACCATGTGATGGAGTTTAATTATGTGCATAACGCCGACAGAAGTGCGTTCATTAAACGGTTCGCCGGTTAGACCATCATAGAGCTGGACACGTCCGTCTTCGTCGATGCCGGCTTTTTTCAGCTCTTCAGAGATTTTTTCGCCAGGGACACCGTTAAAGGACGGGGTGGCGACTTTATAACCGAGAGAGCGAGCTGCGAAGCCGAGGTGGGTTTCGAAAAGCTGGCCGAGGTTCATACGGCTCGGGACGCCCATCGGGCTGAGTAAGATGTCAATCGGGGTGCCATCGGCCATGAAAGGCATATCTTCGACCGGGAGAATGCGAGAGACAACGCCTTTGTTTCCGTGACGACCAGCGAGCTTATCGCCGACGTCGATTTTTCTCATTTCGGCGACGTAGATTTTTATCTGCATAAGGACGCCGGCTTTGAGGTCATGGCCTTGTTCGCGGGTGTAGGTGCGGACGCCAATCACCTTTCCGGTTCCGCCGGTCATACGGACGGAGGTGTCGCGGACGTCTTTAGCCTTTTCACCGAAGATGGCGCGAAGGAGGCGTTCCTCGGAACTGAGTTCTTGTTCGCCTTTAGGGGTGATTTTTCCGACTAAGATGTCGCCGGTCGAGACTTCGGAGCCGACCGTGACGATTCCATCTTCGCCGAGGTGGCGGAGGGAGTGTTCGGAGACGTTCGGAATATCGCGAGTGATTTGTTCCGGGCCGAGCTTTGTTTCGCGGACTTCGACATCGTAGTCTTTAATGTTTATCGAAGTTAGTTCGTCGTTTTCGACAAGGCGGGAGGAGATGACAATAGCGTCATCCATGTTGTAACCGCGCCAAGGCATGAAGGCGACTAACAAGTCTTTTCCGAGAGCAAGTTCACCGTCCGTCACAGAGGCGCCTTCGATAAGGACATCGCCTTTTTTGACTTTTTCGCCACGAACGACTTTTGTGCGCATGTTATAACAGCGGTCGTCGTTGTTTTTCTCGAAGTGGATGAGTTTGTATTCTTTTTCGGACTTGTCGGAGTATTTAACGATGACGGAGTCGGCGTCAGCTTTCAAAACTTCCCCGTTCCCTTCGGCGAAGATGACCTGGGACAGGTTTTTAGCGACTTCTTTTTCGATCCCGGTTCCGACAACAGGAGAGTCGGTTTTAAGGAGAGGGACGGCTTGTTTCTGCATGGCGCAGGCCATGAGAGAGCGGTCAACACGGTTTTTCTCGACGAAAGGAATCAAGGAGGCAGAAACGCCGAGAATTTCTTTGTGCGCGGCGTCGATATGGGTGACTCGGGAAGATTCGACCTGGGCCGGAGTTCCGCGAACACGAGCGGAGACGTAAGTGTCGACGAATTTTCCGTCTTTGTCGAGTTTGACGGAGGCGTCGGCGATAATCATTTCGTCTTCGGCGGAAGCGTCAACATAGACGACTTCGTCGGTGACTTTTCCCTTCTTGACGACTCGATAAGGAGCTTCGATGAAGCCATAGTCGTTAATGCGGGCGTAGGTCGCGAGGTTCAAAACGAGACCGACGTTTCCACCTTCAGGGGTTTCGACGGTACAGATACGGCCGTAGTGAGTAGGGTGGGCATCGCGGACGTCAAATCCGGCGCGTTCGCGGGTCAAACCGCCAGGGCCCATAGACGACAAGCGGCGTTTGTGGGAGAGTTCGGCGAAGGGGTTCGTCTCGTCCATGAGCTGAGAAAGCTGGGAGGAGGCGAAAAACTCTTTCACGGCGGCAACAACCGGGCGCGAGTTCAAGAGCTGGGACGGGGTAACGTCTTCGAGGCTCGCCATCGACATTCGGTCGAGAATGTTTCTTTGGAGGCGGAGCATACCGAGACGGAATTGGCGCTGGACAAGTTCGCCGACGAGTTTTATGCGGCGGTTAGCGAGAGAGTCGATGTCGTCGGGGGCGTCTTGGGTGTTGTTTAGGCGAATGATTTCGGCGATAATCGCAAGCAAATCTTTCATTTGGAGGGTGCGATGTTCGGAATCGTTCGGGGTGTCGAACCCGAGACGTTGGTTTATCTTAAAGCGACCGACGCGAGAATAATCGTAGCGTTTGTAATCGAAGAAAGTGCGCTCAATCATGTCTTTTGCGTTTTCGACGGTAGCTAAGTCGCCTGGGCGGAGGCGGCGATAAACCTCAATCAAGGCCTCGCTTTGACCACGGGAAGTGTCTTTTTCTAAGGTCGCGTCGATGTAGGAGATTTCTCCTTCGTCGAGGCCGGCGAACTTTTCTTTAATCTCGGAATTTTTCGAGATGCCGAGGGCGCGAAGAAGAGTCGTCACGGGAAGTTTGCGACGGCGGTCGATTTTTACGTAGATGGCGCCGTTTGTGGCGGTTTCGAACTCGAGCCAAGCACCGCGGCCCGGAATCACCTTTGCGCCGTAGTAGCGGCGTTCACCGATTTGGTCGGCGGTGAAGAAAACACCGGCGGAACGAATGAGCTGGGAGACGATGACGCGCTCGGTGCCATTTATGATGAAGGTCGCGCGGTCGGTCATCCAGGGGTAGTCGCCGAAGAAGATGTCTTGTTCCTTTTTCTCGCCGGAAACCTTGTTTTCTAGCTCGACGATGACATGGAGAGGAGCGTCATAAGTCGTTAAGTTGTATTTTGCGTCGCGTTCGGTCTCGGGGGGTTCTTTAAAATAATAATCTTTAAAGCGGAGCGAGAGTTTTTGGTGAGTGTAGTCCTCAATCGGATTTAGCTCGTTGAAAACTTCGCGGAGACCGGATTTGACAAAATCTTCCCAACTGTCCTTTTGGTGGGCAATCAAGTCAGGAATAGGGAGGGCTTGGTCGCCTTCTGTGAAGAAAATACGACCTTTGTTCGGTTGTGATTTCACGAAATTCCTTTTTCTTTAAGTTTATAGGTAATCTTTAGCGCCGAAGATTACTGCCGGTTTTTCGCTAGGTCGGGTCGCCGGTCCCTCGTAGCTTCAAAAAAAGCGGCAAACTGCTTCTTGTAGGTTATTTTAGCAAAAATTGCAAGAAAAGCAAGGGGGATTTAAGAGAATTTTGACAGGTCGACTTGCAAAAATCGAGAAAATTTGGTATAATAGTTGTGCTACTAGAGAACATTTACAGCTTAAGAAAAAGGGGGAAGAATTGTATGCTTATCTTGACAACTTCTAATTCGGATTATCACGAGGCGAGAGCTCGCTTCGGGAAGGACTATGAAATCATGCTGACGGATTCGGGCCCGAGGAGGCCGGTTCAGACGCTAATGGCACACAATATCTCGACGAAGGAGCATATCCTTTTGTTCGGGGAGGCGATTGGCGCTCCGAGTATGATCGGGGCTGAGGTCTATGTGGAACAGAGCTGTTTTTATCAGCACGCTGATCCGGGAAATAAGACTTCTTTAGTCGTTCTGACGCGTCCGGCGTTTGAGTTTGCTCCAGAGATAGGAGTTAAGTGCTATTCGGGAACGGAAATTTCCGGACTTGATAGATGGGGGTTCAAGGAAGACGAGATTTTCGACTTTGAGTTGGCGTTTTTGCTGACGTTCTATCCGAACGTAACTTGTTGGAGAGTTGTGAGATAACGAAAGGGGGAAAGGAATGTCAAAAGTAGCAGAAAGGCTTTCCTTTGCAACTTACAGTGATGGGTTCGACAGAGAAGACCCTTCGGACGACGTGAGGCTGAGGCCTGGCGAATGTAAGAAGGACTTGATTCGAGGGTATTGGCTGAAAGCGCTCGAAATGACGTATAAATATGGAGACTATGTCGCTCGGAGAAAGCTACTTGTGAACGTGCTTGACCCGAACACATACCATAAAGTCGAAAAAGTGTTCGTCGATTTGTTTGGCGGAGATGTCTCGAAACTGAGAGACAGAGTCAGGAAACTCGAAAATGAGTTTTATCGCTCGATAGATTCTCTGAACGAAGCCGCGAAGGATTTTAAGATTGAGACATACGCCTATAACGCGGTCGAACAACTGATTTATGACCAGAAAATCCGGAACAGGTTTAGAAACGCCGTAAAAAGGCATTGTGCGAGGGAGGACGAACCGTTTTCGATTTTTCTGATTCCCGAGAGGGATTTTCGGAAGAGACGGTCAGATTCTCGAACCTAAAATCCAAAAAAATAAAGCTCCCAGACGGGAGCTTTTTAACGTCAACGAGGCCGAGACAAGGCTAAATATCGAGGTCGTCAAGGTCATCCATTTCGGCGCGGGTTTTTTCGGCCAAATCAGAGGTTTCTTCCTCTTCTTTTTCGGGGGTTTCGGAAGTTTCGTCCGCGCTCGAAATTTGTTCGGTTTCGGCGTCGGTGTTGACGATTTTCAGGTTATAACGGGCGTCGTTTTTTGTGCCGAGGGCGCGAAGAAGAGTCCGGATAGACTGAGCTGTAGCGCCGCGTTTGCCGATGACACGACCGACATCTTCAGGGTCCACAGAGAGCGAGAGCAAGACTCCTTTTTCGTCGATTTTTCGGTCGACGGAGACTTTGTCGGGATTGTTTACGAGAGTTTTCACGATATATTCTACGAATTGCTGGTCGATGGTTGGCATATAATCTCCTGTTATGGTTTATGAGACTAATTATAGCATAAAAATTGCCCCTTTCGGGGCGATTTTAGGAATTTTATTCCGCAGGGGTTTCGGCGGGTTCTTCGGCCGGAGCTTCTTTTGGTTGGTTTTTGCGAAGCTTGTCGGCGTGTTTCGCCTTTTTGTGTTTTTCGGCCGGTTTTTTATACCAGGAGGGGAGGTTTATCCCGTTTTTCTCGAGGACGAGAGCGACACGAGAAGAAGGTTGGGCACCGCTTTTAAGATAGAACTCGAGCTTTTCTTTGTCGAGGACGGCGGATTTGGTTTCTGGGTTGTAGTTGCCGACCTCAGCCACAACGCGCCCAGAAAGAGGGTGACGCTGGGATTCTTGGACGACTATCCGATACACCGGGAGGTGAGTACGGCCATTACGTTGCATGCGAATCGCGAGCATTTTTTCTCCTTAAATTATTATTTCCCTATATTTTAGCGCATTTTCGGGGATTTGTAAAGAGGTGCGATTATTCGCAACTTTGCGTTTAAAATTGTCCTAAGGTGAATAAGAGACGCTATAACTTTCTTTCGAGGGAGATGAACTCGTCGTAGTAGTGCTGGAGGGAGTTTGGGTCGGTGTTATAGGAGTTTCCTAGAAAAAAGTCACAAAATTCTTCGCGCGCACGGCAGACTTCTTGGAGTTTTCCGAATTCTTTTTTTTCTTGGAGAGCGTCGATTGTGAAGTCGAAAAGCTCGAGAGCGCGGTCAAAGCACCCCTGGAAGCGGCGAGGATTGTCTTTATATTTTAAGGCGCGATAAACTTCGCTGCCGATGTTCCCCATTTGGTAGGCTATCGACTTTTCAGCCCAAGTCTCTCGAGCTTCTTTGTGCTGGATTATTTGACCCATTTTTTTACGACTTGTTTGATTTTTTCTCGGGTTTTTTCGTCTTCGACGTCGCGGGAGCGGTTGTTTTGGCGAGGACGGACGTTTATCATCGAATCGAATTCGATAAAATTGTCGCCGGTTTCGTCGAACCAGAGGTTAATTCCCCAGAGAGCGTCTTGAGACGAACCGCGTTCAAGAAGAGCGCGCTCGATGTCGGCGTGCATCTCGGCATCGAGACCGATGATTTCGCGCTCGACGTCGACGACTGCTTTCACCATCCCGTCTTCTAAAACGTTTTTTGAGGACTTTAGAGAGGATTTTTTAATTTCTTGTTCAAGGATTTGCATAGGGATATTATAACATGATTTAGGGCGCGGAGTGGGGAGAAAAAGGGGACTTTAGGGGGTTGACCTGGAGAAAAAAGTGTGAGAAAATAAGGGGTTTTTCGGAGTGTGCTAATATGTCCATACTGCTTATGTTAAAAATTTTTCTTTCCTATAATGTGCATTTTCACGGAAGGCTAAGAGACTTTATGAAGTTTTTCTAGACGTTTTCAAGAAAATCTGGGGAGGAGGGAACAAGCGGGAACTCGGAACCGGACCTCTCTACTGCGATACGCAACGCACCGCAAACCCGTCTCCGCGAGCGTTGCTGCTCTGAGGGTTTAAGTTCGACGAGCTGAAGCTCAGGTAGGCGGAGTTCGTGGTATTGTAGGAACGAAGCGACCAATAGTTGCCGTTCGAACCTCTGTAGCTAAGCCCCGTAGAGTTCCAGGCGTAGTTGCCACTCCTCACATACGATAATGGGGCGCTGAGAAGGCCGTAGTCGCGGGTGGAGCCG
>JAFQYO010000017.1 GCA_017406405.1 Candidatus Saccharimonadota bacterium
AGCGGGGAAAGGTGCTAATTGTTATTGAAAATTCCGCGGTCGGCATAAGGCAGAGAGCCGAGGTACTCAGACCGAAAATCTTCTTCGTTATAAATCCAGACGCTGGTTTCAACTCCGCCGAGGAGCCTCAAATCTTCGCCGTCGGGAGCTTCAACATGGAAATAACTATACTCGTCGAGCGTAATCTTCTTCAGAAACTCAATCCACGCTTCGTGCCAAGCATTTTCTTCTTCCTGCGAGGAACCATATGAAGGCTTCTCGCGACTCAGTCCGAACAAATCGGCGGCGTAGCTTCCGTCAGTGAGACGGAGATTCAGATATTTGTCGATACCGTTCCAGAAGCAAGTATCTTCTTCTGCCAGAACGCGGACTTCCCATTCCTGAAAAATCCTAGTTAAAAGTTTCGCCTTCGGTATTCCCTTTACGGTTTCGTTGCCGAAGCCAAGCGCTCCGCTACGATATTTCTCTCCGAGTTCTTCGAATCTTTTTATTTCCGCAAGCGTATATCCGTAATAGGTTCGGGAGTAGGCATCAAGCTCGTCGCTCTGGATTCGGTAAAGTCCCGCAAGAGCACTGAAAAATTCTTCAGGCGAGAGACCAAAGTTCTCTTTGATATAATCGGACATATTAGTTCCGATTCGTTCTCTCATCTCCAAGTAGGCTTTTCCGTCAACATCGGATTCCGGACCGAGAAACGACGGCCCGATCACTTCGGGGGTCTCAGTAGTCGATTCCGCTGAGGCAGAAAAAGCAGCGAGAAAGAAAGTCGAGAAAACCAAAGCGAGGACGAGGGCAAGCACAGACTTCCAGTGGGCAGTAGTCAGCAACATAGATAACACCTCTTTTTGAAGATTCAAGACTCCAAAACAAAGCGAGTGGAGTCTCGTATCTATATTTATATCATAGATACCTTAAAAAGTCAAGCCAGCTAATAGTTATTCGTGATGATATTTTCCGCCGCGAGAGATTTCTTGAGCGCGGTAGATTTGTTCAGCGACGAGAAGTCTCGCCAGTTGGTGCGGAAAAACGAGATTAGAAAAGCTCCAGATAAAGTCCGCTTTTTTCCTAACTTCTTCAGAAACTCCGAACGCACCGCCAATGATAATAACGATATTTTTTGAATTATTAAAATTTTTCTCGAGAAGCCGAGAAAACTCCGGCGAGGAAAGATTTTTCCCGCGCTCGTCGGTGAGAATAATAAAATCGCGCGAGCTAAAGTCCCATTTTTCAAGGATTTTCTCGAGTTTTTCTTCTTCATAAAATTCGAAAGAAAAATCAAACGGCTTTTTTACCCGTTTTTGGTATTCTTCGATTAGGGAATTATATTCGGGGGAGTTTTTCTTTCCGCCGGCGATTATCTTTATCATACTTTACAATTTTAACATATTTTGGTATAATTCTCGACAGTTACCAAAGACAGCGACGGAACACAGAGCGCGGAGTTGCGCTCCGAAAGTTCTTAATAATGTCGCCGAGGCTAATTTCTTGTTTTAGATTGGTAACGGTGTTTAAAAATTCGCTAATCTAATATAAAACTTAAACCAAAGGAATTATAATGGCTATCTCTAAAGATAAAAAGAATACTTTGGTCAAAGATTTAACCGAGCTTCTCTCTTCTGCAAAGACGACGGTTTATGCGCGCTATCAGGGTTTGACGGTTGCTGAACTTCAGGAACTTCGAAAAGCCGCTCGAGAGGCGGGCGTAAAAATCAAAGTCGTTAAAAATCGCCTCGTTAAAGTTGCGATGAACGAAATCGCGGTCTATAAAGATACGGATACGACTGGTCTTGCTGGTCAACTCCTCTATGCGGTTTCGAGCGAAGATGAAGTGACCCCGGCGAAAGTTCTCGCGAACTTCGCAAAGACCCACGAAGCCTTACAGCTCGCGGGCGGATTTAATGACCTTGGGAATGCGCTTTCGGAAGCGGACGTTAAGGCTCTCGCCGCGATGCCGTCGAAGAACGAGATGATTGCCCAAGTCGTTGCGAC
>JAFQYO010000018.1 GCA_017406405.1 Candidatus Saccharimonadota bacterium
GGAGTTACTCATGCCGTAGCTTAAGTCTCCATTGACAAATAAGTTATTAAAGGACTTATCTCCGGAATAAGTAGGTAGTTGCCAGCCCTTCGGGCATATACTGTCAGTTGCGTTGACGCCGGAGAAGGAAGAGAGGGAGGAATATTATTATAAAAATAAATAAAAATTATGTTAAAATGGGTATATATGAAAGTCGGGATTTTAGGCGCGGGGGAATTTGGGAAGACGATGGGGGTTGTCGTAAGAAAAAACGGAAACGCGACATATTTTTTTGACCCGGCGGTTTTCCCGGAGCGAACGATTAAGGACGTTATCGCTTTTTCTGACGCGCTTTTAATTGCGGTTCCCTCTTCGGCCATGCGGAAGTTATTATCGTCTTTCCCGGAAGCGGGATTTATGAAACCGTTAATCGTGACGACTAAAGGTCTGTTCGACCCAGAAATTTTTGAGAAATTCCGCGAGGTCGAGATTGTCTCGGGGCCGGGGTTTGCGAGCGAGATTGTCGAAGGAAAAAGAGTGAAGCTGACAATTGCGAAAAGAGGGATTTTCGAGGGGGCGACGCTTTCGGAGAAACTCCTCGGGACGGAGACGCTTAAATTCGACAAAACCGAAGACGTGAAAGGGGTGATGATTCTTTCGGGGTTGAAAAATATTTATGCTATCGAGTCGGGGCGGAGGAAACTCACAGTAAAATCGGACGAGTTTAAGGAATATATAAAAACCGCGCTAATCGAGGCACAGAAAATCCTGCTTTATAACGGCGGGTTTTTAGAGTCGGTGCGACTTCAGGCCGGAGTCGGGGACTTTGTGCTCACCTGCGGGAGCGAGATGAGCCGGAACTATCAGTTTGGGAAGAGATTAGGCGAATTTGAGATGGCCCAGAGGGGGAGAAGAGGGCGGTTTTATCCGGCCGTGTTCAAGGCGAATCGAGACGCGAGGCTGAGACAAATGCTTTTCCCGCGAGGGACGACTATCGAGGGCGTGAACGCGGCGCGCGCGATTTTAAGAGGGGAGCTGTTTGTTCCGCGAGAAGCAGAAATCCTATCAGATATTCTAAGGAGGATAAAACATGACATTGAACTCTAAACAAAAAGAAGCGGTCGAATATCTCGAGGGACCTTTGCTTGTTCTCGCGGGGCCGGGGACCGGAAAAACTCACCTTTTATCGGCGCGAGTCGAAAACATTTTAAAAAAGACAGATACAAACCCGGAAAATATACTTTGTCTCACGTTTACCGAGAACGGGGCGACAAACATGCGCCTTCGACTTCTCTCGACGGTTCGGGAGGCGGCGCGAAAACTCCAGATTCATACTTATCACGCGTTTGGGGCGGATTTGTTGTCGCAGTATAAAAACTATGCCGAAAAATATGACCGCGAGCTCGACGAGCCAATCGACGACGTGAAAAAATATCGAATGATAAAGAAGATTCAGGGCGAGCTTCCGGCGATGAATATCCTGAAACGGGGGGCTGTGAAAGACATTATTTCGACAATTTCTTCGGCGAAATCGGCGCGACTCACCCCCGGTGATTTGATAAAAATCGCCGAAATGAACGAAAATTTGAGCGCGGAGCTGAACTCCGAAATTTCTCCGATTTTAGGGGCGGCGAAAAAGGGCGCGAGATACCCCGAAGCCGTTAAAGATGTTTATTTTCCGATTTTTGAGATTCTTCAAAAACATTTTTCTAAGAAGCCGATTTCGAAAGATATCGAGGCGATCGCGAATCCGCTCGGGAAGGAGCTCGCGGAGATTATTAGCGAGGAAGATGCAAAACTCGAGGCAGGCGAGAAAGTTTCTGTTAAGGGTCTTACGGCTTGGAGAAATGCGAATTTTGAACTTGACGATAAGGGTGAGTGGCGACTCAAAGACCGGATTTCTAACAAGAAACTTCGAGCGGTTGGCGAGGTCATGGAAAAATATCAGGAGATGCTCGAAAAAGAGGGGCTTTATGACTTCGACGATATGATAGAAGAGGCGATAAAAATGCTGAAAAAAGACCGAGGATTTCGGCTTACGCTTCAGGAGAGGTTTCAGTATATTTTGCTCGACGAGTTTCAGGATACGAACCCGAGCCAGGCGGAAATTATAAAACTGTTGACGGATTATGAAAAGCCAAATGTGATGGCGGTCGGCGACGACGACCAAGCGATTTTTGCGTTCCAAGGTGCGGAGGCGTCGAACCTTTTGACGTTCCAACAGTTTTATAAAGCGAAAGTCGTGAATCTTGAGGAGAATTATCGTTCTAAGCAAGAAATTTTAGACTTTTCTCGAAAAATTGCTGACCAAATCGAGGATAGTTTTGCGAAAAAACAGAATGTGCCGAAAACTCTTAAGGCGTTTAAGGGGAAAGGTGCGGAGCTGAGTCGACACGAATTTTTGACGAGCGACCAAGAATACCAGTTTGTTACGGACGAAATTTTGAAACTTATCAAGGCCGGGGTGAAGCAGAGCGAAATTGCGATTATTGCGCCGAAACATAAATACATCGCGCCGATTCTTCCCTTCTTAAAAGAGTCGGGAAAGATAAACATCGCGTATGAGCGGAGGGATAATATTTTTGAGGACGTGAGGCTGAGCGAGATTTTGACGCTTTCGAGGTTTGTGTATGATCTTTCGCAAGGGAAAAATATTTCTTCGAGACTGCTCGAAATACTTGCGTTTCCGTTTTGGAAAATTCCGGCGGGAGAGGCGATTTCTACGGTCTTCCGCGCGAAAAATGACCATAAGGCGGGGCTGGATTATCTCTTAAAGTCGGAGTCGAAGAAGATAAAAGAAGTCGGCGAGTTTTTGGCGAAGCTCGCGATGGTATCCTTCGACACACCACTCGAGCTGATGATAGATTATATGGTCGGGACGGTCGAACTTGATGACTTTAGGTCGCCATTTTTGGAGTTTTATGCGAAGGAGCAGGGAGATTATGAGACATTTGAGCTTTATGAGAACCTCGCCGTCTTAAAACAAGCGCTAGAGAGCTATGTCTCGGGGCGAGAGAAAGGGACGAGACTGAAGGACCTTGTCGAGATGGCGAAAGATTATGAGGAAGCGGAAATTGCGCTCACGAACACTTCCCCCTATCGAGATTCGGAGGACGCGGTCCAAATCGTCACGGCGCACAAGTCAAAGGGACTCGAATATACCTATGTTTTTCTGGTTGCGGTTGACCATATGAGCTGGGGAAAAGGAAAAGGCAATAACAACCTTCTTTCGCTCCCGAAAAACATGCTCCAAATCCGTCATACCGGGGTGACCGATGACGAGAGACTTCGGCTGTTTTTCGTCGCGATTACGCGGGCGAAAACTGTGCTTTGTATCACGAACTCTTTGAAGGATTTTTCTGGGAAGTCGCCGGCGAGACTAGAATATCTCGGGGAATATGAAGACGAAAACGGAGATGTGATTTCTCCATATATCCGAGAAGATGGAAAATATAAGATAAAACAACATTATGACGACCTTAGAGAGCTTCGGAAGGTCGTTGACCTTCGGAAGACATGGCGGAGCGCGTACGCAAAACACTCGCCCGAACTAAAGCCGATTCTTCTCAAACGGATGGAGAATTATCGTCTTACGGCGAGCGATTTGACGAGCTTTGTTGACATTACTTTCGGGGGGCCGATGATTTTCTATCAAAACAAAGTCCTTCTCACTCCTCAGCCGCCGGCAGACGCGAACATAACTTTCGGGAATCTTTTGCACAGCGTTTTTGAGAAAGTTACGAACGAAAAAATTTCCGACGCGACGGCGATAAAAATGTTCAGGAGCGAGGCAGAAAAGACCGATTTAACAGAGACAGAAGTGAAAGATTTGCTCGAGGGAGGCGAGGTTTCGCTCAAGATTTCGCTCGAGACTTTCGGAGATTTGCTCCGCGCTCAAAATTCACGCGCGGAAGTTGATTTCCGGGCGGAGCATTTGACCGTCGAGGGGATTCCGGTGACCGGGAAAATTGACCACATTCAAGTCAATGATGAGAAAAAGACAATTGAGATTTTTGACTTTAAGACGGGAACGTATCATAAAGAAAAATGGGGGAGCGTCAGTTCGCTTTATAGGTATAGCCTTCAGCTCGGGTTTTATAAGTTGATTCTCGAAGCGTCGCCGAGGTATAAAAACTATAAAGTCACGAAGGGGCATATCCTCTTCGTTCGCCCGGATGACGAGGGGAAGGTTTATGATAAGGAGCTTGATTTCGACGAGTTTGAGAGGAAGGAAGAGCCGAAGCTAAAGGCGATGATGGCGGCGGTTTATCATCAGGCGACGACGCTCGAGTTTCTTGATGATGAAGAACTGAGGATTGAGCCGAATAAAAAGAGAAGCTTTAAAGAAGTGAAAGAGTTTATCGCACTTTTGCTTGAAAAATCTGGAAAGATAGGTTAGAATTTTTCTAATCCTGGTTCAGTTTTCTTAATTTTTTGAAGGGGGTGAGATGAATGGGATTGTTATTTCCGGATAAATATTGTCTGAAGGACAAAAGAACCGGCCAGACCGAAACGTTTAATGACCCGAAGGACGCGGCGATGTTTTTAAAAATGCACGGTGCGAACACCGTCAACGCGGGCGGAACAAACACGCTCGAAAAACTCGGCGAACTTGGCTATAACACAAAAGGTGATAAGAGCGGGATTTTAGGCTGGTTCGGGCTCTAATTATTTATCTTTTGCCTCCGCAAGGGGGCTTTTTTTATGTTTATAGTCTTCTATTGCTTTATGGAGGGCTTGGTGGCCGAGGATAGAGCAGTGAAATTTGTGTTCCGGGAGACCGCCGAGAAAATCGCAAATTTCTTTCGCGGTGATTTTGTCCGCATCTTCGAGCGAACGACCTTTTGCGAGCTCGGAAAGGGCGGAAGTCGAAGCGATTGCACTCGCACAGCCATAAGTTTTCCAGCCAATATCAGAAATGTATTCTTCCCCGTTTTTCGCGCCGACCTTGATTTTTATGAGCATCTGGTCGCCACAAATCGGGTTTCCGACGATTCCCTCTCCGTCGGCTTTGAATTTTCTTTCGTCGCCCATGAGAAAATTGCGCGGGTTTAGAAAATGGTCTTTTACGATTTCTGTGTAAGCCCAAGATTTTTCGAGGGGAGAAGGTTTTGTCATGGTTGTTCCTTTAGTTTTATGGTTGAGATAGATTGGAGGCGGGAGACAATCGGTTTTAGAGTCTTTATGAGTTTTTTGAGGTCGGATTTTTTTGTGTCGAGGCCGAGGGAGAAACGAACGGAATTATGGGCGATTTCGGCGTCGCCGGTCATCGACATAATGACATGGGACGGTTCGAGGTCGCCGGAAGCGCAAGCGGAGCCGGTCGAGACGGCGAAGCCGGCGAGGTCGAGGTAAAGCTGGGTCGATTCGCCTTCGGCAGAGGGGAAAGAGACGTTTAAGATGTTCGGAAGGGATTTGCTCGGACGAGAAGCTATTTCTTCGGAACGGTTACTGCTTTTTCCATATTGCGAGCTATCACTATCTTTTTCGCTTCGGGAAACTTCAGTCGGATTTCTGTCGTCGTCCAGTCGTGCAGAGCGCAATGCGCCTCGGGAAACACCGGCCGTCGATTGCGCTCCTTCGTGGTCTCCTCCAGAAATCCGTGAAGTTTTTTTACTCCGCTCTAAAGACAGTGATAGCTCACCTTTTGACGATTGTTCCGAAGAAATAGCTTCTCGTCCTACTATCGTTTCTTTCGTACCTTCTCGTTCTATCCCTACTGCCGTGAGTATTTTTGCTGTGGGGAGTTCGCGGAGGATTTCGGAGGCGAGCCAGTCGCGGAGTTTCGCGACCTCCTTATACTTCTTGGGAGTCGAGAAGGATTTTTCGGCGACGGCTTTAAATCCGGCGGCGAGAAGTGCGTTTGATGTTCCGGCGCGGCGTTTGTTTTCTTGTTCTCCGCCGAGAATGAGAGGTTTATAAGGAGCGCCGGTTCGGACGAAGAGCGCGCCGATTCCGACCGGGCCGCCGAGTTTATGAGCGGAGATTGTCAGATAATCAACGCCGAGAGATTTTGTGTCGAGAGGAATTTTTCCGACGGCTTGAGTCGCGTCGGTGTGGAAGTAAAGCTTTTTTAGGCCCTTTTCTCGATATTCTTTTATTAAAGTTGAGACTTCTTTAAGGGGCTCGAGGACGCCAGTTTCGTTATTTGCGGTCATGACGGAGATGAGGATTTTTTTCTTTGGAGAGGATTCGAGGAGGAAGTCGAGTTTTTCTTTAAGGAAGTCGAGCGAAATGACGCCTTCGGAGGAGACGGGGATTTTATAAAGCGGTTCGGCATGTTCTTCGGCGGGAGCGAGGACGGAAGGGTGTTCTATCTTTGAGACGAAAATCGGACAAGAGTCGAAAATGTTCATGACGGTATTGTTCGACTCGGAGCCGCCGGAAGTAAAGATAATTTCGTTCGGGGAGGCATTCACGAGATTTGCGACGGATTTTCGCGCGGAGGAGAGGAGGTCGCGCCCGCGGGAACCCGGAGTGTGAAGCGAGGAAGGATTCCCGAGAAGACGGCGTTCAGAAAGTTCCATGACTTCGAGCATGGCTTTTTTCGCGGAAGGGTCGAGCGGAGAAGTTGCGGAAAAATCTAAATATATCACATATATATTATAGATATAAATCGGGAATTTGGGGAGGGGTTTTAAATTTTAGATGTGGCGAGTTTTCCGGCCTTTTTAAAACCGTCGTAGTAATTTGTTTTTATCTTCGGGTGGCCGATTTCGTTCGCGGCGGCGACGATTTCTTCGAGAGAGTCGGTCATTTTATAGATTTTTCGGTCGGGAGGGTTGATGGTTTTTAGGGAGGTTAGTTTTGTCGCGTAGAAACGGTCGAGAGGGTGCCAGAATGACTTCCCGAAGAGGAACATCGGCATTTTTGGCATTTTTCCTTCTTGCATGAGAATCAGGATTTCGGAAAACTCATCCATAGTCCCGAAACCTCCGGGAAAGAAAACATAGACTTTTGCGGACATGGCGAGCATAACTTTTCTTGCAAAGAAATATTCGAACTGGAGCACGTCGGTCAGATAAGGGTTTGGATGCTGTTCGTGAGAGAGAGTGATGTTCAGACCGATTGAACGGCCGCCATATTCGAATGCGCCGCGGTTTGCGGCCTCCATGATTCCGGGGCCTCCGCCGGTGATGACGGCGTGACCGTTTTCGGCGAGGAGCCGGCCGAGTTCGCGAGCTTTTTTATAGTAGGAGCTAGCTTCTTTTAGACGGGCGGAGCCAAAAATCGTAACGCCTTGGGGGAACGTGCGGACGATGCGAAGGCCAGAAAGCAGGTCTTTTGCGTATGCTTGGGCGCGGTCATAATCGGCGGATTCAAGCTCTTTTAAGGCTTCTTGAAAACGTTTGGTGTCTTTTTCGGGTTCTTGTGTTTCGGTCATAATTTCCCTCTTTATTTAATAAGTTGAATCGGCATTGGATGGAGGTCGATAGATGAGGAAAGGAGACCTCCTTTCGCGCCACGATGTTGGACGACAGAAGTCGAGTTTGCGCTGGCAAAGACTAAGGACTGTTTGAAGGAGCTTCCGTTTAGAAAGGCGGCGAGGAAACCAGAGCCGAAAGCATCGCCGGCGCCGGTCGTGTCGACGATTTTTACGTCTTCGTAGATTCCGAAACGATAGGTTTTTTCGCCGTTTGTCGCGATTCCACCCATCGAACCGTCGGTTATGAGGACGGTTTTGACGTAGTTTTTTAATTTTGAAAGGAGTTCTTCGAGCAGGTTTCCGCCGACGAGTGAGGCGGCTTCGTGTTTGTTGAGGAGAAGGACATCGACGTCTCCGAGAAGGCCGAGAAGCTGACGTTTATTTTCTAACTCTAGAACGCCGGGATTGAACATGATTTTTGTTCCGAGGTCATGGGCTTTTTCGAAGAAGGCGAGGATTGTCCCCATATCGCCACGAAGAGTCGTGACATAAAGCCAGTCGGGGGAGACATAATCAAGGTCGGAAGGTTTTAAGTTGTCGAATTTCGAGGAGGCGCCCCGAAAAGTCAAAACGGTTCTTTCGCCGGATTTTGAGTCGAGAAGAATAATCGAACAGCCGGTTTTTCCGCGACGAGGATAGGAGATATAGCTCGTGTCGATCCCCTCTTCGTCGAGTTTTTTCAGGATTGCTTCGCCGGCGGGGTCGTGGGCGATATTTCCGAAATAAATCGCTTCGTGGCCGGAGCGAGCAAAAGTTACGGCGGAATTTGTCCCGCCACCGCCGATAAAGAAATCGAGTTTGTCGATGTCGTATTTTGAGCCGATTTCGAGAGATTTAAACATGGACTTGTTTTTGAACTCGATAGAGCCGAAATCGTCGCGGTCGATGAGGTAGATGTCTTGGAGGGCAGAGCCGAGAGAAACTATACGTGCCATTAGATGACAACTCCTTGTTTGTCGGCCTCTTTAACGAGGTCGTCGTAAAGCTTTTTCGGGTCAGAGGAGCTCGCAAAGGCGCTTCCGTAATTTATAACGTCGATGTCGGAATGTGCGAGAGCGCGGGTGTTCGACATGTTTGCGCCGCCGTCCCAACCAATTTCAATCGAGGGACTGATTTTTCGGACAATCGGGACTTTTTCGATTTGGAGCATGTCGGCCGTGCCGCCTTGTGAACCGAGCTGGCCGGCGAAAATGAGACAATGGTCGGCTTTTTGGATGTAGGGAGTGATTTTCCCGGGGTAAGTTCGCTTTAGAATCGCGACACCGGTTTTTATCCCGGCGTTTTTAAGCTGATCAAAGACAGGAAGGAGGTTTTCGTTTGTTTCGGCGTGAAAGATAACGAGAGAGGGTTTTAGTTTGATGAGTATCGGGAGGTATTGGGTCGGGTTCATGACCATCATGTGAACATCCATCGGCGCCCAATTTGGGTCGTGGACGATGTTGCTGAGGCTGATGGTCTGGGTCGGAGTGAAGACGCCGTCGGTTATGTCGACTTGGATGCGTTTTGCGAAGGAAGAATATGTCGCGTATTGTGTTCGGAAGAGATTTGGGTCGTTTGTGAGGACGGTGGGGACGATTTCTGACATTTAGGCCTCCTTATCTAGTTTTTTAATTCGGCGGACGTGACGAGATTCGTTCGAGAAAGGAGTATTTAAGAAGGCGTCGATGATCGCGGAAAGGTCTTCGTAAGCCTTTTCGCTTTCGAGGGGGTCTTTTGAATCCGAGATATCGTCCGCGGAGAGGCAAAGGACGTTTGTGTCGTTGTGTTCGCGGGTTTTCTGGGCGGAGTCGAGGGTGGAAACTACGGCGGCGCGGATTCCCTTGTGGCGGTTTGACTGGATGGAGACGCCGATGGCGGAGCCACAAATCAAAATCCCAAAGGAGCCGGGGTTTTTGAGGACGTTTTTAGAGAGGAGGTTTGCGAAGTCGTTATAGTCGTCTTCGGGGTTATACTCGGCCGGACCGAGGTCGATGAATTCGGGGTGGGCGAGTTTTAGCTTTGTTTTTAAGAAAAAGCCGCGGTGGTCGGAGGCGAGAAAAACTTTTTTCTCAGACATTCAGCGTTCCTTTCCGAAATCGACGGCGAGTTCGACGAGGCGGTTTGAGTATCCCCATTCGTTGTCGTACCAGGCGACGACTTTTATGAGAGTCCCGTCGACGATGTCGGTCAGCGGGAGGTCGATGATGGCGCTGTGGGCGTTTCCGCGGAAATCTGTCGAGACGAGTTCTTCTTCGGTCACGTCGACTATGCCTTCGTAATAAGGCTCGCGAGCGGCTTTTTTAAGGACTTTTATGAGTTCTTCTTTTGTGGTCGGGCGTTTAAGAACTGCGGTGATATCCGCGAGGGAGACAACGGGGGTCGGGACACGAACGGATAGACCATTAAAGCGACCTTTTAGAGAAGGGATAGTGAGAGCGGCGGCTTTTGAGGCACCGGTCGTAGTCGGGACAATGTTTTCGGCGGCGGCGCGAGCTTCGCGGAGGTCTTTTGCGGGGGCATCTTGGAGACGTTGGGAGGCGGTGTAAGAATGAACGGTCGTCATCATCGCCTTGTCAATTCCGAAATTGTCTTCGAGGATTTTCATGATGGGGGCGATACAGTTCGTCGTGCAGGAGGCGTTCGAGATGATTTTATCGGATTTTTCGACGGCGTCTTCGTTTACGCCGATGACGATAGTCTTCGCGCCTTCACCCTTCGCAGGGGCGGAGATGACGACTTTTTTCGCGCCAGCGGAAAGATGGGCGCGGGCTTTTTCTGGGTCGGTGAAAAGGCCGGTCGATTCTATAACGACATCAACGCCGAGCTCCTTCCAGGGGAGCTTTTTCGGGTCGGTTTCGGAGAGAGCAAGGATTTTTCGCGAGCCAACAAGAATGTTTTTTTCGTCGAAAGAAACCTTTTTGTCGTAGATTCCGTAAGAGCTGTCGTATTTCAGGAGCTTTGAGAGGGTTTTTGTGTCGGTTAAGTCGTTTATGGCGACGACTTGAACATCGCGCCGCTCGAGGGCGATTTTAAGCGCGTTTCGACCAATCCTCCCGAAGCCGTTGATTGCTAGTTTTAACATTAAAATACCTCCTAATATAGTTATGTTTATTATATATTAGGAGGTAAGATTTTTCAAGCGATTTTCTAGCTATTTGCTTTTACGAGGAAGTCGAGAGTTTTCTCGATTGTCATGCGGTTTTTAATGTCCATTTTTACGCGCGGGTCTTTCAGATTTTTTAGGGCCTCGGGAGATTTTTTATAGACGTCACGGAGTTCGGCAATTTTTGCGGCGACTTCTTCGTCGGACGTGGTGATTTTTTCTTCGTTTGCGAGGACTTGGAGAACAAGAGAGGCTTTAACGCGTTTTTCAGCGACTTCGTGAGCTTGGGACTCCCATTCTGATTCAGAGAGGTCGTTTCGCTTTAGGTATTCTTCGAAGGTGAGGCCGGAAGCGGCGGCATTTCGGGAAATGTCGTCTTTAACGAGGCGAAGTTGGTCGGAGATGAGGATTTCGGGAGCGGAGACTTTTGAAGTTTTGACGAGTTCTTCGACAAGCGCGTCTTTATATGCTTCGGTCAATTTATATTCGTTTTGAGCCTTGAGATTTTTCTCGATGTCTTCTCGGAGTTCGTCCATGTTTTTAAACGGGCCGCATTTTTTTGCGAATTCTTCGTCGAGCTTCGGAAGGGTAATCTTATTCACCTGTTTTAAGAGGACTTCGAAGACGGTCTTTTTTCCGGCCAGGGATTTTTCGGCGTAATCTTTCGGGAAAGTCAGCTCAAGGTCAAATTTGTCGCCGGATTCTTTGCCAACGATTCCCTCTTCAAAACCAGGAATAAAGGTTTTTGAGCCAAGGGTGAGGGCGTAGTCTTTTGCGGTTCCGCCTTGGAAAGGCTCGCCGTCTTTCTTCCCGACAAAGTCAATGATGACTTCGTCGCCGAGTTCGGCTTTTTTCTTTTCGGTCTTTTTCTCGGCATAGGCTTTTTGGATGTTTTTAACGATTTCTTCGACCTCAGACTTTTTTACCTTGTTTTCGGGTTTTTTCGCTTTGAGGTTTTTATAGTCGCCGAGTTTAACCTCGGGGAGAATATCGGCGGTCGCGGTGTATTCGACAACTTCGTCAGGGACGACTTTTGTGACTTTTACGTTCGGGACGACAAGAGGAGCTTTTTCAACTTCTTTGAAGGCGGAGGGGACGGTCGTTCGGACGGCGATATCGACGGTTTCATTTATCACGTCGTTCGGGTTTAGGGCTTTTTCGGCGAGAGACTTCGGGGCTTTTCCCTTTCGGAAACCTTCGAGTTTTACTTCTTTCGAGAGACGAGCGACGGCCTTTTCGCGCGCGGTTTTTAAATCGGATTTTTCAAGGGTGACTTTTATTTCGACACGGGTGTCGGATAGTTTCTTTGACTTTACTTTCATAGGGGAAATTATATCACAATTTCGGAATTTAAGAAATAATGCCAGGGTTTATCTCGGTCCGGAGATGGCGAACGGCGGAACGGGTGTCGTAGTTCGACTTTGTCTCGGGGGCAAAGATGTCGTTCGGGTCGAAGATTTCTTTAACGGATTTTATGAGGTCACGTTCGGACTTTTCGAGTTCGGGGTAGAGGATAATCGACTTTAGACGGCCTTCGGGATAACCGCCGACGAGACTTCCGCCATGGGATTTTAAGAGCGAGTTCAAATCTCGGAGGAGAATAAGCGCAGAGCGACGTTCGTCGGTCTTTTTAAGGTCGAAACTTGGGCGAATCGAGAAGTTTTCTGTGTCGAGACTTCCGAAGAGCGCAAGAGGGCGTCTCAGGGATTTTTCGTAGGTCTTTAAGCCTTCAAGGAAGGCGGGGAGGTTTTCTCGGGGGACGTAGAGGTCGTGGAGGAGATTCGGGCGTTCGGATTTTATGCCGTCGTTGATGAAGGAAGAGAGACTTGTTTCAAAATCGTCAAAATCGGCAGAATTCGAGACGGTTTCGGCGACGACGTAGGCGGATTTCGGGAGGAAGCGGAGGCACTTTCGGACGGAGGAGCGACTTTTATGCATCTTGTCGTTAAAGGCGACGAGGACGATAAAGCCGTCTTCGAGCTTTTTCGTCAGGAGGTCGGGCTTTTTTCCGTATTCTTCGGCGGTTTTAAAGATGCGCGTGTCGAAGATTTCGACGGAGAGCGGACGAAGACGAGAACAATATCCATAGAATTCTTCGACGGATTTATAGTCTTTAAAGACGGCAAAGAGGCGGTGTTTCCGGGGAGGTTGGACGGCGAGACGAAGAATAACTTCGGTGATGATTCCGAGGGAACCTTCGGAGCCATAGAAAACGGGGAGGAGGTCGAAGACTTTCCCGTTTTGACGGGAGATGTGTTTTAAGGCGGGATAGCCAAGGCAGTCGGGCCAGGAGGAGATAAGCTCGGAGTGTTTCTCGAGAAGAGGAGGGAGCTTTGTGTAGATAGAACCGGAGAGGGATTTGTCGCGGGAGAGCTGGCGGAGTTTTCCGCGGGAAAGACGGTTTGTCTGGAGGAGGTCGCCGCTCGAGAGGACAACTTCGACGCGGTCGATATAGTTCATGATTCCGCCGTATTTTTTCGAGAATTTATCGCGGGGGGCGTTCGAGATAAGGGAGCCGATTGTGTCGCGGGGGTCGGCGTCGACGGGTAAGGTCAAGCCATAGGGGGCGAGAACGGCGTTCAGCTTTCCAAGGGTGATTCCGGCTTGGACATGAACGAGGCGGTCGTGGGCGTCGAGCTCGCGAACATGGTTCAGTTTTTCGGTCGAGATGACAAGGCCGGAGGAAAGATCGGAGCCGGTTTTCGAGAGGCCGGAGCCGCGGACGGAAATCGGGAGATGGTATTTTTTCTCGGAAAGTTGGTTGACGAATTTAACGAGTTTACGGACGTCGGAAGTGGACTCGGGGACGGCAACAAAGCGCGGAACGACTTTTAAAAGCGAAGCATCAGTAGAATAAGCTTCGCAAATCGAGCTTTTATCAAAAATGTTGCCTGTGATATGGCGATTTAGATAAACCGCGATCTTATTCACTTCTGCCACCCTTAATATACATATTATATATTATATATTGCTTGCGCTAAATTTGGAAGAGTTTTTTTAGCTTTTCGAAGACTTCTTCGGGCGTTCCGGTCGCATCGAGAGTTTTTACGTCGAACTTTTTCGCAACGTCGAGATAAGCGTGATTCAGGCGTTTTTGGAACTCGGAGTCTTTTGACTTGAAGAATTCTTCGGAACGCTTTCCCTGAGAGATGAGCCGTTTTTTTCTTTCTTCGTCGTTTAAGGTCAAGATAACGTATTTTTCGGGATGGAAGTATTTTTCGGGCATGACTTCGTGATGAAGTTTTTTAATGAAGGATTTCGAGACGCCGGTTCCATAGCCTTCGTAGATTAAAGTCGAAAACCAACTTCGGGTGATGATGATGATTTTTCCCGACTTTAGGGCTGGTTCAGCAAGTTTTTTCCATTGTTCGTAGCGATTTATGAGATAGAGAAGGACGCGAGTTTTTTTGTCGATTCCGAAGTCGGATTTATAGTTCAGGTTTGCGATGGCGGAGATGAAGGGGTCGGAGGACTCGGTCCCCGACTCGGAATAATGAACGACTTCGCGACCGGCCGATTTAAAGTAGCCTTCGAGAAGAGAGGCTTGGGTATCTTTTCCGGTCGCGTCTTGACCTTCGATGAAAATTAACATTTTTAAGCCCCTTTCTTTTTATATTTTTCGACGCAGGCGGGGCAAAGGGCGCGATATTCGATTTCGGTCGTACCGTCGTCGATGAGGACGTCAGGGCCGTCGAGGACAAGTTTTCCGTCGAGGAAGCGACAGTTACAGGTCGCTTTTCTGCCACATTCGCAGATAGTTTTTAGTTCTTCTATGTCGTGGGCGATTTGGAGAAGACGAGTGGCGCCTTCGAAACCGCCGTCTTCGAGCCGGAAATTTAGGCGGAGGCCGTAGGCCATAACGGGGATATCGAGCTGGATGGTGATTTGCATAAGCTGGTCGACTTGGGCGGGAGTGAGGAACTGTGCTTCGTCGATAAGCACGCAGGCGACGCCCGCAAAATCTTGAGCAATTTTTTCAAATAGGTCGGTTTTTTTGTCGAAACAAAAGTCGGTTTCGCGTTCAGGGCCGATTCTCGTCAGGAGTTTTGTGCCATTTTTTGTGTCGGTTTTGGGTTTGATGACGCAGACTTGATGGCCGCGTTCTTCGTAATTAAAGGCGACTTGGAGGAGTTGCATCGTTTTTCCGCAACCCATCGCGCCGTAACGAAAATATAACTTTGCCATAATAAGTTAATTGTATCACGAAACTGAGGCTGAACAGTCCAAAAAACAGGGGAATTCCATCAAAAGTCGTCGGGTTTTCGGGCGGATTTTTCGGGGATTCGCTCCGCGCTTGAATTATTTCGATTTCTCTTGGTGTTTCGACGATTTTATCGAGAGGTTCGGGGTCGGGGAGGATTGGTTCTGGCTCCGGTTCCGGCTCTTCTATCGGTTCCGGGTCTGGCTCCGGCTCGTCTATCGGCTCCGGGTCTGGTTGTTTTGTTTCTGATTCTAGGACAACGGGGCTATAACCGAATTCTTCAAAAAAGGCGTCGTCGCTTCGGTTAAACGGGTCGAGTTGGGCAAAGTGGATTTTTCCGTTTATTATGGCCCAGCTAAACGGTCCGCTCCAGTCAATCGTGAAGCCGTGAGAGGAGTCTATCGTTTTGAAGGCAATCCAGAATAAATATTCGTTATCTTTTTCTATTTTCTCTTTGTTTTCGGGGTTTGTGAGGTTTTCGAGATGGGAGTTTTCTGGGTCGATTTCGAAAAGCGAGGAAGCGCAACTGATGCCGTTACAAATATCTTTCGCGACTTCGTCATCTCTTTTAAGAGAGTTCTTAAGCTGGTTTTCTGCGGTTCTGAAGTCATCGCCTTCTTGAATAGATTCGTCAACTTTTGCGTTTACTCCGTCAATAGCGGGAAGAAACATAAAGGTTCCGAGCGTTTCTGATTTTAGATGAGAAAAAGTGAAGGTCGGAGACGGGCCGATGACTTTTATATTAAACGGGTCTTCGATGCGGTGGCCTTCAAAGTCGTTGCCGAGGATAAAATCTCCTATGCCGTTTGTGATTTTGTGGGTGAAAATTCCGTGGATATGACAGGGCGACATATTGTGTTCGAGCGCGACTTCAGGCGAAAAGAGTTCGGAACAATACTCCTCGTTTCTCCCGGTGCGATAGCTCTTTGCGGAAACGGCATAATTCCCTGTCGGATTAAAGATTTTTATGGTGTTTTTGTCGTTTGAATAAAAATCTTCGTTGCCTTCGACGGTAATACCAGTAACGTTGTCGGTCGAGATTTCGTCGGACGGGAGAGCGGAGGAGACATTTATCTCGAGGTTCACGCCTGAATTTGTCATGAGTCTGCCGTAGGAGCGAATTCCGTTTGCGACGGTTGTTGAAGAATCGAGATTTATAGTTAGTTTTGAGTCGGGAGAATTTGCGTAGAGATAATTCATTCTATAGTGAAGATTATTATAATAAATTCCGTATTCGGCGGTCGAGGTTATGACGTTCTTTCCGGAAAAATTGATTTCAAAAATCTCCATTTTGGCGGATTTATAATAGATTTCTGGGCCAGAATAATTGTTTAAATACAAAGTGGTTACGAAGTCGATTTTTTCGGGAGAGAGGTAGGCAAGGCAGGTTTCGTCGCTAGAAATATCGCAACTTTCGACCGCGCTCAAAATATTTGTCTCCGGGTCGGATTTTAGGTAAGGTTTTTCTGTTGTGAGATAAACATCTTCGCCAAATTTAACGATTCGCCCTTCTTCCCCGAGAGCGGAAACCGGAGTTAAGCTTATAAGTATTGCCGAGAGGACGGCTAGATAGGTTAATTTCTTCTTCATGCATGAATGATAGCACGCAGAAGAATTTTAAAGCAAAGTTAAGCGCGTTGGATTTTAGGCGGTTTCGGCGAATTGGGAGTTGTATAACTCGGCGTAAAAACCGTTCTTTTTTATCAGTTCGTCATGGTTTCCTTGTTCGACGATATTTCCGTCTTTTAGGACGAGGATTAAGTCGGCGTTTCGAATTGTCGAGAGGCGATGAGCGATGATGAAGGATGTGCGATTTTTAGTCAATTTGTTAAAAGATTCTTGGATAAGTTGTTCGGCGCGGGTGTCGACGTTTGAGGTTGCCTCGTCAAGAATCATCATCGGTGAGTCTTTTATCATGGCGCGGGTAATCGTCAAAAGCTGTTTTTCACCGGCGGAGATGTTGTCGGAATCTTCGGAGATTTTTGCTTTATAAGCGTGCTTCATCGACTCGATAATATGGTCGATTCCGGCGGACTTAGCCGAGGATTTTATTTCGGCAAGGGTCGCGTTGGGGTTTCCGTAGGCGAGGTTTTCGCGGACGGTGCCGGAGAAAAGCCAGGTGTCTTGAAGGACCATGCCGAATATATTGCGGACGTCGGAGCGCTTCATCTCGCGAGTCGGGACGCCGTCGATGGTGATGTATCCAGAATCTGGGTCATAAAAGCGCATGAGGAGGTTTATTAAGGTCGTTTTTCCGGCGCCGGTCGGGCCGACGATGGCGACTTGAGAACCGGGCGCGATTTTTGCGGAGAAGTGTTTGATGATAGGTTTTTCTTTGTCGTAGCTAAAGCAGACGTCGTGGAATTCGACTTCGCCCTTTATTGTTTCGAGCTTTCTCGAAGGCTCTGGGTCGGGCGTTTCTTCGGGCTCGGCGAGGAATTTTTCGACACGTTCGACTGCGGCGAGGGTTTGTTGGATTGTGGCGACGATTTGGGAGAGATTCGAGAGAGGGTGGTTGAACTTCGAGAGATATTGGATGAAAGCCTGGATATTCCCGATGAGGAGTTTTCCGGACAGGACGAGATTCCCGCCGATTACACAAATCGCGATATAACCGAGGTTGGTGAAGAAGTGGACGAACGGGAAGGCGAGTGAGCTTAAAAACTGAGCTTTCCAGGAATCGTCATAAAGCTTTTCGTTGACTTTTGAGAATTCGCGGATGGAGGCGTCGGCGTGGGAGTTTGACTTTATGATGAGTTGGCCGGAATAATCTTCTTCTATGTGGGAGTTAAGTTTTCCGAGGACGGTGCGGCTCGAAACGAAATGCTTTTGGGCGCGGCGGGTGATTTTTGAGACGGAAAGAGCGACAATCGGAACGACGACAATGGCGACGAGAGCGAGACGGGCAGAGATGACGACCATCATAATCACGCATCCGAGAATCGTGGTTAGATTTGTGATGATTTGGACAAGTTCTTCGGAGAGCGAGCCCGCAAGAACGTCGACATCGTTCGAGAGGATGCTAAGTGTGTCGCCGAATTGAACTTTATCAAAGTATGAAACGGGAAGTTTCATGATTTTTTCGATGATTTTTGTACGGAGAGATTTTGTATAGTAAGCGGTCATTTTTCCGAGGAGGTAGCTTTGGAGGTAGCCGAGGAGCCCGGAGACGAGGTAGATGACAATAAGTTGGATGGCGGAGGTTTTTATCGGGGCGAGATTAAGCTTCCCTGTTTCCGAAATTGAGGCGACGGCGGAATTTGTCATATCGCCGAGGATTTTCGGAGAGAGGAGGGCGAGAATTGTGCTTAAAATCGCAAAGGTAATAGCGACGATGATTGTGAGCCGAAACGGCTTTAGGGTTTTTAAGAGGTATTTCAGGGAGTTTCGTGGGTTTTTCGCGGTTTCTTTGACGAATTTAACGGGCATAACTCAACTCCTTCTTATACTCATTTTCAGACATTTGGCTTTTGACAATTTGTTGGTATGTTTTGCAGGTCTTCAATAGGTCGAGATGGGTTCCTTTTCCGACGATTTTTCCTTTATCTAAGACGATGATTTGGTCGGCGGACTTTATGGTGCTGACTCTCTGGGCGACGATAAGGACGACGGAACTTTCTGTTTCTTTCTTTAAGGCTTCGCGAAGCTTTTTGTCGGTTTTCATATCAAGGGCGGAAAAACTATCATCAAAAATGTAGATTTCGGGGGATTTTGCGACAGCGCGAGCGATAGAAAGGCGTTGTTTTTGACCGCCGGAGACGTTCGAGCCGCCTTGGGCGATGTGCGAAGAAAATTTCTTTTCTTGTTTTTCGATAAATTCGGAAGATTGAGAGATTTGCGCGGCTTTTTCGACAAGGTTTTTAGGCGCGGATTCGTTTCCGAATTTTATGTTTGAATTTATGTCGCCGGAGAAGAGGATTCCGCGCTGGGGGACATACCCGATTCGGCGCATAAGGTCGAGCTCGCTGTAGTTTTTTATTTCGAGATTGTTGATGAGGATTTTCCCGGAAGTCGGGTCATAGAATCTGGGGACAAGAGAAATCAAAGTCGATTTTCCCGAGCCGGTCGAGCCGATGAAGGCGGTGGTTTTTCCGGCTTCGGCTTTGAAGGAGATGTTGTCGAGAACTTTTTGTTCAGCATCCGGATATGAAAAATCGACGTGTGAGAATTCGACGCTCGGGATTTTTTCTGGTTCACCTAGAGTTTCTGGTTTCCATTTTATTTTTGGAGAAGTTTTTAGGACTTCGTTAATACGGGCGGCGGAAACGTTTGCGCGCGGGAGAACCACAAACAGCATGGTTAAAATAAGGAAGGATATAATCACGCTCGCGGAGTATTCGAGAAAAGCCATCATGTTTCCGAGATAGGAGATGTTGGTTTCGAGGCGGGAAATTCCTATCCAGACAACAAGGAGGCTGGTTCCGTTGAAAATAAAGCTAATCAAGGGGTCTTGGAGAGCGAAGATTTTATTGATAAAGATGATAGTTTTTGTTAGGTGGTCGTTTGCGCGTTCAAATTTTTCCTTTTCGCGAGTTTCGTTGTTAAAGGCGCGGACGACGCGGAGTCCGGTCAGATTTTCTCGGGCGATTAAGGTGATTTTGTCTATCAAGGTTTGAAAAATCTTAAATTTTGGAATAACGAGGCCGAGGATGATGATCGAGAAGAAAATCACACTGCTGACAGCGAGAGCCATAATCCAGGTCATATCAGGAGCGACTCGGAAGGCTTGAAAGATGGCGCCGATGCCCATGAGAGGGGCACGAAGCATCATCGTCAGCATCATCATAACGGCCGACTGGACTTGGGAGATGTCGTTTGTGGTGCGAGTAATAAGCGACGCGGTGCTGAAATTGTCGATGTCGGAGACAGAGAGGGAGAGAACTTTTTTATAGAAGTCGGCGCGGAGGTCGCGGGAGAAGGCTGCTCCGACGCGAGAGGAAAAGAAATGTGTAACAATCGAGGCAAAAACGGCGACAAGAGTAAATCCGAGCATGTGAAGGCCGGCGTTTATTGTATAGGTTGAGTCGCCTTTCGTGATGCCGTTGTTGACTATGTCGGCCATGATGGTCGGAAGCTGAAGCGAACACCAGATTTGAAGACAAAGAAAAACAATGAGCAAGACGCATTGGAAGAAGTACGGCTTTAGATATTTCAGCAGTTTGAGCATTAGATTATTATATCATGTTTATACTAAACGTGGCGGATTTTCTTTCGCGCGGATTCGACGGTTTTCGTCAAGAGATATTTCGAGGGGTTTATGACGAGGTCGTGGGCTGGGGTATATTTATATTCTTCGCATCCGAAACTTCGCTTGAATTCGGAGACGCCGTAAAACCTGTGATTTCTTTCTTCTTGGCCGACGATTCCCCAGAGATTGTAGCGCTCGATGCCACGTTTTCTGGCTTCGGTCATAGCGGAGAGGTGAAGAAGGGGGGCGGCGGAGTATTTTGTTCCGAGCTCAGAGGAGACGCCGTAATGATAGCTAGCTTCGTTCCCATAAAAAATCATGAAGTTCATCGCAAGAGTTTCTCCGTCTTTTCGCGCGGTGTACATAAGAACTTCGTCGTGTTTTGAGAACGCTTCGAATTGTTTTGTGAGGAAGGAGTCGGAGAAAGCGACGTATTTTTGGCGCGAGGCGTGAAGTTTTTCGAGACGACAGAATTCCTTCATGATTCCCGGGTCGGACGTGGAGGAGATTTCTATATCATTTTTTAAGGCTTTTCGGTATTTTCTTCGGAAACCTTGCGAAGCGCTGGCTAGGATTTCTTCCTCGGTTTTTCTTAGGTCAAGAATCCCGGCGTATTCGACGGAAAGATACATCGGAGATTTTTTTAGGCCGAGTTCTTTCATGAGTTTTAAGGACTCTTCGGAGAGTTCGAGCTGAGGGCGAATACGCGCAAAAACACATTTGAAACGTTTTGCTTCTTTTTTTATGTCTTCGAAAACGGCTTTTATGAGAGGTTTGTCGTTCCAGTCGAGAATTGGCCCGCCGGCAATAGCGAGATGACGACCGCGTTTTGCAGTTTCGACAACCCCAGCGTAAGCCCCGATGATAGTTCCGTTTTCATCGACGGCAATTTTTCGGACGATGTCGTTTCCTCTCGAGGCGTGAAATTCGTAAAAATCCCAGCTCTGGAGAAAGTTTGAGGATTTGTCCGAGATGATAAATTTGTCCCAGTTTTCTCGGTTTCCTGCGTCGATTAAAACTATTTTTCTTGTCATAAGTTCCTTTTCTTTTTTCTTGCGGTTTCGATTATTTCGTCGAATTTATAGAGAAGTTTGTTTACGACGATATCATGAGCGGGAAGAAACTCGACGATTTCTCCGCCGAAGCCGGTTTTAAAGGTCGTTACTCCGGAATAGCGGTGATTTTCGACGCCGGGCGGGGCGATTCCCCAGAGATTAAAGCGCTCGAAACCGGCTTCTTTTAGGTCGCGGATTGCGCGCCAGAGCAGAGCATAAGCGCCGGGGAGCTTTCGATTTAGCTCGGTCGAAGCAGCTTCGAAATATTCAGCCTCTTTCCCGAAGGAAATAATAAGCCCATAGGCGATAGGTTCTCCTTCTTTTGTTCTTGAGACATAGAGGCGGAAATTTTTCGGGGAGAAGGAAGATTTTTCGGCGAACAGTTCTTTTTTCGAGGGCGGGACGAAATTTTGACGCTTTGCGGTTTCAGACTGGACGGAATGAAATTCTTCGAGCATTTTTTCGGAAGAATCTTCAAGAACGGAGATTTCGAACTTTTCGGCTCGGCGAACTTCGTATCGGGTTTGGCGACGCATTTCCATTAGAAGTTCTTCTTCGGATTTTTTGAGGTTGAGGATAACTGTATTTTGGGCGTGAAGATGCATCGGAGATAAGCGCAAATCGAATTTGTTCTTCTCGGCAGTGTTTCTAAGAAGCGCTTCGTTTTCTTTCGTATTTAAGAGTTGGGGGCGGAAACGAACAAAAACGCATTTATTCGATTTTGCTTCTTCGAGGATGGATTTAAAGAGTTTTTCCCTAAGCGGCTTGTCGTTCCAGTCGAGAATTGGCCCGCCCGGGATTTCTAGATAGCGGCCGCGTTTAGCGTCTTTTATGATTCCGAGATAGAGAGCGCGGTCGTCAAATGTTCGCATGATGAGTTTTCGGCCGAGTTCTTTGTTCATTTCGGCCCAAAGCGGGCTTTGAAGGAAATTTGAGGAGGGGTTTTCTTCTAGGATTTTTTGCCAGATTTCTTGCATTATTTTGTCCTCCGGAAACTTTTGATTATTTTTTCGGCTTCTTTTAGTTCGTTTTTATGAGTTTCGTCTTTATACCAAGTTGGGAGATTTATAACTTCTTTCGAGAAGCGGACGGCGTTCGGGCAGGAGGCCTCGGGGTAGTGAAGTGATTTATAATATCTTTCGGGAGCGACAGGTACTTCGTACCATAACTCCTCGAGACGAAAACCGTGTTTTTTCAACTCTTTAAGACAAGCTTCGCGGTTTTCGACGAGATAATATTTTCGGAGAGGGGTTGGGCGGAGGGATTTTAACTGAGAAAGAGCGAGTTTCGACTGCCAGTTTGTGATAGTTCGGGACGAGTCAAGAGCGGTGTCGGCCGAACGCTCAATCCAGCGAAGTTTTAGGAGAAGGCCGAGGAATGGCTTCTCGAGGTGAAGATGAGTAAGCCCGCGCGCGATAACTCCGAAGAGAGGATACCAGCCCGCCCGCATTGAGTCACCAAGCTTCGGAAGTTTTAAGTCGGATTTTTTGAATGATTTTGGGAAGGAAAAATTGTTTCGAAGGACAACGGCGCCGCCGATAATAGTGTCTATCGACTTTCCCTTTCCGAAGGAAAGGCAGGCTGAGTCGCCGACCGTGCCGATTTCTCGACCATCAGCGTATTTTCGTCCGGCACAATGAGCAAGGTCTTCTATCATAAGTAGTCCGTATTTTTCTTTTATTTTTTCAAAGCCGGAAATATCACAGGGGATTCCGAAGGTGTTCTGGAGGATAAAGACCTTTAGAAGTTTATCTTCTTTTATTTTAGACTCGAGAGATTCTTTAGAGAAGTCCGGAGAAGATTTTTCTATGTCGATATAAACCGGCTCGAGTCCAGCCTTTTTTACGGCCTCCGCGACGGCTTTACAGGTGAATCCGTTGACGGCAACGTGGTCACCTTTTTTAATTTTTCCTGAGTCGAGAAAGGATTTTAAAGCGAGGAAAATCGCGGTACGACCGGAATAAACAAGCGAGACTTGAGAGATTTCAGTCTTAAAACGTTTCGCGAGCTCCTTCTCGAGGTTTTTATAGTCCGAGCTCGTCCCGAGCGAAAAAAGGTGGGAAAGAGTCGCGCGTCCTGAATAATTTGAGGCGAGTCCGAGAAAGAGCATTAGTTTTTCTCCTTTAGGACTTCGAGGATAGCGGAGGCGAGCCCATCAGGGTCGGAGATATATGGAGCGTGGGTCCAGTTCTCGAAGAATTTTAGTGTCGAGTTTTTTAGGGATTTATGGAGAGCTTTTGCTTGGCGAGGAGGGGTAACGTCATCTTTTTCTCCCCAAAGAATTGTAGTCGGGGTCGTTACTTTTTTAAGGTCGAGATTTTTATCTGAGTCGAGCATGTTTGAGAGGGTTTTTTTCATGTTTTCCGGGGCATGGTCATAATCCGAGGCGCCGATGAGTTTATGATAGATTTTCGAGAGAAGGGGAAGCTTTTTTAGCGGAGCGCCGAGTTTAGAGACGGTGCGGAGGATGTCTCGCTTTTTAGATGGTTCATAAACTCCGGCAGAGTCGAGGAGAATGAGGCGTTTTAACTTATTTGGGGTTTTTGAACAGAGGTTGAGGAGGATGCGGCCGCCGTTAGAATGTCCGAGGGCGATGGAACCGTCCGGAATATTCTCGTCCGCCCAGTTAACGTATTCGTCGATTGTCCAGATTCGCTCGCTTTTTTTTGTCAAACCGGGAACGTTAAGCATTTTTATCTCGATGCCAGAATCTTCTAGACTTTTTAAGGTCTTTTGCCATGGTTCGACAGAATATGTCCAGCCGTGGATAATATAAAGAGTTTTCTTTTTCATTTTAATCTAGCCCTCGTTTTTTTCGACGTCTTCTCGCGGCAGGTTCGCGACGGCAAAGTTTAGACGCGTCTTCGGGGTTTTCGAGAAGCTTTTCGATAATCCATTCGAGGTATTGAGAGCCTTTGAAAATGATGGTTTCTTCGCCGGTCGTGTTTTTTTCGATGTAGGCGAGGGCTTTCCTCGGGTCGAGGGTAGTCTTCGGCGAGAAACCGAGCTCTTTAAGCCTCGGGGCGGTGTATTGTTTTGTTCTCCGACCGACGAGGATGATTTCTTCGGGGTTTACGGAGGCGATTAAATCGGCGAGCTTTTTATGTTCTTTTCCTTCGATTTCGCCTTGTTCGACAATGTCGCCTATAATAAGCCATTTGTGGCTTGCGTGAAGGGATTTCGCCATCTCGAGAATGCTTTGCATGGAGATAATATGAGCGTTATAGCTCGAGTCGATGAGTTTTAGGCCTTTTTTTCCGTAGAAGAAGCTCGAACGGCTCGGGGGAAGTGGCATGTCGGAAAAATCGGTTTTTAGGGGGATTTTTAGGTATTTCATGAGGTCTTTTAGCATGAGGAGCTGAATCGAGAGGTCGCGAGGCTGGGGGGAGTTGAAATGAAAGCTACAGTTCATTGTTCCGAAGTCAGTACGGGTCGGATAAACAATGTATTTTTTCATGTCGGATTTTTTGTATTCGTTTACACGAGCTTTGATGTTTTTTGTCGCTTTTTTCATGAGTTCAGAATCGCCGTCGATAAAAACGAGGCATTTTGTGTTTTCGGGGAGTTTTGCAAATTCGTCGGTGATTGCGTCGTCAAGAGAGGCGAACTTTCCTTCTTTTACTTCTTGTTCGAATTGAATCGCGTGGGAACGACCGAGAGAAATCCATAAAGTTATCTCGGGCTTTAGCCAGCTCGCAAGAAATTCGGTCTCATGAGGGCGCTCGCCGTCTATTTCGACGACATAAAATTGTTCGGAGTGTTTATAGTAAAGAGAGCGGAGCGGAGCGGCGATAAGGAGAAAAAGCCAGCGAAGCTTCGAGCCTTTTATTCCCTTCAGACCGAGGATATCGAAGGCAACGCCAAAGGCGGAGTTTGCGTCGTGAGAATAATGCGCGTCTTTTCCGAGTTCAAACTCGACGAGGTGGAGCATGGTCGTTTTCCCGGCGGAACCAGTAAGAGCGATAATTCGAGGATTCCAGCGTTTAAGAGAAAAATTCGCGAAGAAACGAAAATATCCGGCCGCGATAAAATAGAAACGCTTTTTTAGGTGCGCTATAGTTGTCATAAGAATAGTATACAAAAAACCTGCCGTTTCGACAAGTTTTTTGTGTTTATGGTTTTTTCTACATGCGGATTTCGGCATCGACGCCGGCCGGAAGAGCGAGGTTTTGAAGAGATTCAATCGTCTTTGGGGTCGCGTTTGAGATGTCGATGAGGCGTTTGTGGACTTTCATTTCGAAAGCTTCGCCGCCGGTTTTATAAACGTGCGGGGATTTTACGACGGTGAAGGTCGAGCGTTTCGTCGGAAGAGGGACGGGACCCGAGACGGTCGCGCCGGTTCGAATCGCTGTGTCGACGATTTGTTTCGCGCTTTGGTCAATAACGCGGTGGTCGTAAGCGCGGAGACGAATACGGATTTTTAGACCTTCGTTTTTTGTGGCTTTTTCTGCCATGAATTCCTTTCTTTCTCTATAACTTCGGATTTTCGCGGAAGAAGGCAAAAGTCGACGAGTTTTTAGAGATTGATACTTAATTTTTTATACATATATATTATATATGGTTTTAGGGGTTTGGTCAAGGACACGCTTTGAAAATTTTAGAAAAATTTGGGCTTGAATTTAAAAAAACAACTTGGTATTATGGTTATAGTTATGTTAGGAGGTTTGATGAGGAGACGAAATTTTCGAATATACGTCTTTTTTGTAACTATTTTTTCCATATTTTCTTTAGGTCTTCTTTCTAAAAGTGTTTATGCTGAAGGTTGGATTGGTACTGGGAATTTAGGAGGGGGCGGAGGTTCTTCTACCGGCGGTGGTACTAGCACGAATATCCAGTCATGGTGTAGTTCGTTGTCCGCATCTGCCAGGGCTTCACAGGTGAACTGTTTGGGAATGTCTTGGGTTTATTATTCTTATGTTGGGAATGCGAATACTAACGGAAAAGAGGTTTATTTTACTCCGATGCCTAATTCTTCTGCAAAAATCAGCTCAGAGTGCGCAAAATCAGGTTCGGGATTCTGGCACTATGGTCGAAATACTACTTCTCAAACTTTTTCGTCTTATGGTTATTTTGGTGATTATAATTATACTACTTTCTGCGAGGGGGGCGCTTATTGTACTAAATCATATAACAATTCACAGTATGGAACGAGCGGGAGTTCATGGGGACATTTAGAGACTTATAGTGTTGGCAAGGCTGAATCTACTTATGGGAATCAGGCATTCGCAACTCCTTCAGGCACGCTTTATAACTCTAGTATGCCAGGCACGTTAAATCATAGTTTGTATCTTAACGGAGTCGAGATGTATAGAGCAACTGAAGTAGCGGGGAGTCACGCAGAAGTTTTGAGTGATTATAAGGCCGCTTATCATGCCCTTAATAATAAGGATTATACCGGCACTTCTCTTCCGAATGATCTTTGGGGATTTTGTTATTCGGAGTCAATGGACGATACTCCTGGAATGGTTAAAGCCGCCTTTCAAGTTAGCAGTAAATCTGCGACTGCGACAAAGACAAGTGGCGGTAACGGGGCCACTGCTACTTTTAGTGTGACAGGTGAGTTTACAATTAAACGTAAGTCAAATGGGGCTTATTCGCATTCGGGTGGCGCTATAACTGTTTATTCATTTAATGGCGAGACAAACTCCTCGAAGATGACTAGCACAAATAAGCTTAAAAAAGAAAAAACTCAGGACGTTACGAGCACCAAAACTGTGAGTGTGGCCGTTGGTGCTTCGCAGGACGTCTGTTTTGATTTGAAGATGTACCAGCAGTCTTGGTATGCATCGTCTCAGGTTACTACTCCGAGTGAGTATAAAAAGATAAAAACATGGACTGTTTGTACTACAGTAAGCAACCCAAAGCCGGCGAATAAAACTGCGACTTTTACGGGTGATATCTCTATTACAGGAGGTAATGGTTTGACATGCTCTCAAAAGAGCGATGGGAACTATACTTGTGAAGGAAACGGAGAGAAGGAATCGGGATTTAGTTTGGTTCGGACTTTTACTGTTAGTAGATCCGACACGGATACATCTTTAAATGGCGTCGCGGGGACGACGATGCTTATTGGGTCTGACACTGTACCTATAAGTAAGGTTACATATTCAACAGCCGCTTCGGGAGGGTATTGTCCCGTAGCTAGCTTCAAAAAATCCGGGACTGGACGTTGTATTATTGATACTGGTAACTCTGTGTCCGTCAAAGGCAGTTCGGGAGTTAAAAAAAGCGATGACGTGGAACTTTCTAGCGGTGAGGCCGGATCATTGAAAATCAAATACGGCTCGACTGGAACGTTTTGTTTCTCTTTAATTTATAGTGGTTCTTCCATTTATGAATATCCGTTTGGGATTGCGAATAGAGTTGGGGGGACCTGGGGGAATGGTCTAGGGACTGGCGTTGATGTTCAGAGATGCGTGACCGTCTCTAACCCGAAAAAGGTTACGACCACTTTTTCTGGGAGCGTAGCGGGTGTTTTAGATTCGCGTCTTTATCATGTTCCGAACTCAAATACTTATTTAGGGGACGGACACAATACTTCTTATACTGTTGATAGAGGATATAGTGTGAAAAGAACTGATAATAATAGCGAGATTTCTACTTCGTCTTCAAAAACGATACCATGTAGGTATAGTCCGAATACTTGTACGGGCGTTGTGGATACAGATAATTTGGCCCCGGGGGCGACTTGGACGAGGACTTATTCCGATAATAATACCGTTGCTGTCGCGATAGGTACTACTGGTGTTCAACTGTGTCTATCTTTAAAATATGATACGTATGTGATATATCGAGGCGGGGTTGAGCGGTCTCGAGATAATATGTCGGGTTCGACTTCTAAATGTTATACTTTTAAGAACCCTTCGCCTTATATCGGGACTTATTCGGCAACGACATCTGGTTATCTTTTGGCGCATGATAAGTTGAGTCTATCGAATAGTAATAAAACTGGAAAAATCGAGAACCAAGCTCGAGATTCAGATAATGAGAGGGTTTTCTCTTATCCATCAGACAGTGTATATAAAGGACATTTTACGCATGTGTTGTCGAGAACGAATACAAGCGATGCTGCCGCTGATAGTTATTTTTCCAATACAACTTATTCTACATATCAAGTTCAGCAACAAGTTGATGGGGGGGCGTGGACAAATGTGGGTAGTGCAAGCGGAACGAAGACTTTTGAGAGTAGGACTGATTCGTTTACGGTTTATGACTCAGACGTTAACCTCGCGACCATGAATGCGAGCAACGCTGGGAAATATTTGACGGTTTGTCAGAGGCTTTATTTTGCAGCAACCTCCGAGACACCTAGGAATGGGAATGCTTCTAATACATCTTATACATACTCAACATCTTCTCCTACTTGTTTGATTTTAAAGAACCCTGATTATAGAGAGACGGAAACGCCGAATTGGGATAATGACGATACGAGCAATACGACGAATGAGACGATGAAAGCTGTAAGAGCTCACGTTACGCGAGTTATACCTTTTGCGCCAACTGTCCATTTTATGGACGGGGCGGTAAAAACCTCGTCTGGGACGTATCAAGTTCATAAATACACGCTCTCCGCGCTTTATGACCATTTGTTAAAGAGGCAGGATTATGTGAACCTTACAGACAAGAATAAGCTTATTAGCTTTGATGAGAGTTTGAACGGGACGAATTATGATAATGCGGCGGCGACAGAGACGATGACGGGCGGGAAATTTGTCTATAGTACGAAGAATGGTTCGATGTACGAAAACGATGCGTTTGAGGTCACGTCCGGGTATTTGTCTCAACAGAAATTCTATGAACTCGGGACGTCTTCGTTCGTTACGGGTACTCTTTATCCGATTTCAGATACGAATACGAATACGAGATATAATTTAACCTTCGGGGCTAACTCTGTAACAAGTCCGGACCCGAGTAAGTGGGACACTTCAACACATACTAACAATAATGGGAGAACGCTATCTTCTCTCGGAAGCTCTATTCCCGCGGGGGTGACGGCGACGTTGATGAGAAATACGAACGTTGATAAATATCAATGGAGAGTGAGATATGTGGATGTGCTTCGAAGAGAAGTGTATTATAGCAATATGGAGACAAAGGCGATCAACGAGTCTGTTTCCGGAGGCTGGATGTATGATAGAACGAAACTTGTATCGACGAGCCCGGAGCTCGTGACGGGAGAACATAGTTCGGAGGATTCTTCGGTCAGAATCGAGAGAAAAAGAAACTATGAAATTTCTTCGACAAGCATAAATGCTCCGGGGAGAGTTGTCGTGAGTGCGGCGCAGACTATAAGTCCGACCTTCCATATTGATATTTTGAAGGATACTGGCTATACGGATAAAGATGTAGATGGGAATGCGATTCGGCGTGAGTATATTACCGACATGAACTCGGAAGTTAAGATTATTAAATTTGTGGTCGGAAACGGAGTTGCTTCGGGGAGTACTACGGACAGTTATTTGAATGATAAGGTGGATTCGGGAGATGCGAATGCTGTTTGTGGAAGTTTGACCGGTTCTGGATTTGCTAGTAGTTGTGACTGGTACGATTTATCGACTTCGTTCTCGAGCGAGAGTTCAAATTCGGCGAGATTGAAGGGGACGGGAGTGTATCGCGATGATGATAATAATGGATATACGATTGACTTGACGTTAAATCCGATTACTGTGCCGACATCTACACTCGGGGATAAGTTCTGTATTGCGCTCGTCATTTCTAATAGAAGCAGCACTTCGAGCCAGTACTATAAGTCAACAAGTTATTGTGTCGGGATTGGAAAGAGGCCAAATGTCCAGGTTTATGGCGGGAGTGTCGGGAGTAGCGGGAATATAAGCACTGCTGTTACGGCGATGGAGGCAGGAAGATTTGGTTCGTGGACAGATTTGGCGGTGATTGCGGACGGAATCATAAACAATATGTCTTCGGGAAATGGGATTGTTGCGAAAAAGACTTCGAGCGATTCAATTCCTTGCGGAGTTTCGAGTTTGACGATAGCGAATAAAGATTGCTCTACGAACGGGCTGGGGAATTCGGACATTAGCCTTGATGATTCGACGATAGATAATTTAATCGCGAGATACGAAAACAGTAGTAGAATCATTTCTTATTCGACGGAGGATTCGATTGAGATAAATGCAGATACGTTCAGTAGCTTCGGGATGGGAGATATCAAGAATGTTGGATATAATGTTGCAACGAGCGACGTAACAGCTTTGCCGTTCTTCATACACTCTTCCGGAACCGTGACGATTACTGATGATATCGTGAACTATTTCTATGGGCAAGGCGTCGTTATTACCGGGAACGCAATTCCGCAAGTGATTATTGTCGCCGATCAAGGAATAAACATAGCAGAGAATGTAACGAGAGTTGATGCTTGGTTACTTACCCGAGGAACAATAGACACTTGTACAAAGGACAGGTCTTCGGTAGAGTATAATATCGGTGGCTCAGATAATAATAGCAACTTGAATTCCGACCAGTGTGGAGGGGCAACATTGAGGATAAACGGCGCTATGATTGCTAAAGTGTTTAACTTGAAGAGGACTTATGGAGCAGATTATGCGTTCGGAAACGAAAATATGGCAGCAGGCGCAGAGCTGATTGACCTTAATCCTTCGATGTATCTGTTCGGAACGAGCGAAGCAAATCAATCCGCCCAGCCAAAAACGACATACCTTAAGAAGCTAGCTCCTAGGTACTAATAAACGATAGCCGCGAGAATCGACTCGAGGGGGGAAGAAGGATTAAACATGGCGAAGACGGAGATTTTTGCGGCGAGTTCGCCAGACCAGAGCGAGATAAGCGAGTAAGCGGTTTTTTCTAGCGGGATAGTCGAAACTTTTCCGTTTTGGGCGGCGATGAAGTGGCCTTCGTGGAAAGTTAAAATCGAAACGGGATAGGACAAGGTGAATTTATGAAGAGTTTCGATAACCGGGAGGAGAGGTTGGGAGAGGAGAAGCATCTTTGGGTAGTAGAGAGCACGGAAGATTTTTTGGAGCTGGGCGAGCGAGGCAAAAATAAAGAGGTTCTCCTTCATGATAATGTTTAGAGACTCGTTCGCTACAAGGTCGATAGAGTCGCGAACGAGAAGAATCGGAGTGGAGCCGGAGTTCGCTATCAGTTCAGAAATCCCTAGGGCGGTTTCTGAGTTTTTCGAGAGGTCGCCAAGAATGAGACCAAAATCCGAGTTCGCCAAACTTTCCCTAAAATCAGGCGAGCGTTTAAACGAACCCGAGTCGGAGCTAGCGAAAAATTTTAGGTTTTCCAGAGGCGGAAACTTTGATTTTAATGAGTCGGGAAAAAAATTGTTTACTTCTTTTAGAAACGGAAAAGTATTTGAGACGTATTCAGAAACTTTTACTTCGGTCGTGAAAGAGGCAGAATGACCCCCGATAATGCTTAAAGTTTTTGATTTTTGTTCCGGGAAGTTCCAGGCGAGGTCTTTTAGGGTTTTGTCGTTTTCTGCTTTTTGCCAATAATCTAGTTCGTTTTTCATCTAAATCTCCAGAGTTATCGAGACCGGACAATGGTCAGAGCCTATTTCGGATTCGTAGATTTCGGCGGATTTTAGGTTTTTCTTTAGGGACTTAGAGATAAAGAAGTAGTCAATGCGCCAGCCAATGTTGTTTTTACGGGCGTTTCCCCAGTGGGACCACCAAGTGTAGCGTTTTGTGTCGGGATTTAAACTTCGGAAGGTGTCAATAAACCCGGAGTCGAGGAGATTCGTGATTCCCTTTCGTTCTTCGTCGGTAAAACCGGCGTGGTGATGGTTTTGTTTCGGGCGCGCGAGGTCAATCTCTTCATGGGCGGCGTTAAAATCTCCGCAAGCGACGACAGACTTTTCTTTTTCTAGGGTTTTTAGGAACTTTAGAAAAGCGGGGTCCCAGACTTTTTCTCGCAGTCTTAAGCGAGAGAGGTCGGGTTTTGAGTTCGGAGTATAGACGTTTACTAGAAAGAATTTTCCGAGGTCGAGAGTGAGGACTCGACCTTCGGTCGAAGCTTCTTTGTTTTCGAAAAGAGGCGTCCGAGGTTCGATCGTGAGCTCGCTCTCCTTTTTTATTAAGGTCATAGTTCCGGAATAGCCAGACCTTTCGGCGGGGTGCCAGAAGATTTCGTAGTTTTCTAGAGCGGAGTTTTCAAAAAGGTCAAGCTGAGAGGGCTTGCATTTTATTTCTTGAAGACAGAGGACATCCGGGCTTTTTCGCTTTAGGAAATCCTGGAGGGCGTTTTTTCGCAAAACTGAGCGAAGGCCATTCACGTTCCAAGAGTAGAGGTTTAGTGATTTCATTAGAATCTCCCGCGGTCGAGGTCGCGCCGCTTTATTGTTTCGCGTTTGTCGTATTTTTTCTTTCCTTTCCCGAGGGCAACGACGAGTTTAATGTGGCGGCCGCCGGCAAGGATTTTCAGAGGAACTATGGTCGAGCCAGCGACTTTTTCGCGTTCAAGGGATTTTATCTGTTTCTTTGTCGCAAGGAGGCGGATGTTTCGGGCGGTTTCCGCGCCGAGAGTTAAGTTGTTTAGCCAGAGCTCGTCGTTTCTAATCGTGACGAAGGAACCTTTAAGCTGAACATGGTGGTCACGAATCAGACGAACTTCGGGGCCAGAAAGCGCCATACCACAAACAAGCTCGTCTCCGAGAGAATAGTCGAAGCGAGCGCGACGGTTCACGGTCGTTATTTCGGGCGATTTTTTCTTTTTCATTTAAGGATATTATACACCAACTGCACGTTCGTTTGGGCAGGTTTCTAGGACTTTTAGAATGGCATCGTGCTCGGCTTGAGAAACCCAGAGAGAATATTTGTATTTTACGCTGACTTGACGAGCGACATAAGCGCATCGGAAAGATTTGTTCGGCGGAAGCCAAGAGGCGGCATCGCCGTCGGATTTTCCTTGGTTTGTTTTTGCGTCGACAGCAAGCAAGTTTAGGGGGTCAGTCGCGAGGTTGTAACGCTCGGACTTTGTGAGTTTTTGGGCCCCCTTTTGCCAGGCGTCAGAAAGAGCGACGACGTGGTCGATTTGGACGCCCGAGGTCAGGTCGGATTTTTGGTAAAAAATGAGGTGGGAACCGGTGTAGGGCTCGTCATATTCGCCGGAAATCACCGTACAGCCGTCTTCGCTCGAGATAACGGCCGAATCTCCGAGCTCACGTTTGATGATTTTCTGGCGGAGAGAACAACCATCGATCGTCGGCCAGGCGGAATAGAACTGCGTCCGGGCGTAGCCAGTTTTCGAGGCGCGACCCTTTATCTCTAACTTTTTCAGAATTTCGGTCGCGAGGGGAGATTTTGACTCGGTCTCTCCGAGGGGGGTGAGTTCGGAATCGGAAGCGGAGGTCGAGTTATTCGCAACCGGCTCAGCGGAGGATGTTTCGGGGGAGACGTCGGACTTTACGAGATAGTTTTCATAGGAGCCAGGGTTTTTTATGAGAAATAAAGAAATAGCCACTGCTCCGAGAGCAACGGCTATAATTCTTTTTTCTCTATATTTCATGTGCTAATTATAGCACGGAAAAGCTTATGAATAGAGATTTTCGACAGGAATCGAAGGGCCCATGGTCGTCGTGATGAAGACGGATTTAACATAGTTCCCTTTTAGAGAGGCAGGTTTTTGGGCCTTTAGGGAGTCAAAGAAGACGTTGGCGTTTTCGAGAAGTTTCTCGGTTCCGAACGAGGCTTTTCCGAGACCGATATGGACGATGGATTGTTTGTCGACGCGATATTCGACCTTTCCGGCTTTTGCTTCTTTTACGGCTTTTTCGATGTCAGTCGTAACGGTTCCGGCTTTCGGGTTTGGCATGAGGCCTTTTGGACCGAGCATACGGGCGAATTTTCCGAGCTTTGGCATGTAGCCAGGAGTCGAGATAAGGACGTCAAAGTCGATTCCGCCTTTTTCGAGCCGTTTCAAGAATTCTTCGTCTTCGGCAATATCAGCGCCGGCGGCTTTACCTTTTTTCGCTTCGTCGAGCGGAGCAAAAACGGCGACACGAACAGTTTTTCCATTTCCGTTCGGAAGAACAACAGTCGTGCGGATGTTTTGGTCGGCTTGTCGGGGATCAACACCGAGGCGAACGTGAGCTTCGACAGTCGCATCGAATTTTGTCGTGGTCGTTTTTAGAGCAAGTTCGAGAGCGTCCTTTAGGGAGTAGAATTTTCCTTTTTCGACAAGTTTCGCGGAGGATTGGTATTTTTTTCCTCGACGCTCAATAAGAGGGCGAGTAATTGGGGCGGCGCCTTTTGGCTTTCCGGCTTCTTCTGCCTCTTTTTCGGCACGCTCAGCTTTTCGGGCTTGGCGTTCTTCTTCGGCTTTTACTTCTTCGATGTGTTTTTTAGACTTTTTCCCGGACTTTGCGAATTTTTCTTCTTTTTGTTCGGGGGTTTTAGACTCTTCGACGACTTCGGGGGTAGTTTCGACAGTTTCGTCTTTAAGATTTTCGGCTTTTTCTGCCATGATTATTCCTTTCTGTGGTGATAGCGAGGGGGTTTCCTCCTCTCCCAACATGAATTTTATATATAATATATATTATAGCAAATTTTTATCAAAAAGTCTAGTTAAGAGCGGCGGCGGAAGAGAGAGCCAAGACGGGATTTTAAGGAAGAACGGGATTTTATCGCTTCTTGGAGTTCTTGTTCGGAAACAAGGCCGGTTCCAACAATATCGCGAGAGAGGGCTTTTAAGTCGCTGAGAGTGATTTCTTTAAGGAGTTCTTGAGGCGATTCGAAACCCTCGTATTCTTCGGGATAATCTTTCATCCAGAAAAAGCGGTCAACGGGAGGGAGTTCAGCGAAAAGACGTTTTTTGTCGACGTCGGCCCCGGACTGGAGAAGCTGGACGATAACTTCTTTTTTGTTTTTTCCGCTATTAGAGATAAGCGCGTTAACATCGACTTTTACTCCGGATTCGGAAAGGGCTTTCAGATTTGCGGCGACAGCGAGCGGGCTCATTTGAGCGACGAGCTTGTTTGGGTCGACCGGAACTCCGTGTTTTTCGAAAAACTCGCGGTGGTCGAGAAGAAACGTTGCGTCGCTCGTTCTAGCGAGTTCGGCGAGGTCGACTTTTACGCCGGCAGAGGCTAAGCTGTCATAGTTTTTGACGAGGAAGTACGTTCCGAGGCGGGAGGCGAGCTTGTCCGGGTCGGCTCCGGCGGCAAGCAAGTCATCGACCCGAGATTGGAGCTCGGAAGGCTCTAGAACGGAGACGAGTTCTTCGACGTCCATTCCGCTTTCCGTGAGGAGTTTTACGTCGAGGACTTTTTCTCTTCGATTTCCCTTTGTGTATGTTCCGACGTCTTGTTGGCTTTTGTCTTTGTCTATCACAAATTCAAGTTCGGCCGGAGTGAACTTTTCGCCTTGTTCGAGCTTTTTCCGGAGACGAATCAGCTCTTTTTGGTCTTCGAAAGCTTTTTTCATTTTTTCACCACCGGGGAGGGTGAGGACTTTTTCTTCGACGATCGGGATTAAGGAATCCTCGAGGTCTTGGTCTTCTTCGAGGCCGGAAATCTCCGCGACTTCGCCTTTTTCGTCGAGGCGAATCGAAGCACAGGCGGTCTTCGAGAGGTCGCCGCTTTGGCCCTCGAGGTGGAAGAGGAGAAAGCGGGTTTTGTCGTTCTTTAGGTAACTTTCGCCCATGGTTTTAGCGGCGATACACCAAGGAGTGCCTTCGGAGGCGGTGGCAAGTTTTTCTTCTTCACCTTTTTTATATTCGACCCAGTCGCCTTTTATGTCTTCGGTTCGTTCGGGAGTTTTTTGGATTTCTTTCGTCGCGATAAGAGCGCGGGAGTAGAGTTTGTTGAAGTTTCCTTGGGCGACGAGGGCTTCGATTTTAGCTTTTTCCTGGGGGTCGGAAGCTTCGGAATCTCGAGAAAGGCCGGTTGATTCGGTTATCATTTCGTAGGTTTTCGCGAGCGCGGCCGGGTTTAGCGCGGGATAGGGATTTATGGTTTGTTTGTTGCGCTTTTTGAACTCGCCTTTTTCCTTGTCGAAGGTGCGTTCGAGCTTCGTCACGCCGTCGAAGGCGTAAACCTTAAACCACATGGGGTACGGGGAGTTTTCGTCGGCGAGGTAATTCGACCAGCTTTCGAGTTCGTCGCGGTTTTCCTTGTTTTCTTGAGTCGCCATGACCTTGTCAACGGAGGCTTCCCAGAGACGTTTTTCCGCTTTTGAACCGTGTTTTTTCACGATTTTTTCGAGGCGAGAAATGTAGGCCGACGTTCTTCGCTCGGCGTTTTTTCCTTCGAGTTTTTCGTCTTTTTCGAGGGCTTTTTTAAAGCTAGATTCGACGATTTCTTTATGACGTTCCTGGAAGGCGGAATTTGCGAGCATTCTCGCGCCGAGGATGCGTTCTTCTCGCTTTTTTTCTTTTTCTTCTTCGGAGAGAGTTTCTTCCGGGCTTTCCGGAGGGGCTTCGAGAGCGGCAGGAGGTTCGACTTTTTCGACTTCTCCCCAGCCGGAGTTAGAGTTTCTTTCTTCGGGTTCTGATATTGTTTCGCTCATTATTCTTATTCTAACAAAAAAGTACTTGCAGAACAACAAGTACTTTTAAGGGAATGTATTAGTCGATAACTTCGACGCCCATCGAACGGGCAGTTCCGGCGACGACTTTCACGGCACCTTCAAGGTCAATCGCGTTAAGCTGGTCTTTTTTCTTTTCGGCGATTTCTTCGAGTTGTTTTCTTGTGATTTTTCCGACTTTTTCGGAGTTTGGTCGACCAGAACCTTTTTCGAGTTTAATCGCTTCGCGGATTAAATCGTCGACGGGCTGGCCGAGACAAGTCCAATCAAACGTACGATCTTCGTAAACACGGATATGGACGATAACGTTCTTTCCCATGTATTCTTTTGTCGCTTCGTTGAAGGGGTTGATGAATTCCATCATGTTCAAGCCCCACTGACCGAGGGTCGAACCGACCGGAGGTCCAGCAGTCGCTCTTCCGCCGGGGACACGAAGTTTCAGATTTCCGATAACTTTTTTGTTTGCCACAGTAAAAATTCCTTATTAGATTATAAGATAGAATGCGTAACGGGATTTATTATACCAAATATCGCTAAAGTTGTCTAGAGCTTTGAGACTTGGAGAGCATCAAGCTCGACGGGGGTTTCGCGGCCAAACATCGAGACCATGACTTTTAGCTTTCCTTTTTGGCCGTCAATTTCGGAAACGGAGCCATCAAAACCTTTGAACGGGCCGTCAGTAATCGAGACAACTTCGCCGATTTCGTAGTTAACGGAGTATTTCGGATCTTCGACACCCATGCGCTTTTTTATTTTTGTGATTTCTTTTTCGGAGACGGGGGTAGGTTGGGTTCCGTTCCCGATAAAGCCGGTTACACCAGGGGTGTTACGAATAATGTACCAGGTTTCGTCAGAAAGTTTCATCTCGACGAGGACATAACCTTGGAAAATCTTCTTGTCGACAACTTTTCTTTTGCCGTTTTTTATTTCGATTTGTTTTTCTTTCGGGACGATTGCATCGAAAATTTTGTCGGCAAACTCGATTGAATTGATTCTTTGACGAATCGAATCTGCAACTTTGTCTTCGTAACCGCCATAGGTCGAAATTGCGTACCATGCGCGGGTGTCGTCATATCTGTTTACTGCCATTTTCTCTCCTTATCCTAACAGTTTATTAAATATTAAATCGAAAAGAAGGTTCATCACGACCAAAAAAGCAGAAAAGAGGGCGGTATAAACGAAGATTGCGAGCACCATTTTCCAGGTCGCCTTTCGGTTTGGCCAGCGGACTTGGCGAAGTTCGACCCACGAATCTTTGAGATAATGACCGAGAACGATAAACGGGCGGAAAAGAACGAAAGGTTTTTTGTTTGACTCTTTCTGAGCCTTTCTTGCTTCTTTGCGTTCGGCCTTTTTGACTCGTTTTTCGGTTTCTTTAACGAGGCGAAGGTCCTTTTTTGTTATGTCTTTGCTCGAGGAGCGGACGGTCTCTCTTGCCTTGATGCGCGTGATGTTTGCCATTTTCCTTCTTTCTCCTGTGGTTTCATAAAAAATAGTCTGTTACCAGACTGTCAAGAGTATTATAGCGCAAATGTCCGAGATTGTAAAGAAGTGTTTTAGGGCGTTTAGCTTTCGCGAGACTTTAGGAGTTTTGCATGTATGACGAGCCGACGCGAGTCGTCATAGCAGGTCGAGAGGGTTAAAATTCGGTCGGAGCCAGAGACAGAGGTGTTAAAATTATAGGTGCTTCGGGATTTCAGGGTTTTGAAAAAGGCTTCCGCGGTTGCGTCGTTATAGAAAGAGGTTTGGAGATAATCAGAAGTCGTCGGAATAATATAAATCGAAAAAACCTGCCAGAGTTCGGAGGAATTTTCGGTTTTTGTGCGGAGGAGAAAATTCTCGGGATTCGAAATCCAGTCGGAAGTCAGTAGTTTCCTCAGGGAGCCGAACATTGTGTTGTCGAGGCGGCCGTGAGCGTAGATGATGCTGTTTTTATCGGTTAAACTCTTGTTGTTTCGATAATCAAGAAAGACCCAGCCGCCGGAGTTATAAGAATGGTTAAATGAATGGTAGAGATAATAACGGTTGTCGGCGGTTTGGACGAAGGGATAGTTTACGTTTGTCCCGAGAACCTGGAGCCAGCCGACAGTATCTGAATTTTCTGCTTTTAGGGCGGCGAGGTTCACGTCTATAAGGGGCGTGTTTAGGTATTTCCAGTAGAGGGCGCAGTCGGGATTTTCGGAGATTTGACACGCGCTCGAAATTTCGTCATTTGTAGAGGTAGAATCGTCGATTTCGGTGATTTCAGCGATGCCTTCGAGGGCAGTTATTTCGGCGTTTGTTTCGTCTGATTCGAGCTTATAGCGAATTAACTTATATCCGGAGAAAATCAAAACACCAAGAGAAACGAAAAAAATAATGGAAAGAATAGCCCTTTTCGAGATGTTTTCTTTTTTCTTTTCTCGACTCATATAAATATTATAACATAAAAATAGGAGTTGAAAAAATGCAGGGGGTGGTGGTATAATTGTTTATGTTCCTACTGGGGATTCGCCAAGTGGTAAGGCAGTGGGTTCTGGTCCCACCATTCGGGGGTTCGAATCCCTCATCCCCAGCCATAAAATATTGTTTTAGTTATGAAAAATATAAAATTTGTTGACCTTCTTAAATTTTCTGATAAAGATTTAAAGAAACTGAAGTTAGTTTTTAATAGTAACTGGACTTATACGCCCGAGGGGAGACCGGATTGTGTGCGAGAGATTTTTGGCGAGGAAAAGGTTTATCTAGATTTGTTAGACCTATATAAACTCGGAAAGGTCGAGCTCGTAAAAAAGTCCACGAGACTTCATGACCCAAAGAACAAACGCTTCCAGAATGGGGAGTTTGCTTTTTGTTTTATTCCGTACGGGGATAAGGATTGGTTACTAGTGAACGCGTTCGAAGTTTTAGACGACAGTAAAAAGCTTATTGAAGTAAATGAAGAGGCGATGTCGGATTATGAACAGTATTTCGGGAGGCTGGTTATTAGCTGGAAAGAACGAAATACGAGAAACGTCAGAATGAAAAACCTCGAAAACATCAAAAGGCTGACAGTAAAGACGATTTTAGAAGAGCCGTATAACGTCGTGACCGAAAAGTTTCCGGGATATCAGAATATAGATATTTCTTGGGAGGAGTTAAACCGAGTTTTGAAGTTTAAGACCTGGAGGACGGCGCTTGAAAACCAGAAAGGCGTTTATCTTATAACTGATACGAACACAGGAAAGCGGTATGTTGGGTCGGCGACGAGCGAAAAAGGAATGTTCCTTAGCCGGTGGGAAACTTATGCGAAGAATGGGCATGGAAATAATGAACTTCTTGTGGATCTGCTTGAGAAAGAGACTATAGAATATGTAAAAAAATATTTCCGATACACAATTCTTGAATTCTTTAGTTCTTCCGTAGAGGATAAGGTTATCTTTGAACGCGAATCTTGGTGGAAGCGGATTTTGTTGACAAGAAATCCTGACTACGGCTACAATAAAAATTAGCTTTTTAGCTTTTGTTGTAATTTTTATTCGCTTATGCTAAAATTTCTTTATGGGCATTTTTAAGCATCACGCTTTAGAGAATATTGAGGAGACTGACGATTTTTATTCGGCGATTGACCGAGAAAATTTAGTGAAAAGTTTGTCCGAGGAGAGACCCTATACATATTGGACAATTGAGCTTTATGATCAGAAGAATGGTATTCGGGGCGGGGGCGGACTCGGGGTCTTAGCGGCGGATACGCGAAGAGTCGCAGAGCAGATGCGAGTTCCGTTTACCTTAATAACGCCATTTTATCCGGTCGAGTTTCATCAAGAAGTCAAGCCGGACGGGACCGTCTTAGACAAATCAGTCCCGGTTGATTTTAGAGATTTTGGGTTTGAGCTTGTTGATACGATAAACATCAAGTGTAACGGCGAGCTCGTTGAGCTTTCCGTAGTCCAAAAGGAGTTTCAGACGACGCGGATTTTATGCGTGACGGAACCGAATTTTAGAGAACTCTACTCCGGAGAATCGGGGAGCGACCATCGGCTTTATCAAGAAGTCGCGCTCGGGTTCGGTGGGTATCAGGCTTTGAAACTGGTCGGGCTGAAACCGGCTGTTATGCAGTTAAACGAGGTCGCGACTTTTTTTGCGGCGCTTGCGAGACTTGATGAACTCGTTACAAATGGAATGGATTTTTATGAGGCGGTAGTTTATACGAGAAAACACTCCTTATATACGAATCACACCTTGGTTCAGGCGGCGGAGGCGGAGTTCAGTCTCGAACAGTTTGAGAAGTATGTTTTTCCTAACTTGCGTTCGAAACCTGTGAAGAAGTGGATTCGCGACAAGTTTGAGGAGGGACGGATTCGACTTTCTTCGGTCACGATTGAAATCGCCGAGCTTAAGAGTGGGGTCTCGAAGCTTCACGCGAGGGTAGCGGACTATCATGATTTGTCCGGAGAGAAGGTGAAATTTAAGGCTATCACGAACGGAATTGACATTCCTTATTGGATTTTGCCGGATGCGGTGAAGTTTTATAAAGAGTCGGTGATTTTAGACCGGTTTTGTTTGCCAACCGAAAAATACGCGGAACAAATTGAAAAAATCGACGCTTCGCAGATTCGTGAAATAAAGAAGCGCGGACGAGTGTTTCTAAACGCAGTTTTAAAGACTCGGCCAGACCAAAACGGAAAGATTTTTCAGATTCCTGAGGACAGAATTCTTTTCGACTTCAAGAGACGATTCGTTGATTATAAACGGCCGTGGCTTCCGTTTTCTGATTTAGAAAGGCTCCGCACGATTCTTGAGAGCCATCAAGCCGACTATATTCTTTCCGGGCGGGTTCATTCCGGAGACGAAAGAATGAGCGAGAAACTTCGGGAGGTGTTAGAAAAAATCGAGAGCGATGATTATCTCCGTGAACACGTCCATTATATCCCTGATTATGACGAAAATATTGCGCGCGCGCTTTCGGTCGGGTCGAACGTTTCGATAAACGTCCCGATTGTCGGGCTCGAAGCCTGCGGGACGAGCTGGGAAAAAGACGTCGGGAACATGTGTCTGTTGGTCTCTACGCATGATGGAGGAGTTGCTGATGCACCGAAGGAGAGTTATCTCTCGGTTTCTGGGGCTGACGAGAACGAAGAAATCGACAGCCTTTATCAAAGGATGGAAGAGGCGGCGGCGGCTTGGGAAAACGATTTTGACCTTGAGTTTTTTGTAAAGAAACAACTTCAGGCGTATTTGCCGGTTATCTCTGGAACGAGAATGTTGAAAGATTATCTAAACTTTTTATTCAAAAAGGTTTGAATCGGAAAGAAAATGTGCTAAAATAGAGATATTATGGAAGGTAATAAGGTACAGCCAAGAGCAATTCTCGTTTTCGGGGCGCCAGGAAGCGGAAAGTCCACGTTTGCGGATAAGTTTTCGAAAAAATTTCATGCGGCGTTTTTTGATTTGGGCGAGATTGAACGAGAAAACGAGTTAGACAGAGATACGACTCTTTTTCTTCTTGAGCAGTTAGCGCACACGAAAGTCACTTTAGTAATCGAAGGTGTTTTAGATACGGAACGTGAAAGAACGGAAATCCGAAATGTTTTGAGGCGGGCCGGATACAATCCGTCGCTTGTTTGGATTCAGACGGATGTCTCGACGATCCGCCAGAGACTAAAGCTAAAGAATCGTAGTGCCGCAAAGGCGAAACAAGAATATAACTCCCGCATCCAAAATATGGAGGCGCCGAGTGAGATTGAGTCGCCGATTGTGCTTTCGGGGAAACATACTTTCGAGACTCAACTTCGGCATGTCTTGACCCAGCTCGCTTAGGTTTTTTATGATTTTGAAAGATAACGAATTTGGTGAAGTTGTTGTGCGTAAAAATCCCTTCTCGAAAGGGATTAAATTTTCTATTTCGACAGACGGGAGACTTTCTATGTCGGTGCCAAGTCATTCGTCTGACTTTTTGATTAAACGATTCCTAAATCGAAACCGCGCGATTATTCGTGAAAAGCTCCCGGTAAATGACCCAAAAACTCAGAGAGCGCGAGACGCAAAAAAGAAATTATTGCAAAAACGCGCGAAGGACTATCTCCCCTATCGGCTTGAGTATTATGCAAAACTTTATGGATATAAATATGAGAGATGTCGGCTTTCTCACGCAAATACGAGGTGGGGAAGCTGTTCTTCGAACCAGACAATCTCCTTGAATATTGGGCTGATGAATGTTCCGGAGGTTCTTCGGGACTATGTGATTCTTCACGAACTCGCCCATCTAAATCATATGGACCATAGCAACGCATTTTGGGCGGAAGTTAGGGAGCATGACCCGAAATATCGAGAACATCGGCGAAGGTTAAAAATGTTTTCGCCCGGAGTATAGGATTTTCTAACTCTTTATGTTAAAATTGTTGTATGTACAGGCTTTCCGTAATAATCGAGGATGTTTTTAAGAAATATTTGCCGATTGCGGAGAGTCTCGGAGTGACGTTTAATCTCGATTTCCCCGACCCGACTAAGAGAATAGCTAAACCTTCGAGAGTAAAAGAGCCTCTCGATAAGCATGTTTCCGCGGCGTTAAAGAGAACAAAAGGCGAAGTGAAGATCCTCGTGAAGAAAGATGGTATCGAAATCGTCGACAACGGGACGGTTCTGTCGCCGATGTCGCTCGCGCTGATAAACAAGCCTGACCATATAACCGCGAAGTCGAGAGTCGGGTTTGGGACGAGCGTGTTTATAAAATTCTAGATTCTAAAGGTTAAACGCGATAAGCGAAGACAAACGTGCGGTAATGGTTGTCGTCGTCTCCGTGACCGCAGGTCATCAAAACTGCATCGTATGTTTTTCCTCGGTAAGAGAGGGAGTCGGTCATGCTCGAATAGAAGTTTTGGACGGGGAGTTTTCCATCTTCTGCGTTGTCCATCGGAAGCCAGTCGATTTTCGCGATTTTATAGGTTTCTGTCGTGCCGTTTTCGAAAACCGTGAAGGTTTCTCCTTCGGAGGCATCACGAATCCATCGGAAAGCGTGGTTCGAATGGGCGAAAAAGAAGTTTTTGTTACAGACATAGACGCCGGTCGCGGTCGGGGAGATATAATCGCACCCGGAGCGAGTCGGATTTTTTATAGAAAAGGGCTCAATTTCCGAGTCCGGAGCAGAATCGAGAGGGAGAGAGCTCGTTTTCGGGACGGAAGGAGAGGAAGCACGCGACAGTGAGGTCGGGAGAGCAAGCTCGATACCAAGAAAGCTAAGAAAAACCAAGGAGTAAAGCAAAGCAGGCGCTTTCTCGAGGTATTTTTTGAAAAATAAGCGTATTTTGACCTTCACTTTTTCTCCCATTAGCTATACGAGACCATTATAGCACAGATTTGTCAAAAAAGCAAGAGCTTTAAAAAGAGACGCATCTCTGCGTCTCGATTTATACGGGCTCCAGAAGGAAAAGGAAGATTAACGCTTCTTTTCCTTGACTTCGTTTCTTCCGAGGTTTTTCTTTGTTTCGGTGAAGACAACGTGTTTTCGGAGAACCGGGTCGTACTTTCGAAGCGAAAGTTTGTCGGGGGTATTCATCGTGTTTTTCTTTGTGTAATATTGACGAACACCAGATTCTTCAGAGACGAGACCGACGAGTTTTCGCTTTGTATTATTCTTCTTTGCCATAATTACCCTTATTTTATCATATTTTTATAAAATTGTAAACAAAAAGTGAGCTGATTTATGGAGCCGCAAGTCGGACTTGAACCGACGACCTGCCGCTTACAAGGCGGCTGCTCTACCAACTGAGCTATCACGGCAACCTTTCTCAAGTTTAACATTTTCGACCTGTTCGGTCAAGAAAAACCCGCAAGAACTTGCGGGTTTAGAATCATGGGATGGTGGCAAATAGCGCCGTTTCGTAGTTTCCTTGTTTTAATAATGCTTTCTTTAATTTTCTTTTCTGAATACAGAGTTCTGCCTCAACTTCGTCGATACGACGGCATATTCTTTTTTGGTCAATCATGAGACGACGATAGGCTTTGTTCTGTTTTTCCTGACAACGTTTTTTCGAGGCAAAGTGTTCATTTATGCGTTTAATCTGTTTTGAATAGTTTCCGTCACTTTCTTTCGAAGAATGTTTCCTTAGGAACGCACGCTGTTCGCTTTTTAATTCGTTCAGCTCGGAGTTAAGTACGGCCCTATCACGAACGAGGTTTGTGTTGATAATATCATTTGAGTCGAGTCGACTATGGAGCTCGCTGAGCTCATTTTTTAAAGAAGATATTCTGTTTTGAATATCCTTAATACTTTCGTCGTATTCCAATCATTCCACCACCTTTCTTTGATTGTAATGTGCTTCTAGTGGATATTTTTATTATATCATAAAACAAGTTCGTCGGCAAGGAGAGTTTATTCTTGTTTTTATTTTTCCCTGTGTTATAATGAGACTGTTGCCGCGATAGCTCAGTTGGTAGAGCGCATCCATGGTAAGACCATGGTGCCACCTCTGAAGCGATTTAGGCGGAGAAAAAGTACATTTTGGTTATGCCGCTATAGCTCAGTTGGTAGAGCGTCGCCATGGTAAGGCGAAGGTCACCAGTTCAAACCTGGTTGGCGGCTCCATATAGCATCAGAAACACCTCGTTTCATTTAGTCAATTGACTACGTGAGACGAGGTGTTTTTCGTTGGAGCCGTTATTCAATATTCGCAATTTCGTTGAGAATGGTTTCAGAATGGTCAACCCATTAGTACATCCAATATCAAACTAATCTTGGAGGAATCATTATGAAAACCTGATCCTAATTCTTTGCCATATATGCTCCGGCTTAACCAAACGAGCCAAGGTAATTACTCCACTAATAATTATATTGTTGTCGGGAGGTTGAGCCGGAACAGGATAGAAGCTCTATCCGGATCGATAAGTGCCGCAATTGAATTTAGGCAAAATTCAAAAGCATCCAGCACTTTATCTGCCGAACAATATGAGGTTTTCCTCGCAAATCTTGTCGATCCAGATA
>JAFQYO010000019.1 GCA_017406405.1 Candidatus Saccharimonadota bacterium
ATCTCTCAACGAAGAGTAGCTACTTTATGCTCTGAGGGGCGCATTATCGGTGCTATGTTCGTCGGAAATTCATGGGTAATTCCATGCGATGCCGTAAAGCCAATGGACGCACGAACAAAAGCCGCAGTCCTATTCGACATCTTAAATAAGTACGAACTTCAAGAAGTTTATATTAGTGATATGAACGCAGAACTGCCAAACGTGCGCAATTCTAATGGGCGATACGCGGCAAAAAGGCCATGTAATTTCACTCAGCTTTAAGACAATGCAAATATTTGAAGAAGCTGGTTTCAAATTAAAAGAAATCATTATGAAAGAACAGCATAACTGCCGAGCGACCGGATATTGGAAAACTAATAGCATAAAGTACGACTTTCTTTTACTAGTGCACGAATATTTATTCGTATTTAAAAAGTAATAAAAGGAGTAGGATATGCCTACATATATTTGGATAATAATTTTAATAATAGCTTGCGCCGGAATCGCTTATATTGAAAAGAAAATTGACGCAAAGATAGACGATAGCCAAATCAAGAAATCGCGTTACCGATATTATGCCAAGCCATATATTATGACAGCTCGCGAAAACGAGTGTTTCAAGATGTTAAATGAAATATTCGGCACAAAATGGTTCGTAATTCCCCAAGTACATCTTTCTGCCTTACTGGACCACAAGGTCAAAGGTCAAAACTGGAAAGCCGCATTTCACCATATCAATGGCAAATCGGTTGATTTTGTATTGGTTGGAAAAGAAAGTTATAGGATTATTTGTGCTATCGAATTGGACGATTCTACTCATAATAGAGCCGATCGCAAAGAACGTGATAATGAGATAGAACGCATATTCGACGAAGCTAAAATCCCTCTAGCCAGAATTGGCAAATTCGAAAATATGACGAAACAAGAAATAACCAAGTTAATTACGGATGTAGTGGGAATTAATACCACACAAAGATAATCATATGCGAAAGCCTAACCATTGGATTTTTAAAAATGACACAAATCAACAAAATTCGGAGAAAACCAGGTGGCTACATTTCATATAAGTTTTATGGCAAAGAACCTTCGGCAGGATTTGACGTAAAGTTCATTATAGACAACCGCAATATCCTAAAAGATACATTCACTCCTGTCCCCAAAATAGTCACAATGAAGCATTTAGACGAACTTAGACTATTCTTTCTGCACTACAAGTGATACTTGCCGAACGGCAACACTTCGGGTGGAGAAAGAAAAGTATGTACCTTAAATGCAAAAGGAACAATTGGCCCGAAATCTATTTACGAACCTAGAAATTAACAACAAAAATGAGGTCTCTTACAGATGGAAGAAACCTCTTGAACCATTGTTCGTTGGGCGTTTGACCGAGAAGTCTCGGTCTGGTGAGCCGGGAGAGGCTCGAACTCTCGACACCGGGCTTAAAAGGCCCGTGCTCTAACCAACTGAGCTACCGGCCCAGAACTTAATAAATGGTGGACTCTAGAGGACTCGAACCTCTGACCTTTTCTACGTCAAAGAAACGCTCTAGCCAACTGAGCTAAGAGTCCATCGGCCTAAAAAATATTCTAGCACACTTTTTGGTTTTATACAATACCAAATAGGAGTCATAAACGACGTAAAAGTGGACGAATTCCAAATGAGAACAAACGACGAAGAATACTTTAAGATAGCCGTCAATCGTTACGAAAGTATGCTCTCGGTCAACATTTCAATCTACAATTCAGAAGGGAAAAAATTAAAATAAAGCTTTTTTTCGAAAATCGCTTATGTTAAAATAAAACTATGACTACTAAAAAATCTACTTCAACTGCGAAAACAAAAACCCCTAAAACCACCACAAAATCAAAATCAGCTTCGAAAAAACCTACTAAATCCCCGAAAAACAGTCGCGTTGAGCCGTTCCACCCCGCTTTCGGGATTATTCTCTTGGTTGTCTGCATAATTATCGCTGCTTTTTTGATTGCCGGAGTCTGTTGTATGTACGTTAAGAACAGTATTCCCGACTCTAAACGCTTCTCCGCCGAATATACCGAAGTCCCTGAAGACAATGTCTTTGTCTATAAAACCGGCGAAGAAATTGTCGACATTCTCGATGATGGAACCGGCGTCGTCTTTCTCGGTTTTCCTTCCTGCCCCTGGTGTCAAAGATACGCTTCGATGCTTAACGACCTCGCGAAAGAATACGGAATTAAAAAAATCTACTATCACAACACATATGATGATTGGCAGAACAACACCGAAGCTTACCAAAAAATAACTGAAATTCTCGAAGACCACCTTCAATACGATAATGTCGGCAATCATCATCTCTACGTTCCGGATTCCGCATTCGTAGTTGATGGAGAAATCATCGGAAACGATTGGGAAACTTCTAAAGACACGCTTGATGCCGAAACCCCAGACGATTATTGGACCGAAGAAAGAGTGACTGCGTGGAAAGAAAAGCTTGCTCCTCTCTTTGAAAAAGTTAAATCCGCCGAATAATAGCCTTTTAGTCCAGCTTTTTATTTTGCTTGCTAAAACGCTTAAAAAGTGATAAAATAAACAGTTATGGACAAAGCTAAAATCAGAAATGTTGCAATCATCGCGCACGTCGACCACGGAAAGACAACCCTTGTTGATGGACTTCTAAAACAGTCTCATACCTTCCGCGAGAACCAGGCCGAAATGTCCCAAACCTTGATTATGGACAGCATGGATCAGGAACATGAGCGCGGAATCACAATCACCGCGAAACAAACCGCGGTTTTCTACGACGGTTATAAAATCAACATCATCGACACTCCGGGGCATGCTGATTTTTCTGGCGAAGTCGAGCGAACGCTAAATATGGCGGACGGCGTCCTTTTAATTGTTGATGCGCAAGAAGGTCCGATGCCTCAGACGAAGTTTGTTCTCCAAAAGGCTCTTAGTCTTAAGCTGAAACCTGTCGTCATTATCAATAAAATCGACAAACCTGCCGCTCGAATCGAAGAAGTCAAAGACGAAATTTCTGATTTGTTCTTAGAGCTTGCGACCGACGAGTCTCAGCTTAATTATCCGATTTATTACGCTGTCGCACGGGAAGGTCGTGCCGGAACTTCGACAGCCCTCGACGATGATCTTCATGTTATTTTTGACTCCATTATCAACGATATTCCCGCCCCTCGAATTGACGAGAACGAAGGAAAAGGAGCACAACTCCTTGTCGCCGCTCTTGCCGCCGATAACTATCTCGGAAAATACGCTATCGGAAAAATCGTTCGTGGAAAGCTTAAAAAAGGCGAAAACATCCGCCTTCTCCAGAAAGAATCGTCTCTCCCCGCTAAAATCGACCGTATCTTCACATATCGCGGTCTAGGCAAGGAGGAAGTACCAGAAGCAGCCGCAGGCGACATTATCGCTATCACCGGAGTTGAAAAAGCCAATATAGGAGACACTATCGCGACTGGCGAAAAGCCTGAAGCTCTTCCGACGATTGAGCTCGAACCGCCGACTCTCTCTATCTACATCGGCCCAAACACCTCCCCACTGAAAGGGAAAGAGGGCGAATTTACAACTTCGCGCCAAATCGCCGAGCGCCTCGAACGCGAACTCGAGACAAATATTGCTTTAAAAATCGTTCCTGATGGACTTGGCTACAAAGTTTCTGGCCGTGGTGAGCTACATCTTTCTGTTCTTATCGAAACAATGCGTCGTGAAGGTTATGAACTTGAAGCGGGTCGCCCAGAAGTCGTTTATAAAACAATCGACGGGATAAAGTCTGAACCCGTTGAATCTCTGACGGTTGAAGTTGAGTCCGAATACGTCGGAGCCGTCTCTCAAGAACTCGGGATTCGAAAAGCCGAACTAAAATCAACCGAAATCACCTCTGTCGGCACAAACCGTTTTACTTACGAAATTACTACCGCAGCTTTGATTGGCCTTCGCAATAACCTTCTCACCGCGACAAAAGGAACGGTTTTGATGTCTTCTATCCCGAAAGGTTATAAGCCCGTCGAATCGAAATACAAACCCGAACGGAACGGTGCCTTAATTTCCTTTGAATCTGGGGTTTCGACCGCCTACGCTCTCGATGCTGCGCAAGCTCGCGGAACTCTCTTTATTCCTCCTCAAGTTCCAGTCTATCAAGGCATGATTGTTGGACTTTCTAATAAAAAAGAAGATATCGACATTAACATTTGTCGCGAAAAACAACTTACAAACATGCGCACTCACGCCTCTGATGGCGCAATCCAGCTCACCCCTTATACACAACTTTCCCTTGAACAATGTCTCGATTTTCTTCTTGATGACGAACTTCTCGAAGTTACTCCGAAATCTCTCCGCCTCCGCAAGCGCCAACTAGACCCGATTAAGCGCAAACGCGAAAACCGAGAGCATATTCATGACTAATTATCTTGTCGATTCTCATTGTCATTTACACGACCGCGAGTTTTTCTCAAACGACGAAGCGGAAAAAATGCTAAAAACAGCATTATCTCGAGACGTGAAACAGATTATTTGTATCGGCACGTCTCATGACGATTCGCTTGCCGCAGAAAAGTTCGCAAACTCACATGCCGACACGTTTTGGACTTACGGAATTCACCCCGAAAGCGCCAAAGAAGCTGTTTTCCATGAATTCAGTGTCGAAACTCGAGAAAAATTGGTCGCTATCGGCGAAATTGGTCTCGATTATCATTATCCCGGTTTTGATAAATCCGCACAAATCCGTCTTCTCGAGGAGATGATTAGTTTCAGTATCTCGAAAAATCTCCCCTGTTCATTTCATGTTCGCGATGCTCTCCCGGATTTTTTCGCGGTTCTCGACAACTTCCCAAAACTAAAACCGTCCGTCCTTCATTCTTTTTCTGACTCGAAGAAAAATCTCGAAATCGCCCTAGGAAAAGGACTTTTTATCGGCATAAACGGTCTGATAACCTTTGCGAATTTAGATTGTTATAAAGGGATTGACTCCTCAATTCTCGATCGAGTTGTTCTCGAGACCGACGCACCTTTCTTGACTCCGACCCCGAATCGTGGTAAAATAAACGAGCCTGGCAATATAAAGGATATTGCCTCATATTTGTCAACTAAATTGGGAGTCTCGGAAGAAATAATTGCCGAGAAAACCACAAAAAATGTTCGGAAAATCTTCAACCTTCCAAATCCCGGGGGCGAAATCTAACGAGCGCGAACTTGCTTTCTCCGAAGCGAGAGATTTTGAGATTTATAACGAACTAAACCAAATCGCCGAGGAGATAGAGAGATGTCGTTCCTCAATCTAAAACCACTTGCTTCTGTCTCGGCTTTTCGCCGTCCGCGCACCCTCGAAGACAAAATAAACGCTGAATCCGAACTCGGGCGTACAATTTTTGGTCCTATTCCGGCCGGCCATCAACGCGAATTCTTCGAACATCGAAAAAACCTTTGGATTTGGCATGAATCTTGGTCTGAGTTGGGGAACGATTATCGCGTTACTCTTCGCTACGAAGTGCGCCCGAACGGCGTTTTTAAGATGTATAATAGCTCGCCTTATGTAAAGGTCGAGGGGAAAGAACTTGACAATTTTCGCGCCGCCACAAAAAAATACCTTGAACTCATAAAAACCAATCTTTACGCAGCATAAGCGTGATATAATGGTTCTATGGAACCAGAACAATTAGAAAAAAAGCTCAAGAAAAAGAAGTCAAAAAAGCCGTTGATTATTTCCCTCATCGTCATCGCAGTTTTGGCCGCTGGTGGGCTTGTTTATTATTTCTTTTTCTTTAAAAAACCGCCCGAAATTTTTCTTAGCGATTCGGATTATCTAATAAAAACACAATCTTGGGAAAAAGTTGATGCCCCGACAGTCATCTGGGTTTTTAACGTGAACGGAAAAGGCGAATTGACGACTAATAAGTCAAATTACTACAACACAATTTGGTCTCTTAAAGATGGCGAACTAAAAATCTCGACCGACTGGCTCTATGAACTGAGCGATTCTTTCAGTATCACAATCGACCGCGAAAACAACAGTTTCACTGTTCGAAACTTGTCTGATGAAACCGAATCAACGTTCGTCCCGCTCGGGACACAGGCCGAACCCTCCGAAGAAACCCCCGAACCCGCCGAATAATAAATATTATACCATATTTTCCGAAAATATGCTATAATAAGAATTATGATTTATCTCGATCATGCTGCGGCGACGCCCGTCTCGAAAAAAGTCTTGTCTTCTATGCTCCCGTTTTTTACGGAGGAGTTTTTCAATCCTTCGGCCGCCTATCTCCCCGCGAACCAAGTTCGCGAAAAATTCGAATCCTCAAAGTCAACAATCGCAAATTTCATTGGCGCAAAAGCGAGCGACCTCATTATTACCTCCGGCGCGACTGAAGCTAACGCTCTCGCCTTCACTGTCGTCAAGAATTTTGAGCGCGGTACAAATCTCCGAAAAAAAGACGTCTCCGCCTCTGTTATTTCACCAAAAGTCCTCGTCCTCGAAACCGAGCACGCTTCTGTTCTTGAAGCGGCTAAAACCTATCCTTTCGAAACTATAAAAGTCGACAAAACCGGTCTTATCGACCTTCCTGACTTAAAGAAAAAATTGTCTGACGAAGTCGTTCTTGTTTCTGTCTCTCTCGCGAACAACGAACTAGGAACAATCCAACCTCTCTCGGAAATCTCTCAGATTTTAAGACAAGAACGTCTCTCTCGGCTAGAAAAGGGAATTACTACCCCTATTTTTCTCCATTCTGACGCATCCCAGGGGCTTTCGCTTCTCGATATAAATGTTTCTCGCCTCGGCGTTGACCTCCTTACTCTAAACGCAGCTAAAGTTTCCGGCCCGAAAGGCGTCGGCGCGCTTTATGCTTCTCATGACGTCCGCCTTTCTCCTCTTTATCGTGGTGGCGGTCAAGAGCGCGGTCTTCGTGGCGGAACCGAAAACGTCCCCGGGGTCGTCGGATTTGCGACTGCTCTCGAATCGCTTAAAAATCACTCCGCCGCCCAACGTAAAAAATACACGCATCTTGTGGAAAACCTAAAAACCGAGTTAGAAAAATCAAAAATCCCCCCGGTTTTCCTTGGAAATAAAAAATCTCGTCTCTCGAATTTTCTTCCAGTTTGTTTTCCGGGACTCGATGCAGAACGAATTATTTTTAAGCTCGAAGACCGCGGTGTTTATGTTTCGACCGGAGCCGCTTGCGCTGCTTCAAAAGGCGAACCGTCTCATGTCCTCCGCGCTATTGGTCTCTCTCCCGAAGAAATCGCTGGTTCTCTTCGCATATCTCTCGGGGTTCTAAATAACGAAAAAAACATTTCCGAGGCCGGCCGAATTATCCGCGAAGTTGTTAATGAAGAATATGAGAGGGTATATGGCTAAAACTGTTTTCCTCGGCATGTCTGGCGGCGTCGATTCATCGCTCTCGGCGGTTCTGCTCAAGGAAGCTGGCTATCACGTCGTCGGTGTTTATATGAAAAATTGGTCAAAAGACCTCCCTGGTATGAAATGTCCTTGGGCCGAAGATCTCGCCGACGCTAAGCGCGTCGCGACAAAGCTCGATATAGATTTTCTCGTCTTTGACTTCGAAGAAGCATACAAGAAAAAAGTCGTTGATTATATGCTTGCCGAATTCAAAGCCGGTCGCACTCCGAATCCTGACATCATGTGCAACGAAGAAATAAAATTCAAACTCTTTTTTGAAGAATCGTTGAAACGTGGTGCCGATTTTATCGCGACTGGACACTACGCTAAATCCGAGAATGACCAACTTAAACTCGCCACCGACGAAAACAAAGACCAAACCTATTTTCTCTATCGCATTTCAAAACAAGCCGTAGAAAAGACTATCTTTCCGCTTTCAAACCTAAGAAAACCCGAAGTAAAACGCCTCGCCTCAGAAAAAGGCCTTAAAAATGCCTACAAAAAGGAGTCAATGGGGGTTTGCTTTGTTGGCGATGTCGGCATGAAAGACTTTTTAAGAGAATACATCGATCTTAAACCCGGAGAAATTCGAGAGCTCGAAACGGAAAAAGTTCTCGGAGTTCACGATGGCGCGGTTTTCTATACCGTCGGCCAACGCCACGGTCTCTATATCGGCGGCGGCCTCCCCTACTATGTCGTCAAAAAAGACTTGAGAAAAAATATCGTCTATGTTTCAAAAAACCTCAACGAAAAAAATCTCTGGACAAAAGAAATTAAATTAGAAAACATTTTTTTCCGCGAAACAACCGAACAAACCGAACAATCTCTTCGCGTCCGTCTTCGCCACCGCGCTCCGCTCCTCCCCGCCAGTCTAAAAATGACCGGAGAAAAAACCGGCCTAATCTCTCTTAAAGACGAGACAAAACGGATTGCTCCCGGCCAAAGCGTTGTTTTTTATAAAGACGACGTCTGCCTTGGAGGAGGCATAGTCAAAGACTAATTTTAAGTCAAGAAAAAGGCCGCCTTTCTGGCGGCCCATTTGTAGAGGTGTTATTTCTTGTAATACTTCGCGGGATTTTTGATTAGGCCCGTGATATGTTTCTTCAAAATGGTTTTTCCGTTCCACTGGTAGATTACTCTTCCTGTTTTGTGATAACAGTGCCGGAACGAAAACGTCCATTTTTTCGCAACAAGCTTGACGTCTGTAATTACCCACAGCTTCGCGTTTGCTTTCGAGAGCTTCTCGCGAGTATAGGTTCTCTTGACCGTCCAGCCATATTTCTTGGCCAGATTTTCGATCGTCTTCAGACTGCTATAAGCCTTCTTCTCCATTTTCGTCTTTCTCCTCAGCGATTTAAAATTGCTGACAGAACTCGAAGTTGAAGCCGAAGCAGCGGTTGTTGCCTTTCCAGTGCCGGTTCCGCCCGTCTTGGCCGCTACGTCGGATGAAGGATTGTTGTAGTTATTGTTACTAGTGTTGGTAGTAACAGTATGTTCCTTCGTGACTGTAGTGGTCGTCTTAACGGTGTCTACTGTAGTAGTAGTCGACACAGTCGTTGTTGTCGCCGCAAAACTCGGGACACAAAGACAAAAAACAGCAGCTACGAGTGCGATAAACGCACAAACTTTTTCTCTTGTGGTCATTTTTCCACCTCTTTCTGAATGTACTTGTCAAAGGGAAACCTCTACAATGCCTTCATTATAGCACACTTAATAAAAAAAGTCAAGCGTTTTAGCATAATCATCTAATTTATTCCAGTAAAAAATATGGTATAATTATCATCATGAACGCAAACGAAATCCGAAAAAAATACCTAGATTTTCAAGTCTCAAAAGGCCACAAGGTTATTTCTCCCGCTCCTCTTGTCCTCGAGAACGACCCGACCACTCTCTTTACCGGCTCCGGAATGCAACCTCTCCTTCGTTATCTTTTAGGGGAGAAACACCCTGACGGAACTCGCCTGACCGATTCTCAGCCTTGCCTTCGTCTCCAAGACATCGAAGATGTTGGCGACCCTCGCCACACGACCGTTTTCGAGATGCTTGGGAACTGGTCGCTCGGTGATTATTTCAAAGAAGAACAGATAAGAAACTATTTTGAGTTTTTAACAAAAATAATTGGGCTCGACCCAGAAAAGATTTTTGTCACCTGTTTTATCGGGAGCGAAAAATACGGTATTCCTCGAGACGACGAAGCTGCGCAAATCTGGCAATCTGTTTTTAAAGAGGCTGGAATTGAAGCAAAAATCGTTGAGCTCGATACTGCTGAAAATGGCGACAAACGCGGTATAAACTCAGGTGAACGTATTTTCTTCTATAACGATAAGGAAAACTGGTGGTCTCGCGGCGGCGGAATCGAAACGACCCCTGTTGGCGACCCCTGTGGCCCAGATTCTGAAGTGTTTTATGATTTCGGCGAAGATAAACAAGACGTCGAAAAATACGGCAAGTCCCACCCCGCCTCTGATGGCGCGCGGTTTATGGAAATCGGCAACCAAGTTTTTATGCAATATCGCCGAAACGAAGATGGGTCTTTCTCCGAGCTAAAGCACAAAAACGTTGATTTTGGTGGTGGCCTCGAACGCCTTGCGGCGGCTTCGATGGGCAGTTTCGACGTCTTTCAGATTTCGCTCATGCGTCCAATTATCGAGAAACTCGAGAAACTCTCGAACAAGTCTTACGAAAACAACACCGACGAAATGCGGATTATCGCTGACCATCTTCGCGGCGCTTATCTCCTCTCCGCACAAGGGCTCGCCCCGTCGAATAAGGCTCAAGGATACGCTCTCCGTCGTCTGATTCGCCGAGCTATTTTGAAGGCGCTCGACCTCGGGATTGCTCAAGATTTTCTTCGAGAAACTATCTCTCCGATTGAAAAAGAATACGAAACTCTTCCGGATTCGATTCTCACAAACCGCGACCGCGCTCTTGAAACTCTCGAGAAAGAGGAACGTGCCTTCCGCCGAACTTTAACGAAAGGTCTCAGAGAGCTTAAAAAACTTGCAGATAAAAACGAATTTCTTTCTGGTCGCGACCTCTTTACCCTTCAAGACACATACGGGTTCCCGTTTGAAATCTCCGTCGAAGAAGCTTTTCGCCAGGGAATTAAACTTTCGAAAAACTACCAAGCCGAATTCGAAGCGGCTCTCGAAGAACAGCGAAACCGTTCGAAGACCGCCTCAAAAGGAATGTTTAAGGGCGGTCTTGCCGACCACGGCGAGATGACCACAAAATACCATACCGCCACTCATCTTCTTCTCGCCGCCCTCCAGAAACACTTCGACCCTTCCGTTTCTCAAAAAGGTTCAAACATCACCCCCGAGCGAATCCGTTTTGATTTTAATCTCGACCATAAAATGACCCCCGAGGAAATCAAAACCGTCGAAAACCAAGTCAACTCCTGGATTTCCGACGACCTCCCAGTTGTCTTTGATGAATACGAAAAGAATTATGCGAAAGACGTCTTAAAGGCGCACGGCCAGTTCTGGGAAAAATATCCAGAAAAGCTAAAGGTATACACTATCGGAGATTTCAAAAACCCGATTTCTCGCGAAGTTTGTGGCGGGCCTCACGTCGAGCATACAGGGGTTCTCGGAAAATTCAAAATTAAAAAAGAAGAATCCTCCTCTGCTGGCGTTCGCCGCATTAAAGCCGTTCTCGAATAGTTTCTGGTTTTTTTCGAAATGTGATATAATTTAGCCATGAGCTTTATTAAATCCCTGAACTCTCCGAAAAGCTCACCTCCCCGCGAGCTTAAATCTACTCTTCTCGCCCTTGACATCGGGACCGAGTTTGTTAAATGTGCCTTAGCGACGCCTGCCGAAGAGTCCTCGAAGTTCAAATCCGGCCTGACTTCCGGGAAACTGAACGTTCTCGGTTTTTCAAAAACAAAACAAGCTTCTGGAAACATGCAAAACGGCACCATCTCAAACATCAAAGGTGTCGTGAAATCCTGCGAAGAAGCCATTTCGATTGTTGAAGAAAAAACTTCTCGTCACGCGAAAGCTGTTGTTGTCGGCATTTCTGGCGAACTCGTCAAAGGCGACACCACAACAATCCGCTATCGCCGCGACAACCCTAATAAACCTATTACTGACGCCGAACTGAAAGAACTTCTCGAAAAAATCGAATCACGCGCCGAAAAAAAAGTAAAAAAAGAACTCGCGCTCGAGACCGACAACCCCGAAATCAACCTTAGCTTAATAAACTCCGCTCTTGTCTCCCTCTCTATTGACGGCTACCGCATAAACAACCCCGTCGGGTTTAAAGGTGCGGAAGTTATGATAGAATACTATACCGCCTTTGCACCCTCCCTTGCGACTTCCGCAATAGAAAAGGTCTGTGTCGAACTCGAGTTAGACCTTCTTGCGATTGTGGTCGAGCCTTTTGCGGTTTGTCGAGCTTGTCTTGGCGATGAGGCCGATGCCGACTTCTCTGCGGTTTTGATTGATATTGGTGGCGGAACGACCGACGTTGCCGTTGTCGATTCCGGAGGAATTTGTGGAACAAAAATGTTTAACATCGCCGGTCAGAGTTTCACGCGGGGTGTCTCAGAATCCCTCGGTGTAAAACTCCCGACTGCCGAAAAATACAAAACAAACCTCGAAGAAGAAGATATCCTCTCTGATTCCATCATAAACAAAACCACAGGCGCTCTTTTTGGCCCGCTCTCGATTTGGCTCGCCGGGGTTACGATTGCTCTCGAAGAGTTCAAAAACATTTCGCCCCTTCCTCCTGACATTTTTATCTCTGGCGGAAGTGCGAAGCTCCTCCCCCTCGAAGAAGCGCTCGCGACGAGCGACTGGTTCGAATCTGCTGATTTCGAACGTCGTCCCTTGATTCATGTTCTTGACCCGTTTTCGCTCCCTGATTTTTCCTTCCCAGACGACCCGTCCTCCCTTGAAGACCTCGACTGCTCGTTTATTACCGCGCTGGGACTCCTTCGGGTCGCCGTCGATACGCTCCTCGTTTCCCCCGAGAAACAAGGACTTCGCGCTAAAATCTCAAAGTTACTTACGCACTAATTTCGCGAACTTCCCCGGTTTTTAACCCCTTAAGACTATAGTCTCCAAAATTCGTGCGATGCAGTTTCCTGACCGTGTATCCGAGCGCCCCAAAAGTCCGTCGGATTTGGCGGTTTCGACCTTCGCTCATTGTCACCTCAAACTTTTTTCTCGTTTCCGATTCTGGCGGGTCAAGGCGCATCAGCATAAAACGCGACTTTCCGTCGCTCAGTTCGACCCCGAAATCAGAAATCATCTGTTGATGAAGCGGTTCAAGATTTTTATCGAGCTCGACGATATAAATCTTCGTCTTTTTGAACTTCGGGTGAGTCATTCTGAATGCAAAATCACCATCATTCGTCAATAAAATCAACCCAGAAGAATCTTTATCGAGACGCCCGACTGTCTTTAAGGTTTTGTATTTCTCGGGCAAAAGCTCATAAATCGTTGGGTTTTCTCCCTGTTGCCCTTTCGAACATACATATCCAACCGGCTTATTCATCTCTAAATACAAGAATTTTTCCTCAAAGGGAATTACTTTATCATTATAGCACACTTTATTACTTTTGTCAATTTTGGCCCCTATAATGGCCGGCTCATCATCAACAAAAACCTTCCCGCCATCTATCAACTCGTCCGCTTCTCGACGAGAAATCCCTAATCTCTCCGCAAGAAACTTATTTAGGCGGATTTTATTGTTGGACGGGTTGGTTGGGTTGGGTTGGTTGCTGGACAGACTGTGGGGTTGGCTGGACATTTTCTACTCCTTGAACTGGATTCATCATAGGCTGAGAGACAGGCTGAGCTGGCTGAACCGCCGGTTGTGCAGCTACAGGCATAGGTTGCGCTCCGGGCATCTGCGTCTCAGGCATTGGTTGAACTGGCGTAGGCTGTGCGACTGGAGCCCCTCCTGCTGGCTGCTCCGGCGCAGGCTGCGCCACGGACGGAGCTGCGACCATTGGAACCGGCTGTCCCGCACTAGGCTGAGCCGTTCCTACAGCCTGGGCCGCTGCCTCTGCTGGCGTTCCGTCTAAAACCTCATGAACCGCCGCGATTACATCTTCGATTCCGACTTGCGACTTTACTAGGTATTTATCTGCTCCAAGTCCTTCTCCGCGCTTTCGCTGGTCGTCGGAACTCAACGCTGTCATCATAATCACCTTGATATTCTTCGTTTCAGGAGTTTGTCGCAAAATATCGAGCATATCAAACCCAGATATTTTCGGCATCATCACGTCCGACAAAATCAAATCTGGTTTTTCTTTGACCGCAAGTGCCAGAGCTTCTTCTCCGTCGCCGGCCGAAACTATTTCATAACCCTCCGCCGTCAACCTAATCGAGTAAATCTCTCGCAAGCTTTGGTCATCTTCGACTACCATTATCTTTGTCATTTTCTGGTTCCTCCATTTTCCTTATTGTATTATATTTTGAGGGTTTTGAACAGGGTTCTGAACCTGAGGCTGAAGCGGATTTATAGAAGCACTCGCGCTATAACCTCTCGCCGGGGCCTGAGTTGGGGCATAAACAGGCTGTTGGACTCTTTGAACAGGTTGCGCCATGGACACAGATTGAACCGGCTGAACGTGTTGCATGGGCTGAACCTGTTGTGCAGGCTGGAATTGTTGCGCCGGAGCCTGGTTCAGAACACTCGGGTTAAAACTCGGTCCTTGAGCAACAACAGCTTGAGGAACGGTAGTTAGACCCGCCGCATTTTCGGAGATATTCTCGGCCAAAGGTTGTTCAGCGAACATCTGAACTGCTCTCTGGTTATTGAAGGCAATCTGGCGTTTCTCATATTCCTCAGTCGAAAGTCTCGGAAGACTGACATAAAAGGTCGAGCCCTCCCCGAAAGCGCTCTCTGCCCAAACTTTTCCTTCCATGGCTTCCGTTCTTTGCTTGACAAGATAAAGCCCTAAGCCAGTTCCGCCGACTGTACGGGTTTGAGAGTTGTCTGCACGGTAAAATTTCTGGAAGATATGTTGTAAATCTTCTGCCGCAATCCCGATCCCAGTGTCAGTCACGTTTATCAGTGCACGGTCTCCGTCTCCCTGCACATTCACCCAAACTGCCCCGCCGACCGGAGTGTATTTTATTGCGTTTTCGATTAAATTCGCCAGTATCTCTCCGAGAAAACCGACATCAGCGGCGACATAAACCATCTGATCGATCTTTTTTATTCCGGTCGCAAATCTTCCGCTTCCAGAAGATTCTGTCCCAAAGGTATAAGTAATATTTTTTTCTTGGAACTTCGGCAGATATTCATCGGCAAACTTTTTTACGAACCCAGTCAACTCAATCGGGACTAATTTCGCGCGGATTCGTTTATCGTCGAGTTTCGTAACGTCCAAAAGGTCCTTAAATAAAGTTCCGAGCCGTTTACTGGCGTTATGAGCAGATTCGATGTATTGACGAGCGCGCGCGTCGAGCGTCGCCGTCTGAGGGTTCAAAGCAAGACTAAGATAACCTTCTATCGAAGCGACCGGCGTTCGCATCTCATGACTTGCCGTCGAAACAAACTCGGCCTGGGCCCCTTCTTCTTCAAGCTCTTTCGCGATATCCCGAAAGGTAATAATGCGGTCGCTTCCCATGCTTCCAGTCGGGGTTAAAATAATCTTCACGGGAGTCTTTTTGTCGCTCAGGGTTGCAACTAAAACATAATCCTTTGTCTCGAAAGCAGAATTCGACTTTGCTGCCTTTAATAATTCGTTTCCAGCTGGCTCAACCGGCGTTCCGTCTAAAAATTCGAACTTCATCACTGCGGAAAAATCGAGATTGAGCGCATTTTCGGCCTTTTCGACCCCGGTCATAGCGATTCCGGCCGGGTTTATGAATTTTATCAGTCCATCTTTGTTAATAATGATGACGCCGTCTTGAATCGACTTCAAAGCGAGCTCTGCCATTCTCCCGGCATCGACTTCTGTCTGCGGAGCAACAGCAACGGGCTTCTCCGTGCCTTTGCCTTTTGACTTCGCCTTGTTTTTTATAGCGTCAAACAAACTCATCATATTTATTTTAACACAAGCATTAAAAAATGTGCTATATTTATTTTATATGAACAAAGAAACTATTTATATTGAGCCTAGTGACGACATCACGACAATCCTTTCGAAGATAAAGTCCTCCGAAAAGAAGATTATTGCGCTTGTCCCCCCTAAAAAACCGAGCGTCCTTCTTAGTTCCGTCAATATAAAACTCATTGCTCGCGCCGCCCGTGCCGAGAAAAAAGCCGTTGTTCTTGTTACGACTGATGATTCCTTAACAAAGCTCGCCATGGCCGCTAAACTCCCTGTTGCTCCCTCCTTAAAATCCCGCCCGGTTCTTCCGACGGAAGATTCCGAACCTGCCGAACCTGAGCCGGAAGAAGACCTCTCCCCTAAAACCTCCCCTGACGATTTTATCGACGAACCTGAGCCTTCGAAACTTGCCTCTGACGATTCCGAATCTGAAGAATTCGAAGACGAAGACCCCGAAGAGGGAGAGACTGAAGAGGAAGAGCCTGAAGAACCGCTTCCAAAAAAGTCCTCAACCCCCCGAAAGTCCGAGCCAGAGGACGCCGAAGACGATTCCGAAGAAACCGATGACGAAGATGACGAAGACGAAAAAGAAAAAAAGTCAAAAACCGCCTCAAAAAAGGCGAAGAAATCCTCAAAAAAGTCAAAAACCGCCTTTGGCGCCTGGATTATTGCGCATAAACCCTGGGCAATTTTCGGCGCTGTTCTTATTGTCGGGCTGGCTGGTTTCCTTATCTGGGCCTTTACTTTTGCTCCCCGCGTCGAAGTTTCGATTAAAGTCCGCACGACCACAGGAAACTTTGCCGAAAATATCACCTTAACAAAGCTCGCCGCCGACGAAAAAGCCAAAGAAGGTATCCTCTACGTCCATCAAGAACAAAAAACCGACGAACAGTCCATAAAATTCACCGCAACAGGCCAAAAAGACCTCGGCGAATCCGCCTCCGGCTCTCTTGTTGTCTATTATCAGTCTCCGAACGCCTATGATTTTACTATCGGAAACGGCTCGACCTTCACGATTAACGGACTCCAGTACGTAGCGACCTCTTCCGCCACATTAGCCTGGGACGGCGACAAAATCACCTCCTGCGACAACAAAGACGACTACTCCGCCTCAAAGGGATGCCAAATGTCCGCTACGGTTTCGGTTAAAGCTTCCGCTCCTGGCGACAAATACAACATCAGCGACCGCCAGACCGGTTGGAAATCAAGCGAATACCCTGCGCTTAGCGTCTATAACTCATCCGATATGACCGGCGGAACCTCGAAAATCGTCACTATCGTTCAACAGTCCGACGTTGATCTCGCCCTCGACAAATTAAAGTCCGAAAACCAAGACGCCGGGAAAAACTCTCTCATGAAAGACCTTTCCGAAAGCGTCCTTCCTATTGACGCCAGCTTCAAAGTTGAGACCACCGACCCCGTCGTCTCTCCGAAAGTTGGCGAAGAAGTCCCCGAAGGAACGACTCCCAGCGTCAGTTCAAAAACCACATATTCCATTTTGACCGTCGAACGCGCAAAAGTCGAAGAATTCATCAAAGAAAAGGTCGACCTCGAGGAAGGCAGAGAACTTTACTCTTATGGTGATCCCTTTATTGAATATTTCTCTCAAACCGACGAAAACACCTATAGCGCAAAACTGAAAACCACCTATAAATACGGCCCTGCCCTTAACGAGTCCGAAATCCTTGACAAAATTCACGGCAAAAAAATCGGCCGAGTTGAACCCGATTTGAAGAGCGATTATCCCGGTATCGCCTCTGTTTCGACCGAGCGCTCCTTCTTCTGGGTCAACACTATCCCGAAAAATCCAAACAAAGTTACTCTTAAACTCGAGGTAGAAGAATAATGAAGTTAATTGCCCTCGATGTCGGAGAAAAGCGAATTGGGGTCGCGAAGTGCGACACCTCTGTCCGGATTGCCGTTCCGGTCGGGATGCTTGCTGTTGACGGCAAAGAAATCGAAAATCTCATTAAACTCGTTACCGCATACAACACCGACGTTATAGTTGTCGGCATGCCCAGAAACCTCAAGGGCGAGCAAACTCAACAAAGCGAAAACATAAAAAACTTTGTCAAAACCTTAAACAAAACCCTTGTCCTTAAAAAACCAAACCATAAAACCATTAAAATTTTCTTCCAAGATGAGTCTTTGACCTCTGTTGAGGCTAAAAATCGCTTCAAGAACAAACCAGTCAATAAACAATCCGGCGAGATAGACGCCGAAGCAGCCGCGATTATCCTTCAAGATTTTGTCGAAAACCTCGCAAGGCGCACTAAAGCCCCCGAACCCCCACAACCTTCCTCGGACCCTACTCCGCCCCAAACCCCCTCAGAACCCTCAAAAAAGCCCCAATTTGAGCCATATCATAAAAATTCGACTAAAAAATGGACAATTTTACGCACAATCCTAATCATTCTTATTCTTGTGGGCGGAATTTCTTTTGGCCTTTTCGCTTTTTACAAGAAAATCACCTCTCCGGCAGTCGACCCCGACCTCTGTACTGGCGCCGCTCTAAACAACAACGCTGAAACCTGCTCCACGAAAGAAGTTTCGATTCCTGAAGGGTCAACCGTCTCAGATATCGCCTCTATTCTTGAGCAGTCCGGCATGATAAAAAGTTCCCTCGGGTTTAAACTCTTTGCAAAACTCAAAGGCGACACAAACGACCTCAAGGCTGGAAATTATCGCATGACCCCTTATCTCTCTCTTGAAGAAATCCTCGCCACCCTTAAAGAAGGTTCGAGCGAAGACATCGTTTTTCGCTTCACTGCCCTCCCTGGCGAAACCATGAAAGACATAAAAAAGCGCCTCATGGCAATTGGTTATGAAGAATCAGAAATTGACGCCGCCTTTTCTAAAAACTATGATCATCCTGTTCTCGCTGACAAACCTGCCGATGCCTCTCTAGAAGGCTATCTCTTCGGAGAAACCTATGAGTTCTATACGACCGACTCCCCAGAAACAATTGTTATTCGTATGCTTGACGAGCTCTACTCAGTTGTCCAGAAAAACAATTTAAAACAAAAGTTCAACAATCTTGGTTTGACTCTTCATGAAGGAATCATTCTGTCTAGCATTGTCCAAAAAGAAGCTGGAACCCTCTCTAAGGAAGATATGGCGACTGTTGCCCAGGTCTTCCTGAGCCGCCTAAATGCAGGAATCCCTCTTGGGAGCGACGTTACCGTCAAATACGCTGTTGACCAAGTTGACCCCAACAGAGAAACTTATACCGATAACGCTACCGCCCTCTCTATCGACTCTTGCTATAATACCCGTATCCATGCCGGTCTCCCCTGCGGGGCTATCTCTAATCCTAGCGCCCTAACGCTGATTTCGACCGCAAATCCCGCCAACACCTCTTATCTTTATTTCTTGACAGGAGACGATGGTATGATGTATTATAGTAACACAGAGTCCGAACATAATCAGAACGCGGCCGAACACTGTCGGGAGCTCTGTAACGTTTCATTATGACAACTAGAAAGCTAAATCAAGAAAAAGAAAACCCGATAAAACGGATTATTTGTTATATCTTAGCGAGCGCCTTAATTATAGGGACGGCTTATTTTGGCTCAAGAAATAAAAATTCCGAAGAAAACGGTATGCCGACCATGCTCGCCATCTCCGACAACAACTATTCCGTCTCTGTTGACCAGCTCTCAGAACTCTATATTGTCGCCGAAACCGCGAACAATTTATCCCTGAGCTCTTCGAATTATCTCAATATGGATTATATTTCCGCCGTCACCCAATACTCTATTAACCAAACCGCTTCAACGAAGATAGAAAAAACCAATATCGTTGACACCTCTTCTCTTGCGAAGGGCGTCATCGAATACGAAGTTGGTGATGGTGAGTCTATGGAAAGTATCGCCGCCTCTTTCGGCTTGACGACCGACCAAATTCGCTGGTCAAACGGCATGAAAGAGACCGCCCTCAACCCCGGCCAAATCATCTATCTCCCGAGCGTCAGCGGAATCGTCTATACCGTTAAAGAAGGCGACACTATTGCCTCTATTGCGCAAAAATACAGTTCCTCCGCCGAAGAAATCGAAGAAAGAAACAACTTAACAACCCGAGGGCTTTCTGCTGGCATTAAAATCGTTCTCCCGAACGGAGCTCTCCCGGAAACCGAGCGCCCCGAATATGTCGCCCCGGTCCAGCCGACCTATGTCGCGTCCAATTCATATTCCTATGTCCCGACAACAACGCTTTATTCGACATCATCAAACCCGATGCCGTATGGTTGGTGCACCTGGTATGCCTGGCAATGGCGTGCCGACAACGGTCGTACACTCCCGGGCGGCCTTGGGAACGCTCGCTACTGGGCTGGTCAGCTCGCCTCAAAGGGCTATGCTGTCGACCGTAATCCCTCTTATGGCGACGTTTTCGTTAGCCAAGCCGGCTATTATGGCCACGTCGGAATTGTGACAGGAGTAAACTCGGACGGAACGATTGAGATTACTGATATGAATGGTGTTTCTGGCTGGGGTCGAGTCGGGACAAAAACCGTTGATGCTTCCGAATGGGGCAGCTGGCAGTTTGTCCATTAGCGGAAATTATGGTATAATTTCCTTATCATGTTTGTTGATACCGCAAAAGTAAAACTTGAAGCCGGAAAAGGCGGCGACGGAGCCGTCTCCTTTCGCAGGGAAATATACATCCCGAAAGGCGGGCCTGATGGTGGTGATGGCGGAAAAGGCGGCTCGATTATTTTTAAAGCCGACAAAGATACAAACACTCTCTTGGATTTTCGTTATAATCCCGAGCTTAAGGCGGAAAATGGCAAAAACGGTTCCGGGACACGCTCCGCTGGGCGTGCCGGAAAAGACTTGATCGTCGAAGTTCCGATTGGAACCGTTGTAAAACGCGATGGAGAAATAATCGCCGATTTAACTAAAGACAAACAAGAAGCCGTAGTCGCGAAAGGCGGCGAGGGAGGTTTCGGAAATGCCCACTTTAAATCATCTGTTCGTCAAGCCCCGACGATTGCTGAAGTCGGCGAGCCGGGCGAGTCTTTCGAGGCGGAGCTCGAGCTAAAACTCCTTGCTGACGTCGGTCTAGTCGGCCTTCCTAACGCTGGTAAATCGACTTTTCTCTCTGTCGTCTCAAACGCAAAACCAGAAATCGCAAACTATCCCTTTACGACGATTACGCCTAATCTTGGCGTCGCCACAATCGACAAACAAGATTTGTTGATTGCTGACATTCCTGGCCTGATTGAGGGCGCTTCCGAAGGAAAAGGCCTCGGGCATGATTTTTTGCGTCATGTCGACCGCACGGCGGTCTTATTGCACCTTATCGACATTTATAATGACGATGCCGGCTCTGCCTATGAGACTATCCGTAAAGAACTAGAAAAGTATTCCGACCTAAAAACTCGCCCAGAAATTGTCGCTCTTACAAAATGCGAAGGCATCGACCCTGAGATTATCGAGATGCAAAGATCCTCTATTCTCAAGAAAAATCCTTCCGCGAAACTTTTCGTGATTTCTTCCGTCGCGCATCAAGGAATCGAAGAATTATTGCGCGCAGTATTAGGGCAGATAAATCTCGTTTCGACCGAATCTAAAGAACAAACCGCCCCGGATGAAAATCCTCAAGAAGATGAAGATTTGCCGACTATTTCTCTCCCTTCTAGCGCCCTAAAGACAGCCTGGAAGGCAGAAAAAATCGTCGACGACGAAGGCGTTGAGAAATATATCGTAACCGGCGAAAAAATCGAGAAATTCGCTCGTCGTACCGATTTAAACAACTACGCCTCTGTTAATCGTCTTCGCGATATCATGAAAAAACTCGGCATCCGGGGAGAATTGACTTCTCTCGGTGCAAAACCGGAGTCTATTATCTCAATCGCCGGAAAAGAATTTACGCTAGTCGAAGAGTAGTAATCTTAACATCCCCGCAAACCCGTACCCGCGAGTGCTGTAGTACTGAGGGTTTAAGTACGACGAGAGGAAGCGCAGGTTGTCGGAGTACGTAGTATTGTTAGAACGAAGCGACCAATAGTAGCCGAGCGAACCTCTGCTGCTGAGCTCCGTAGAGCTCCAGTAGTAGCCGCCACTTCTCACATACGATAATGGAGCGCTAAGAAGGCCGTAGTCGCGGGTGGAGAGAGGCGATACGCAACGCATCGCAAGACCGTAACCGTGATTATTAACACTTATAGGGTTTAGATAATTTGATCGATGAGTTTGATTCCAAGATGACGTATCGGATCGAGAGGCACGCGACCAATAGTAGCCATCGGTGCCTCTATTGTTAAGCGAAGAAGCCCAGTAGTAATCTCCACTTCTCACATACAATAATGGAGCGCTAAGAAGGCCGTAGTCGCGGGAGGTTCTTGTGTCGCACCGCAAACCCGTTTCCGCGATAGTTGTAGTACTGAGGGCCCAAGCTTGATGAGTTGAAGTTCAGGTAGCTGGAGTACGTAGTATTGTAGGAACGAAGCGACCAATAGTAGCCGTTCGAACCTCTGTAGTTAAGCCCTGTAGAACCCCAGTCATAGTAGCCACTTCTCACATACGATAACGGGGCGCTGAGAAGGCCGTAGTCGCGGGAAAGAAGAAACCGCCTCTTTCTAGAAAAGAGGCGGATATCCAGTCGGGTTTATAACTCATGGTTGACTTTTAGTCTGCTTTACGTTAATATAAGTGTGGAATTATTGAAATTATCGCCTTCGTCTTATGAGGGCGATTTTCAAATTTAACGCTAGACGTAACCGCCCCAGACGAATTTGAATTTTCATCCAATTGTATTCCTCCTTCTACCGACCAGATTATTAGTCTACTAACCCTTTCTTTAGCCGTGAGTTATCTGGACTGATTTTAACATAAGTTATTTCGATAAACAACGCACCGCAAACCCGAATCCGCGACTGGTGCTGCCCCGAGGGTTTAAGCTCGATGAGCTGAAGTACAGGCTGTTGGAGGCCGTGGTACTGTTGGAACGAAGCGACCAATAGTTGCCGCCCGAACCTCTGTCGTTAAGCCCCGTAGAGGCCCAGTAGTAGTAACCACTCCTCACATACGATAATGGAGCGCTAAGGAGGCCGTAGTCGCGGGAAAGAAAAGCTTCCTATAATGTAAAAATTACAACATATTTTTCTGAAAAATCCTTGACAAACTACTAAGAGTTTTTTAGAATAAACATAAGCTGATACGCTTCACAGGGTTCCACTGAAAACTTAGTGGAGTGTGGAGACTACATTAAAAACAAAAACAGCGGATTAAAACAAAACAATGTGCCCTAGGGTGGGCGCGCATCAGCAAGTCGGGTCGAAAGGCCCGACTTTTATGTCGCAAGTTCTTATGTTATAATTCCTTTATGAAATTTCAACTCGTCTCGAAGTATAAACCAACCGGAGACCAACCCGCCGCAATCGCCCAACTCACAAAGGGCTTAAAAGAGGGAATCAAGGAACAAACTCTTCTTGGGGTGACCGGCTCTGGAAAAACCTTCACTATGGCGAACTTGATTCAAAATTTTGGAAAACCAACCCTTGTCTTGGCTCACAATAAAACCCTCGCCGCCCAGCTTTATTCCGAATTTCGCGAATTTTTCCCGAAAAACGAAGTTCACTATTTTGTTTCATATTTTGATTATTACCAGCCTGAGGCTTATATTGCTTCGACCGACACATATATCGAAAAAGACTCCGCGATAAACGAAGAAATCGACCGCTTAAGACACGGCGCGACCGAAGCCCTCCTTACGAGAGATGATGTTATTATTATCGCCTCGGTTTCGTGTATTTATGGTATCGGCTCTCCTGAAAATTACCAAGAAATGTCTTACCCGCTCTGGAAACATCCGACCGGTTGGGTGACGACGAACGAAACACCCGTCCCGGACCAACTCTCGTTTATTCGCTCTCTTGTCTCTATGCAATACCACCGCAACGACCTCGCCTTTGAACGCGGCAATTTTCGAGTTATGGGCGACACTGTCGATCTTTTTCCTGCTTCAGGCGAATGGGCGTATCGGTTTGAATTTGGCTTCGATAACCTCGAAGCAATAAAAATCATCGACCCTCTAACTGGTGAAGTGCGTGAGAAACCAGACCACATTCATATCTTCCCAAACACCCACTATGCCACTCCCGAATCCGACCTACTCCGCGCCCTCAGCTTAATCAAAAAAGAATATAAAGAACGTCTCGCATTTTTTGAGCGACATGGAAAATACCTTGAGGCACAACGCTTGACACAAAGAATAAAATATGATTTAGAAATGCTGAAAGAAACTGGCTTTGTGAAGGGAATCGAAAACTATTCTCGTCATCTCGAAGGAAGAAAAGCGGGCGAGCCCCCTTCGACTCTCCTTGACTTTTTCCCGAAAGATTTTCTATTATTGGTTGACGAGTCTCACATGACTCTCCCTCAAGTTCGCGGTATGTATAATGGCGACCATGCCCGAAAACTGAACCTTGTCGACTATGGATTCCGCCTTCCTTCCGCGCTCGACAATCGTCCTCTCACTTTCTCTGAGTTTTATCGCCATATTTCTCACGCTATCTACGTCTCTGCGACCCCTGGCGAATACGAGCTCTCAAATTGCCCGAAACCCGCCGAACAAGTCATTCGTCCGACTGGACTTCTCGACCCGAAAGTCGAAGTCCGTCCTTCCGAACACCAAATCGACGACCTGATGGAAGAAATTGACCGTCGTATCGCAAAAGGCCAGAGAACTCTCGTCACGACTCTCACAAAGCGCATGGCGGAAGATTTGACCGACCATCTGAAAGAACGCGGAATAAAAACCGCCTATATTCATTCCGATATTGACACTCTCGAGCGTGGCGATATTTTACGCGACCTCCGGGCGGGCGTGTATGACGTTTTAGTCGGAATAAACCTGCTCCGTGAAGGTCTTGACCTTCCCGAAGTGTCGCTTGTTGCAATTATCGACGCCGACAAAGAAGGATTTTTGCGTTCCGAATCAGCTTTAATCCAAACAATCGGCCGAGCTGCTCGTCACGTCGAAGGCTCGGTGATTATGTACGCCGATATGATTACCGAAAGCATGGAAAAAGCCATTTCAGAAACCAGCCGTCGTCGCGAAATCCAAGAGAAATACAATCTCGACCACGGCATTGTTCCGAAGTCGGTCAGCAAAGAGATTTCAGCCGGCCTTCGCGCAATCATCCCCGAAAAAGAAACCGAATCAAAACTCGACATTAAAAGAATCCCGAAAGAAGAACTCCCTGCTCTCGTCAAAGAACTTACCGCTCAAATGCAACTCGCCGCCGCGAATCTCGAATTCGAGCGCGCCGCGCTTTTACGTGACCAAATATCCGAAATAGAGTCAAAAAATCCCACTAAAAAGTCTTAAAAAACTGATTGGTTTATGCTAAAATAAAGTTAATGAGTGAAGAAACGAAAAAACCTGTCCGTCCGCGAGAACGCCGGACTGCGTCTTCGGAAAAGCATGTTTCTCTCGAACGTCTAAATTCCGAACCGCCTGCGTCGCATTATTCCTCAATTATGTCCGCTCCCGCCGAAAAACATTTCCCGACCCTTCCTGTCGTCTGCGTCGCTCTCGTTATTAGCGTGATTTTAAACTTCGTCGCGCTTGCGGTGATACTCGCCAAGTCCGAAACCATCTCCGTCCTACGAGACCAAGTCTCGAGCGACCGTCGAAATATCGAAGAACTAAAAGAAGAACTAAACTCTTCGGCCAAAAATTCCTAAACCCGAAAAAAAGTGATATAATTATCACAATGGAAATTACTGAAAAAGAAATAAATCATTTAGCTGATTTGTCAAATTTCTCCCTTGACGAGAAGGAAAAATCTGCCCTTAAGACCGATTTACAAAACATTTTTAAATATATCTCGAAACTGAACGAACTCGACACAGAAAACGTCGAGCCCACATACCAAGTCTTCGAAATGGAAAATGTTTGGCGCCCAGACGAAATCATCCCTCAAGATGCCGACCGCGAAGCACTTCTTGCTCTCTCGGCGGAACAAGAAGACCATCAAATTAAAGTCCCGAAAGTTCTATAATCATGAGAATAGCTAACAAATCTACCTCAGCAGTCTCGCTTATTAAGGCCTCGCTCGAAAAAATCGAGAAACATAAAGATAAGAACATTTTTACCTTTATAAACGCCGAGCCCGCCCTAAAAAAAGCCGAAGAAATCGACAAAAAAATCAAAAAAGGCGAGCCTGTCGGCCGTCTCGCTGGCGTCCCCTATGCCCTAAAAGATAATTTCCTCTCAAAGGAAGGAGAAACAACGGCTTCTGCACGCATTTTGACCGGTTTAGAAAGCCCAATCGACGCGACCTGTGTCGAAAAACTTGAGGCGGAGGGAGCGATTATGGTCGGTCGGACCAATCTCGACGCGTTCGCACATGGTTCATCGACAGAAAATTCATATTTCGGCCCAACAAAAAACGCTTTCGATTCCGAGCGCGTGGCTGGCGGCTCCTCCGGCGGTTCCGCCGTCGCTGTCGCTCTCGACTGCGTCGAGTTCGCGACTGGAACCGACACAGGCGGTTCCATCCGCCAACCCGCTTCCTTTAACGGCGTCTTCGGGATAAAACCGACCTACGGAACTATCTCCCGTTACGGCGTTGTTGCTATGGCGTCCTCGACCGACGTCCTTGGCTTTTTTGCCAAGTCCGCCGCCGACCTCGACTTGCTCATGGAAATCGCTTCCGGCCATGACGAAAAAGACATGACCTCCCTCCCAGATTTTTACGGTTCTGCCGACGTCGAGCTCGGAAAGAAAAAAATCGGTTTCGTTAAAGAATTCGTCGAATCTCCCGCTCTCGCCCCCGAACTAAAAACCGCTCTTGAAGAAAAGCTTTCCCTCGCAAAGTCGAAGGGTTACGAAATCATCGAACTAACTCTCCCTGCTCTAGAATACGCCCTTGCCGCTTATTACATTATTCAGCCCGCCGAGGTCGCCTCTAACCTCTCTCGTTATGATGGCATTCGCTACGCTTACCGAACAAAAACCCTAAAATCCCCGAAAATTTCGAGCGCGGACAAAAGTTCCGAAAAAACCGCCCTCGAAAACCTCTTTTTAAACACTCGCTCCGAAGGCTTTATGCGCGAAAACAAACGCCGTATTATGATTGGGAACTTTGTTTTGTCCTCCGGTTTTTATGATGCTTACTTCTTAAAAGCCGCAAAAGCCCGAACTTTAATTATCCAAGAATTCGAAAAAGCTTTTAAATCCGTCGACGCTATCTTGAGCCCTGTCGCCCCGAACCCCGCCTTTAAACTCGGAGAAAAGGTCAACGACCCGGTTTCCATGTATCTCGAAGACGTTATGAGCGTCCCAGTAAACCTCGCTGGCCTTCCTGCTGTTGCTTTCCCGGCCGGCTCTACAACTTCCGAAAAAACTCCTCATCTCCCGCTCGGCCTTCAACTTATCGGCCCGCGCCGAAGCGACAAAAATCTTCTTAAACTAGTGGAGGAATTAGTATAATGGGAACATCTGCAATCACTCTTTTTGCGGCTATTTTCGTCGTTGGCGTTCTTGTCTTTGTCGCTATTCTCCTCACCTCTCATAGAAACTACACTTTTAATAAACTAGAATACCAGTCTGATTTTTTAGCGATTGAAAATTCCCTCGTAAAAGAAAACCCCGCGACATACAACATGGCCGTCGTTGAGGCCGACAAACTCCTCGACAAAGCTATGCACGAAATGGGGGTTTCTGGAAGGACGATGGGAGAGCGACTAAAACGTTGCGGAAAAGAAAAATTCGGCACTCATCTAAATTCCGTCTGGCGCGTCCATAAACTTCGAAACCAAATCGCTCACGAATCTCGTTTTTCTCTCGAATATCTGGAGTCGAAGCGCGCTCTCGCAGTTTATCGCCAAGCTTTAAAAGACCTAGGAGCCATCTAATGTCAGAAAAATCTTCAAATCCCTATGAAATCACAATCGGAATCGAGACTCACGTCCAGCTAAAAACAAAAACAAAGCTCTTCTCTGAAGTTGATAATGATGCTCGCGGAAAAGAACCGAACTCTTGCGTTTCTCCGGTCGATTATGCTCTCCCGGGTATGTTGCCGCGCTTAAATGGCGAAGCGATTCGTCTTGCGATTGTCGCTGGCGCCGCCATGAACGCAAAAATAAACCCATCCTCGCGTTTTGACCGTAAACACTATTTTTATCCAGATTCCCCAAAGGGTTATCAAATCACTCAGTTTTTCTCCCCGATTATCGGCGAAGGCTTTATTACCCTCCCCTCGGGGAAAAAAGTTCGGATTGAACATGCTCACCTCGAGGGAGATGCCGGAAAACTTTCTCATTTTGGCGATTATTCTCTCGTCGATCTTAATCGCGTCGACACGCCTCTTATAGAAATCGTTTCCATGCCTGATATTTCTTCAGCTGTCGAGGCTCGCGACTATTGTAAGGAGCTTTGGCGAAACATGGTTTATGCCGGCGTCACAAACGGCGACCTTTATAACGGCAATATGCGTTTCGACGTCAACATCTCCCTTAAAAAACCCGGCGATAAAAAACTCGGAACACGCGCCGAAATCAAAAACCTAAATTCCTTCCGCAGTATCGAACGTGCCGTCGAATACGAATATTCCCGCCAGTCCAAACTCCTTGACAAAGGCGAAAGAATTGTCCAAGAAACTCGCGGCTGGTCCGATGCGACCGGGAAAACGACTTCCCAACGCTCGAAAGAAAACGCCCAAGATTATCGCTATATGCCCGAGCCGGATCTTCCTCCGCTTCGTCTTTCCGAACAATTTATTGACGAAAACTATAAATCCTGCCCTCTTCTTCCTGATGATTATCGAAACCGTTTTTCGGATTCTATCCCGTCCGACACCCTCGAAGTCCTGCTTGATTATCCCGAACTTGTTCGCCGTCTTGCTGAGGTTGAAGAAAAATCCAAGAACCCTAGCGAAAAACCAGTCGGCGCCGTCGCAAATCTCTTTGCTTCTGTTCTTCTTGCCGAAGAAAACACGAGCCTACTAAACGACAACCTCCCCGACGCCGAGAAACTTATCGAGCTAGTCGAAATGAAGTCGAAAAAAGAGCTTTCCTCGACCGCCATGAAAGAACTCTTTCTTCATATGTTCGAAGAAAAACATATTGAAAAAACCGCCCGCGAGCTCGCAAAAGAGTTTAATCTTATCCAAGAAAACGATTCTGCGACTCTCGAGAAAATCGTTGACGCTGTCCTTGAAAACCCCGCGACAAAAAAGGCCCAAGAAGACTATAAGTCCGGTCAAGAAAAAGTTCTCGGTTTCCTCGTCGGCCAAGTCATGAAAGAATCTCGCGGAAAAGCAAACCCTTCGGCCGTTTCTAAAATCTTGAAAGAAAAATTAAAATAGTATAAAATAGAGCCATAAGGAGTATTATGGCAAAAAAATCAACAATCATCTCTCAAGTTTGTCTTGCTGTTTTGACGGCTTTGACGCTTGGCTATGCTTCTAGTTATAGCCCCGTTTATGCCTGCGGAGAATCAGGCGCCGACTCTGAGATAGTCGAGGACTGCGAAGAAGCAATTATCGAAGAAGTCGAAGAAGATTCTAAAAAAGAGGACGATTATGCCGCCGCTGGCGGAGTAGTAGATTCCGACGCGTCCGTTTCTCATTCTCGTTTCCTAGCCGGGAACGAAATAAATTCCGCCGATCGCGTAAAGGGGCTTAAATTTGCCGCCGGGAACATTGTCCGTGATTCTGGGAGTTCAGAATATGCTCTCCTTGCTGGAAACTCGATTTCTGTAACCGGAGAAATAAAAAACGATCTCTTCGCTGCGGGAAACTCTATCGAAATAACCGACGAAGCTAGTATCGGTCGCGATATCTACCTTGCCGCGGAAACCATCCTAATAAAAACAAATTTGTTCGGGAACGCATTCGTTGGTGGCCAAAGAGTCGTCCTTAAAGACATAACAATCGACGGCGACCTTAACGTTAGCGCCGAAGAAATCGTCATTTTAGGGAAAGTTGCGGTTTCTGGAAAATTCACTTATAACGAAGACGCTCGCTTCTCTGGGAAAGAGAACCTTGAAGCTGGCTCGTTCTCGACTTACACAGCAAATGAATCGATTCGCTCCGCTGAATATAGCGAAAAAATCATCTCGACGATTCTCTCTATTGTCGGTCGCGTTATTGTCACGCTTGTTCTTGTCGCCTTAACGAAGAAATTCAGTGAAAGATTGCTTTCTGATTTCGAGCTAAAGAATTCCTGGAAAGACCTTGCGCTCGGTCTCGGACTTCTGCTCGGTATTCCTCTTGCTGTGATTTTTGCGGTGGTGACAATCGTCGGTCTTCCGCTCGGAATTATCGCTCTCGTTTTCTACTGCGTCTTCGCCTATCTATCGAAGTCCGTAACTGGCGGTGTTGTCGGCGACCTTCTCGCGAAAAACCTCTTCAAGAAAGAAAAAATGAACACGCTCGCAAAATATGCGCTCGGTACTGTCGTAGTTGTCCTCGTCGGTATGGTCCCGTATGTCGGCGGCCTAATCAGTGCGATTTCTGTCTGCTTCGGCTTTGGCTACCTTATCCATAGCTTATTCAGAAAAGAAAAACGTTAAAACCTATGCACGATTCCTGGAAGCCGTTTTTAGAAGCTGAATTCAAAAAACCATACTTCCAGGAACTATCTGCGTTTCTAGCTCGCGCTTATGCGGAGAAAACAGTTTTTCCTCCGAAACAACTTGTTTTCTCCGCTTTTTCGACCGACTTAAACAACATAAAGGTAGTTATTCTTGGACAAGACCCCTATCACACCCCCGGAGCGGCTCATGGTCTTGCCTTTTCCGTCCCCTCGACCGAAAAAATCCCGCCTTCTCTCGTTAACATCTATAAAGAAATTGACTCAGACCTCGGAATTCTTTATAAAGACCTTCTCACGATGAACCCAAGCCTAAAGCTAAATCTCGATGATTATAGACACAAAAACCCGACCGGGAACCTCGAATCTTGGGCTAAACAAGGAGTTTTGCTCTTAAACAACGTCCTGACCGTCGAAGCCCATCTCGCCGGCTCCCACCGTGGCAAGGGCTGGGAAATATTCACTGAAAACGTAATAAAATACCTAAACAAAACCCGCCCGCATCTCGTCTTTATTTTGTGGGGGCGGGACGCTCGCGCAAAGAAGCCTCTCCTCGACTTAGAAAAACACGCCGTGATTGAATCCGCTCACCCTTCGCCTCTCTCCGCCCACGCCGGCTTCTTTGGCTCGCGTCCCTTCACCCGCACGAACGATTATCTAAAATCCTGGGGCTACGAAAAAATCATTTGGTAAGCGCGCCGACGCCTCGACTCTTAAACCCACTTCAATAATCTCTCTCGTTCTTTACTCCCCGGCTGATATTGAGATAAAATATCTTCCGTATAATTTTTTCCGTTCGAGAGATTAAGCGTTTCTACGTCCGGACAAGCCGCTAAAAGACGGATTACGGCCTCGTCCGTGTCAATATTTGTCATCGACTTCTTGTCATTGTTGTGTGAGTGAACTCTGAGTTCTTCATATACGAACCGTTTTATCCCCGCCTGGAGACAGTATTTAAGACAGTTTTCACAAGTCGCGATTTTATTATAAAGCGTGCACCCGGTCAAATCTCGCCCCGCAAACAACACAGCGTTCATTTCCGAATGAATCGAAAAATAGTACTTCATCGGGCGTTCCGTTAAAGTCATTTTTGACTCGTTCGCTCCCTGAATTGTCCCATTATATCCGAAAGAAACCGGCCTCCTTCTCTCGTCAACAATCACGCAACCATTCTTCGAGCTCGGGTCTTTTGATTTTTTTGCAACCTCGTTCGCAATCCCCATAAAATACTCGTCCCATTTTTTTTGACTACTCTCGCTCAATTTTTCCGATATGCGCGGAAATCCTCGATAACTTTTATCTGTTTCTGATTTGCTAGAATCGCTCATTTTCCTCCTCTTTCGTAAAGTATAACACACGACATCTCTTATGCTTGCCATTTTTTTCGCCCTTTAGTATCTTTAGCTTAATTTAAGGAGGTATTTTCGTATGCGTTTGCATCGTTTTCGTTTTAAAAAGTTTAACTTAAAACCGCTCGCGTTCGTTTTAATCTTAGCTTTCTCAAATTTATCTACTATCGGTTCAGCCGCTTTTGCGACGAGCGAATCTTTTTTGACCGACTCAAACTTCGCATGCACAAATATAAAAGTCGTTTACGCCCGTGAATCTGGTGCCGAGCTCGGTTCCTTGAATTATGAACGTTTCACGGAAGCATTTTTTGGAGTCTTCGGCGACGACGAACCCTCGATTAGCGTTTATGAACTCGGGACACATCCCGGCGGATATGACGGCAGTTCTTATCCCTCTCCAGGAATCGGTATCGAGACCTGGGCGCGCTTCAAAACTACCATCGGCGCCTATGTCTCCGCAGGCGAAACATACTCTTATGGCGAATCCGTAAAAGAAGGTGCACGCGAAGCTGTCTATTTTGTCAAAAACTATAAAAAAGTTTGTCCAAACTCAAAAGTCGTCATGGCTGGTTACTCCCAGGGCGCCCAGGTCGTCTCGCTTTCGCTTCAAAGCCTCGACCCGTCGTTAGTTTTTTCCGCTTTGACTTTTGGCGACCCAAAGCTTTTCCTCCCAGAAGGGAGGTTTAATGCCTTCACCGCTTCGACACCGGCCTGTGATCAAGGTCGCGCAGTTTATTCTCCGTATCGCGCAAATGTCCCCGATTGTTTCGCCTATCAAGGTATTCTCGGTGGCTATGTCCCCTATCAGCCGTCTAGCGGATACGACGGGAAACTAAAGGCATACTGTCAGTACCACGATGTGATATGTAGCGCCTATGTCGATCCAGCTCGTTGGTATTCTGGCCACGCTTCGTACAAAGAAAGCGGTGCTTATGTCGCCGCCTCAAAAGACGTTTATAATCAGTATTTCGGAATAGAAAATAGCGTTCCCGAAAGAAATGTCGCGATTTTATTTGATGTTTCTTCTTCAATGACCTCAATGATTGGAAAGTTTAAAAACGACGCTATAAAAACCGCCGAAAAAGTGTTTTCTCAAGGAGGCAAAGTCGCCCTTTATACCTATTCTGATTTACGCGAACGTGATGTCGAAAAGCTTTGTGACTTTTCGACTTGCACCGCCGAGAGCGTTTCTGATTTAATCAACGCTATCACCCTCGAAGGTGGTGGTGATGACCCCGAATCTATGCTTTCCGCCTCGTATAAACTCATGAAAGAACTAAGGTGGTCTGCTGGCGCAAACAAATCAGTTTTTGTTATCACCGACGCAGGATTCCACGACCCGGATCACGACGGAATTACTTCCGAAGATGTTTTGAATCTTAGTTACGAAATCGACCCGGTAAGTATCTTTGTTTTGACCGAGCCCGAATCCGCCGGCTCATATGCCGAGCTAACATCTCGAACAAACGGGGCGGTTTATACTTCTGTTGATGACGATGCAGTTTTAAATTTCGACGTCGCTTCCGAATCTGCCGACCCAACAACCGCGATTAACTCCGGGACTCCAACCATTTCCGAAGTCTCAAATCTTCTTCTCGAGCCGTCCGGCCCTTCCTCTCTTAAACTTTCGTTTGAAAATTCTGGTCCATACGCGATTTTGACAATAAACGAAGATGTCGTCGGCGTTATGGATACAAACTTTCTCGAAATTGCCGATGTCGATTTCTCTCGTGACACTACTGTTTGCCTTGCTCCCGTTTCTGATACAAATTTCCGCGGCGAAACGATTTGTTCGACATATTCTCGAAACCCTGAAAGTATCGTTATACCGAAAGCCCCAAACACCGGTCGCCACTAGCGTTTTTGTCCCAGACGTAGTATAATAATATATATGTCTGACGAAGTCCGCGAAGCTAGAAAAAGGGAAGAAAGCTTTGTTTCTCATGTTGAAGGACTTCCAAAATCCGCTTCAAGAAAGAAAAAATTCTCCTTTAAAAAACATTTGCCGGTTCTTGTGATTGTTGGCTTGCTCTTTCTTGGTGTTGGCTTAATTTTCATCTCTCAGTCTTTGATGCCCTTTGCGATTGTGAACCGCTTCCGCGAAGAGTTTAATACTCTCGGGATTTCCTCGACTCTCCGCTCCGACAACATCCTCGATTATCAGCTAGAAAACCCAGCTTCCGCTCTTAGGCTTTCTGAAACTCAGCGCACGTCGCTATCCGCCTCCGAAATTTACCCGGTCGATGCCTCGCTCGATGGGATTCCGTTCACGGCGCTTGTCTTCGCGGGGTCGCGCGGAGTTTATTCTGCCGTCGTCCCAAATTCCGTTTTAGAAAAAGCAGATTCCTCCGCTATTAACTCCGCCATAAATTCCTCAATAACGGATTCTAGAATTCTTGTCTCTGGGACTCCGCTCTCGACTTCTTCCGCGAAGTCCGTCGCTGCGTTCGAAGACAAATATTCTTCCGCCTCAAAGCTCTGGCGTGGTGGCAGTTCCGGGTGGTATGATTCTTTCACAAATTTGACCGAGGCGCGTCTTGCTATTTCCCGAAGTCGCTATGCAAACTGGGCGACGCTCGCGCTTAATTCCGGGACAAAAGAAGCCTGGAAAAAACTCGCAAGCGGAACGACGAAAATCTCCGACGACGGCATTTCTAGCTACGGGACTATTGTCGAAACAAACGACGCCGGTGAAGAAGTCGCAGTCACAACTTCCGGAGCGATTGACTCTGACTCTCTGACGTCTCAAACGACCGTCGACGGAATCGAGCAGGCCCTAAACTCAAAAATAACAAGTTTAACAAAGGTGCTCGCGACGGCCGGTTGTGCCGGAGTAGAAATTGGAACCGCGATTTATACCGTCATGTCCGCTCAACAGTCCCTACAATACCTAAATCTGACGACGGGGTATTTTGAAGCGACTCAATCCGTCCAAGCCGGCCTGAACGACGGAACCCCTATGAACGAATACACCGAACGACTAACAAAAAAAGACCCAGAAACCGGAAAAAGCGCTATGGAATCTGCCGGAATGACCGCTCTCTTTTCCGGGACAAAAATCAGTTCTTCCGATGAAAGCGTAAAACACACAAATTTCGAAAACCTTATTTCTTCGCTCGGTTCGCTCTCCGGGAACGTAGTTTTCACGACCCAAGCTTTCCAGGCGTGTTCGTATGTTCGCATGGGCGTCGCCGCGACAAATTTCGCAACAACCATGATGGCCTTCGTCCCGGTTCTCGGCCAGGCCACTACCGCGATTCATATTGTCGCTAAAGTCGTCGGGAAAATTGCAATCGGCGTTGCCGTCGGAACAATTGTCTCGTTTATTGTCCCGAAAATCGTCGAAAGCGTCGCCGAAAACATTATAAAAAACACCGCGACCGAATGGCTCGGAGAAGATCTCGGAAACGCTCTCTCTTCCGGAGCAAACAAATATCTCGGTGGGAATTTCCAAACCGGCGGCGGTATGGCCGCTTCAACAGAATCTCTCGCGGCTTATTTCCGTGCTAAAGAAGCCGTCCTTGCCGAAGAAGCGGAGATTGAACGTCGAACCCTCAGCCCCTTCGACGTTACGTCGAAAAACACTTTCTTCGGAAAACTCGCCTACGACTTAATCCCTCTTGCGACGACGACAAGCCTCGGCTCGACTCTAAAATCCTTCGGCAATCTCGTGACAAAGTCCACAACGTCTATTCTCCCGTCCGCCTCCGCTATCTCCGAAACCGAACTTATGGACTCGATTGGCGAATGTCCGATTCTTGAATCTATCGGTCTCGTCGGCGACGCTTATTGTAACCCTTATTATATTACCGACACTTCCACAATCTCCGCCTCGCCCGCCGAAATTGAAGAAAAAGTTGCCTCCCTCGACCCGTCAAACTTCTCGGGCGTCGATAAAAACGGCCAAAAAATCATCAACCCGGATTCAACCCTCGGAAAAAAGATTACAATTTGCGACCAACGCGTTGCGAGCCTCGGCATGGCAGATGCAACCGCCGCGAACATCCTTGTCTCGAGGCCTTCGACTCTTGTCGCAAACTTACCGCTTATAGGCGATGTTGCTGAAATTGTCTCCGCTTCTCAACAAGCCGCGAACATGCCATGGATTTCTGGCCAAGCTTGCGCAGATTCTCCCGAAAACCCTTATCGCGAAGAAATGCAAATCTACCAGCGTTACATCGAAGACCAACGTCTCTACGAATCCGCCGGGATTGTTGAAGAATCTTCCGTTACGGCTTTCCTAAAAAACTACTACGGCGAAAACCCCCTCGACAACTCTTATGAAGGAATTTTAGCTCGATATTCCGGAATGGAAAAGTCCGAGGTTATCGCGGCTCTTGACTACATAGACGCTCTGACCTTCTTAGCAAATTATGACCCCTCTGAACGGAAAATTTTGAGCGCGGACGAAACCTCCGAAAATACACCAATTTCTCTCTCGAATTTTATATCCACTTATGCTAAAATAAAAGACGATGGACAACAGTTCGGACTATTTGAGAAACGCCGAGACTTCTTCGTCAGGCGAAACGCCGAATTCGCCGTTTGATGGCGGAGTTGATGACGCTCGTTCCGCCGAATCTGGAGGAGAGTCTAACTTCCTAAATTCCGTCATGGGCTCTCCGCAAAAGAAAAAAACCATCTTCCGCGGAAAGCTCTCGTTAAAGAAAAACGCTCCGCTTCTTGTCATAATCCTCTTGTTATTTGTGTTCGGAGGGCTTATGTTCGCCGCCCAGGCGATGATGCCCTTTGCGATTGTGAATCGTTTTATCGAAGAGTTTAATACCGTCGGAATTTCCTCGACTCTCCGTTCCGATAATATCCTCGATCTTCAGCTCTCGAGCTCGAGCGACATGTTCGGCCTGACCGATTATCAGAAGTCCAGTCTCTCCGGAGAAGGAATCCTGAACGTCGAATATGGCGGCGGCACAATCCTCGCTTATAAAAATAAGAAAAAAGAATGGGTTGCCGTCGCTGGCGAAAGCCAAATTAACGCAAACGCGACTCAAATCGCCGAACTTTTCGCGAACGTTTCGGACGATTTTTCTGTCGATGCGACCGCGAGCCCTTTTATTATTTCCACGTCTGACGCACTGTCCGACATCTCCTTTAAAAATCCTTACACGACTGCCTCGAAAACCTGGCGCGGAGGCAGTTCCGGCTGGTACGACACCCTCATGGCCATGAACGAACAAGTTCGTGACCTCGAACGGAGTCGTTTTTATTACACAGGGACCCGAGCCGCCAGCCTCGCCGTCTCGAACGGCGCGGAGCTTATGGGGTATCGCACGAGCATAAAAACCCGAGTCTATAATAAAATCACCCACCGTCGAACCATAAACCAATACATCTACGACAAAATGTCCGGTACGAAACTCGGCGAAATGATAAAAGCAAACTCAAACATAAATTCTCCTTCCGCTCTAGAAACCGCCGGGCTTAACGCCGCCGCCTTACTCGGCAGCGTCTCCTCGGCGTTAAACGTCGGTTGCCAAGCTCTCCAACTCGTCGCAAAGGCCCAAACCTTGATTGCTGGCTACCAAAGCATCCAACAAATGAATCTCACTTCCGGCTATCTAGAGGCCGTCCAAATGGTCCAAGATGGTTCCTCGGACGACGGTGCCGCGATGAACGAATACAACGAAAACCTACTAGAAAAAGACCCAGAGACCGGAAAAAGCGCTATGGAATCCGCCGGAATTGGTGGTCTGACTTCCGGAAGCGAGATTAGCGGTTCTGACCCGAGTGTCCAAAGCGCGAGCTCTCAGACCGCAATCGCTAATTTAGGCAGCACTCCCTCCGGCAACGCCGTCTCGCGCGCTTTGATGTCTGCCGCTGGCCAAATTAACGATATTATGGCGAAAATCACCGCCTGCAACAACCTCAGCTCGACCCTTAATATTATCTCCACCGCTATTACCGTCGGCGTTGCCGCTTTCACGGGCGGAATTGGTGCCATCGTGGAGCTTACTACCGCCTCGATTGTCTCCTCGGTTCTCGGTGCCCTAGCGGGCCCGGCCATGACCGCCCTAGCAAATTCCGTTATCCAATGGATTTGGGAAGATTTCGGGAAAAACCTCGCCGAAAACGCCGCGACGGATTGGCTCGGCGAAGACCTCGGGAATGCCCTTGTTGCCGGAGGCGACCGATATATCGGTTCGAACGGCCTGACCGGCGGTCAAACAGTCGGTTCAAAGAGCGTTCTTCAGGCCTTTAAACGCGCCCAAGAAACCGTTATCGCCGAGGAAGCCGAATACCAGCGCTCGATTCGCTCTCCGTTTGATACGTCGTCCCAATACACCTTCCTTGGGAGCATAGTCTATAATCTCGTTCCTCTTGCGACGACGACAAGTCTCGGTTCGACCATAAAAACCTTCGGGAATCTCGTGGCGAAGTCCGCGACCAATCTCCTTCCGACCGCCTCAGCTATCGCCGAAACAAGTTTGATTGATTCTGTCGGCGATTGCGCGAACCTTTCGACTATCGACGGAAGCGGCGACCCTTACTGCGTCGGTTACATGGTGAGTGACATCAGCACCATGAACTACACCCCCCAAGCAATCATCGACGCGGTCTATGAACTCGGCGGGATTTACGAAAAAACTCCTGACTCTTCGACCGGAACTTTCGAAATTGTCGAAAACAGTCACCTCGACAAATACATCACCTTCTGTGGTCAGCGCGCCTCCGACTGGGGCATGGCCGACGCCGGCATCTCGGAAGCAATTCAGTCCCAAAAGTCAAAACAATGGTGGCGTAAAATCCCTCTTCTCGGGAGCGCAATTGGCGCAATCGCCGACATCATGACCTCCGGGGAAAACGCCGCCTGGATTACCGGAGAAATGTGTGTCGCTCACGAACCTATATCTTCCTGTAATAAATGCGACGGCGTTACAAACAACAAAACCGAATGTTTCTGGCAAAACGAAGGAAAATACTACCAGCGTTTTATCGAGGACCAACGTCTCCTCGAGAACAACGGCGCAATCAAAAAATCTTCCGTTACGCTTGCCCTTGAAAAACATTACGAAGAAAATCCTCTCGACAATTCCGACGAAGGAATTCTCGCTCGGTATTCTGGCCTTTCTAAAGACGACGTCATAACAACCCTTGCCTTTATCGGTGGTCTCGAATATATAGCGAGCTACGACCCTTCGACTCGCCTTGCTTTCGGAAAAGAAAACAACTCTAAAGAATTCTTCTTCGAAGATACCGAAGAAACTTATAAAGGTGATTATCTCGCTCTCGAGCTTAAATATATCCTCTATAACGACATCAGAAATCGCGCGCAGGTGGTATAATTAACTTATGCTAAACTACTATAATCGCTCCGCAAAAGACGTCTCGATAGATTTTCGTTCGAGCCTCGAAACCGGTCTTTCTTCGAAGGAAGTCTTAAAACGCCGGAAAAAATACGGCGAAAACATCTTAAACATAAAAACCACCCCCCTCTGGAGAAAGCTTCTCGAGCCGTTCATGGATTTATTCATGGTGATTCTTGTTTTTGCGCTCATTCTCTCGATTCTTCAACAAGCCTGGATGGAAGTCATCGTTATCGCGATAAACATCGCTCTTGATGTCGCCGTTTTCTATATCCAACGTTTTTCGACCGAACGCATTTTAAATTCCCTGAAAGAAAAAACCGTCCAAAAAATCACCGTCCTTCGAGACGGAAAAGAAATCGAATGTGATGCGAGCGAACTCGTTCCGGGCGATGTAGTTATTCTCCATGAAGGCGACCGCGTTCCCGCCGACGGCCGTATTTTATCCGAATCTGGGCTCTTGACAAACGAAGCGATGTTGACCGGCGAGTCCGAAGCAATCGCAAAAGACGCGAAAGCTATTTCCGGAAAGAAAAAAGTCTACGAACAACGAAACATGGTTTTTTCCGGCTCTTTCGTTATTACTGGCTCCTCAAAAATCCTCGTGACCGCGACAGGAAACGAAACCGAATACGGAAAAATCGCCTCTCTCGCCTCGGGAACAAACACTACTTCCCCGATTCAAGAAAAAATCAACAAACTCGTCGTTCGTATAGCGACCGTAATCCTCATTATCGCCGCCGCTGTCCTCGTTATCCAGCTCATCGACGGAATCCCGTTTTACGATGCGACCCAATACACTCTTGCGCTCATCGTTTCTGCGGTTCCTGAAGACCTTCCGATTGTAACCGCGATTATCCTTGCGATTGGCGCCGTCCGCCTTGCCAAGAAAAACGCTTTAATAAAGGAACTCCGCGCGATTCAGTCTATCGGAATTGTCTCCACGATTGCAAGCGATAAGACCGGCACCTTGACCGAAAACCGTCTTTCTCTCCGTGACTACTGGGACCCTTCTAGCGAAAAGTCGAAGAAAGTGTCCGAAAAATTCCTGAAAGCTGTCGCCGAGTCTGCGATTCCTCCCGAATCCGCGACCGACCCGCTCGACCTCGCGATTTGGAACTACATAAAGTCCCAAAGTCCATACCTTTCTGATTTCTCCCCCCTAAAAACCTACGCCTTTGACCAAACTCTAAAGACTTCCGGAAACTTGTTCGAAGACAAATCCGGCCGTCTTCGTCTCGTTTTGAAAGGCGCGCCCGAAACCGTCCTCGAAAAGTGCGGTCTAAAAAAAGTCGACCGCGAAACCGCCGAATGTAAGCTAAAAGAGTTTTCTGACCGCGGTTATAAAGTCATCGCCCTAGCGACAACAAAAATCTCCCACGAAATCAACGAGCTGAACCGTCTCCCGAAAGACGCAAAATTCACATTTCTCGGCTTCATCGCCATCGCCGATACGGTTCGAAGTGGAGTTAAAAACGCCATCCTCCAAGCCGACACTGCTGGCGTAAAAGTAAAAATGGTGACTGGCGATCATGCGCGAACAGCCTACGCAATTGGTCGTGAACTTGGTCTCTGTAAAGACTTTGCCGAAGTTCTCGACTGCTCGAAAATTGGCGACGTCCCCGATTCTGACCTTGAGGAACGCGTAAAATCCGCGACTATTTTCGCTCGTGTTACACCTGAGGATAAATTCCGAATCTTAACACTCATTAAAAAATCCGAAATCGTCGCTATGACGGGTGACGGCGTGAACGACGTCCCCGCTTTGACGAATGCTCACGTCGGGATTGCGATGGGCGACGCCCCCTCCATCGTCCAAGACGCCGGTGATATTGTTCTTGTCGACAATAACTTCTCGAATATCGTCTCCGCTATGAAAGAAGGTCGCGTCATTATCGCGAACATCCGTCGAATGTTGATTTATCTCCTCGCGACAAACGCTGGAGAAGTCCTGATTGCGATTGGGGCCTTGCTCGCTTCCGGAATCCAAATCCTCCTCCCGATTCAAATTCTTTGGATAAACATGGTGACAGATACCTTAATGGTTATTCCGATTGGTCTCGAACCTCCCGAACGAGCTTTCATGTCTCAAAAACCCGAGCCAAAAAACGCCCCGATTCTCTCGAAAGTTCTCGTTTCGCGAATGGTTGTTATGTCGCTCACGATGGCCGCGATTAGTCTCGCCGTTTATTATATATCTTCAACTCGCTTCTCTCACGACGAATCAAACACTCTTGCATTTACTGCCATGGTCGTGACTCAATGGGCAAATGCTCTCTGTGTTCGCGGAACTTACGAATCGTTCTTAAAACGCTTGAAGGTTCGCAACCCGCTCTTTATTCTTGCCTTTATTGCCGCAATCACTCTCCAGGCTCTCGTCATGTTTGGGCCGCTTTCCGTCCTGACGAAAACCGTCGCCGTCGAGCCGCTTGCGCTTACAATAACCATAGCGATTTCCTTCATCCTTCCGCTTCTGGTTACTGAAGTTCATAAAAAACTTGTCAAATCTTAAGTTTTCCGCTAAAATTCCTCCAACAATTTATGTGGAGGTACAAATGAAGAAAAACTTAATGCTAATTTTGGCTTTTTTGGCGGTTCTCGGGAACTCGCTCATGCCTTTAAAAAGCGTTTTTGCGACCGGCGAAACCGAAACGCGCACCGAATATGTTTTCGAAACAACGAAAGATTTTTGCACCTTTCTTTATTCGAGAATATTAGGCGACCAAGCTGAACCCGTGATTGCCGACAAATGCGAACGCGCAACCGACGAAACCGGCTTCGCTTTCGAAGCGTCTATCACTATCCCGGATGACGAAATCTGGGTCCTAAAAAACGTAAGACTGGACATGAACTATGTCGCTTCGAGGTTTCTAGTTAAAAAAGGGAAACTAATCATCGAAGACGATAGCTATATAAAAAAATATGACGGTTGTTTCTTCCTTGTCACTCCCGAAACAACAATCGAAAATCTCGAACTTCGTGGTGGAACTTTTGAATCAGGCGACGGAACAGCCTCTCCGCTTTGCTACGACACAGGTGAGCTGAATGGAAACCCGACCGAAGAATCGCTTGGTTCGGCTACCGACGTCTATGACCTTCTAAAAAGCTTCATTCCGAACGGCTATGCCTACATAAATTTAATAACGCCCGAAGAAGAGGAGCTAACTGAGGTTATCTCGATTACAAAATGGGTCAGAAAAATGAACCCAAGTTGGGTTTATGGCTTTAAAACCTGGAAATTCAAAGTCGCAAAAAAGCCAGAAACACCCAAAGAAGAAGTCCCAGACGAAAAAACTCCCGAAAATCCAGAAACTGGAGATACTCCCGAAACGCCTGCCGAGACAACTCCGGAAAACTCTGTCGTCCCGTCCACAAAAACCGCGCCAACCTTAAAAGCTCCGGACACTTCCGCTCCGTCGTCGTCCGTCTCGTCAGTTGCCAATGTCTCCGACTCGGTTCTTTCTACTCCCGCTACGCTCTCGGAAAATACTCTGAAAAAATCCGAATCCGTAAAGCTAACTCTCCTTCTCCCGATGATTTTATCGATTGTGGTATTTTTTACATTATTTGCTTACGGAAAATACAGAGGTAAATTCACGAATAACAGATAAGAAAAGCACGAACATAATTGTTGACACGCTATATATAGTGTCCTAAAATAGTCCTAGACACTAGATATAGCGTTCACCCCACCCTAAATCAAACATAAATTGAAAAATCACATTTGAAATACAACAGGAGGTATTATTTCTTATGTTCAAAAAAATTATCAAACGCGACGGAAAAATCGTCGACTTTAATATAGAAAAAATCGAAGGCGCTCTCGAAAAAGCCGGCAACGCCACTGGCGAGTACGATAAAGAACGAGCAAAAGAACTTGCTGTTGAATTTGAAACAACTTCAAAAAAGATTATAAAATCTCGTATCCCCACGGTCGAACAAGTCCAAGACGCTGTTGAAAAAGTTTTAACAGACGCCGGTTTCCGCAAGACCGCCCGCGCCTATGCCGATTATCGTGCCCATCGCTCCGATATCCGCATCGCAAAATCCGATTTAATGCAGATTTATAAAACAATTGCGATTGCTGATGCTTCCGAAGATTCCGACGTAAAGCGCGGGAATGCAAACGTCGACGGAAACTCCGCGATGGGAAAGATGCTCCAATTCGGCGCCGAAGGCTCAAAAGTTTTTGCAAAAACGACCTTGATGCGCCCCGAATACGCCTACGCTCATAACAACGGCGATATTCATATCCACGACCTAGATTTCTACGCAACCGGAACTTTGACCTGTTGCCAAACCGACCCTCTGCGACTTTTTAAACACGGATTTAACACCGGCCACGGTCATCTCCGCACCCCTCAAAGTATCGGTTCTTATGCTGCGCTTGCTGCGATTATTCTCCAAGCGAACCAAAACGAACAGCACGGGGGTCAGTCGATTCCGAACTTTGATTATGCTATGGCGCCCGGCGTCGACAAAACCTTCCGAAAAGCCTTAAAACGAAATCTCGAAAAATACAACTCCTTTGTTGGCGACAAGAAAAAGATTTCTGTCGAAATTGGCGACTACATAGAATTCGGCGACGACCAAAAACTCGAGCGTATGAAAATCCCTAAATCCGTAATCCAAGCTTCGACCGAAGATACCGAAGTAGAGACCCAACAAGCTATGGAAGGCTTCATTCATAATTTGAACACCATGCACTCCCGCGCCGGCGCTCAAGTCCCCTTCACCTCGATAAACTTCGGAACTGATACTTCTCCGGCTGGCCGACTTGTCTCGAAAATGCTCCTCGAAGCGACCGATAAGGGTCTCGGAAAGGGCGAAACCCCGATCTTCCCGATTTCTATCTTCAAGGTAAAAGACGGCCTGAATTATAATCCCGGCGACCCGAATTATGACCTCTTCAAACGCAGTATGGAAGTCTCTGCGAAGCGTCTCTTCCCGAACTTCACTTTTATCGACGCTCCCTTTAACCTCCAATATTACAAACCCGGCGATTATCGCACAGAAATCGCCACCATGGGTTGTCGCACCCGCGTCTTTAGTTCAGTTTTTCCTGAATCTGACGGAATCATTACTGGTCGCGGGAACATCAGTTTCACAACCATCAACCTCGTCCGCATCGGCATAAAACACGGTATCGCGACGGGTGAACGCGACGAAGCTGATTGGACCGGCTTCTTTAACGACCTCGACAAGATGCTTGAACTCTGCGAAGGCGAGCTTTACGAACGCTTCGAATTCCAAGCGAACCAACACGTCCGAAACTTCCCGTTCCTTATGGGTCAAGGCAACTGGTTCGGGTCTGAAAAGCTTTCCCCGAACGACACTCTCCGTGACGTCATAAAACACGGGACGCTCTCGATTGGTTTTATCGGCCTTGCCGAAACTCTTGTTGCGATGACTGGGAAACATCACGGCGAGTCCGAAGAGTCTCAAGAACTCGGTCTCGACATCGTCGCCCATATGCGCGAAAAATGTGACGAATTCTCAAGAAAGCACCACCTAAATTATTCCTTACTCGCTACTCCTGCCGAAGGTCTTGCTGGCCGCTTCACAAAAATCGACCGAAAAGAATATGGAGAACTGAAAGGTGTGACCGATCGCGATTTCTATACAAACTCCTTCCACGTCCCCGTCTATTATCCTATTTCCGCTTTCCGAAAGATTGAAATCGAAGCCCCATATCACGCTCTCTGTAACGCTGGCCATATTTCCTATATCGAGCTCGATGGCGACCCGACACAAAACATCGAGGCCTTCGAAGCCGTGATTAGAAAAATGCACGATTGCGGGATTGGTTATGGCTCCGTAAACCATCCTGTCGACCGCGATCCGGTTTGTGGCTTCTCGGGGATAATTTCCGGAAATGTCTGCCCAAGTTGCGGACGCGAAGAAGGAGATATGCCTTTTGAACGCCTCCGCCGAATCACCGGTTATCTCGTCGGTACTCTCGATCGCTGGAATGATGGAAAGAAAGCTGAAGAGCGCGAACGCGTAAAACACAATGTTGATGGCGTATACTCAGTAGACGAAAAAACTAAAAGGGAGGTAGCGAAAATCTATGAGAACCGAGCCCTCGGCAAAGAATAAAGAAAAAACTATCCGTCTCTCGGGCCCAATTGAACGCGATTCGATTGTAAACGGGTACGGCCTTCGGGCCGTGCTCTGGACCCAAGGATGTTTGTCTCATTGTAAGGGTTGCCAAAACCCGGAAACCTGGGACCTTGACGGCGGTTTCGAACTCCCAATCGAAGAAATAAAAGACCGCCTGAAAAAACTGGACGGCCAAGCCGGAATCACTTTCTGTGGTGGTGAGCCCTTCCTTCAGCCCGAAGCCTGCAAGGAAATTGCTGATTTCTGCCGCAACGAACTCGGATGGAACGTCTGGAGCTTCTCTGGTTACACATACGAAAAAATAAAGGAGCGCGGTGGTGCCGCCTGGGAGTTTTTGAAGTCTCTCGACGCGTTAATCGACGGCCCGTTTATTTTGGAACAACGCGACTTGACTTGCAAATTCCGCGGCTCCCGGAACCAACGCCTTCTTCATCTTGAACCTGGAACCGGAAAAATCAAAAATATCGAATAATTTTCGGTTTATGTTATAATTTCTCTATGAAATTCACGATAATAACGCTTTTTGAAGACGCTTTAAAACCCTATCTTGCTTCTTCGATGATGTGGAAAGCAAGCGAAAAGGGAATCGCTAAATTTGAGTTTGTAAACCTGCGCGATTTTGGGCTCGGCCCTCATAAATCTGTTGACGACACGCCCTATGGTGGCGGAGACGGCATGTTGCTCCGCTGTGAGCCGGTTTTTTCCGCGATTGAATCCATCAAGAAAAAAGACCCGTCCGCAAAGGTTATCCTCCCGACTCCCGTCGGAGAAACCTGGTCTCAAGTCCTCGCCCGAAAATTTGCGAGCGAGGAGTCGTCTCATTACATAATCCTCTGTCCTCACTACGAGGGTTATGACGAACGGATTTTGTCGCTCGTAGATTATAAAATATCCTTAGGAAAATACATATTGACGGGAGGAGAACTTCCTGCTCTAATTATCATTGACAGTGTCGTTCGATTATTGCCTGGCGTATTAGGCGGAGAAACCTCGGCCGAAATCGAAAGTTTTTCGGACGGCGATAATCTCGAATACCCTCAATACACAAAACCAGCTGATTTTCGTGGCATGAAAGTTCCCGACGTCCTTCTCTCCGGAAACCACGGCGAGATTAAGAAGTGGAGAGACGAACATGCCTCTAAACATGTTCTCTAAAGTCGAAGATATTAAGGGCGTCGGCCCAAAAACTAGAGAAATAATGGAAAAATCCGGAATCGTGACCGTCCGGGACCTTCTTTATTATCTCCCTCGAACATACGAAAATTTCACAAACGTCACCACGCTTTCCGAAATCCGTCCCGGGAAAGTCGTTATTCGCGGAAAGATTTCTGAGCTCCGAATCATAAAAACAAAGCGTCGTAACTTCACGATTACCGAAGGCGTAATCCACGATAAAACAGACGCGATTCGCGTTATCTGGTTTAACCAGCCTTACCGCGTAAAACAGTTTGACAAAGATAAGGATTATTATTTCACCGGGACTTATGATTATAAGGGGGGTCGTTATCAACTCACTTCTCCGCGCGCAGAACTTGCTTCCGAAGTCGACAAAGCGATAGAAAACGGATTTAAACCAATCTACTCAGTAAAAGGGAGTTTTAAGTCAGAGAATTTTAAGCGAATCTTCGAGACCCTGCGCCCAGAATTTGCGTTTATTCCGGATTTATTGCCTGTTTCGAAATCATCACCAGATTTTGTCAAACCTGGTGCTCGCGCCGACGCTCTTTTTAAAGCTCACTTCGCTGAAGACGAAAAAGAAGTAAAAGAAGCCCGAAAATACCTTGCTTACGAAGAACTGTTCGAACTTATTCTCGCTGCAAATTTGAACAAAAAAGAAAACCAGAAACTTCGCGCCTCTGTCATTCCGTTCGACGCCGAAAAAATCCGTCAAGTTGTCGAAAAACTCCCGTTTGATTTAACAAATGCCCAGCGCCGCGCCGCCTTCGAAATCTTCAAAGACCTCGAGAAAAACGTCCCGATGAATCGCCTTCTCCAGGGCGATGTCGGTTCCGGAAAAACCGCCGTCGCGGCGCTGGCCGCGTTCGCTGCCGCGAACGCGGGGTACCAAGTCGCCTTCCTCGCCCCGACCGCTATTCTTGCCTCCCAGCACGCCGACTCCTTAAACAATCTCCTCGCTCCGCTCGGTGTTTCCGTCGCCCTTTTAACCGGTGCGACAAAAAACAAACCCGCCCTAAAGGCCCGGATTAAATCCGGCGCGGTTGACCTCGTTGTTGGTACGCACGCTCTCATCACCGACGACACCGAGTTTAAAAAACTCGCTCTCTGTATTATTGACGAACAACACCGTTTCGGCGTAAATCAACGCCAAAAACTCCTTGCAAAAACCGTCACCTCCGCGACCGCGTCAGTAATTTCTCGTGTCGCTAAAACTGCCGACCTAGAAAACCCAGATTTTGCCTCCATAAAAAAGCCCCTCGCCCCGCATCTTTTGATGATGACCGCGACTCCGATTCCGCGCTCGCTCCAGCTCGCTATTTTTGGCGACCTCGACGTCTCAACCTTGAACGAACTCCCGAAAGGGCGCCAGCCGGTCGTGACAAAAATAATTAACGAAATAAACTTCACCGACGACCTTTATCCGAAGGTCCGCGAATATCTCGCGTCCGGCCAACAAGTCTATTGGATTTGTCGAACCATCGAAGATAGTTCTCGCTCCGAAACAATTTCCGTAAAAAAGCAAGCCGAAAAACTAAAAAACATTTTTAAAGACCGAACCGTGACTTTTCTTCACGGTCGCATGAAAACCGAAGAAAAAGACAAAATCATGTCCGATTTCTCATCTGGAAAAATCGACATTCTTGTCTCGACGACTGTCGTCGAAGTCGGCGTAAACGTTCCAAATGCAAATTTAATGGTAATAATGGATGCCGACGGTTATGGTCTCGCTCAGCTCCATCAGCTCCGCGGACGCGTTGGGCGCGGAAAAAACTCTGCGATTTGCTACCTTGTCTCGCCCGATGATGCCGAACCCGCTCGTCGCCTCAAGGTTCTCGAAAAATCAAACGACGGTTTTTATCTCGCCGAAGCCGACCTAAAACTCCGTGGGCCTGGAGAAATCTATGGCTCTCTTCAGCATGGTGCCATGTCTCTCCAGTTCGCGAGCTTGACAAATTCGAAGCTCATTTCCGCCGCCTCGAATGAAGCAAAAAAGTCGGCCGAAGAGTTCGCAAAACACCCGGAGGAGCTCCAAAATTACCCAGAATTAGCCTTCTCAATAAAAAAGTACCAACAACTAACAACTCTAAACTAGAAAGGGAACTAATGCGTATTATCTCTGGAATATACAAAAACAAAGAAATCCTCACCCCTGGGGATAGTCTTACGCATCCCATGGGAAACCGCGAAAAAATCGCCCTATTTAACATGCTTTTACCGTATTTCCCGCCTAAAACCGTCCTAGACGCGTTTTCAGGCTCGGGTGCGCTAGGACTCGAATCTTTATCGCGCGGCGCTAAGAGTGTCGTTTTTGTTGACAAAAACAAAAAAGCTTGTGAAATTATAGAAAAAAACCTTAAAAATCTCGGGCCCGACGCCGAAAGTCGTGGAAAAATTATAAAATCCGACGTTTCCTCTCTTAATTTTTCCGAGAAATTCGACCTTATCTTTGCCGACCCCCCATACGATAAATTTACCATAGAACAAATCACTCCTCTCGTCAACTTCCTCAATAGAGGAGCAGTTTTTGTACTTTCTTCGCCGATTCCGGTAGAAATCCCCGGTCTTACTCTGTTGAAAACACGAAAATATGCGGGTTGTAATATTTCTCTCTTTGTGGTATAATTAATCCAAAGGAGTTTTATATTATGTACGGATATGCCGACTCAACTGAGTCCCAAAAGAAAAAAATCATTATTGCCGCCCTTATCATGGGGATTATCATTGTTGTCTTGATTGGCGTTTTAATTAACGCAATTGTGAAGAAAAATCACCTGCCCCGCGGCGAGAATTCCCGCGTTGATGACACGAGTTATACTCCCGTCGCGGAAAAAGGAACTGCCGAGTCCGAGAACCCCGGACCGGTTTCGAACTCCGAATCCGGCTCTGCCTCTTTGAATTCCGAAGGAAGTTCTGCTTCTTCGACCTCCGAGGCTGATTCTTCATCGGTCGCGAGCAACGTCGTCGTAACTCCGTCTTCCGAGTCAAAGGAGACCGCCGTTGCGAACTCGTCGAGCTCCGCTTCCGCCTCGAGTTCCGCTTCGAACTCCACTTCCTCTAACTCCTCCACAATCCCGACGACGGGCCCAACCGAATCTCTTGTCGGTCTTGCGCTCATTCTCGGCGCCGTCTCCGCATATCTCCTCTCGAAAAACATCGTCCTTGTAAAACTCTAAATCTTCTGTTATACTTTCTCTAGTGCCCGAGTGGTGAAATTGGTATACACGTATGCCTTAGGAGCATATGCCTTTCGGCGTGCTGGTTCAAGTCCAGTCTCGGGCACCAATACGGAATATACTTCTGAATTTTACTGCTAGGGCTACTCACGCCCAAAAACCATTTACTTTTTTAATTCTCATTAGTTCAGATACGGATTTAGTACCCGCTGTTCGTGTTGCGAAAGATGAAGGTGCTAGAATAGCTTATATATCTTATATATCTTTTGATAAAATGATTATTCGTTCTTTTTTATTTTTTCTTTAAAAAAACACTTGCATAATCATTTCGCTCCTGCTAATATAAAAACAAGTATAAACGAAAGGAATCTAATTCTATGAATACAAAACCTAAAAAAGGCTTCACAATTATCGAGGTTGTCCTCGTCCTTGCGATTGCTGGCCTTATCTTTTTGATGGTCTTTATCGCCCTCCCGAACATGCAGCGTTCTCAGCGTGACACCCAACGCCGAAACGACTATTCCGCCCTCTCGGCAAACATGACCCAGTACATGACGAACAACAACGGATCTTTGCCTTCCGCCCTCACCTCGGCCGACAGCATAAAATACATCAACACCACAGGAAACGACCCGAACGGCTTGACCTACGAACTAAAAGCGAAATCCTGTAAAAACGATAGCAGCGCAAAGTGCGGGATAACCCTCACTCCTGCTGACAAGGAAAACGCCTCGACAGTCTACGTTATCACGAACGCGCAGTGCGAAGCTGGCGAGCCGAAAACCAGCAAATCTTCTCGTGCCTTCGCCATCTACGGGAACCTCGAGACCGGCTCCGGAACTTACTGCCAGTCTAACTCTTAACCTTCCCATTATCCTGTCGGAAACCCTCCGACAGGATAATTATTATTTTGTTCGTCATGAAAAAGAAGTCTCTAAAAAACTGGATAAAAAATCATAAAGTCCAGTTAATTATTTTTTTCATCTATCTTGTCGTTACATTCGTAACGATAGTTTTTCATGAAGCCTGGGAAGACGAGGCACAAGCCTGGCTCACCGTGCGCGACTGTTCGCTTTTCGAGCTCATCGGCCGCATGAAAGTCGAGGGGCATTTTCTCCCCTGGTATTTAATCATAATGCCTTTCGCAAAGCTCGGCTTCCCATATATTACCCAAAACCTCCTTAGCTGGCTGATTTGCTCAGTCTCTGCCTGGCTGTTTCTCGAACATCTCCCGACAAAGCTTTTTAAGCGTGCTATTTTTATTTTTACTCTCCCGATGATTTATCTTTTTCCGGTTATTTCCAGGTGTTACTGTCTGATTCCTCTCGCGACGATTTTTCTTATCATGTCCTATAAAAATCGCTTTTCACACCCCTTTCGCTATGCTCTCTCGATTGTTCTGATGTCCGTCACTCACATCTCTTGTTTTATGTTTTCTTTTATTCTCGGAATAGAATTTTTCCTAGAGTGGATAAAACTTCATAAATCATTCCCGAAAGGGAAGAACAGAAGAATCGTCGCTTCCTTCTGCCTCGCGATTATTCTCGTTATTCTATCATTCTTGCCGCTTTTCGGGAGTTTAAACGGCGCCTCGGGAATTTACCTCGATGCTTCATCTTTCGATATAAAACACTTCTTGTTTGGAAACGTCATTTTTTATCTCGGAAAATTCTCTTCCTTCGTCCCGATTCAAATCACCTTTCTCCTCGCCGGCTTTTATGCCGCCTATCTCCTAAATTCTGATAAAAAACTTTTCCTTCTCTTCTGTCTTTGTGTACTTTGGCAATTTTCTCTCTCGGAATTTCTTTTCCCCATCACCATTATTCAGCGCGTCTTCATTCCCGTTTTCTATTTAGTATTCTTCCTATCTCGTCGAGAAAAAGCAACCCCCTCCCCTCGGACCCTCTCTCCGGTCGGTTTTACGCTTGTTATGCTGTTGCTACTTTACATAATATTTGAGACCGGAAATCTTTTCTATTCATCCGTCTGTTTCTCGCTTGTTGTCCTATATTGTCTTCCGAAAGTCTCGAAAAAACTCTGGAACCGAGATTATACTCCCGTCTTTAAAAGGCTAGGCTCGCTTGCTCTCTTGTCGCTAGCGCTTATTTCTGTCACCGAAGGAATCTTCTATATTTATAACGATATAAACTATACTTTTACCGATTCAAAAACGACCGCGAACTACATCGAATCCGAACTCATAAAGCCCGATACCCCTATGCCGATTTTTCTCACCGACCTCGAATCTTCGATTATCTTTTCTTCCATCATTGCTCATGTAAAAAATCCAAGTTTCCGAATGTATGATATGAATATCGAAAAATACTATACCTATTCAATCCAGCTTATTTTTCCCGAAGATTTCAAATCCGAAGAGAAAGACCTCGCCTCGGTCTGTGAGAGTCTCGACAAAGAAGCGGATTGTTATTATATCGTATTTTTTAACGACACAAGAGACGTTCTCGCGGAATTCCTTTCCGACGATTCATCGCTTTTCCAAACCCAGCTAGCCTCAGGAAAGATTAACAAAATTTTCGACAGCTCTATATATGAAGATGGTTGGGACAACACCGCAAACGAACACTATCGTATTTATAAAGTCTCGACCGCTGAATCCGCCCAGACATAAAAATCCCCCTCCTAAGAGGGGAATTTTGCGAGAAGTTATATATATATATATATATTAAGCAGTTCTTTTGCTAAAGATAATTGCTCCGAGCATCATGAGCGAGAAGATAAATGTCATTCCATAAATGCCGATATAATCGCCCGTAACCGGGTTTTCTACTTCAGAAGTCGCCTCGACGGGTTCTTCTTCAGTAATTTCTTCCCAGATTGCATAGAGCTCATTCCAGTTTTCGTCTGAAAGTGCGACGAGTTCTCCAGGTTGATACATGACGCCACTCCCGTCCTCTTCTGTATTCCATCCGACAAACTTAAAGCCAGATTTCTCAAACATGATTCCGAGAATCTCATAATCGCCATTTTTCTTAATACCGTCGACATACTCATAATCTTCCGTGTCATTGTTCGCGAAATAAACGATATCAACAGTCGGCTCAGGAAGGTCAAGGACTGCGAGAAGTTCAACAACGCCGTCTCGAGCATAATTAGCAAGTTCGATAAGGCCATTTGGCTGGAAGAGGTTTCCGCCTGTCAAACCGCGTGTAGCGGGAGTTCCTTTCCATCCGACAAAGCTCGCATAAAAACCGCCATCATAATTTCCGGCGTACTCTCGAACTACTGCCGTTCCATTCTCTGTGTAAAGAAGTTCGTCATAAACTTCGCTTCCGTCCGCGTCAACATAACAAACTCTGACAACTTCCGTAACGGGAACCCAAACTGCGACAAGTTCCGTGTCGCGGGTGATAGCGACTTTCCCAAAATCAAAGGCCGTTTCGCTATCTTTATCCTTCCATCCCCCGAAAACATAGTTTTCTTTCACCGGGTCAGCTGACGGAGCTGTTGCGTACTCTCCGTCCGAAACAGTCTGGGCAGGAAAATCATTTTCCGAACTACCACCATCAAGGTCAAAGCTGACCGAAAAAGTCGGTGTATCCGGAGTTTCGGGTTGAGTCGGCTCCGAAACTTCTGCTGATGGGGTCCAGCTCGAAGGTCGTGTCTGATACGGAGTATCGAGTATGGAACCAATCACTAATCTAAAATGAATCGTGGTCGCCGTCGCCGAAAGAACTTCTGGCGTAATCGTTCTGAGATTCCCCCCGAAATACGGTCTCGACGGAAGATTTGTTGCTTCCCAAGCATAGAAATACTCGCGTAGTCCGAGCATACCTCGAATGTTCCCGACGCTCTTCGCCCAAACCTGAGAAACATCATCGCCTAGCTTCGCTTTAATAATATAGTTTCCTTTGTCTTGATTCCAGTGTGTGTTTGAACCATAGGTAACATATCTTGCCCCCTGTAGAAATCCGTTGCTTCCGAATTCAAATTCGAAGGTATATTCTTTTCTCTCAAAGTCAACATAAATAATTGTCGAACCGTCTCCGGCGATTGTCCCCGAGAAACTCGTTGCGGTCGGCGCATAATAATCTATGTCAGAAAAACTGATTTCCGAATCCGTCGGCAAAATCGTGACGGTTTCGCCAGTTTTCTCTTTACGGTCAAGAATAACTTGAACGGCTTTCATTTCTCCGCTTGTTGGATTTTCACGACGAACGACAACGACATAAGAAACTTCGACTGCTTCCCATTCGGCGGTAATCGTCGTATCTTCGTTAATCGGCGTCGTAAAGTCAAACTTCGTTCCGTCTTTCTGCCACTCAACAAACCTATAACCGGGTCGTGACGGCTCCGAAGGCTTCGAAGCGGTTGCGCCCGGATTTAGAGCAACGGCCGGAACGACAGAAGCGCCTTCTCCGGTTTCATAGCTAACCCAGACTTTCTTTCCGACGACTGCCGTGAGGGTTTTGTTTTCAGAAATCGTGATTGTCTGGTCGGAACTAAGAGTCATTCCGTCCATTTCCCAACCTTTAAGGAATTCGTCGATAGCAAGATTGATGTTGACGTCCTTCAAAGAAACTCTGCCTTCTTCGTCCGCGACACGAGTTTCAACGATAACGTCTTTTTTAACTTGTTCGCCGCTCTCATCATCAACGACCGTCGTATTATAAACAAATTGTGCGACGATTTCGGCGTCCTCAAAGTTTGCATAGATTTTTTTCGTGTTTGTTTCTGATACTGATATCGATTCCCAGAAATCAATATCAAAACTATTGCCGTCTTCATCAACCCATCCCGTGAAGACCTTTCCATCGACCGGCGCAACTTCCGGTTCGTACAAATAGTCGCCATCGACGACAAATTGTTCGCTCACCATTTCGTCGTTCACATAGAACTGATAAGTTTCGCGAACAGCTTCTTCTCTCGTCGGCAAATCATAAACCGGGAGTCCTTCCGCAGCGGCAGGAACAAGCCCAGCACCCGGAACTATCACCATAAGCGAAAGTCCCATCATGAGCCCAAGGAGAGATTTTGTTTGCTTTTTCATAGCACTCCTCGCTTAATTTTTATTAAGACCTTTATATCTGATGAAAATAAATTATGCAAGCATAGCCGAAATCTTTCAGGTTTCGTGGTATAATAAATCCATCAGGAGGTAAAATGGAAAAACCAAAAGTTTTTTATTCAAAAGAGATTTCCCCTAGAGCGCTGATAAAAGTCTATAAATCTCTCGGCGTCAAACTGCCCGGCAAGGTCGGCATAAAAGTTTCGACGGGCGAAGCTGGTGCGAAAGGTTTTTTAAAAGCAGATTTAATCGCTCCGCTCGTAAAAGAATTGAACGGAACTATTATCGAGTGCAACACGGCATACCCCGGAAAACGAAACAACATAAAAGACCATCTCGAAGTGGCCAAGGCTCATGGATTTACCGAGTTTGCCGAAGTCGATATTATGGACGCAAACGGAGACTTTAAAATCCCCGTAAAGAAAGGGAAACACCTCTCCTATACCCTCGTTGGAAAAAACTTTTCTAACTACGATTCAATTCTGAATCTCGCGCACGGAAAGGGTCATGCGATGGGTGGTTTTGGCGCGAACTTAAAGAACCAAAGCATCGGCATCGCCTCCCGAAATGGAAAGGCCTACATCCATTCTTGCGGCGCGACGGAAGACCCCGACGAATGTTGGCATACGAATTACGCTCAAATCGAGTTTATTGAGTCGATGGCTGAAGCCGCGACCGCCGTTGCTGATTACTTGAAAGAAACTAAAAAACCAATCCTCTACATAACGGTCATGAACGCTCTTTCTGTTGATTGCGACTGCGATTCTCGACAAGGCGACCCGGTGATGGAAGACCTCGGGATAATCGGCTCTCTCGACCCCGTTGCAAACGACCAAGCTTTCCTCGATTTAATCTGGAACTCTGACGACCTCGGGAAAGAAAAACTCATTAAGCGCATCACCTCCCGTGAAGGCGAAAAAATCACCGCTTACGCCGCTTCGCTCGGGCTCGGCTCGACTAAATACGAGCTTGTCGAAATATAATTCTTATGCTAAACTAAAGACATGGAAGAAACGGGTGAGGCTTTAGTTCGTCTTGAGAACGTCGAAAAATCTTTCGGCGAAAAAACCATCATTAAAAACCTCTCTCTCGACGTTTTTGATGGAGAGTTTCTGACGCTTTTAGGCCCGTCAGGATGCGGGAAAACGACTGTTCTTCGGATGATTGCTGGTCTAGAATCCGTGACCGAAGGAAAGATTTTCCTCGAAGGGAAAGACGTTACTTCTCTTCCGGCTGCGAAACGCGATGTAAACACCATTTTTCAGAACTTCGCTCTCTTTCCTCATCTCACGGTCTGGGAAAACATCAACTTCGGCCTAAAGATGAACCGAATCGAAAAGTCCGAAGCCGAAAAACGCATTAAATCCGCTCTCCGTCTCGTGAAATTGACCGGCTTCGAAGACCGTTTTCCGTCCCAGCTTTCCGGAGGCCAACAACAGCGCGTTGCGATTGCCCGCGGAATCGTCATGAAACACAAACTCCTCCTTCTCGACGAAAGTCTCGCCTCCCTTGATTTGAAACTAAAACGCGATATGCAGGTCGAGCTCAAAGAATTCCAAGAAAAGCTAAAAATGACTTTCATTTATGTCACTCACGACCAAGACGAAGCCCTTACTATGTCCGACCGAATCGCCATCATGAACCTTGGCCACATTGTCCAGCTCGGAACCCCCGAAGAAATCTACAAAAACCCGAAAAACGCCTTCGTAAAATCCTTTATTTCCGACATCGACCTTATAAATTTCAAAAAAACTCGGATGAACAGATATGCGTAAAAACCATAAGCTACCTTTCTCGTCATTATCCGAACGTGGTCGGAAGTCTCCGAGAAAATCTCCCTCTGTTTATAAAAACCATAAACTCCTCATCGCTCGTTCTTCCGAACATGACGAGAAAAGTCCTAACCCTGTCCGAGCTAAATCCGGATTTGACGGATTTAAACTTTTCGTTACGCTTCCGGTCATCATTTACTCCCTCCTGCTTATCTTCCTTCCGCTCGTTTATGTTTTCTTTCTCTCCTTTCAAACGAGCGATAACTACGGCGGCTACGATTTCAAACTGACCTTAAAAAACTATCTCGAAGCGTTCGACCCGTCCTTTTTGAAAATCTTTTTTGTTTCAATTGTTATTGGACTTTTGACGACCTTTATATGTCTTTTGATTTCTTATCCTTTTGCGATTTTTCTTCGCGACAAACCAGAAAAAACCCGAAGCTTGATTATAAAACTCGTCATGGTTCCATTTCTAACAAATTCTTTAATTCGAACTTACGGTTGGATTACTTTGCTCCGCAAAAATGGCGTAATAAATTCCGGATTGCTTTCGCTCGGAATCATAAACTCCCCGCTGAATTTAATGTACAACAACTTAGGCGTCATAATAGGCATGGTTTATACACTCCTTCCGTTTATGATTCTCCCTGTCGTTTCTGCTGTCTCGAAAGTTGATGAAAATCTTCTCGATGCCGCCGAAGATCTCGGCGCCTCGAAACTCGAAAAATTCTTCAGAATCTATCTTCCGCTGACTCTCCCCGGCGCGTTTAATGGCTCGCTTATGGTCTTTATTCCTGCGATTGGTTATTTCTTCATCGCCGACATTCTCGGTGGCGGAAAAGCCATGATAATCGGCAACCTCGTTAAAAACCAATTCTTGATCGCCCGAAACTGGCCGCTTGGGGCTGCACTATCGATTTTGCTCCTTGTGATGACCTTTGGTCTCGTGAAACTTTATCAAAAGGTCGGTGGCGACCTAGACGAGCTAGGGGGCTAAATGCCAAATCTTATCCTCTCTGACTACGAATCCGTCCTCGACAAAATCGCCACTAAACGTCCGAGTCGTCGTTCTCATGAAAAATTCCTTCGGAATCTCTTTATATTCCTCGTCATGGTTTTTCTTTTCCTCCCGATTATGATTCTCGTCATGTTCAGTTTTAACGAGTCTAAAATGAACGTGATTTTTACCGGATTTACGTTCGAATGGTATGGCGAACTATTTAAAAACCCTAATCTCCTCGAAGCTTTCCGAAACACGATTTTTATCGCCGTCCTGAGCACAACTATCTCGACCATAATCGGCACGATTTCCGCTGTCGGGCTGAAAAAATACAATTTTTTTGGCGAAAAGTTCATAGGCAAGCTGATTTACATCCCGATTGTTATCCCCGAAATCGTTCTCGGGATTTCTCTCCTCGCCATCTTCACCCTCTTTAAGCTCGAACTTGGTTTTTGGACGGTTTTGCTCGCGCATATTTCCTTCTCGATTCCTTTCGTTATTACGAGCGTCCGCTCGACCCTCTATTCTTTCTCTCCCTCGATAGAAGAAGCCGCTGAAGACCTCGGTGCGTCTCGCCTCCAAACCCTCCTTTATGTCACTCTTCCGATTATAAAACCCGGGATTATTTCCGGCGCAATTCTCGCTTTTACGCTTAGTATGGACGACGTCGTGATTTCTTATTTTACCGCCGGCCCGGGGACAAACACCCTCCCGCTTTATATATACTCAAACATAAAAACCGGCATCAGTCCCGACGTAAACGCCTTAACTACTTTAATGCTCATCGCGACGATAACCCTTCTTGTCTTAAGTAACAAAATCGAAACTCGTCGTCGCGAGAAAAGGGAACTAAGATGAAAGTCTCAAAGCTAAAAACCTCGCTTGTCTTGATTTCGCTCGTTGTAGTTTTTTTCGGTTTTATTATCATTATCCATAGCTTAAAGCCTGAACGCGCCGTCCCCGAAACAAAATCCCTTAACGTTCTTAACTGGACGAGCTATATCCCGGACGATGTGATTTCTGACTTCGAAAAAGAATCCGGGATAAAAGTAAACTACAGCACTTACTCATCGAACGAGGAACTCTTAGCGAAAATTTCTTCCGCCGCGCCCGGGACTTATGACGTGATTTTTCCGAGTGATTATATGGTTGAGCTGATGATTTATCGCGATATGCTTGAACCGCTCGACTCTTCTCGCCTCTCGAATTTCGAGAACATAAACAAAAAATTCCTAAACCAGCCTTACGATTCGAAGAACGAATTTTCTCTCCCGTTTCTCCTTGCTACGTCCGTCCTTGCTTATGATTCTACAAAAGTCGAACGTATCTCCAGCTATCGCGACCTCCTCGACAAAAACCTAAGAAACAACATTATCCTTCTTGACGACCAACGAATAGTCATCGGCGCCTTCCTAAACGCAGAAGGTTATAGCGCAAACGACACCGATGACGCTCATCTTGAAAAAGCCTACGATTTTTATCAAGAACTAAAACCAAACATAAAAGCTTTTGACTCTGACTCCCCTAAAACTTTCTTCATTACTGGCGAAGTTGACGTAGGCCTAGTTTGGAACGCCGAGGCGATTCTCGCTCAGGGCGAAAACAAAAACATAAAAATCTCCTATCCCGCCGAAGGTTTTACTCTTAGTATGGATAACTACACAATAGTAAAAGGCGCGAAAAACCCCGACGGTGCTTACGAATTTATAAACTACCTCCTCCGCGATGACATTTGTGCTCGTATCGTCGAAGAATATCCATATATCTCGACCAACAAAAACATCGAATCTCTCCCTGAACCCGAGCTTGACGAAATACTTTCTCGCGGGACTTACATCGAAAACGTTGGCACCGATATAAAAAAATTTGACAAACTTTGGGCGCGCATAAAATAGTTGAAAAAACTTTTCGCTTCCGCTAGAATAAAACTATAAACGGAGGCAAAATGAGTAAATTCGATGACCAGTACATCGCCCTCTGCCGGAATATTCTTTCTCATGGCGAAAAAATCACGAACTATAAAAAAACCGACAACCGCTCCAGCGCGACCGCGTCGTCGATTCCTGACCATGTCGCCCAGGCTTCTTCTGCCGCTCGTACCGTTCGTCTTCCTCATCAAATCCTCCAATTCGACCTCGGAGAAGAATTTCCAATTCTCGTTTCGAAAAAAGTCGGCTTTAAGACCGCTGTTCTCGAAATCCTCTGGATTTACCAGGCCGCTTCAAACGACGTTCGCTGGCTTCAAGAGCGTGGCATAAAAATCTGGAACGAGTGGGAAATTTCCGAATCTGGCCTTTACCAGGGAAAGAACTTTAACGAGACTTTTGCCTCGCTCCACCCTTCCGAACCCCCCGAAGATTTCGCCCACACCATCGGCACTGCTTATGGGTGGATAGTAAAGAAATATCGCCTTATCGAAAACCTGATAGAAACCTTAAAGAAAAATCCGGGGAACCGTCGCATGGTTCTCTCGCTTTGGCAAAACGAATGGCTTTCGACCGCCGCTCTTCCGAGCTGCGTCTGGAACTCCCAATGGAATTTAATCGACGGCCGTTTGAACCTCCTCGTAACTTCCCGTTCGTCCGACGTCCCTCTCGGACTTCCGTTTAACGTCGTCCAATACGCGACCCTCTGCTATCTTATCGCCGCATCTGTCGGTGCAAAACCCGGCCAATTTACTTTCATCACGAACGACGCCCATATCTACGAAAACCAAATCGACGGCATAAAAGAACAAATCCGTCGTTACGACGAAGCAAAATCGTCCGGTTCGCTCCCGCCTGCCCCTAAGCTTGTCCTAAACCCCGAGATAAAAGACTTCTATAAATTCGACAACTCAAAGTCTCTTCTCGACATCCGTCTCGAAAATTATCAACACCTCGGCGTGATAAAAATGCCAGTTACGGAGTAAAATGTCTTTTAGTCTTATAGCTGCAATCGGAAAAAATAACGAGTTAGGAAAAAACAATGGTTTAATTTTTCATCTTAAAGCAGACATGAAATTTTTTAAAGAAACGACTCTGGGTCATAAAATCGTTATGGGCCGAAAAACGTATGATTCGATCGGTCGTCCGCTTCCCGGGCGAAAAAACTACGTCGTTTCGAATTCGGATTTAGACCTTCCTCCTGGCGTGACCCAAATCCGCGATTTAGATTCCTTCATAAAAAAACATGAAGCCTCGCCCGAAGAGATTTTTATCATCGGTGGCGCAAAAATCTACGCAGAATTTCTCCCCTTCGCGACGAGTCTTTATCTCACTGAAGTTGACGCCGAAGAACCCTCTGCGGACGCCTTCTTCCCGGATTTTAAAAAATATTTCAAGCGCGGAGATAATCTCCGAAAAATACTGCTTTCCACCTCTGAAAATTCATTAAATTTTAACATCATAAAATACACCAGAAAGGACAAGATGAAAGACAAAGTTTTTGACCTAATAAACTCCGAAAAAATCCGCCAAAGCGAAGGCCTCGAGCTTATCCCGAGCGAGAATTACGTTTCCGAAGACGTGCTTGCCGCCGCCGGCTCTGTCCTCACGAACAAATACTCCGAGGGCTACCCAAGTTTCAAAGGTATTGGCGAAGACGGCGAATTTTGGGATGAAGAAAAAATTGCCGAAGAAAAACTAGGGAACTTCCGCTACTATGGTGGCCAAGAAAACATCGACCGAATCGAACGTTTAGCTATCTCTCGCGCCTGCAAGCTTTTCCATGCCGACCACGCAAACGTCCAGCCTCATTCCGGTGCAAACGCCAACGAAGCTGTCTATTGGGCTTGGTGCGACCCGGGCGACACAATCCTCGCGATGACTCTTCCCGCCGGCGGCCATCTTACGCACGGCGCAAAGGTGACTCGCTCCGCTCATATTTATAACTTTGTCGGATATGGCGTCGACGAAACTGGCGATATCGACTATGCTGAGCTCGAACGAATCGCAAAAGAAGAGCAACCAAAAATCATCCTCGTCGGCTATTCTGCCTTTATGAAAATTCCTGATTTTGACCGCGTCGCTAAAATCGCGAAAAAAATCCCTGGTTGTCTTCTTATGGCCGACATGGCGCATGTCGCTGGCCTTATTGCTGGCGGGGTTCATCCAAACCCTCTCGACCACGGCTTCCACGTTATGACCACTACGACCCATAAAACCCTTCGTGGCCCCCGTGGCGGTCTAATCCTCTCGAAAGGGAACGTCGGCTCTCCGCTAAAAAAGCCCGAATCAACCCTCGAAAACATCCCGATTCTGATTGACCGTGCCGTTTTCCCGGGAACTCAAGGCGGCCCGCTTGAACACATTATCGCCGCTAAAGCCGTTGCTTTCGGCGAAGCCTTAAAACCAGAGTTCAAGGATTATGCGAAGAAAATCGTAAAAAACGCAAAAACCCTCGCCTCGGCCTTAAAAAAGGAAGGCTTCGTTCTTCAAGGCGACGGAACAGAAAACCATCTTGTCCTCGTAAATGTCAAACAAAGCTTCGGAATTGACGGAAAGTTCTTCGAAAGAGCTCTCGACCGAGTCGGCTTAAACCTGAACGCAAACGCGATTCCGACTGACAAAGGCACCGCTTTTCGTCCGTCTGGCGTTCGTCTCGGAACTCCGGCTATCACGACCCGCGGTCTTAAAGAGCCCGAAATGAAAAAAATCGCTCTCTGGATGCGTCGTGTTGTCGATATTTGTGTTGGTCTTGGCGAAGAGTCTCGTCTCGACTCGGCTTCCGCCGAACTCGAAGAAATAAGAAAAGAGGTAAAAGCCCTTGCTCTGAAATTCCCAGTTCCTGGAACAAAATAAGTATGTTATAATAAAATGGTTGGGGCGTTAGCTCAGCTGATAGAGCGCGGCATTCGCATTGCCGAGGTCGCGGGTTTGATTCCCGCACGCTCCACCATTTTTTATTGACGAAATAATAGTTTCAGATTAAAATATGAGGGACCCCTATATAAGGGAGTCGACCTTTAAAATGTTGAGATTTCTAAAAGAAAGGAGGGGGTGTGATTGCGCAAGGAAAAAACAGGTTTTCCTTCGATTGACAAGACCCACCTCAAAGGGGTCAGTTTTTCGAAGCGTTACCCACTGATTCTTCCGCTCAATATGTTCGGAACATTTTTACTCGTAAACTCGAAACGTCTCGAAGAGACCGCAGTCATCCAAGGCGATTCCTCTCATACAAAAGGAGAATTGAAAAACGATGTCTGGACAATGATAAAAGGCCTCGCGGGGATAAAGATTCACCCTGGCGACGTCATGGTTATCTCTGCTCCGAATTCGTATGAAGGAATCGTCCTAACATTAGCAGCCAACGCTTCTGGAATCAAAGTTGTTTACGAAAACAGTGTTGGAACCGAGGCCCAGCTCCACGAAACTTTAATGTCTCACGGAGCGAACGTTTTAGTGACGACGGATAAAACCGTGGCCTACGCGATAAATCTTTTCGAAACAACTACCGAGCTCAGAGCCGTTATTGACTTATCTCGTAAAGGGGTAGGCAAAGGCATAAAATACGAGCTCGGCCGAAAGTACGTGACCTATGACTGGTTGAAAAATGTCGCAAACGCGTCGAAGTTGGATGTAACGTCGCTAGTCCGGCGGCATCTCTTCGGAAAAAAGGATGCGATTTTTCTCCAGACCAGCGGTTCGACCGCCGGTGTTCCGAAATACCCTGTTTTTACGAACGAAAACGTCTTCGCGGCGCTTATGTACGCTAAAAACTCGACCGGAACAAACATGAACGACGCAGAAGTAAAAAAGGTACTTTGTATCTTGCCGTATCGGTTGCCTTATGGTTGGATGACGATTTTTGTCAACCTTCTCGGCGGGAACCCGGTCGAACTCGCGACCGGCGCCTCTCCAGAAGACATCGGGAGATACTATCTCTCGAAACCCAGCTACATTTATGGAACTCCGTTGATTTTCCGAAACTTTATGGACAACACGCCTGGGGATGCTGACTTGTCGTTCCTGAAAGCCTTCTTCGTCTCGGGATTTTCGATTTCAGAAGAATGGTATAAAGAAGGAATTGATTATCTTCGTTCACATAACTCAGACGCAGAAATCCGGAACAACTACGGAATCGGTGAAGCCCTTTGTATTGGCACCGCATCTGATGGTGTTCCGCACCGCGAAGGAACTTCCGGAAAATTCTATGTCGGCCCAGAATGGGTCATTGTCGACGAGGATTTGAAAGAAGTTCCGTACGGCGTAAAAGGCGAAGCCTTGCTCAGGTCGAAGTCGCTTTTTAGTCATTATTTTAAAGACGAGGAAGCGACCAAAAACGCCTTTGTCGAATATCAGGGAAAAAAATACTATCGCACAGGAGACTATGTTTCTCTGAGCGAAGACGGCTACGTAACTTTCTACGGCAGAAAAAAACGTTTCTATCAGCCCCTCGGCGCAACCGACAAGGTAAATTGCGAGACGATCGAAAAGGCTCTTTTGTCTTTCCCGAGTCTTGTTAAGGAATGTGCCGTGGTGATTTTCTCTCCTGATGACAGTCATGAAACAAGCCGAGCTTTTGTCGTAACTCAAAAGTTGTCAAATGTTTCTCCGGAAGTGTTGATGAAATGCCTTCGCTCGAAACTCTTAGACTATCAACTTCCCGTGGGGATTACGCTTTTAGATAAGCTTCCTCTCATGGAATCCGGGAAGGTTGACTACAAGAAACTCGAAACTATGTGTAAAACCTCAACAGAAAACCGCTCTTGAAAAAGAGCGGTTTTTTCTATCATTTTTTCTAAAATTCATGATAAAATAAAAATAACCCTAATATCCGTGGAGGTTCTATGCAACTAATCATTATTTTGCTTAACGCAGTCGCGCTTTTGACGATTTTGACTGGCGCCTCGATTATGTTCGGCGCAGCGAAACAATCTCGAACAAACGCCGTGTGGTTTTTCTTCGCGACTCTTGGCGCGGCGGTTTGGTCTGCTGCGATTGCCTCCTTCCTTAAACTCCCCGAGTCCTCCGCTAATCTCGCCCCGTTTATCGTCTCCGGAATTATCGCCGGAATCACTTTGACAGACATCTCGCTCCTCGGCTATCTCGGTTGGGCCTCCGAAAAAAACGGAAAACTCGCCACCATCTTTTTTATAGTTTTTGGTGCAGTCATAATCGCTCTTCTCGTCCACAATCCCGCTCTTTTCTATTCCGGCGTAACTTTTGGAAACGACTTTAACACAATCCATACAACCGGCGGATGGTACTTTGTCGTTCTTATTATATATTTCACCGCTATTTCGCTCGTTTACTCGAGTTTCCTAACAAACACCATCAAACGCATAAAAAACCGTGGCGCAAAAAACGGTCTCCGAATTTTCCAAATCGGGCTCTCTGTCGGTGGGATTCTTGCCCTCATCTTCGACTTAATTTTCCTAAGCAAACTTCCGAACCTCGCGTGGATTGGTCCGATGGCCGTCAGCATCTCGATTATCACGTTTTATTATTCAGTCGTTAAATATCACATCATGCCCCTTTCCGGGAGATGGATGCAAATTCTGTCTTACATCATCATAATCGCCGCGGGCATCGCGTTTTATGTCGTTGTCTTTTATATCGTCTTTACCGCGCTTTTCCGAATCCCGAACCCGACGACCGAAATCCTCGTCTTAAACTTTATTATGACAGCAATCGTTATTTGTCTGATGCCTGCGCTCTCGGAAATCCTCTCGATTTTGCGCGCCTTCCTCCCGACAAAACAGCTCGACGTCGGTTATATAACTCGAAGATTGAACGTTCTAACAAAAGAAAACTTAAATTTAAGAGAGCTCGCCGGATTTCTCTCTCAACAGCTAAAGTTCGAATATGTCGGGCTGCTCGTCGATAAAAAACTTTACGGCTCAAAGCCCTTAAAAATCTCTGAAGAAGATTTAAAGTCTATCGAAAAGCTAAAACCCCCAAAATCCTCAATCTGGCAAGAACTCGGCGAAAGAAGGGAATCAGACGAACAAATCGCCCGTATTGCCGCCCTCGAAGATGAAAAAGGAAAAATGATTGGCCAAGTTTTGATTGGGCGTCCGACAAACGGTCGCCTGACCGACCGAAGAAACTTGATAGAAATTGAAATGGTTCTAAAACTTGTTGCTGTGATTCTTGACGGAGAGACTGCATGACAGCGGCCGCGGCCTTAAAACAAACTCGCATGACAATTCTTTTGTCGGTCAACGCCGCCGCGATTTTGATTGCCGGCGTGCTCGTCGCCTCGGCAATTTGGGGAGGAAAGGGCGAATTCCGCGCCGTGAACGAGCATTCCGACGAAGTTTCCGAGGCCCCCGAAGAAACAGAGCTCCTTAAATCCGTCTCCGATTCGACCGAAGGAAAAACTATCACCTCCGCGAACGGCGAAGTCTATCAAATCGCCTCGAACGGTTGGATTTCTTCCGATCCCGTCCCGAGTAACGAACTTTGGAACGAATCGTCGGTCACCATTTACCAAACCGCCGATATCGACATCTGCGTTGGTGGAAACCTTTCTGGTCTCGGTTCAATGTACTGGCAGTCCTCGGACCAAACCGTCATTTCTGGCTTTTATTCTTCGGCTCGTTCTTGGCTCGGTTATTCTTCGGAAACTTGTCGCTTCCCAATTATAAAAGGAACCGGTACCACGACCATCACCGCCGGGACATATGACGGAAAACGTCACGACAGTATCCTCGTTACTGTTGTCGAAGTCCCCGTCGAACAATGGAAACACGAAGTTTTTTCGCTTGTGAACGAAGAGCGCGAAAAAAACGGCCTCTCCCCCCTAAGTTGGGGGACAACCTGTGAGGCTGGTGCTGCCGTTCGTGCCCGCGAGCTCATGGCTAGCTATTCCCACACCCGCCCGGACGGAAGTAGTTGGGAGACGGCTTGTCCGATTCCCGAATCTGGTGGCTGGAGCGGAGAAAACTTAATGGCAGGAAATGCCGCGGTCTCTCCCGCAAGTGTTGTTACGGCTTGGATGAATTCTCCCGACCACCGTGCAAACATCTTAAACGAAAACTTCACTCACCTTTCTGTTGGGTTCATTTTCGACCCGGATACCCAATACAAAACATATTGGTCTCAATTCTTCTCAACCTACTAATATATATATATATATATATTATTCGTACCTGAGGTACGCGAGCAAAGCCTCGTCGACCAATCCTCCAAGCTCAGTAATCTTGTCTTTAGAACCAAATAACGACGTCAAAACGACAATAGCGAAATTCCGCTTATACTGGGGGTATTCGACAATTGCAACATCATTAAAGTTCAGCCAGGTTCCTCCGTCCCATCTCCAGCCAACCTTGTCATAAACCTTCGAGCTTACATCGCTAAATCCTCTCGGAAGTCCCTGCCTTAAATCACAATCATTTTTTTCGCACATGGCTTCGCCCCCTAAACTCCCCTGGTTGAGCATACTATCCTTGAGCCTTTTTGCGTTTCCTTCTCCGACTCCCTTGCTCTGGAAAACAATTTTCAGCATCTTTATCATGTCGTTTGCTGTCGTATCAAGCTCCGAGACACTTGTTTTTTGTAGCCCCCATTCTCTCTGCACTATCTGGTCGAGCGCAGCTTCTCCTCCTAACTTCTCAAGAATATTCTCCGCACAATCCGAGTTACTCTCACGAATCGCTAAATCGAGGCACTGCAAAACGGTTTTCCCGCCCACGCTCTCCTCGTCAGGGTTCAAACTCCCGTTCTCGATTCTTCGATACCCCTCATAAACGACAAGCAGCTTATACAAACTCTCCATCTGAAAAACTTGGTCCGCATTCAGCTCGCCGAGAACCCTATCGTTATCTAAATCATAAACCACGACCGCCTGTTTTGTGTCGGTCATTGTATAGTTCATCCAAGAAGATATTACGGGCGCAAGGTCAATTTTCTCCTCCTCTTCTTTATCTTCCGTAGCCGTCTCGGAAACGACCTCTGGATTGTTTCGTTCTTGATTTTCCGTCTTCACAGTTGTCATTTTAAAGACGATAAAAGTCACAATCGCGACCATGATAATAATAAATACATCGAGCACCGTCTTCAGCGTATTTCGCTCGCCCTTTTTCTTTTGTTTATTATAAATTACAGGTTGGCTCACAGCGGTCTTGCCTCCGCGAGTCGCTCAATAAAGTATTCCATTTCCGAGTCATCCATCAGCCTCGTCTGAAGGTCGCTATCATAAACCGTTCCAAATCGCCTCGTCTGGACTAACTTCCCGTCCCAAAAATAATGAACAAGTCCTAAACTTCTTGTTGTTCCCGGCCACCAAACCTGGTCAAAAAAGATGTTCCCGAGCCCGTAATAAATTTCTCCCCTTCCATATTTTTCAAAAGTCTGAGGTTGGTGTGCGCTCGTCCCAACAACCACGTCCGCACCTAAATCTATCAAATTTCTAAACACCCCAATTTGGTCTCCGTCTGACGAATTCGCATAGTCACATGCGGTATTCTCGACCGCGCTGTCGTATTCCGAGCATTCGAAATATTGCATATCAACAATCACGGTATCGCCTCTCGCCTTCGCCTCGCTTATTCGTTCTCGCGCATCCTCCTCGCTATACTGATTTGCGCCGGGCGTATCACCGGTCGTCGCTCCCCCGGTACTTTCATTATAGGCGAGCATCGTGATTCCGCTCCCCTTTTGATTAAAGGAAAGCGGCCTTGCGGCTTCTTCCGCATTTCTACCCCCTCCAACGATTTTAATCCCGGCCTGTTCGTATTTCTCAATCGTCGCGATTGCGTCTTCCGCCCCACAATCCAAATTATGGTTCCCGGTCAACTCAACAATATCAAGCCCAATATCCGTCAAAGTATCTAAAAATCTCTCGTCAGCACAGATATTCGCGCTAGAAGCGTTTTCACTAAAACTCGCCTCGTTACTTGTATGCGTCAAGTCGAAACTCCGTAAATACTCACCAATTTTCTCCGAAAAATATTTTCCATCTCCGACGCTATTCATCATACTGTTTAGCCCGCGTCCAAAAGCCGTAACCCCAGTCTGTGCCATGCTTAAGGTGTTCGACTTTTCCGGGAAGCTTTGCAACGTCGGCGTAATCAGTTCCGTAGCGGTTTTTAAGTCTTTTTCACCACCCTCGATACGGAGATATTTAAACATGGCGCCGTCCGAAAAACTATCAAGAAAATATCGTCCATCTACCGCAATAAGTTTTTCCGAAGAATCGAGCTCGCTGACAGAGACAACATTCTCTCCTGAAGCGACTCGCCTGTCGAACTCGTCGAGGGGAATTGTCTCGACAGTACTATAAAAATCCTCAATCGGAACAATAACGTCGACGAGAAATGTTTTTGTTCCTTCCGGGTCGCCAGACCTTAAACTCGTTTCCGAAACATAGCTAAATACGAGATCCTTATCTAATGTTGTCTCAGAAAATAATTCTCGATATTCTTCCGCTTCCGAATCTAAAAACGACTCCGCGAAAACCAGCTCTCCAGGATTTCTAAAAAGCCCAGTTTTCGTAAAAAACTGAATCCCGAAAAAACCGGCTCCCCCCGCAATTAAGAAACATAAAATTCCAACAACGAATTTTTTCATACAATCTTATATTATCATTTTTAAGCCCTAAAAACTAGATTTTTAACCGATTTTTGTTTATAATAAGCTTATGTTTAATTTCTTCAAACGTCGCCCGAAGACTGATTTTGAGAAAAAACTTTCTTCCCCCGACGGGAAGCTTCTCCTGCGCGTTCTTCTTAAATCCGGCCACCTTTCCTATTCTCTGACAAAAGAAGGAAAAACTGTCTTAAAAAATTCTATGCTCGGCTTTAAATTAAAGGGCCAGAAGCCTCTTGATTCTCATCTCGGTATTGTTCGTGGTTCCGAAAAGACTTTCTCCGAAACTTGGGAAACGATTTGGGGTGAAGACCGTCTAATCGAAAATTCTTATAACGAATTCACAATTTATCTTTCCGAAACGACCGGAGAACGACGCCTCATGACCGTTCGCTTCCGTGTTTTCAACGACGGCATTGGTTTTCGTTACGAACTCCCGCCACAGCCGAGCTTTTATCGCGCCGAAATCGAAGACGAGCTGACTGAGTTCAATATCGACCTAAATTCCTACGTCTGGAAAATCCCCGCCTATCAGCCTGACCGTTACGAATACAATTATGAACGTGTCCCGGTTTATGAGTTAGAAAACTCCGTCCATACTCCCGCGACGTTCGAGCTAAAAAACGGTCTTTTTATCTCGCTCCATGAAGCCGCCCTTTACAATTACGGAGAAATGACCTTAAAGCTAAACCAGTGGAAAACCGTTACCTCTGATATTACCCCTCTTTCTGACGGAATTAAAGCTCGCGTTGAGCTTCCCTTTGACACTCCTTGGCGTGTCGTTATGGTTGGCGACCATGCGACCGATTTAGTAAAAAATCATATCGTCCTGAATTTAAACGACCCTCCAAAAGGCGATTTTTCCTGGGTAAAGCCTCTGAAGTTTCTCGGGATTTGGTGGGCGATGTATGTCGGCGAGTGGACTTGGGCTTCCGGCGACCGTCATGGCGCGACGACCGAGCACGCTTTTGAATACATCAACTATTGTAAAAATCTCGGGATTGAAGGTCTGCTTCTCGAAGGTTGGAACGGCGGTTGGGATGGTGACTGGCTCAAAAACGGCGCGACGACCGACTTTCTAAAAAGCTCCCCGGATTGCGACCTGAAACAGGTCGCCGACTATGCCGCGAAAAACTCCGTTAAACTCGTCGGTCATCATGAAACTGTCGGTTTTGTCGATAACTACGAGTCTCAACTCGAAAACGCCTATAAATTCTATTCCGATTTAGGAATAAACTACATTAAATCCGGCTATGCCGGCTCTATGATGACTGTTCAAGGGAAACGTGAATTTCACCACTCCCAGCTAGGCGTACTCCATTATCAAAAGGCTTTAGAGCTCGCCGCGAAATATCATATCTGCCTTGATGTCCACGAACCGATCAAGGGAACGGGTATAGAGCGGACCTTTCCGAATCTCCTGTCTCGCGAAGGCGCTCGTGGTCAAGAATACGAAGGTGGCGCCCTTACGCCGACTCATGCTTGTATTCTCCCGTTCACCCGTCTCCTTGCCGGCGGTATGGATTATACTCCCGGAATTTTCGACATCGAAAACACCGTAAAACGTCTTTCCTCGACCCTCGCGCGCCAGCTAGCTTATTTCGTGACTATTCCTTCCGGAATGGTTATGGCCGCCGACCGCCCGCGTTTTTATGCGGATGTTTTTCCGGGCGCATATAAATTCATTTATGATGTCCCCCTAAATTGGGAAACTACTATTCCGCTCTTCGGAAAAATCGGCGAATACTACGCCGTTGCACGGCGCGAGCGTGGTAGCGACAACTGGTTTATCGGCGGTGTTACGAACGAAAACGCCCACGCTCTCCGTCTTGATTTCTCTTTCCTCCCGGTCGGAAATTATCGCGCCGAGATTTATCGCGACGACGAAACTGCCCATTTCCGCGACAACCCTCTTGCCATAAAAATCGAACAAAAAGAAATAAAATACGCCGACACCTTCGATATTTTTATGGCCCCCGGCGGCGGCTTCGCGATTCGGCTTGAAAAGTTATAATCCTCATGCTAAACTTAAGTTATAAAGAGGAGTATTGAATGTCAACAAAAAGAACTTGTTTCTTATTTTTAACATTAACTTTTATCTTTTCACTTTTTTCTCCACCCCCTGCCTTCGCGATAAATTTCGAATTCAGTTCAGATTTTAAAGAAGAAAGCGTCTCTGCCGGCGACGACGAAGCATATATCGACTTCGGACTTCGCGCGACCGATACTGAATATGGCCAACAATACACTTTCCGAGTTGTCCCGATAGATATCAACCCCGAAACCGGAGAAGCTTTCGAAACGACCGAAATAACCGACGAAACCTATTTCGCAAACGACTTTTCAAACGCCTACTCCCAATTTCTCGCCGAAAACGGGGAAGAATACTACGCCGGCTGGTTCGACGAAGATACCGAGCCCGGCGCGACCATAATCCAAAGTCTCCTTCTATACGTTCCGGAATGTCTAAAACACTCCGATCAATTTTTCGGCATAAAAGCGACCATATACGCCCCGCCGACCGACGGCTCTATCGGTGCCGTCGTTGATTCGTCCCTCCTTCCGGTTCATCTCGAAATAAAAGGGAACAACCCTACTCAATGCGGAAATCCAGACAACAACCTTGGCCCGATTGCCGACCATTATTATTCTTATCTAAATAAACTTGACGAAGAACGCGCCGCCGAATTAAAACAAATAGCCGAAACCGAAACAACAACTAACTCAAAAGGAGGTATAACAAACATGTTTTTAGGTTCTAGCAGTTCAGGTTTGAGCTCTTTATTTAAAGGGTCTGGGAGTGGTACGGTCGTCGCGACGATTGCTGTTTTTGTGGCTTCGCTAATTGTCGCTTTAGTCATCTTTTTCCTCGTCGTTTCTAGGAAAAAACGTCCCGGAAAAGGTTTTGTCGGTTGGCTTTATGAATACCTTAACTTCCGTGACATTCTTGTCGTAGGAATCATAAAATTCGCCTATCTCTTCTTAGCTATTTTCCTCACTATTTATTCTTTTGTTATTATGATAATGGGCGGTCCGATCGAAGGTCTTCTGATTCTAGTTTTCGGGAATGTCGGACTTAGAATTTTCTCAGAGCTGATTATGGCGACCGTCGGCGTCTGGCAAAATTCCGGAGATATTCTGAAATACCTAAACGACAAAGACGAATCTCGCGAATCTTTAAACGAGCCCTTACCCTCTTCGAAGCCTTCCCCCGAACAAAAACCCGTCGAAACCGAAGTTAAAGTCGAATCGACCGAAACCATCATAGCCGAACAGCCCCCGAAAGAATAATACGACTTAAAGAAGTCAAAAAAACAAGACGGAATAATACAATTTCCGTCTTAGTTTTTGCTGAAGCTTTTAGAAATGGCACGGGTGGAGAGACTCGAACTCCCGACACCTGGTTTTGGAGACCAGTGCTCTACCAACTGAGCTACACCCGTCCGTTTTTCTGTGTATCATTTTATCACAACTTGTGCTAAAATAAAAGAATATGAAAATACTAATGCTAGGGTGGGAACTTCCTCCGCATAATTCTGGTGGTCTTGGAGTCGCTTGTCTAAATCTTTCGAAGTCCCTTTCAAAATTCGGAACCTCGATTGACTTTGTTGTTCCGTATCGCGCCGAGCATAAAAACATAAAATTCATGAACGTCCTTTCCGCTTCGAATCTAAACCCTCTCTTTCGCTTTGGCGCTGGTGCCTACGCCTCGGCGAACGCGACCTTACCTTTCTCGCTCAATTTTTCCGCTTCGCCCTCCTCGGACCAAATCTCTATCCGCGAGATTCAAAAATCCTACATCGAGTTCGTCGAAAACTACTTAAAAGAATATAAGCCGGACGTTGTTCATGCTCACGATTGGCTGACTTTTGAGGCTGGCATGCTCGCAAAGAAAAATTACGGAATTCCGCTCATAGCGCACGTCCACGCGACCGAATTCGACCGCGCGGGTGGCCAATCCGGAAGTCCGCTTGTTGAGGAAATCGAGCGAGAAGGCCTCCTTATGGCCGACAAAATCTTCGCCGTCTCAAATGCGACTCGCGAAATTATCCATAAAAAATACGACATTCCCCTCGAAAAAATCGACGTAGTCTATAACTCCCTCGGCGAGGACTTTATAAACTCCCTTTATTCCTTCGATGATTCCGAGCACGTCTACATAAACCTCCTGAAAGAAAACGGATTTTGTATTGTCTCGACCGTCGGACGTTTCACTATCCAAAAGGGTTTGACTCACCTTCTCCACGCCGCCGCAAAGGCGATTCATAAAAACCCTAAACTTGTCTTTATTCTCGCTGGGGATGGCGAAGAAAAATCCGAACTCATTTCTCTTGCCGCCGAGCTCGGGATTTCCCGAAACGTCATTTTCACCGGCTTCATCCGCGGGAAAAACCTTCGCGATATTTACTCTTTTTCGGATATCTTCGTCATGTCTTCGGTCTCCGAACCCTTCGGCCTCACGGCTCTCGAGGCCGCTCATCACGGCGACGCTCTAATTCTCACAAAACAATCCGGAGTTTCCGAAATCCTTAAATCCGCATTTAAATACGATTTTTGGGACGAAGACAAACTCGCGAACGAAATCCTTGCTATCGCTGCATCTCCCGCTCTAAGAAAAACATTACAAACTAACATTAAAAACGAATACTCGAAAATTTCCTGGGACGACATTGCGAAACAATGTCTTGATGTCTATAATAAACTGAGGAAACATAACTAGATCATGAAAAATCTGTGTTTATACCTCCATATTCATCAGCCCTTTCGTTATCGCCAATATTCCATTTTTGATGTCGGGAAATCCGAAAACTATTTTTTTGACCCAAATTACAACTCGAAACAGTCAAACGAGCGAATCTTCAAAAAAGTTTCCGAAAAAAGCTATCGCCCGACTTTCTCTCTGCTCGAAAAAAAATTAAAAGAAGAAAAGAATTTTAAATTCTCCCTTAGTATAACCGGCACCTGGCTCGACCAAGCCGAAATGTGGGAGCCCGATTTAATCACTCGTCTCCAAAACATGATAAAATCCGGGCGCGTAGAAATCGTTGGCGAAACATATTATCATTCCATGTCATTCTTTTATGACGAAGCCGAGTTCGAAGCCCAGATTCGCCTTCACCAAGAAAAAATAAAAGCCCTTTTTAAAAAGAGCCCTAAAGTCTTTCGCAACACCGAATTTGCCTATAACGACAACCTCGGGAAAACTATCGAAAAACTAGGTTTCGAAGCTTGTCTTGTCGAAGGTTGGGACAAAGTCCTCGGCTGGCGCAGCGCGAATTATGTCTATTCCGCCGCCGGAACAAAGTCCCTAAAACTCCTCCCGAAAAACTATCGTTTGTCCGACGATATTGCCTTTCGTTTTTCCGATAAAAACTGGAACGAGTGGCCGCTCACGGTCGAAAAATACAAAGCCTGGCTTAACAACGCTTTCTTAGATGGCGAAGTGGTGAACTTGTTCATGGACTTCGAAACTTTTGGCGAGCACCAATGGCGCGAAACCGGAATTTTTGATTTTATGAACCGCTTGATTTCTGACTGGGCGAACGATTCCGGATGTTCCTTCCTTACTGTCTCCGAAGCGGCCGCCTTGAAACCGGTCGGAATTCTTTCGTTCCCAGAAACTGTTACGTGGGCCGACACCGAACGCGACCTTTCTGCCTGGATAGGGAACAGCCTCCAAGACGAGTCTATGAAACGCCTATATTCATTACGAAATAAAGTTCTGGAAAAGTCAAAATCCGACAAATCTCTCCTTGAGGACTTTCGCCGTCTAACGACTTCCGACCACGCTTATTATATGTGCACAAAATACTGGAATGATGGCGATGTTCACGCTTATTTTTCAGCTTACGATTCTCCTTATGACGCTTTTCTCTTTTTCCAAAACATCCTCCGCAGTTTAGAATATAGGCTTTCGCAATGAAATTTTTAAAGAACCATTTCGAATCAATCATCATCGCATTTTTAATAGTCCTTATAGGGCTTATTTGTCTCGACCTCACTCGTCCTCGACCTTCCATATCTTATTCGAAAACATTACTCGACAACAAAAATGTCCACGCCATCTCGATTGCCTTGCCGGAAGCGGATTTTGAACAGATTCTCGAAAACGCTATTTATAAAACTCGCTATCATGCCGACATAAAAATCGACGGCGTCGAGCTAAAAGATGTTTCTTTCTCTACGCGCGGCAACGGAAGCCTAAGCTATGCCATCTCCTCCGGAAGCGCCAAATTCCCCTATAAAGTCAGTTTTGGCGCCTACGAAAAGTCTCAGACCTATTATGGCCTCGATAAATTAGTATTAAATAGCCTTTATGGCGACCAAACCCGCCTTCGCGAATACCTAGCTTTCCGAATTATGGAAGAAGCCGGTGTCGAATCGCCACTCACGAGTTTCGCTGAGCTAAAAATAAACGGACGCTCTCAGGGGCTCTATCTCGCAGTTGAACAAATTGACGATTCCTTTCTCGGACGCTATGATAACCCCCCGGACACCATACTTTTTAAACCAAAATCAAGCGGGATTGACCACGGAGCCCTTGCCTATAAACGCGAAAGACTTTTCGATGGTGAAGATATGCTAGACGTAGGCGATACGACCGAGATGAGCTATGATTTCGAGGGAACAGATTTAGTTTATCGAGGCGAGTCCCCAGAGCTTTATCCAGGAATTTTCGAAAACGCAACAAAAAAGGTCTCGCCGGCTTCGGTCAGTTATATCATCTCCGCGATAAAGGCCCTTTCTTTCGAAGAAAACATAGAAGATTATTGGGATATAGACGAGCTTGCTCGCTATTTTGCGGCGCACAATTTCACCGTCAACATAGACAGCTATACCGGCATCACGGCCCAGAACTATTTTCTGAAACTGTCGAACGGAAAGCTTTCTTTGCTCCCGTGGGACTATGGTCTCGGCTTTCAAGACCCCGGTTCGGCCACTTATTCGATTGACGAACCGTTGATTCAGACGACCTCGGACCAACGTCCGCTCTGGAAAGCCCTTTCCGAAAACAAGGAGTTTATGGAAGAGTATCACTCCACTCTCCAAAACCTTCTCGATAATTATTTTCTAAACAGCCGTTGTGAAGACGAAATCGATTTTGTTTCTTACCTCATTCTCCCGTATGTCGAAAAAGAGGTTAGTTATGACGAACAGTCTCTCGACGGATATAAAGAAAGCGTCGAAGCTCTGAAATCCTTTGTAAACACTCGAGCCGAGTCGATTCAAAAACAACTTTGGGAAATATAAAAATCCCTCCGATTTCTCGGAGGGTAAGGTGAGTTTAATACAGTTTCTTGATGTGATGCGGGACGTCAGTGTGATATATTTTTTGATACATCGCTTCCGTAATACCGATAAAAATCTCGCGATACTGAAAATTTCTGGAAAAAATCAGAAATTCAACAAACATAGCTGGGAAAGGGTCATCAGATTGTGCGAGCTTCGCCATTTTACTGTCAGTCCCCACTCCCTTTCCGGGAACAACATCCATGTTTCCGTTAATCCCGTGATAGTTCATCCAGCCAATTCCCCAGACAAAGCATGCCCGATCGACCATCTTGCAAAAGTCTTTTCCTTCCAGATTTCTCAAATAAAGCGACATTTGTTCATCTCTTTCGGGTTGCGGAAAGTGCCGAAATAGACTTTTTGCCGTTTCGAACTCTCTTTGTTCTTTTCTCTCCCGGTCAACAGTTCCGTTGTTTGGTGTATCGCCGTGTTCGACTTCTCCAACTTCGTGCACTAAATGTTCCTCGATTTGTTCGAGCCAATCAATCCCCGAAATGTCATCTCCGAAAAATATTTTCAACAGAAACAAAATAATTGTTCCGGACGCAAGGTGTCCAAGGTCGTTCATGACGATTTCCGATGGAGAAGAAAAACTTGATTTCTGGAATTCTTCGATTTGGCTTTCGCCATAGAATCCCATCAATCCATACCCGACCCGTTTAACTAAAACATGGTCGAGCCAGAAAAACAAACAATAGACAAATTCTCTGCATTTGATTCTAAAATCCAAAACATCTCACCTCCTTTTAAGGTACTTAGGTACGCCCCCTGTTTTGGACATTATAACACAGTTTTATCTCAAGCCAATTATTTTATATACTTTGTCAAGTTTTTTATTTGCGACTTCGTTAGCATATTTCTCACCCTCAGGGAACAAGGCTAGAACTTCTTCATCAGAGATCTCCGAAAGCTTTGTCTGGAAACCTTCGAGCAAATTCTCGACCGCGTCCGCGACTTCCGACTTCAGCTCCCCATAACTCGTTTTTCCGCGCCATTCTTTCGCGACCTCCTTAACCTCTTTGTCCTTTACTAAAGCGAGGATTTGCAAAAGGTTAGAAATCCCCGGGCGGGTTCTAAAATCAAAATCAACCTCCGAGAAACTGTCTGTCGTCGCGGATTTGATTTTCTTTCCTGCTTTTTTTGGCTCGTCCGAAAGCATTATTTTAGAATTTTCTCCCGGAGTCGATTTTGACATTTTCTTTTCTGGGTTCACTAAATCACGAATCCGGACTCCGCCGTTCTCTCCCATAAACTCGGCTTGTTCTTTTTCGGGGCAGGGAATTGTAAACACCTCTCCGTATTTATTATTGAATCTCGTCGCAAGATTTCTCGTCAGCTCGATATGCTGGAACTGGTCTTCGCCAACCGGAACATAATTCGCGTCATAAAGCAATATGTCCGCCGCCATCAAAATCGGATAATCAAAAATCCCAACGTTCGCGCTATCCTTTCCTTCGCCTTTCTCCTTGTACTGAATCATTCTCGAAACTTCCCCCATGCTAGCATGACAGTTCAAAACCCAAGCCAACTCAGCGTGCGCTGGGACGTGGCTTTGGCGATAAATATGCACATTCTCATTTATCTTCAAGCCGGCCGCTAAAAAGTATTTCATCGACCGAATCATGTTTTCTTTTAGACTTCCTTCAATCGGGGAAATAATCGAGTGTAGATCAGGAACAAAAATATTTACGTTGTACTCTTCTGAATATTTGTTCGCAAGCCGCACCATCGGTAACAAAACGCCGAGATAATGCCCGAGGTGAAGTTCGCTGTTTACTCTTAGTCCCGTAAGAATTGTCTTTTTCATGCTTCCATTATACCAAAGATTATGATAAAATGAAGACAAGAAATGGGGTGCTAGCTCATTTGGTAGAGCGCTTCCATGGCATGGAAGAGGTAAGGAGTTCGAATCTCCTGCACTCCACCACGAAAAATGAAAAGGACCGCAAGGTCTTTTTATTTATTTTTCGAGACACCTTGCACATTAACATTTTAGACATACAAAAAGGAGGTGAGCTCATGAATACAAGAGAATTACAGATGTTTGACTATGACCGCATGATAAACATCATCGTCGGTTATTTTCGTGCCCATAAATATTGGGAAGGAATCGACGCGATTACCTTCGCTCAAGAAAAACATGGCGACGCGATGCGAAAAAGTTCTAAACTAAAATACTTTTGTCATCCAATTCTTGTTGCTTATCTTGCAGTTCTGTTAAACTTAGAGCCAGAAATAATCGCCACTGCGCTTCTCCATGACGTAATCGAAGATGCGCATGCCGATTTTACTTCGCTCCCGGTTCATTCTAGCGTCCAGCAGAGTGTAAAAGCGATTACAATCATGAAAATAAAACCCGACGAGTCGAAAACCGACACGAAGATTCGCTATTACGGCCGTATGGACGAAGACATCGATGCTCTTGTCGTAAAAATGCTCGATCGACTAACAAACCTGACTTCTATGGTCGGTTGTCTGTCGAAAGAAGCTATCATTAAAAACATTTGCGAAACCGACCAAAAACTTCTTCCGGCGGTCAAGCGTGCTCGCCGGACAAAATCGCACGATTTTCGTAAAAAACGCGACGTTTTGTTTGTTCTTCAACAAGTTTTACGCTCCATCAACGAGCCACTCGCAATGCTTTTTGAAGTTCGCGAAGTCGAGCGAAAAAAGCACGATCTCGCCCGAACCCATGCTCGTCTCGAAGGTCGCCTCGAAACGCGAGACGAGAACGGCTCGTTTATCTATGAATATTCTGATATGGCGCTCATGTACGCATATGAAGCGGCGAGCGATTTCAGGAAAAAAGAGTTTCGTGGTTCGGACACCCTACTTTCAGCATCGTTTGCAATCGCCTTCGGAATTCGCGAAGACAACGCAATCGCGACAATTCTTCTCGGCAACTTGCCAAACGCCGACACATCTGGCTTTAATCAAAAAATCCAGCGTGCCATACGTCGGCTTCAGCCCGTCCCTCTTCTTGGCGAAACACCAGAAAAAACCACGGAACGATTCTATGCTGAGCTGTCCCAAAACAAAGAAGCCCTGCTTGCGAAAAGTCTTTATCGCTGGTCGGAAATTTGTTATGGCCAAGTCGTTGGCGAAGAATCGCTCTCTGACGAAGAGATAACTACGCTTATAAGGGAAACAGACAATTTTCTTATTCCCGCGCTTGATGCGGGTCGGAGAAATTTTGGCGAGTTTTCCTCAATCTTCGAGTTCTTAATGATTTTGCTCCGGCTGTGTTACGAAACAATTGCCGAATACAAACAAATCAGTCTCCCGCACATTTCTGGTTTTTATGAAGGGAAATATGTCTAAACAAAACCGGCGCTTTCGGGCGCCGGCTTTTTATGGTATAATTTTCTCATGATTAGAACCGGCAAAAAATTCTCGAAACCAGAGATGTCTCGCGTTATAAACGGCGATATTATTTTAGAGACCGAAGCCGAAAAACCAGAGTTGTTCCGTCTCGACCATCTTCTTGTTAAAAAATATCCCGAGTATAACCGCTCTTCTCTCCAAAGTTTCATAAAATCCGGTTTTGTGACTGTAGATGGAGTTGTTGCGGAAAAACCGAACGAAAAATACAGCCCGTCCGTAAAAATCTCTCTCTCCGTCCCCGAAAAGAAACTCCCTAAGTCCTTCAAAGACCCCGAGATAATCTTCGAAGACGAAAACGTAAAAGTCCTGAATAAGCCCGCTGGCCTTCTCTCGATGTCGAAGGGCGAATACTGTCCTGAACCGACACTAGAAGATTATGGCCTCCTCGTTCATCGCCTCGACCGAGACACTTCTGGCGTTGTTATTCTCGCCAAAAACGAGCCGACCCAAAAATCCCTCCGAAAGCAGTTCCAAGATCGAAAGGCCCATAAAACCTACCTCGCCGTCGTTAAAGGCCGTCCGAAACTCGACTCCGCAAAAATTGACCTCCCTATCGCTCGAAACATAAAACGCCCGACGACTTTTAAAGTCGATCCAAACGGAAAGCCCTCGACGACTTTCTATCGGGTCTTAAAGTCAAATGACGATTTCTCTCTCCTCGAGCTTAAGCCGATTACAGGCCGAACTCACCAGCTCCGTGTCCATTTACGATACCTCGGGACGCCAATTGTTGGCGACCAAGTTTATGGGGACGAAAGCTTCGAAAAATCGCGCCTTTTTCTCCATGCTAAATCTCTCGAGATTACCATTCCCGAAGGTTCTCGTCGGACTTTCGAGGCTCCTCTTCCGCCCGAATTTCTAACCTTTTTTGAAAACTAATGTTCTTAGAAAACCTTGAAAAAATCCCCGACCTCTCAAGAAAAACGAGCTTCTCGATTTTTGTCGCCGACGTAGATTCAGTTACAAAAATCCTCAAAAAAGCCTATAAATCCTCGGTTAGTTTTTTGTCTCCGGACGAAAAAACCGGAAAAATCTCCGTCGATTCTGTTCGAGATTTTGTTTCTTCGACGAATTCCGTCGAGTCGTCCGACCGGTTTTTCGTTATCACATTCGCCGAATGTTTGAACCCTGCCGCCGAAAATGCCCTCTTGAAAAACCTCGAAGAGCCAAAGCCTCGTCATCATTTCATTTTATTAACCACCTCTCCTTCTTCGCTTCTCCCGACCGTTTTGTCTCGAGCCCAAATCTATTTCGAAAAAGAGTCCGACCGCCTTTCCGCCCCGATTAAAACCGACGAAAAAACAAAAGCCCTCGCGAAACAACTTATTGTCGCCGACGAAAAAGGTCTTATCGCTCTCGGAAATGACCTCTCGAAGAAAAAGGATAATCCTCGTCGCTATGCTCTCGCAGTTGTCGGGACCGCGATAGAAATCCTTTATAAATCCTATTTCGCAACAAACCAAGAAAAATACCTAAAAAAACTCCCAAATCTCCTCAAAACCTACGAAAACCTTGAAAAAAACGGTCATATTAAACTCCATTTAGTCGCGGATATGCTATAATAATACATATGATTGGCGCCTTACTCATTTTCGCGTTTCTTATTTTCCTTATTTTTGTTTATCCCGAAATCGTTAAGAAGAAAAACCAAGAAGCCGAAAACTCTCCCCGCTTCAACGCCCAAATGAAAAAGCTCTGGTCAATCGCGCAAGTCTCGATGAAAGAGCGAAAGCCTCTCCGCGCCGAGAAGGCCCTCTTGACGATTCTGAAATTTGACGAAAAAAACGCCGCCGCTTATAACCGTCTCGGGATTCTCTACGCAAAAGAGTCGAAATTCGACGAGGCGATTGAATGTTTCGAAATCGCTCAAAGTCTCGATAATAACGCTTCCTCTCTTCATAACGCCGGCCTGATTTATCTCGAAACCGGCGCCTACGAAAAAGCCGCGATGGCTTTTGAACAAGCCCTCGAGCTTGAAGGAGGTGTGGCCGCCCGTTTTATTGCCCTCGCGAAGGCTCTTGAAAAACTCGGTCGTCGTAAAGAGTCCATCGACGCTCTCGAGTCGGCATACGAACTCGAAGCTTCGACGACGACCTTACGCCAAATTCTCGCCCTCTATGAAGCCTCCGGCGACCAAGAAGGCATAGAAAGCACGACTCTCCGAATAAACAACCAACTTGCTTCCCTCGAAAAACAAAAATCCTCCCCGAAAAAACGCCGTCTGCTCCGCGCCAAATCCGCTCGTCCTGCTATAGAAAAATCCGCCCCCTTAAAGCCGAAGAAAATAAAAAAGCCCGTCCGAAAGACCTCCGGTTCTGCAACTGCGACTATGAAGCCCGCCGGCTCCGTCTCCTCGTCTCCTATGCCTCCACGCCGTCGACTTATCCGCCCAAAAAAGAAATAAAAAACGCGCTCACGCGCAATAGATTTTCAAAACGTCCTAAACTGGTGCTGGAAGTAGGACTCGAACCTACGAAGCCCGAAGGCGAGAGATTTACAGTCTCTTGTCATTGCCACTAGACGATTCCAGCACTATCCTTAGTTTATCACAATCTTTTCTTTTTGAAAAGCATTGTTATATAATATATATATGAAGAAATATAGAGACAAAGCTCGCGGAATGTTTGTCGGCCTCGCCGTTGGCGACGCGCTTGGCGCTCCTGTAGAATTCCTGCCGGAACCGTCCGACGTCCACATTAAAGAAATGGGCGACCGAATCGCCCACTTCCACGAAAACTACCGCGCCCCAAAGGGCGTCTGGACCGACGATACGGAAATGGCCCTCTGTATTGCTGATAGCTTGTTATCGAAAAACGGCTACGACTCTTATGATATCATGCGTCGCTTCACTGCCTGGATTGACGAAGGATATCGAACTTACGATAAAAAGCCCGCTGTTGACGTTGGCGGTCAAACCTTACGTTCGATTCGCGATTACGAACGTTATCCGGTCATTTTTAAAGACGAAAAAGTCGAATCCGCCGGCAACGGCGCCATCATGCGCCTCGCTCCGATTATTATCGCTAATACTTTCCCAGACAAAAAGTATCCTACTCTACGGGACGGTTGCGAGAAAGGCAATCTTGTCATAGAGCCAGAAGACGAGAACGGCGAATACATCGAAGAAAAAGACATAGCCCCAACGCTCGAAATGGCTATTCTTTCATGTCGCGAGACGCACAATTCTATCGCCGCCGAAGCCACGACCGCGCTATTTGCGACGATGCTTTACTGCGCTCTGCACGGCTTATCTAAAAACAATATCGCAAGTTATTGCTCGCGTTGGATGCGAGGAGAAGAATATGATGAGTTCTGGCTCGAAAATATCGACGAACTCGTCGGTCGTGCTTTGAAAAAAGATAGCGAAAACCTCCGTAATCTCGGCGGATACATCGTCGACGCTTTTACGATTTCGCTTTGGGGGTTGATGAATTTCGATAACTTCAGAGACGGGATGCTGGCGGTCATTCGCCTTGGCGGCGACACCGATACAAACGCCGCTTGCTATGGCCAGCTCGCAGGTGCCTATTATGGCTACGAAGCGATACCCGAAGAATGGAGAAAAGAAGTTTATCTTGCTGACGAACTCGTAAAAATTTCTGATAGCCTCTTAGATATGCCAGAATGTCCGATTATTAGAACCAGATTCGAAGATAAATTGCAATGAGCGAACTCTAGGAAAACAAAAAACTGCTCGATTTTCATCAAAGCAGTTCTTTTATTATTCGATTATGGAGCCGCGATCGGGATTTGAACCCGAGACCTCATCCTTACCATGATAGCACCTAGCCAATTGCTAGTTCTACAAGGTAAGGTACGAGATTATAGCTCCAACTAATCAATCTGCCAGTGCAACTAAGCACGATAGCTGAGTTATGGGATTGTAATCTATACCGAAAGCTTAAGATTCGCACCTGTAAACTACGAACCCTTGTTATTAAACTTCCTACATTCATTATAACATAAAAATCCGAAAAATGAGTTAATTCCATTAAAAATCAGCCCACTTTTGAACTGATTTTAGTAGGCTGCATTATGCGACTGCGATAGTGGTATGCTTGGCCATATGAATAGCTTTAAGATCCTCATCGACGACATGAGTGTAGGTCATGGTGGTCTGGATACTTTCATGGCCGAGAAACTCCTTAACATACACAATATTGGTATTATTACGGAGTAGATCTGTGGCAAATGAATGCCTCAAAGTGTGCGGATGAACCGACTTACGCAAGCCGGCTTTTTCAGCACTATTCTTAACCACCATCTGGACGACCTCATTTGAGATCCTAGCGTATTTATTCTTCTCCGAAACAAACAGCGCCGGGCAATTGTCGTTCCGCAGAGCCATATACTCGTCAATATATTTATGAGTTTCATCATCCATAAAGCAAAGACGAGATTTATTGCCCTTTCCGATAATGGTAAATGTATTGTCCCCCGGCTTAATTTGGCAGGCATTAATAGCACAAAGCTCACCGTTGCGAACACCGGAACTAAAAAGCAACGAAAGCATAGCACGATTACGATACCTTTTGAATTTTGAGTAACCGGGAGACTTCTTAAATGTAGCTTGGATCAACTTCTTGACTTCATCTACCTCAAGAAAATCGACGACCGTTGCATCCCTTTTCGGGATCCCGATCAACTCGTGGTTAATAACTGGATAACCCTTTAATTGGAGATGCTTAACAACGACGCGCAATTTAATGATGTAACCGCGAACCGTGTTGGGCTTCTTATTTTTGGATAACCAATCTTTCCACCTACGAATCTTGTCAAAATCTAATTCGGACATCATGATATCCTCGCCGAAAAACTCAAGGAGTAGCCTGAGAGCTAAACCATGCATTTCTTCGGTACGATCCGACTGATTCTTATATACTATTTGTTCCACCCTAAACAGCTCGAAAGCCTCAGTTAATGAAATATCTGGCTTCATTATTGTCCTTTCTGCTAGGCGAAGCCAGTCTCTCAAACTAACTGCGGCTAGCGTTAGTTCCTAATTGATGAGATAACAACCAAGACAGATA
>JAFQYO010000020.1 GCA_017406405.1 Candidatus Saccharimonadota bacterium
GATCTGGATGGCAACGATTATCCTCTTTGCGTTCTTCTGTTTCATCTCGTTGATAAAGGCCCTGGCCGGAGAAGCGAGTTGCGGCTGCTTTGGAAATACGATTCGAATCAGCCCGTGGTACATGGCTCTTCTAGACCTTGCAGTTGTTATCGGTTTATGTTTCTGTAAGGCGGTTCGTTTTGTGAAAGCGCCTGTGTCTGTAAGGAGAATCCTTGCCGCTGCCGCAATTTGGATTGTCACGTCCGTTCCGGTCTTCTCCGCCTTCCTTTCGCATGACGCGGGCAACAGTGTTCTTCTCGGAACCGAATATACCCGCGGCGACGGGCGCCGAACCATCCTGCTCGAACCGGACAAATGGCCGGAAGGGGAATTTCCTCTTCTGCCGTTTATCGAACCCGCCGAAGTCCGGTCACTTCTTAAGTCAGGCTCGTGGACCGTTGTGATCTACCGGAACGGCTGTCCGAAATGCCGGGAAGTGAAAGACTTTCTGGCGGGGCAAGGCGCTGCCCATGTCATATTTCTCGAAATTCTTCCATGCGAGGGAGAAGGTTTTCTCCCCTCCGGTTTCGTCCATGCAAATCTTTCGGACAAGTTCGCCTGGTCCGTTGATACGCCGATGATATTTCAAGTCGGTGAGAATAGCTTTAAACAACTTTCAATTCAAACTCTGTTACAAGGAGAAGAACAATGAAATTACGAACTTCGTTTGTGCTTAGTCTGGTTTCTGTGGTCTGGGTTGCCGCGTGTGTTTTCGCTGCTCTTGAAACGAAATACAATCGTCCGTGTATTGTCGTTCCTCCCGGAAATGGGTCAGGCGATTGTATCGAGAAAAGCTGCCAACAACTCTTAGATCAGCCGGAATATTACATGCGAAGAACTGCGAAGGCATACAGGAAGTGCGGTGCGACGGAATACTATCTAAACTGCGAACAACAGGATCCCTCAGAGATTACTTGCGCAGTAGAGTATAAATACGCAAATGAAATTGACTGTAATAATAAAACGAATGGTAGCGTGCTTGGTAAGTATACGTCCGTGGAGAAGAGTTGTAAAAAATATCCTTGGCAGTAAGAAGCGTCAGTTGAAAACAATAGTGGGGCACCGAAAAAGACTCGAAATCGTGTCGTACGAGACCAGATACGGTTTTATCCGATTAAAAAGACTTGCACACATAGTCCGTAAAGGAATTTTTATGACATTCGTTCGATTGTTATTAACTGTTTTCTTCTGTGGTGTCACCCTTGCCGCTTATAGCGAAGAAAACCAGATGGCCCTAATTGATGCGATTAGGGAAGGAGTCAACCAACAGCTTCGGGAAGTTGAATTTAAATGCACTTACTCGTATTCTGGATATGTTGTCAACACGTTAGAAGAAGCTGAGAATTATGATACGTCTAACGGACGGCTTGTTATCCACGCAACGGGAACTCTCGCAAAAACCAAGAAGATGACCTACGAGAGTCTCGTCGTTGACAAGCTCGAAACAAGAGTTCCAGAGTACCTTATGGATCATGTGACAGTTGCCAACGCCGAGTTACGTGCTGTCTATCGAAAGCAGAGTTTAAAGCATCACTACAGAACACTTTTTGTTCTAGAACGTGACGAAAAAAACAAGAGCCTTCCGATTCTCAATCAGTTTGAAGGAGTGATTCCATGTCCGTTGACTCTCGGCGGCTCACGTTCACTCCCTAACTTTTTAGACTATAGTTACTCGTTGCTTGATTTTTACTCTGGCCGTTCAGATGTCACAACAGAGTTTGCCATTGAAAATAATAAAGAAACAACTACAATATCAGTTCATCATGAAAAACCGGATCCGTTTTCATCTGTCATTTCTGATACATTGTTTACCCTCTCTAACCTCTATCCCTTTCCTGTTTTGTTAGAAGAAACGCAGCGGGATCATTTTACTCATCATCAGAAGAACAAAGTTCGGGACCGACTGTCCGTAGTCAAGGCGCTCGATTTTTCCACACTTAACAATGGCTGTGTTCTTCCGAAAAAAATTTATACGTTTTCGACAATCTTTTTCGACGACTTCAAAGAAGAGGATATTGATAAATACCTCGTTACCAAGTGGGAATCGGACGATATGGGGAAAGAAAAACCGAAAAAATCCGATTTCTATATCTACCTCGACCGCGATTCCGATATCGGAGGTCTGGCTTTAAATCTTAACGACAAACTTGAGAGGGACCTTCCGGAATACTTTGACATTAACCAATACGGTGTTCGCGATCTTCAGGCGAGTTCTCCGATCGAATCGCAGGTGGACAGGAATGCTGATTTTACCGTTTTGATCCGTCCCGCAATCTTGCTGATAGCCGGTTTCTTTATCGCGTACGGGATTTGGAAGAAATGGAAAAGCGCCAAGCGGTCAGCGGCAGCATAGGAAATGTCTGTTGGCTTTCCAGACGAACGGAGTTCAAAATCTATGGAAATCGCTTTTTTCGACCGGTAAGACAATAGGGGGAAATGTATGTGGTCATGGCTTAAAAACGGTTCGTTTTACCTTTGGATCGGCGGTCTTGCAACAATCGCAGTTATGGTCTCCCTCTTCCTTCCCCGTGCGAAAACTCCCGAATTCGGCGATTTTCCTGAAAGAGGTATTTATACGCATCATTTAGGAACACGCTGGTTTGATCCGAATGATATTAAGACGATTACCGATGAGTTTACGGTCGTCAATCCGCTGAATGAGAAGATTTCGCTAAGCATTGGGGCGAAATCATGTTCCTGTGTCGCGACAGATTTTACGGACAGGGAACTGTCGCCGCATGAAACGGCAATCGTGAAGTTGACGATTACCCCAACGACCGACAGTGTCTCCCGTCATGAAGATATCACTCTGAAAACCGGGAACAAGACGCTTCCGGTGATTTCCCTGACGACCTTTGCTGACACGCTTCCTTACTACTCGATATCTTTTTCCGACAATTCGATTTACGATCTGCGGGACGGGGAAGAGCGGACGATTCCGTTTACGGCGGTGGTTTATACGCCGGACAAAGAGGGCGATTCGATTGTTCTCCTTTGCGATGACGACTATGTGGCTGTCAAAGAGAAGAATAGAACATCCCGAAAGTGTTCCA
>JAFQYO010000004.1 GCA_017406405.1 Candidatus Saccharimonadota bacterium
CCGAACATTGGCAATCCGGAGGCCGAAATTATGCAGCCTATTTGCTGCGTCCGGATATGCCATGTTGATTTGGGCTGAGACCTCAAGGATGGCGATTGCGCGGAGTCTTAATTCCTTGATTAATCCCTCATTTATTGAGCGGGCGAAGGCCGGACGATTCTCTTTTAACGCGGTTTTGATAATCGCGTTATACTGAAAAATGTAGCTTTCAGTTATATCGCGAAACTCTAGCATTGAGTTTTTTAACGCCTCGGTGCTAGAGCAGTCAATCGACCGCTTAAGTCTAACGATTTCATCGTTAGATCTTATGTCTAGTTTTTCAAATGTACTTTCCATTAAGATACCCCCTTTTTTCTTTTTTACTCTAAAATGGTAACAGTTATGTTATTATAGCACAGATTAAGCATTAATGCAATGTTTATTTCACAATTCCGCCGCCGAGGCAGATGTTGCCCCTATAAAAGACAGCGGATTGGCCGGAGGCGGGGCGCTTAATTTTGTCCGCGAATTTGAGTTTGTCGCCTTGTAGTTCCGCCGGGATGAGCGAGGCACGATGACGCAGGCGAGTCTTAATAGAGATTATAGGTAAAGGGTTTTCTGAACGGGAGATTACATCCTCGAGCCCAAGTTCATCGGTCCAGAGGTCTTTAAAATTCAAATTGCGAGAAACGTAAATTGTGTTTTTTGAAACATCTTTTTTGACGACATAATAGGGGAGGCCGCCGCCGAGGTTTAGGCCTTTGCGTTGGCCGAGAGCATAGAAAATTGCGCCGGTATGGGAGCCGACGGTCTCGCCGGTGTCGGCGTCGATGATGGGGCCGAGTTTTTCGGGGAAATATTGCTTTAAAAAGTCTTCCATGCCAACCTCGCCGACAAAACAAACCCCCATGGACTCTTTTTTATAGGCATTATCAAGACCTTTCTCTGCCGCCAATTTTTTAACATCTGGTTTTTTCATCCCGCCGACGGGAAAGAGGGTGTGGGAAATCGCCTCCTCGGAGATGCGATAGAGAAAATAAGTCTGGTCTTTGTTTTCGTCGACGGCCCTTAGGAGAGATGGTCGCTCGCAAGGCTCGGCGCCGCCGGCGAGCGGGGAGCCCTGCTCCTTCAAACTCGCGACTTCGTCGTTCCAGACCCGAGCGTAATGGCCGGTGGCGATTAAATCTGCCCCGTCCTCTCTTGCGGTTTCGTAAAAAAGTTTGAACTTTATCTCTTGATTACACATGATGTCGGGGTTCGGGGTACGGCCTTTTTCAAACTCGGAGAGCATATAATCAACGACCTTCTGCTTGTATTCCTTTTCAAAATCAAAAATCTTAAAATCAATGCCGAGTTTTACCGCGACGCGCTTGGCATCGGCCAAATCCTCGGCCCAAGGGCATTTCATCCCTGGGAGGTCGCGCGACCAATTTTTCATATAGACGCCAACGACCTTATACCCGGCCTCTTTTAACAACACAGCAGACAGAGAAGAATCAACCCCGCCAGACATCCCGACATAAACAGTTTTCATGTTTTATATTATACAACATATTAAAAAGACTGGCAAACGCCAGCCTTTTTATAAGGTGCTTAGTTAAAGATACGATAGCCGAAGCCGTTTTCCTGACCAGCAGTCCAACCGTTGCCGTCGATCAGGCCTTCATAAAATACGACCTGAGACTCGGGGATGGTAATCGTCGGATTTTCCAAAACGGCTACGGCCGTTTCTGGGTCAAAATCGATGAGCGTTTCAAAGAAC
>JAFQYO010000001.1 GCA_017406405.1 Candidatus Saccharimonadota bacterium
CTTGTTGACGAGGACGAGATAGGGGTTGTCGAGGACTTCAACGGGAACTTCAGCAAAGGCAACGAATAGAGAAGCGATGAGGAACATGGCGACGAGTAGAGAAACGACTTTCTTCATGGTAAAGAACACCTCCAAAATAGATTCAGGAAAACCTGTTCTTCTATTATACCATATAGAGTTGAAATTGGGAAGATTTATGATATAATAGTTGAAACTATTTGCCGGTTTTTGAACTTTAAGATTTGGAAAGTGAGGGGATCTAGCGTGAAGAAGTTTCTTCTGATGGTCGGGGCTGTCTTGGTCTTCGTAACGATTTTCGTGTTTACGACGAAAACGTCGGCGGAAGTCCAGATCTCTGACCTTTTGAATCCGGAACGGGATTATCTGATCGTGGTTAATGATGATAATCCGTATGAGTTTGGAGGGGAATATGATCGAGCGCTTCAGGGAGATTTGGTTTACGCGGCGGACGTTCTCTACGGAGAGCCGACCGGACTCGAGCGGGCAGCGTATCTCGCGTTCACGGAGTTGCAATTCTATCTCCGAGAGCAGGGGATGGAGATTGGGCTCTTTAGTGGGTATCGAACGGAACAGGAGCAGCAAGAGGTCTTTGACTATTACGGTAGTCTCGAAGGATGGGCGGAAACGAACAAAGTAGTTTTGCCGGGATATTCCGAGCATCATACTGGGCTTCTGGTTAACGTACTGATTAAGTATAATGAAGATAGCCTGGATAGGAACGATTGGATTTGGTACACGGAGACGGCGGAGCGCCAGGAGACGATTCCGTATTTCCAGCTTTTGCACCGGTCGCTTGCGGACTTTGGGTTTATTGACCGATACCCGAAGGGTAAGGAAGAGATAACCGGAGTTCCGTGCGAGCCGTACGAGATTCGATTCGTTGGTTCGCCGGAAGTTGCGCACGCGATTGCTGATAACGGGCTTTGTCTTGAGGAATATGTTGCACAGAATAAGTAGCGTGATGAGGCGAGACGGAGCGGGCAGTTAATCATTCGGTGTACTTTAGGGCAAATAGTTTTACGGAGCGAAAAGCTCCGTTTTTTCTTGTTGTGTGATATTATAGAGGTAATAAAAGCGAGGTAAGTGATGAAAAAATATTTAGAAATTATTGTTAAGGGAGCGGGGGCGGCGCTTTTGATTGGGCTAGGGGATTATGTTTTGCTGAAGGCGGGAAGTCCGATTGGGCCGGTGTTGTTTTCGTTTGGTTTGCTCGGAGTTTGTGTTTTAGGGCTAAACCTTTTTACGGGGAAATGTGGGTTTTTGATTGAAGATAAAATTCGGATTTTAGATTTAGGATTGATTTTAGTTTCTAATTTGGTGTTTGGGTATTTGTTTGGGGCGATGTTTGGACTAGCGGATGGGGAAGTTGTTTCTGCGGCGGCGGTTAAAGTTGGGGGGTGGGAACTGACGCTTCCGTTTTTGATTAAGGCAGTTTTATGCGGAATGATAATGTACCTCGCGGTTAAATTGTATAAAAAGGGAACGGCACTTGGGGTTTTGATCGGAGTGCCACTGTTTATCTTTGCGGGGATGCAACATTCGATTGCAAACGTGATTACGCTGGGGGTGAGTTTAGAGTTTAGTCTTCGGTTGGTTCTAATAATTTTACTTTGTGTTTTAGGGAACTTTTTGGGGGCGATTTTGGCGTGGTTTTTGTCGGGGGAGGTGTTTGAGAGAAAAGAGAAGAGTTTAAGGGAAGTTTTGGAGAAAGCGGAGGTTTCTGGGGAGGTTCTAGAGGGGAGAGAGTTGAAAATCCACAGAGTTTATCGACATTTTAAGGGGAAGTATTATATTGTTGAGGGGGTTGCGAAGGGGTCGGAGGATTTGGAAGATTATGTCGTTTATCGGCAACTTTATGGGGACGGAGGGTTGTATATTCGGCCGAAAGAGATGTTCTTAAGCGAAGTTGACCATAAAAAATACCCGAAGGTTAAACAGAAGTTTAGGTTTGAGGAGAGAGAGGTTAAGGAATAGGAGTGTTATTGATTTTTTGAGAAATATATGCTATAATATATAGTATATATGGATATGGTGTGGTTTTATGTTATTGTTGGCTTGATTATATTTTTTGCGCTTGTTGTTGCTACTTTTAATGAAGCTAGAGATAAGGGCGTTTCTTTTGATGATGTCAAAGATTATGTTAGACATAATGACGAATATAAAACTTTAGGGAAAGCTGGGGAGAGGTGGCTTTATCGCTCGCTTTTAGAAGTTGGGTTTTCTGAGGAACAGATTTTTAGAAATGTTTATATTCCGGCGGTTGATAAGTTTGGAAAATATAATGGAAAGACGACGGAGATTGATGTTTTGGCTTTGTCAAAGAAGGGGATTTTGATTTTTGAACACAAGGCGCTTTCGGGGAATATTTATGGTGATGGGGAAAAAGAACAATGGATGCAGTATTTGGCGGATAAAAAGTATTTCTTTAGGAGCCCGGTAGAGCAAAATAGGTATCATAAGAAGTGTTTAAAAAAATATATTCGGGCGGAGGTTCCGATTTATACGTTTATAACTACTTCGGATAACGGGAAGTGGAAAGTGAGAAATATTAGTAAGGAAGATCATTTTATTGAACGAGAAGGGGAGTTTAAAGAGATATATTTTAAGTTGCCAGATTCGGCGCGGATGAAGGCTCAGTATAAAAACTATTTGAATATGTTTAGTAAAAAATCGCGTCCGACGGATGGGACAAGAGAAAAACATATTAGAGAGTTTTGTCTGTAAGCCAGTTCAGGGGTTTGAGTTCTTTGTGATTGGTAGATTTTAGCTTTTTTATAGCATCCATGAGTGGAAGATAATCGGCTGGGTTGATTTCGGATTTTGGCGGAATTTTATCTAAGTCGAACCATTCGAGAGTTTCGATTTCATTAGGGTCGATTGAGAAGTCGCCTTGATAGTCTTTAATAAGGAAGATTGAGACAACGGCGTAGACTTCGTCGCCGTTTGGATAGGTAAAATGACATTCTTCGCCGGCGTAGATATTGAGGAAAGAAGGATTTATGGGAGTAACGCCGAGTTCTTCTTTAATTTCGCGGGTCAGAGTTTCGAGGGGGGTTTCTCCAAAATTCATACCGCCACCGTGCGCTGCCCATTTATGGTTATCAGAGCGTTTTTGGAGGAGGATTTGATTATTTTTTATAATGAAGCCAGAAGCAGCTGGTATGAAAATAGGAGAATGACCGACTTTTTCGCGAATATATTTAATATAGTCCATAGTTAAATTATACATAATTACAGTTCAGATTGACAGTATGATATAATTAGTAGAAAGGAGGAAAAATGATTATTGTAACAACAGAAACGGTTATGGGGAAGAAAGTTGAGGAAGTTTTTGGGGTTGCGAAAGGGGAAGTAGTGATGTCAAAGCACGTTGGGAGTGATTTTATGGCGGGATTAAAGACGGTAGTTGGCGGGGAGATTAAGGGTTACACGGATATGATGAGAAAGGCGAGGGCGGTTGCGATTGAGAGAATGACGGAAGACGCAAAGAAAATGGGGGCGAACGCGATTGTCGGAATGAGGCTAGGTTCGTCAACAATTATGGGCGGAGCGTCGGAAATGTATGCGTATGGAACAGCGGTAAAAGTTAAATAGAAATACGTATCTGTGGTATAATGGGGGAGTTGGGTCGCTAGCTCAGTTGGCTAGAGCGTCTCGTTTACACCGAGAAGGTCAGGGGTTCGAGCCCCTTGCGACCCACCAAACGGTTTATAAAATTATTTTTATCTATTCCGCAATCTGTTAGCGCCTGTTAAATCCCTCGTTAGTATAGAGGGCTATTTTTATGCCATTTTCGCGACAAAAACATGCCCAAAAAAACACAATTTACCTCTATAATTTCGGCTGTTAAATCCCCTACAACTTAGCGAATTGAACTAATAGGGTTTCTATTCATTAATATTTCGCTTTGCCCACTTCGGTGGTTTCATGTCAAACATAATCTCTGGTGTGTGTAAATTTACTATATCAGGTTCTATTCCGTAATAGTGTTGATAAGTAGTATCTACCGAACCAAATTTTGCTTGATTTTTCTCAAATCCAAGTTTGTCTGCTGTTCCCCAGACCAATTCTTCGCTTGGTCCTTCTATCTCTATGAAAGTCGGTAACCATGGCCAGGTATCGATGCAAATTTCTACTTCGCCGAACTTCCAAATTTCTCGCTTAGTTTCTTGGTGAGCTTTAGTTTTAAGCCCACAGCCCCTCAAAAAAAGAATTGCATCATCATAATCGTTTACTTCAATATTAACTTCTTTCGTGCCGAGAATAGAATGATCATCACTGACATTCTTATAAGTCATAACGATTTTATCACCTTCATCTCGAACACGAGCAAAAGAATGTTCGCCAGTATAGAAAACGACACGTCGCATTAAAACTTCGGGTTTCTCTAGGTTTGCACCAATTTCTTTTAGCTTTGAACGTATGTCATCCTTATCAATATCTAAAAACTGGGCTTCAATTTCATTCTTCATACCCTCATTGTAACATTTTTATGGCAATTTCTATCTAGCTTTTTCGTGGCTCGTTTTTGTATACCGTTAAAACCTGGTTAATTAAGCTCCACCAGGGATTAGTTTAGTTTTTGCTCGATTGTTTCGAGCAATTTTTCTAGTTTGATAGTTTTTTCGTTAATTCTGAACATTGGAGTCCCGGTAAGGTGGATTTGTTTACCTAGGGATTGTTCAAAGTCGAGGCGTTTTTCTACGGCGTCGCTTTCGAGGTCGGTTTTAAACTTTTCTAAATCTCCGGCGTTGTTTGAGGCGGTTTTAAAATAGTTAGCGAACAATTCTTTTAAGTTAGTTTCATCTTCAGAGAGCCATTCGGCTTGGTTTGAGAAGAGGAGGTCTTTGTAGTCTTTAAAATAGCCTTGGATTTGGGCGGCGGTGGCGGCGCGGGCGGCGAGGGGGCTGTTTTGGAAAAGTTTTGTGTTGTAGTCGCGAAAGACTAGGGCGATTTCTTGATTATGTTTTTCTAAGAGGTCGTTAAGAACTTCGTTCCATTCGGCGCAGTGGGAACAGCCAAAATCGGCATATTCATAGATAGTTAGTTTAGCGGTTTCGGGGTTGCCGATAATTTTTTCGGGGAGAAAACCGGTTTCTTCGGAGGGGGCGTTGACCAAGTCGGCGGTGTTTGGAGTTGGGGCGGAGTTATTCTTGATAATGAAAAAATAAATTAGACCGAGAGTGGCGACGAGAGAGATGGCGAGAAGGAGTTTTTTAACTGAGTTCATAATATTTTCCTTTAGGGAGATAGTTGGGGTCGTCGAGGAGTTGGCATTTATAGGAATAGCCGTTGTTTTCTTCGCAGAAGTAAATGATGGCTGAACAGGGGGTGCTGGAGCTGCCAGAGGACAGAGCGCATTTAATATAGAACGTTCCGTCGGGTTCGGCGTAACCAAATCCGACGATTTTTTTGTTGGTGAAGCTGTTTAGAGCGGGGTTGTTGGTGATAGTTTCTAGGGAGCCGTCGAGGAGTTTGTCGAAGACGGCGAGTTTTTGGGTGTTGATTTTAGAGTTGTTGATAGATTGGAGACTGAGGAGCGAGAGACTGAAACTAAGAATTAACAAAACGAGAGTTCCGGTCAGTAGGTAGAGGTAGCGTTTAGGGGAGATTTTAGAGAGGGTTTTAGACAGGGGACTAGACGAGGGTTTTGATGAGGATTTTGGGTTTTTGGGTTTTGAAGTGGTGGGAGGAGTTATGAGGTCGTTAATGGAGCAGTTAAAAATTTCGGTGAGTGTAAAAATATGTTTTGTGCTGGGGAGGGAACTGCCGTTTTCCCATTTGGAGATGGTTTGGCGGGAGACTTGGAGTTTCTCGGCTAGAGTTTCTTGGGAGAGATTGGCGAGGGCGCGCTGTTTCTTGAGTTTATCTTTGAACTTCATAATAGTAGTTTAGTATAATTTTGACATGAAGACTAGCAACTATCGGGTGCGACTTTTCTAAGGCGGGGGGATTGTGGTAAAATAAAGGGATAAA